>CAYOOD010000144.1:16542-16650 GCA_964405435.1 uncultured bacterium
ATATAATAGCACGCCAAAGCCAGAGAAAGCTAAAAAAATTCTTTCTTTCTATAAGGGATTTCCAAAAAATAAAATCTTCACTAATCAGGCAGCACCATAACAAATGTC
>CAYOOD010000145.1:0-16264 GCA_964405435.1 uncultured bacterium
TCCGGGATATATAAAAAAATGTAACAATACTAAGTTAGCCAACTTGGTATTACTCCTGCCGGTTGACACTCCCGTAGAAATTTTTGCGTGGGTTGGAGGAGAGGACGACGAGGAGGCTGTCCCTGTAGAAGACAGCCAAATTGACGACGCCCTATTCTTCACCGCCAAAGCCGTACTCGAAGAACAAAACCTCACCCTCAAGCGCACGGCGATCGCTCTGACGGTAGAAGGCGAGTTGCCAGAAGTGGACGACGAGGAATTCGAGGACGATGAAGACGCGCCGGAGGGCGATTACGAGGAACTGCAGTGGTTGGCTAGCTTTTACCACGAAGAACAGGAATTTGCCATCTATACTCCGCTAGATCCTTTATTTGTATTGGCTCGACTCAATGCCGCCGGGAAGCCAGAACTCCTCTCTCCCGACGAAATTAAAAATCTCGAGCCCATGCTGCCAACCATAGAAGGTATACTTCAAGATCGCCTCTTTGACGAGATGGAGTAGGCGCTAGGAATGATTGCGTGTTGGATTTTGCCGAGCGAGTCGTGAGCGACGCCTCAGTTCTCCAGACAGCCGACACGCCTTTTTAAAATTGGGGATGCCACTGGAAACATCTATTTTCAATCAGACCTCTAAAATACCTTAGTGGTTGTTTGCGGTATTCAATATGAAGGCTCTCCAGCGCATTGCCCGGTGGTCGTTTTATCTCGCCCTATTTGCAGGGCTTGTTGGATTGGGTGCTTGGCAGGGTTGGGCTTGGTGGAATCGCGCGATCGCACCGCCCGCAGCATCCGAAGCTTCAGAAGAGTCCGGTTCTGCCGCAGCTAAAATTATCAAAATCGCTCCGGGAACGGCAGCTCAGCAAATCGGGCAGGAGTTGGAATCCGCCGGCTTGATTCGATCGGCGGATGCCTGGAAGCTCTGGGCGCGGTGGCTGACGCTGCAAGATAGCAGCGGCGAGTTTAAGTCGGGCACCTATCAACTCTCCCCCACTCAGTCCATGCAGGCGATCGCCGAAAAAATTTGGAAAGGCGACGTGGTGACGCTCAACTTCACCGTTCCCGAAGGTTGGGCAATCAAGCGCATGGCGGCGGAATTTGAATCAAAAGGTTTTTTCAAGGCGGAAGAATTTATCAAAGCCGCCAGCCAAATCCCCAAATCCCAATACCCCTGGCTGCCCGACGGCATCCCCCACTTGGAAGGCTTTCTCTTCCCAGACACCTACCAACTCGTCGGCGATGACATCACCCCCCAAGCCGTCTTGAAACAAATGCTCGATCGCTTTGAACAAGTGGCGCTGCCGCTTTACCAACAAAGCGCCAAGCGGACTCAGGTAAGCCTCCTCGACTGGGTAACGCTTGCAAGTATTGTCGAAAAAGAATCTGTCATTCCTTCTGAAAGAAATATAATTGCTGGCGTATTTGCCCGACGATTGCAAGAAGGCATGACTCTCGGAGCCGACCCGACTGTCGAATACGGGTTGGGCGTGACGCAAACTCCCGACAAACCCCTGACTTTTGCTCAAGTCAAAACGCCCAATCCCTACAATACCTACATCAATCCCGGCTTGCCGCCGACTCCGATCGCCAGCCCGGGCTTAGCCAGTTTAAAAGCCGCTCTCAATCCCCAAAAAACAGAATATCTGTATTTCGTCGCTCGCTACGATGGCAGCCACGTCTTCAGCCGCACCTTGGCAGAACACGAAGCCGCTCAAAATGCCATCCACGACGGGCGCGCTGGGCAGCGACAGTCCCAATCGCCGAAATCCCCCACACCCTAGCACCGGCGCGGCAGCAGCAATCCCTCATTCAGGGCAATCTCCTGTGTTTCCCAATCGGTGAAAATTTTCTACCTCCTGGCGCGACTGCCGCGATCGCCTCTCTCTTCAGACTGCAATCTTGATAAGATTTTGGGGCAAGCGCTGAGTGGCGGGCGCGCTTCTCTAATATTAGAGTGGGGTACTTCTTATCGCCCTCAAAACGCTCGACACTCACTACTTTACTCAACACGGCGCATTTGTTATGTCTTGGGGAAAACTCTTACAGCCTGACTTAGTTCTGGGAGGCTCAATTCTGAGTCTGACACCGCAAATTCTCCAGCAAAATCAGCTCCGGGGGCTGGTGTTGGATGTGGACGAAACCCTGGTTCCCCTCAAGGTTGCCCAGGCATCTGCTGAACTGCAAGCCTGGGTGGCGGAAGTTCGCCCAGTCACGGCGCTGTGGTTGGTGAGCAATAACCTCAGCGAAAATCGCATCGGGCGCATCGCCAACTCTCTCAATTTGCCCTACATCGCCGGCGCGGCGAAACCCTCGCGGCGAAAATTGCGACAAGCCGTTGATGGCATGAACCTGCCTGTGGAACAAGTGGCAATGGTGGGCGATCGCCTCTTCACCGATGTCCTCGCCGGCAATCGTCTGGGCATGTTTACCATTCTCGTCGAACCGATGATCGATCCCGCTGCCGCCGCCCGTCGCTATCGCTGGCGCGCCTTTGAGGTGTGGGTGTCTCAAGCCCTGGGTGCTACCCTGACGCCCAAGCAATGAATCTTTACCCACCGTCATAAAAGTCCACACTCTGAAATATAAAGAAAAAATTACGAAAGTAAGCGCTCACAGATATTTGTGGCATTGTAAAGATAGTTCAAATGGGGTCAGCCAATATAAAGACCCTAACCATAAAACAAACTAAATTTTCCCGTAGAGCGCCAGCCCTCCCAAAATAGGAGACTGGCGCTTTACAATTTTTGTTGTGCAGGTTCCTGGCGCGATCGGGCCGGACTTCGGGACAAAGAATGAAAGAACTCGGGTTTCTGGTTTCAGCCCTTGCGCTCTCAAGTCAAGCCTGCTAAGTTAGAAAACCGGTTTCTGCGTCAATCCCAGTGCAGGCCGATTTCGATCGCGATCTGGTGGACTACCAACCTCGGGACAAGTGAAAATAACCGAATCCCTACAACAGACCGAAAAAACAATTGTCGTCAAAATAGGCACTTCCAGCCTGACTCAACCGGAGAGCGGCAACCTGGCCCTCTCCACCATTGCCACCTTAGTTGAAATCCTCACCCAACTGCGCCGCCAGGGGAATCGCGTTGTTTTAGTGTCCTCGGGAGCCGTGGGGGTCGGGTGCGCTCGTTTGGGAATGACCGAGCGCCCTCGCAGCATTGCCCTCAAGCAGGCCGTGGCGGCAGTTGGCCAGGGCCGCTTGATGCGCATATACGATGACTTATTTACTTCCCTGCAACAGCCGATCGCGCAAGTGCTGCTGACTCGGACTGACTTGGTGCAGCGCAGTCGCTACTTGAATGCTTACAATACCTTCCAAGAACTCTTGCGGTTGGGAGTCATCCCGATCGTCAACGAAAATGACACGGTAGCTGTGGAGGAACTCAAGTTTGGAGACAACGACACCCTCTCAGCATTAGTCGCCAGTTTGATCGAGGCAGACTGGCTGTTTTTGCTAACCGATGTCGATCGCCTCTACTCCGCCGATCCCCGCAGCAATCCCGACGCCCAGCCTATCAGCCTGGTGCAGCGCATGGACGAACTCGCCGACCTGCAGGTGCAAACTGGCGGCAGCGCCTCCGGCTGGGGGACTGGGGGAATGGCGACGAAAATTTCAGCGGCGCGCATTGCCACGGGCGCAGGCGTTCGCACGGCGATTACCGTCGGCTCGCATCCGAGAAATATCGAGAAAATTCTCAACGGAGAAGCGATCGGCACGCAGTTTGAACCGCAAGCGATCGCCGACAGCGCCCGCAAGCGCTGGATCGCTCACGGTTTAATTCCATCCGGCAAGCTTTTCCTCGATGATGGAGCGGTGGCGGCAATTTGCCGGTCGGGGAAGTCACTGCTGGCAGCGGGAATCGCCGCTGTAGAGGGCGAGTTTCACGCTTCAGATGCCGTGCTGCTGTGCGACTTGCGCGGGCGGGAAATTGCCAGAGGGCTCGTGAACTACAACAGCGCCGAACTGCAGCGGATTCGGGGGCGCAAGTCTGACGAAATTCCGGGTATTTTAGGCCATGTCGGTGCCGAAACTGTCGTTCACCGAGATAACCTAGTCTTGAGTCATTAGTAAAGTGTGGAGTGTGAAGTGCTGAGTGCTGAGTGCTGAGTATGGATTTAATATAGACACATAAAGTGAAGTGAGATATAAACCCTCAAGCTCTCACTTCACTCAGCACTCAGCACTTTTCACTCAGCACTCTCACCTCAGTACGCTTGCATTTCTGGAGGGGCAATATCCGACCAGACCGGTACGCCGGCATAGCTGGACTTGGCTTCGGGTTTGGCGGTGGGTTCAGCAGACTTGTCCGGCTGGACGACGGCGGCAGGCGATAACATCCCCGGATCGGGTTCGGCAACTGCTCCGGGCGTTGTTTGAGAGGACAGCCAAGACAGCCCTCCTACAGCTCCCACTACAAGGGCAGCATAGCCAAGGTATAAATGCCCTGTACGCAGGTAAAGTCCTCCTCCTGATTCGGGTTGAGGCATCGCCCAAGACGGCACGACGGATTTCACCGGATCGGGGGCGGGTATGGAGGCAACCAGAGCCGCACCGTCCAAACCCAAGGCATCAGCGACGCGGCGGATGAAGCCTCGGACGTAAACATCTTCTGGCAAGCGATCGAGGCGACCGGCTTCTAATGACTCGAGGTGAGAAATCGACACTAAGGTTTGACGCTGGAGCTGTTCGAGGGACAAGTACCGTGCTTGGCGAGCCGATCGCAGTTCTTGACCTACTTGCCGCAGGCGTTCTTGCCGCATCTGTTCCGCTGCTTGCTCCTCCGCCGTGTCGCTTTTCTTGGAGTTTTTGGAATGGGAAGCGTTGTGAGCTTTCTGCTGGCTGGCAGAACCTTGGCTGGGCTCGGCGGTACTGGCAGCTAGGGGCCATTTACCCGCCTCTACCGTCGTTGAGACTTCGCCGTAGTGTCGGTGGGTTTCGATCGCCGTTTTGGGGTTGTTTTCCCAGGCATTTGTCGGCACAACTCCATCGGGGGCAATATCGATCGTCCACTCGAGATTGCTCGGTTGTGCAACATTCGCTTCCCAATCTTTCGGGGTAACGGCAGAAATCGCGCGCTCGTTTTTGAAATGCTTTAAAGTCAGTCCGATCGCTTCTCTCGCCACTGCCTGGACGAGAATCTGCGTTCCCTGAGCTGCCTCTCCCAGCAACGTCTGCAAGCTGGCCACAGCCCGCTGGTAGATGTCGCTGCGGTAGAGTTCAGTTTCGATTTGCCCCAGTAGCGATCGCAGTGCTTCTTGAGACGTAGGTGTGGTGTTCGGATCGGCCACGCTAGGATATGCCGCAGGTGTCAGTGCCATGATTGCGCTTGTCTCCGTGCTTGAGTGAAACAGCATTTCGCGCCCCTGAGCTTGACAAATTGATGGGGGTCAAACCGCCACCCTTTCTTTCAGTCGTGCAAGATCGCTAGCCACTAGCGTTTCATGCACGGGATGCTGGAAAGATACTGGGATACTTATTCGGTGGATTGCTGTTGATTCCGGATGACAAAGGCAACTTCAGATATATTGAATTTCGGTCTAGTTTTTGCTTTATCATAAGTCGTAAAAATACTTCAGCTTTCCATTAAAAATAAATGCGCGCCTGTTGGGACGTCTCAACCAACGCCCCAACGCTCCAACACTTGAGCCGATCGGATGCGCGACCGGCTTTTCGATCGCCATTCTATGCACGGGTTCTTAGCAGCGCTACAACCGTTCCCTAGTCGCGATCGATCCAGCTAATCAGCCAAAGGGCTGTGACAATGCCAGCGAAGTGAGCCACGATCGTGTGAGTATTTCCCAGCACCACGAAAATATCCACCGGTTGAATGAGATTGTTCATCTGCGAATTCACGGCAAACCCGATGCCAGTTGACTGGAAAGACTTGGCCAGCAGAGTGCCCGCGATCGCTTCTGCTCCCATCAGGGTCAACGTCATCCCCACGATATTCACGATCAATCCCGTCCGCACGAGTTTTAGCGCGTCTGCTTTCTTGGGGCGCAAGTTCGGGTTAGACGATTGCAGTTGTTGCGACAGGCGGGTATAGCGCAAAGCCCAATAAATGCTCAAGCCCAAGGCGACAATTCCGCAAATTGCAAAAAAAATGCCAGGGCCAGTACCGGGATTGTTGTTAGTTTGAGCAGTTTTGCCCGCATTGGCTGTGGCTAAAGCGAATAAAAGAATTCCGCCAGCAACAACGGCTAGGACTAACTGTACCCAGAAGCTGATCCAGCCGGCATAGCGCAGCACGGGGACGACTCGCTGCACGGCTGGGGGAAGGGCTGGGAGGTCTGACTTGTTGGACATAGCGAGCTCCAGTTAGGGTGGCTAGGTTCTTTCTTTAGAATAATTGCTTTGTTAAAGGCCAAAGCGTTTCGGGATTGAGCGAGCCGCTTTCTCGAACCCCAAGCGCGTGAAGCGCTTTTCCCGTGGCAGAAGCGATCGCCAGTTGCCTCCAATCGCCAGCAGGAAAGCAGCTTTGAACGTTTTTTGCAGGCTAACCCAAAATTAAGTGTTTACAATTAGATCGTACTGTTCAGCAGCCTCGAATCTAACCGGATGTCACTCATTCGACCTTCAGGCAGCAGCGACAACCAGATCGGTTTCTATGGCAGCGCCCATCGGCATGTAAGGACTCTGCCCCCGGGCACGTCCCGGATCTGCTTCCGGCATTCTCTTTCGCGCCGGAACCGCCTGAGTGGGAAATTTTTCCTACCCAGCAATGCCGTCTAATCTCTGTGGCATCCAGACTAAAGCGGTCGAGAATGCGGCGGGATTGGCTTATATCAGGATGTATCGTCTGGCAATCGATCGAGAGCCGGAACAGGGTAGCCAACTTTTCTGGAAGTAGCTGCGCTGCAGGCTTTCTCGACCTGACCCCTAATTTTTGGCGCTTCGGGCGTTGATGGGGCGTCAGCGAAGTGACTACACCACTGTTGGATAGGGTATTGTGCGGGTGATGCGGATGAAAGTTGAGGATATCTATCAATTTTTTCAAAACCCTCCTCCGATTTATCTGAACAAGGAACTCACCGTGTGTTACATCCTTTCTGTTTTGTTGCGGGGAGATTCCTACGGAACCGAATTGATCCACAGACTGGAGGCCCAATACCCGGCTTACCGACTGTCTGACACCGTCCTCTACAGCGCTCTGAAATTTCTAGAAGACGAACAGGCGATCGCCGGTTACTGGAAAAAAGTTGAGGGTCGCGGACGCCCCAGGCGGATGTATATCGTTCGCCCGGAGTGGCTGTCTCAGGCTGAGGAACTGGCCCGTCTTTGGCAGGAGTACGTTTCTGGGGCCAATCATTTTTCTGTGTCTCATACGGGCGATCGCGCGCCTGTTGAAGAACGCAGTTAGGGGCAGGGTTTTTTCGTTAAAAGGGCGCGATTCGCTGGCGATCGGGGGCGGGCACTTTCTGCACTCTCTCCACACAGCTTCACGCCCCGTCTTTTTCTCTTCTGTGCGTGTCTCTCTCCTGCTGCTCTTTTCAGCAGCACTAGCTTTTTTTTGGCAAAAATTGTAAACTTATGTAAAATTTCTGAACCGAATCGCCGAAATGAGTGCCCCGATTCTCCCGTCAACCTTCCTGCTCACCTTGCTCTTAGGCGTGGGACTCTTGTTCTTCATCCGGGCATCTGTCAAAGACAGAACCGAAGAAGTCAAACTCGCCAGCGCGCAAGCCGAAGAGTCTCTAGTCGCGCAATTACAGCAGTATTTTGCCCAGCGATCGTACCGAGTTGCCGCAGCCGACGAGTCCCAAAAGCAAGTGACTTTTGAAGGGTACGTCCAACCCAGCGTGTTTCTCGCCATCTTTCTGACACTGCTGGCAGCAGTCGGCATCCTCTGTCTGGCGCTCGTTTTGGCAATCCTGTTTCCCAAGTGGGGGAGCCTGTTTTTCTGCCTGCTTCTCCTAGCACCGGCGGCAGGAGTTTTTTACTGGAAAGGCGCTCGGCGTCTGGAAAAGGTCTTTCTCAAGCTGGAATCACCCACAGGCGAGCGATCGGGCAGTTTAATCACTGTCAAAGCCCATCGCGACGAACTCGCCGAGTTACAGCGCGCTCTCTCTTTGATACCCGGCGAATAACCTTTGGGAAAAACTTACGCCTCTCCAGAATCAAATCGGCTTTTTGACAAAGCTGGGATTCGGATCTGGGGCGATTTGTTTCGATCGCGCGAGCGCTCGCCTTTTTTTCCTAAATCTTCCCCGTGCGGTGCTTCGGCTGCTGGATGGGAATAGAAATTAAAAACTCTGCTCCCTGCCCGGGTTGGGAAATGCAGCGCAAACTGCCGCCGTGTTTTTCGGCGACGATTTGATAGGCGATCGCCAGCCCCAATCCCGTCCCTTTCCCGACGGGTTTTGTAGTAAAAAATGGGTCGAACAAGCGGTGCTGCACTTCGGGTTTCATGCCCGGGCCATTATCGGAAATTGAAAGAGCAACAAATTGGGAATGAGGCATCGGTTTTTTGTTGTCTTTCCCATACCCCATGCCCGATTCCCCATGCGCCAGCGAGGTTTTAATCGTTAGAACTCCCGGCGTTTTTTGCGTTTCTATTGCGTCGATCGCGTTGGCAATGACATTCATAAACACCTGATTCATCTGCCCCGCGTAGCACTCTACCAAAGGCAAATCCCCGTATTTTCGGACGATTTCAATGGCCGGACGATGGCTGTTGGCTTTGAAGCGATTTTGCAAAATCATCAGGGTGCTTTCCAGCCCCGCGTGAATGTCAACGGCTTTCATATCCGCTTCATCCAGGCGCGAGAAATTTCGCAAGCTCAGGACGATTTCGCGAATGCGATCGGCTCCTACTTTCATGGAATTTAACAGTTTCGGCAAGTCTTCGACTACGAAGTCGAGCTCCATGTCTTCCATTGCCTCGACGATCGCGGGGCTGGGGGGATATTCTTCCTGGTACAGGTTGAGCAATTGCAGCAAGTTGTCGATATATTTTTTCGCCGGATCGACATTCCCGTAGATGAAACTGACGGGGTTGTTGATTTCGTGGGCGACGCCGGCGACTAACTGCCCGAGGGAAGACATTTTTTCTGAGTGAATCAGTTGGGCTTGGGTTTGCTGCAACTGGTAGAGGGTTGCCTCTAGCTGTTGGGCTTGCTGTCTGGCAGCGCGGGCGGATTCTTGGGTTTGGGCGTAGAGTTCGGCTTGGAAAATGGCGATCGCGAGCTGATCGGCGATCGCGCAGAGCAATTTCACTTCGCTGTCGCGCCAGTGTCGCGGTTCGCTGCAGTGCCCGCACGTCACCGCCCCCACGTCGCCGGAATAGGTTTCGATCGGCAGGGCCAAAAATGCCGCCAATCCCCACTTTTCGTGCAGTTTCCGCATCGCCGGTTCGCTGGAGTTCTGCAAGTCGTCGGCGCGGATTGGTTTCTGGGCGAGCAGGTTCTCTGCTAAATAACTCTCTGTGTCGTCTGGATACACCCCCAACAAGCTCGGCAAAGCTGGTTCTCGCGCTTCTTTTACCAATTCCCAGACGGTATGAGTCCCATTTCGCCGATACCAGACGAAAAAGCACCTGTCAACTTGCAGTATTTTGCGAATTTCTTGCACGGATGTGGCGAGAATAGTATCCAAGTCGAGAGAGTTGCGGATTTGGCGGGCGAGTTGGTTGAGCAGGGCTTCTCGCTGTGCCTGTTTTCTAAATCGCGCTTCTGAGCGCCGCAGGGCTTCGGTGGAATGCTTGCGCTCGGTGATGTCGCGGAAGACGTTGACTGCGCCGCTGACGGCACCGGTGTCGCCGGCGATCGGTCGGGCGCTGACGCCTATCCAAAAGCCCTCGGGGCGGTTGGCGTGGCGGATGAAGACTTCGGCTTCGTCGATCGCTTCTCCCCGCACCGCCCGCGCCATCGGCAATTCTTGCGGCGGATAAGGGGTGACGGCATCCGGCAAATATTGCTGGAAACCGTAGCGTTCTGCCCACTGTTCGGGGGGCGCTTCCCGGAGATTGATTCCCAAAATTCGCTCTGCCGCCGGGTTGCACAGCAGGTATTCCCCGGTTTCGCCGGCGACGGCGACGCCATCCGCCATGCTGTCGAGGATGGATTGCAAGATTTTGGCTTGCTGTAGCAGCGCTTCCCGAGAGCGGGCAAGTTCTTCGTTGGAGGTGGCTAATTGGGCTTCGGAGAGCTTGCGATCGGTGATGTTTTGCGTCATCGCCATGCCGCCGAAAATTTCGCCTTGTTCGTTGCGCACGGGCAAGGTGTGTATCAGGTAGATGCCGCCGGCATAGGGTGCCTCGAAGACGCTGGTTTCTCCCGCTAGGGCGGCTCGGTAGTGCGGCTCTAGAATGCGGCAAGTTTCCGGAGGCAAGACTTCCGAGAGGGTTTTGCCTTCCAATCTCAGGGAAATCCCCCCTTCGGATTCGGAGATTTCCGAGCCTTCGGCGAGGGTGTAGCGCAGATCGCGATCGAATAAAAATACGGCTCCGTTGGGGAAGTTGCGCGCCAGGGTGCGGTAGAGTTCTTCGCTTTTTTCCCTGGCGGCTTCGGCTTGTTTCTGTTCGCTGATGTCTTGCACCAGCCCTACCAAGTAATCGACGCAGCCGTCGGAAAGGCGCGCGCATCCTACTGACATGCTAGTGTAGATGATGTCGCCATTTTTGCAGACAAACCGCTTTTCCAGGCTGTAGCTGTCGATCGCCCCGGCTAAAATCCGGTTGAACTGTTCGGCTTCGACTGCTGCGTCGTCGGGATGCGTCAAGTCGCACCACGTCAAGCCCGCGAGTTCTTGTCTGGAATATCCCAGCATTTCGCACAATTTATCGTTGACTTCCAGCCATTCTTTTTCCGGGGAGGTGATGGCGATGCCGATGAGGGGCAGTTCAAAGCAGCTTCGGAAGCGCTGCTCGCTCTGCCGAGAGGCTTCTTCTGCCAGCTTGCGTTCGGTGATGTCGATGACAGTGCCGATCATCCGCACCGGGGTGCCCTCTTCGTCGTGCAGCAAGCCTCCCTGGCTGCATATCCAGCGGACTTGCCCGTCGGGCAACTGGATGCGGTGTTCGATTTCGTAGTCGCGACCTACTTCTACTGCTTTTGCGATCGCCCGCCTGACGGTGCTGCGCTCGGAGCGGTGGACGAGTTTCAAATAGGTTTCGTAGGTGTCGGCAAAAGCTCCGGGAGCCAGTCCCAGTAAGGATTCCAGCTCGTCCGACCAGCTCACTTTATCGGCGATGAGGTTCCAATCCCAAACCCCCATGCGCGCGGCAGAAAGTGCCAGTCGCAAGCGCGTCTCGCTTTCACTCCGGGCGGCTTCTGCCTGCACGCGGTGGGTGATGTCGGTGCAGATGCCGTCGATGCGGGTTCTTTTGCCGCTGCTGTCGCACACGAGCCCGGAGCGATCGCGCACCCAGCGCACTTCTGAGTCGGGGCGCGCGATGCGATATTCGGCGTCGCTGGTGCCGGTTTCTAGGAGAGTGCGAAATACTTTTTCAACGTACTCGCGATCTTCTGGGTGGATGGCTTCCTGCCAGAGGTTGGGGTTGCTAAAATAATCGGACGCCGGTCTGCCGTACACTTTTTCCACCGCTGGGCTGATGTAGAGGATTTCGCCGCTGGTGGCGTCTAGCGACCACACGACGTCATTAATGGAATTTAAAATGCCGGTGAGGTCGGGTTTGATAGCATTTTCGAGCGGTTTGGGGGCGGCGATTTTCTCGGAAAGCACGATGCTGCCGCCGATTTCGCCGCTGCGATCGCGCCACGGATGCACTTCCCACTTCACCCAAATTTGCTCCCCGTCTGCTCTGGTGGCGCACTCTTCCTCGCAGCGCGCTGTCTCCCCTGCCAAGCACCGCCGGTGAATTTCCTGCCAGCGATCGGCTGTGCGACTGCCTCTTTTTTTGAGGGGGGCTCTCGGATTCGCTTTTTGCTTTCCAAATAGGGTACAGACTTCGCTGTAGCGCCGCCCCGCCAGATCCAGTTCCTCCAGTCCGTAATCAGTCCGCCACTTGCGCGATGTCAGCAGGTAGCGCATGTCGCGATCGAACATTGCCACGGCGGCGGGGGTTTGTTCGACGAACGCTTGGAACAAGTCGAGATTTGCCTGAACAGACATTGGCCAATCTAAAAACATAGAGCTTGCCTGGGGAGGACGAGCGGGATCGATGCACCTCTGCTGAAAGCAGCGGGTTAACAGACTCCCTGTGGGTGCCTTTTCCAATTCTACTCGCTGTAATTTTTTGGTAAAGTATTTTTAAGCTTTAATTGCCTTAATCTTTCTATTCCGTAAAAACCCTGAGAGAAACAAGTGCTTTCCGAGATCGTTCGGATGGCACGTTTTGTGCGATACAAAAGCTTCACTGCTGCCTCGGGGAAACTGCGGAGGAGCGAATCGCTCTCGTCAGGCGCGATCGCGCTTCAGAACTTTACAAAAGCGCGCCTGGTGTCGAGATTTGCAAACCGTTAATCTGAATTTTGGCGATGAGTGACACTTCTCCGCCTGTAGGAGGCAGGGATTTCAAAGCTCGATTGAATTGTCGTCAAATGCTGCGGCGACTGCGGGCGATCGCTTCGTCACCCTGAAAATAAAAATTTACAGCTTCTTTTCCCACTATACTAACAATCTCCCGCCCTGTCAAGCACTTGCACTTTTCCGAGAAACAATCTTCCCTCCTCATCCATTTCCTTGACGGCGAGCTGCAAGGGCGGGTTATACCCCACTGGATCGACAATTGTCAAGCTCAAATCGTAAATACCTGCAGGCATCCACTTTGGCACGCACCAACTTTCGCGAACGGTTGCGGGTTCCTGCGCCGGCAGCAAGGTTTTCAAGTCGAGGGAAGAGGTTTTCTTCCACAAGGGCGCATTGATCCCGTTTTTGTGAAGCGCGAAGGTAATATTCCAGCGATCGTAAGTCGGAGCGACTCCTAGATTGTACCATTGAGAAGCAATAGAAATCGACGTGCCTGCTGCGACTTTCGGCGGATACGAAACCTGATTGACAAGATAGCGATATCCTGCGTGCTTGCCGACAGAAGCCAGAACATCTTTTTCATATTGTGAAAGTTCGCTCCACTTGCCAGCCCCCTCGCTATTGCCCACGAGAGCAACGTGCCATTTTTTTACCTGTTCCAGGGCAACCCAAGGAATGGAATTGCCAAAATACTCGGTGATTAAAGGAGCTCTCTTCCACCGTTCCTGCATCATTTTTGCGGTTCCCGGAGCCACAAAAACGGGCAAAATATCCCACTGCTCGTCAAACCAAACGTGCCCTAAAGCATCCGAACGCAGCCCCAGCGTCGGCGATTTGCTCAGGGCATAACCCAGAGAATCTCCCCGATCTTCTGCGTCATCCTGAGCAGCATTTACTGACAAAACGAGGCGAGTTTTTTTAAAGGCATCCAAGTGGGCATCGATGATAGCATTTTTTGTCGCCGTTGTGCCGGCGGGAACGCAAAGCCCGCCGTTGTGCCACTCGCCCCACCTGCCGTAAAGTCCCATATCAATCCAAGCAATGCGAGGATCGCCGTCGTATCTTTGGGCGAGTTTTTGAATGAGTTTGCCAGCGCGATCGATATAATTCGGATCGTTCCAATCGGGAGTCCAAACCGTATCGCTCCCTTCAGGGGGAGCCGAAACCGGACAGTCTTTTCCCGGCACCAAACTGACGAGATAATCGGGGACTTCATATTGGCTGCTGAATTCATTCACCGACAAAATGCGAAAGCCAAATTTGCGCCCTTCCCTTTCAGCTCTCGCTAAATCGCTGTCAATGACAGAAAAATCATATTCATCTTTTGCTTTTTCTATCTGCCGCCACGAATAGCGCGTGTAAGCATCCAGTTCGGGTTTGGGCAGCGGCACGTTGTCGTTATTTGTCCATTTGTCGTCCGTTCTCTCCTGATAAATCCACTTGTAAAATCCGCGCATGGGATTGACAATTTCTGGCTCCGAAAAGTCGATAGGAGTTAGCGAGACAGTGACAGTTTCGTAGCTTTGAACTCTGTGATGGCTGCCCAGAAGGAGGGCGATAGCGGCAGCGATGGCAAGTAGAATAGGGAGAATCCCATTTTTGTAGGGGCGAAGCATTTGCGCGCAAGATTCTGCCACTAACCGACAGCTTATATGCGCAAATGCTTCGCCCCTACGCCCGGGTTTAGAAAATCGGGGTGCTTTCAGGAAAAGGTTTCTGAATGGGCGAAGTTTCCAGGCAAAGTTTTGACTCGAACGGCGAGTATGGGATTTCGCGCTCACGGCAACGCCTCCAGAAAGTGATAGTGGTAGCGTTAAATAGATTTTTCAGCTACCCTAGCTCATATTAAGTTTGAATGGCAAACGCTTCTGGGCTGATTCCCCAATTTACCCAGGTTATCGCCTCTAGCGCGGATTGCACGTCGGGGGGCACGCGCAAAACGTGCAGGTGTTCGGTGCTGGGGCAAGTCATTTTTAAGAGGTAAATGGGCTCGACATCGACGGGAGAGTCAATTTTCAACAGGGTGTATTCTCGGTAACTGTCTAATTCAGTCGCTTGTATCTCCCGACACAGGCGATCGTAACCAATTCCCTGTATCAGCACTCGTCTGATTTCGGCGTTTTTTTCTTCGAGGAGCCAGCGGGCTTGCCAATTCTCCGGGGAAACTGCGCCGTATTTTTCTGGCAATCTTACTCCGTGATGGGCGTAAATTTGGAATCCTTCGTAAGCAACAGCAGGCTCTCCTTCTGCGTGCAATCTTCCCTCGCTATCTAAGCGAATGGCTGAAGGTTTGGGAGTGACAATTGCCAGATTTTCAAATGCCCACCACCAGCCGCAGTGCTGGGCAGCCGCCCACAAACCTTTGAGCGGCGAACAGTCGATGCCAATGGCATTCAAGTAGTTATAGTAAATGAGCGATCGCGCCACGAAAACTGCTTTTATCGGTTTTTCTAAAAGGTGCAAAATCGGACTATTCCTCAGTTTTTTTGGCGACTCCCAAAAAGCCGGCTCGATAGAATCAAAAATAACTTTATAAATTTCATTAAATGTTCTCAGACAAAACCGCGCCCATCCTTCATTGCGGAGCGCACAACCGATAGTATGGCGAAGGGATTGCCGCACTGACTCGGCGACATCGCCCCTAACGCGCTCGGCTACACCATCCCAGACAGATTGCTTGACAGTATGCCAGATGGGTTGCCCTCCGAGTTCTCGTTCATTGTAGGCAATATAAGTGGCAGCTTCGGCAGGGTTTTTAAACCACAAAATTTGTGGCGGCGGGGTTAATCCAGCGGATTCATAAACTAGGGCGATCGCGGTTTCGGCTTTTTGCTTATCTGTCGGCGTCGTCTCTAATAAAATTTTCATCCACTCGTCTCGAATCAACGACAAGAGGGCTTCTTGTTCGGGCGCGATCGCGGTAATTTTTGGCGGTGTCATGGCAAGTCCCCGAAGAAAAACTGCTTTTTTTAGACAGCGGAATCGGGGCGAAACATTCGCGTATAAATATTTACCACAAACCGACAGTCTCTAAGCGCGAATGCTTCGCCCCTACAAGTCGCTCCTACTGGGATGTATCCAATTCAGATAGGCGCTGCAGGGAAATTTTTGCAGCTTCTGCGACTTGGGGATGGCTGTCTTTTTCCAAGTATTTTAAAGCAGAAAGACTCTTGAGCGTGGGAAGATTTCCTAAAGCTTCGGCGAGGCGCTGGCGAATCAGCCAATCTTCCGACTGGGCAAAGCGCAAAATCGCTTCGACGGATTCGATCGCTTTGATTTCTCCCAAAGCCGCGATCGCAGCTTGTATCAGCACGACTTCGTTGCTCTCTAGCGCCTGCAGCAAAACTTGCTCGGCTCGCGCGTCTTTGAGATTCCCCAGCGCGACTGCTGCACTGAAGCGCACCAGCCAATCGGTATCCTCGTAAAAGGCTCTCACGAGCGGTTCAAACGCTCGCCCGTCTTCTAGATAACCCAATGCACCCGCCGCGTCGGCTCGTATTCCGTAATCGGGATCGGTTTCTAGCAGCCTCACCAGGATCGGATAGCATTCGTCTGTCTGTTTGATGCCGAGGGCAAATACCGCCATCGATCGCACTTGCAAGCTCTCGTCGTCGAGCACCTTTTTGATGAGCGGTACTGCCTCGGCGGCGGGTACGTTTCGCAGCGACGCCAGCGCAATCATGCGATCGCGCGTATTTTCGCTTTCTAACTGAGCGGATATTTTCTCCAGACTGAGCTGAGTCATCGGATGGCTTTACAAAAGTTTACATTTATTTGATTCCATTATAGTCAGACCGCGCCAAGCGTGCAAGGAGGGGAGAGCGGGGGAGGGGGGGA
>CAYOOD010000146.1:0-16147 GCA_964405435.1 uncultured bacterium
CTCCGGGATATATAAAAAAATGTAACAATACTAAGTTAGCCAACTTGGTATGAAAACCGGGAACGCCGACTCCCATTGGTTCCTTCCGACACTGATTTTGGAGAACATCCTCTATGTGCAGGTGAGGGTTGATTAAAACTGGCTTGGGATCGGGAGTGTCCGCAGGTTTTGCGCTCAGTTTGGACAGAAGAGAAAAAGTTGGTTTTTGCAGATTTTTTGCCGACTCCCTCGCAAGAGGAAAAGCGTCTGCAGGGAGAGATCCCGCGAAGGCTATGCTTGCGGGATAAGAGGTGCGGGCGGGAGGAACCTGAAGGCAGGAAAGCTTCTCGCTGTCAATCCCTAGGGGGAGGATGCGAGAAGTAGATTTTTCCACAAGCAGTTCTGAGAGAGGTTGAGAAAACAGCGGTGCTTGGGAAAGTCCCCAGAGAAAGCAACTGAGGGCGAGAGAGGCACGAATCACAATCATCCGTGAATGGGTGAGGAAAGGGCTTCGTCAGTTATGGCGCTGGCTATAGCAGTGCACCTCTCAAAATACTCTGTGCCTTTTGCAGCGGCGGAGAAATGCCAACCGCAGGCACAGGCTAACGTCTACCGCGACCGAAATCGCATAGCTAGCTCCACAGCATATCTGACCATCAAGTATCTCACCCGGGCAGCGCTTTTGAGCAAGAGATCGAACCCGATTAAAAAAGCGATCGCCTACCCTGGCGAGGGCTGATTGCCTTCTCGGTGTATCTGGAGCAGCTCCGGCACGGTGACAAACTGGTAGCCCTGCATTTTGAGTGTTTCAATGATTGTCGGCAAAGCCTCTACCGTGTTCCCGCGATCGCCGCCTCCGTCGTGCAGTAGCACGATCGCGCCCGATTTCACCTGACGCAGCACGTTAGTAGCGATCGCCTCTACCGAGGCGCGGTAATCGTTCGCGTCTGCCGACCACATGACAACGGTATAATTTTGCTGGCGGGCGTAGGCGGCTAGGCCATTATTGAGCATCCCCCCAGGGGGACGAAACAGAGAAGTTTTAACGCCGGTAATTTGGTAAATCAGTGCGGCGGTATCCTCTATTTCCTCCGCCGCAACCGACTGGCTCATTGCGCGGTAAGGATGGCTCCAAGTGTGGTTGCCGATCGCGTGACCTTCTGCTACTACTTCCCGGGCGATTTCTGGTGAATTTTTAAGATTTTTTCCAATCCAAAAAAATGTAGCTTTAATATTGTATTGGCTGAGAATCGCTAACACTTGCTCTGTTGTTTCTGCCCACGGGCCATCATCAAATGTAAGGGCAACAACTTTTTCAACCTCCGGCAGGTTGATTTCTTTGACAATTTTACCGTGAAACGGTTCTGGTGCGGCAACTAAGATTTCATTTTCAGAGACTTGCCATTGAGCGATCGCCTCTTTTTTATGCTGCACCTTTTGCTCTGCGACTGCTGTGAAACCTGGCAGAGCCGGGGGTTGTGAAGGTTCCGGCAAGGGCAGGAGAGCGATCGTCACGCAGCTTGCGCAAGCGGCAATTAGAGCGAGACAAGTTTTTTGCACTCTCAGAGACGGATGGCGCATTGTCAGTGCGATCGCGACGGTAAATTTTTTTTACAGTTTCTCACAAAAAAGCAGAAAAATCAAGTCAACGAGAGAGAGACTATTTCAGTGCTGTCAGTTTTTATGTGCCTGAAGGGAAAGCAGCGATCGCACCCTAATTTCTCACACTTCCAACTTTGCCAAGCCCAAATAACGAATCCCTAGCGGCGTCATTTCAAACCGACAAGGCAATATCTCCACCCCCTGCTTAACAGCCTCGCGCAATAACTTGCCATAAACCGGATCGGCGCTGTCACCCGGTACAAACTCAGTGCAATCACTGCGACTGATAAAGAAAAAGGTGACAGCACGCGCCCCTTCCCGAACGACTTGCATCATATCCAGCAGGTGCTTCTGCCCTCGCGCCGTCACGGCATCGGGGAAAAGTGCCGTTTTTCCTTCCGCCCAAGTAACATTTTTCACTTCCAGGTAAATTGGCGATTTCCCCTCACTGTGCGTCAGCAAAAAATCGACCCGACTTTTTTTATTTTGCCCGTAACTCACTTCACTAAGAATTTGCTCGTATTCTCCCAATTCAGGAAAGATTCGCTGCTGGAGGGCTAATTTCATCACCTGATTCGGCAAACTTGTATTGACCCCTACCCAGTTTTTTTCGCGATTTTGAACTGCGACTAATTCCAAACTGTAGGGCAATTTGCGCTTGACATTCTCGCTGCGCGACACCAGAACGCGACTGCCCGGTGCAGACAGCCCCTGCATTTGTCCGGGATTCGCGCAGTGGGCGGTAATTTTTTCGCCTGTATCGAGTTCTATATCTGCTAAAAAACGCTTGTAGCGTTTGATTAGAATGCCGGGATAAAGCGTCGGGTATTTGTAAATTAATTCCATTCTTAGCTAATGATTGAGGTTGCCTGGAGGCGGGAGCTTCCAGATGGGTGCTCCCCGGCTGAGCCGGGGAACGAGCCAGGATATTCGTGTATCCGTGTCAGAATCCGTGTCGTGCCGCGCCTGCCACTGTCCTGATGAGAGGGACTGCATAGGGAATTGAGCTAGCCAGATTCCCGATCGCCCCTCGCCGTGCCACTAGAGCCAGAGTTGCGGTTGCCGGATTCGCGATTAAATAGTGTGCAGCACTTTAGCTATTTTTAACCGTTTGTGTCGGAAGTAAAAAAAACCTCTCGTTCCCTGGCTGGGATTGCTGGGATTGTGGCAGTCGCCACCCTCATCAGCAAACTCTTTGGCTTAGTGCGCCAGCAAGCGATCGCCGCCGCCTTTGGAGTCGGTCCCGCCTTCGATGCCTATAACTACGCCTACGTCATTCCGGGCTTCTTGCTGATCTTGCTGGGCGGCATTAATGGCCCCTTTCACAGCGCGATCGTCAGCGTCCTCGCCAAGCGCAAGCAGGAAGACGCCGCGCCCCTCGTAGAAACTATTACGACCCTGGTTTCCAGCGCGCTGCTCCTCGTCACTGTCGCCCTGATCGTCTTTGCCGAACCCCTCACCGACGCCGTAGCCCCTGGATTGGCTCAGACGCCCCAAGGGCAAACCATCCGCGCGATCGCCGTCGAGCAATTTCGCATCATGGCCCCAATGGCCCTGCTTGCCGGTCTGATCGGCATTGGCTTCGGCACCCTCAACGCCGCCGATCAATACTGGCTCCCCTCCATCAGCCCTTTATTTTCCAGCGTGGCAGTGATTGGCGGCATTGGCATTCTCGCCCTGCAACTTGGGCCAAAAATCATCGAGCCGCAATATGCCTGGATTGGCGGCTTAGTTTTAGCGTGGGGAACGCTAGGCGGTGCGATTTTGCAGTGGCTGGTACAGCTAGCCGCCCAGTGGCGCGCCGGGATGGGCACCCTGCGCCTGCGATTTGAGTTCAACCGTCCCGGGGTGCGGGACGTCCTCAAGATTCTGGGACCGGCGACTTTTTCCTCCGGCATGATGCAAATCAACGTCTACACCGACTTGTGGTTTGCCTCTTTCATTCCCCAAGCCGCCTCTGCCTTGGGCTATGCCGGCTTGTTGGTACAAACCCCCTTGGGCATTCTGTCGAATATGCTTTTGGTGCCCTTGCTGCCGGTGTTTTCCCGGCTCGCAGATCCGCAGGATTGGCCAGAATTGAAAGGGCGGATTCGTCAGGGCTTAATTCTCACGGCTGTAGCGATGCTGCCGCTGAGCGCTCTGATGATGTCCCTCGCCGTGCCGATCGTGCGGGTGGTTTACGAACGGGGTGCGTTCAATCCCCAAGCCTCAAATTTTGTCGCTCCGGTGCTGATGGCTTACGCCTTCGGCATGTTCGTCTATCTCGGGCGCGACGTGGTGGTGCGAGTCTTTTACGCTTTGGGCGATGGGGAAACGCCCTTTCGGGTGAGTGTCTTCAATATCTTTCTCAACGCCGTGCTCGACTATGTGATGGTTAGTGCCTTTGGGGCACCCGGTTTGGTGCTGGCTACCGTCGGCGTTAATATCAGTTCGATGGTGATGCTGTTGGTGCTGCTCGATCGCAAGCTCAACGGTTTGCCTTGGTTGGAGTGGCTCTTGCCTTTCGGCAGTCTGGGTGTTGGCAGCGTCGCCGCTGGTTTGGCGAGCTGGGGGACGCTTTGGGGCGCTCAGCGGCTTTTGGGCTCTGAGGGCTTGCTGGTGCTGCTGCTGCAACTGGCGATCGCTTCTTTGGTTGGGTTGGGCGTTTTTGCGGCGATCGCAACCCAACTGAAATTAGCAGAAGTTGATATTTTTGTCGATCGCCTGCGCCAAAAATTTCGCCGCTCGAAAGCTTCCTAGCTCAATCAATAAGGGGTAATGGCTCATTGCCCATTACCCCTTACCCATTAGCCATTACCGATTACCGCTCTTCCTCAATCCATCTGGCGCTGAAATTCTTCCAGAATATCCATTAACTGAACCTGACAGCGTACTGGCAGCAAGTCCAGCAGGGGAATTTCTCGCTTGCCGCCGCCCAATTGCACGGAGATGCCTTGCAAAATCGGCAGCACTTGGTTTTCGGCGATCGCTCCAGAGCCCAGCAGCGGATAGAGCTGTTCTGCCAAGACGGTATGCAGGTGGGCTTCTCGCAAATAGAGATGCCATTTGGCGATATCGATGTAAATGTTTTCGCCTATTTCAGCGGCGAGGGATTCGATCGCTTGTGAAGTAACTGTTTTAGCCATAGTCGTTTATCCTCACTCTCCAAACGAACTACTTCTGTACTCCGGGTGCGGCGCTGGCATTCTTAAAATTGCGCGGTCCCTGGTATCCAGATAATTCAGCTAGTTTTTCCAACGCATACGCCCCCGGATACTTTTTGCCGTTGATTTCCCACGTCGGATAGCCTTCTATTTTCGCGTCTTTGCAGAGCTGAGGCCGAGCATTCTTGCCATTCGGATCGCACTCTACATAATTGAGAAACGAAACAGCCTCTTTACCAAATAATTGCTTCTGATCGTAACAGTGAGGGCACCAGTAAGCTCCGTACTCCTTGGCACCTACCTGCGTTAGATGTTTGGCGAGGGCAATTTCTGCCTCTCCAGAAGTCGTAGTAATTGGCTTGCCCGCTTGCCCGGGGGTATTCACGGCGGTGTCTGCTCCACCCGTTGCATTCTGTGTATTGGCGTTGGCGTAGACACCGAGCGCTCCTATCAGCGTGACCATTCCGACGAGGACGCCTGTAAATAAAAGTTGCCCGACGTCCTCCCAATCTCGCCCGATCGCGCTCAACACAAATAGGGACAGCGAGAACAACGCCGAGGCGACGCAGTAGGGACACAACCCCTTAATCTCAACAATCAGGATGTACATTAAATAGCTGCTGAAGATCGCCATTGCGGTTCCGCCCGCAAATAGCAGCGGCCATGTCTGGTTTTCCAGTTTGGAGCGGAGTTCTTTCCGCTCGGCTGGATTGACCGCTAGGGGAGCTGCCGCCAGAATGCCCATAATGGTGTAGGCTAGAAAACCAAATAGGGTCAGGGGCACGCCAAAAACCTTAGCGTAGGGGCTAGAAAGTGCTGCTTCGCAACCGCTCGTGGGGCAAGCGGCGGCGGCATTGCCGGTCAACTCGACGACGGTGAGAAAGGCTGTTTCTAGGGCACCTGCCGCCGCGATCGCCACCATCAGCGGGCGGGACCAGCGATGAATCCAAGGAGTAGGACGTCGGCGCATCATTATGATTTTTCGATAGGGGATTTTAGATTTTAGATTTTAGATTGTCCCAGTCTTTTGTCTTTTGCGGGCTGGCAAATGACAAGCGATCGACGACCAGCGACAATCTGGCCATCCAAAATCTACGCCTTGCACTACTAATGAATTTTAACTGAGGAAACAGGTTTTTGCGGTTGTTTGGCCCCGATCCCCCGGCGCATCGCCTCTGCGAATTGACTGACGCGAATCGGATCGATGCACTGGTCGATGCGCCCGTGCCGCTTCAGGGAACTGGAGACGATTGCGCCGTCGGCTGCCTGCATCAAGGTGGAGATATTCTCCCAGTTGGCACCGCTGCCGATAAAGACCGGCGTTCCCTTGGCGGCAGCGGTGGCCAGTTCTAGGTCTTCCAGACTCGGCGGGCTGCCCGTGGCCCAACCGGAAAGAATGACGCCATCCGCCAAACCTCGCTCGATCGTCTCTTGCACTGCCGTGGTGAGGTTGGGGGCACCCAGGGGACGGGCGTGTTTCACGAGGACATCTGCCAAAATTTTGACATCGCTGCCCAATTCCCGCCGGTAGCGCAGGAGTTCGTAAGCTTGTCCTTCGATCAAGCCCTGATCGGTGGCCATAACGCCGGTGAGGACGTTAACGCGGATGAATTTGGCCCCTACACAGGAGGCGATCGCCAGTCCGCTGCGGGCGTCGTTTCGCAAAACGTTAATGCCCACCGGCAGCGTCACCAAATTCATTACATGCTGCACCACCAATGTCATGGCGCTGACGACTGCTGGATCGACCGCTCCTTTGGTGAAGGGGGCGTCGAAAAAATTCTCTATGAGAATGCCGTTTGCGCCACCGGATGCTAATGCGGTGGCTTCTTGTTCTGCGCGATCGACAACAGCTCTGAGGCTGCCCCCCCAGCGGGGAGAAGTCGGCAGCGGCAGTAAATGCACGACACCTATTATGGGATTCGGTGTTTTGAATATCTGATTTAAGTCCACAAGTTTACGATTCGGACTCGGAAGTTAAGTGAGTCAATCCAATACTAATAAGAGGACGTCCTAAGTTGTTTTTCTCTCCTTTGCAGGCGAACTTAGGCCACCTGTAGGGTACTATACCTGAAAATGGGCACTCTATGGCTAGTTGGGCTTGAAAAAGCGGCAACAAAATTTCGGGATTTGAATATCGGGCGCGATCGGGTCCTGAAAGTCCTTTTATTTGGCCGCGATCGCTGCATCGGACTGAAGCGGTTATTTTCTTTTCTCCTGCACCCCGGCTTTTTATAGAAGTTTCTAGACGGATTTTATATGAATTTATTTTTAATTTTTTTGACGGTCGCTCTCGGATTGTTTGCGATCGTTGAAATAATCTTGCGATCGCTCTTTGGCTTTGGCAAGCCTCTCATTTATATTCCGGATGAAAAAATTGGTTATTTGCCCGCGCCGAACCAGCGGTTGAGACGATTTGGCAACCGAATTGAAATCAACGAATATTCAATGCGAAGTCCGCCAGTAGGGGCGACGGATAGCGCAACGCTGCGGGTATTGCTGTTGGGAGATTCGGTGGCCAATGGCGGCTGGTGGACAGATGAGGAGAGGACGATTTCAGCGACAATCGCCCGTCAGATAGCATCAGCCGTCAGTCAGAAAGTGGAAGTGCTCAACGCTTCGGCCAATTCTTGGGGGCCGCGAAATGAGCTGGCCTACTTGCAGCAGTTTGGCACGTTTGCAGCGCGGGCAGTGGTGCTGTTGATCAATACCGACGACCTATTTGCCACTGCTCCCACCTCATTAGTGGTGGGGCGCGATCGCAATTATCCCAGCCGCCGGCCCCTCCTAGCCTTGGTAGAGGTATTCAGCCGCTATGTCTGGCGAGAGCCGTCAGAGCCAGAGGAACTAAAAGCCGCGCGCCAAGAAGCAGGCGATCGCGTTGGCCGCAACTTAGATGCCATTCGGCAAATGCGGGAAATCGCCAGTCAAACAAACGCCCACTTCCTTTTAGCCATGACCCCCTTATTGCGGGAAATCGGCCAACCCGGTTCGCGCGATTACGAACAAAAGGCACGCGGGCGTCTCGCCGCATTGACCCAGAGCGCTCAAATTTCCTATATAGATTTTTTGGCCCTGTTCAACTCAACAAGCGATCCGAAAGCGTTGTACCGCGACCACATTCATCTCAGCCCCAGCGGCAATGAGTTGGTCAGCACGGCGATCGGCAATACTTTGATAGAGGCATTGCTAATTTCCGGACAAAAGTGAAAAGTGAGGAGTAAAAGTCGGCTTTTATCTTCTCACCTCACTATTGCATCATTTAGTTGGCAACGGGGAGCGTGGAAGTGTGCCAAGGGCTGCGCTCCAAATCTGGCGGACACCAAACTTGACCGTCGATCGCCATTTGCTCGATCGCGCTCGCCAACCGCAGCGCTTTGAGAGCCTGTTCTCCCCCCACAGAAGGCTGATTCCCACCCCGCACGCAACTGACAAAATGCTCCAACTCAGCGTGCAGGGGTTCGATATTGCTGGTATAGACTTTTTCAATCAAACCGTCCTGCCGGTAAAGCACCTGACCGTAAGCCGTCAGATAGTTAGCAGTCGTTTGTCGGTGAATCAAAATTTCATTATTAAGAAAATCTGCCTCCGTCAAAGAATTCTTACAGTGGGCCACAATTCGGCGAATTTTGCGGTGAGTCACCTTACTCGCCGTGAGAGTGGCCACAATGCCATTGGCAAAACCCAGGGTAGCGGCCACATAGTCTAAATAGCCAGAACCAGAGGCACGGCTACCGCTAGCTGTCAGCTTCACCACCGGAGAAGCGACCACTTCCAACAACAAGTCGATATCGTGGATCATCAGATCCAAAACGACAGAGACGTCATTAGCGCGATGAGAGTAGGGACTCATGCGGTGCGCTTCCAAAGCCAGCAGCTCTTCTGTCTTCAGCACCTTGCTGAGTTCTTGAAAGGCTGGGTTGAAGCGCTCAATATGCCCTACTTGCAGGATGCAGCCAGTTTCGGCTGCTGCGTTCACCAGCGATTCGGCTTCGGCAATGCTGGCAGCAATCGGCTTTTCAATCAGAACGTGTACCCCCGCTTGCAGGCAGGTCATGCCCACCGAATGATGCAGTTTCGTGGGTACGGCAATGCAGACAGCATGAACGTGAGGGAGCAAGTCCCGATAATCTTCAAAGAAGCGAATCCGATACTTGCTCGCAGTGTCTAAGCCCCGCTCTATATTGATATCCGCTACGCCGACTAATTCGACATCTTTTAGCAAGCTCAGAACGCGGGCGTGATGTTGTCCCATGTTTCCCACCCCAATCACCCCAATACGGATGGGATCGGGTTGGTTTCGCGGCACGTAAGCGTTTGAATATCCCACTGACATGCGATTTGGCACTCCTGGATTCTCCTCCACCACCACAAGGCTCAAGCCAACAGGCAGCTCAAAGCCGCCTCAAACCATCCAGATACTATCACAGCCATTCTAATTGTGAAGAATTTCAAAGGTCACTCCTTATAACGGCACTTAGGGGTTCGAGGGGCAAGACCATTTCCCCTCTCTTCCAGTCCAGGGGCTGCAGCTCCGGCTGTAAATAGCCGAAACTGTCCGCACCGCCGGCACCGTCCCCTGCCGGTGTTGTTCGACAACTAGCAAAAACCGCTGCTTGCGAACCAACCAAGCAGCGGCAGCCAGTCTGTGCTTGCCCCTTTATCCGTCTAGGGGGCCGAGTTAGCCGGAGGCTTCAGAGATGGGCTCTGCCCTTCACCCGGTTGCAGCTTGTAACAGGGCTGACAGATGGTATCGGTTTCCTCAGGGCAATCTAAATGACCGCCCGCTCGAACGATGAAGTCGTCGAAGTCTCTTTCTTCTAAAAGTTTGACGATCCCGGTATCGTCCCAGCGCAGTTCGGTGCCGCCGTTAGAAAGACCAGCAAAACCGCCCTCAAAGATAACCTGTTGTCGGTTTCGCAGGTTTTGCGTATCTGTGGAGTAGAGGATGCCGGCGGGTCTGCCATTGTAGGTAGATTCCAGGTAGAAGGCATACCTCGCATTCGCTTTAAACTCGAATTCCGCTAGGGGCTGCGGGACGGTATTGCCGGGGGTGCCTTTAAAATCCTTGGCAATGCCCGAGGTGCTGTCGTCCTGGAAATCAGAGGGGCGATCGGGATTTTGCATTTGGTCAGAGGGTTTGACCTCGACCAGCAGAGGCGTCTTCTGGCCGGTATCTAAGTTGACGACGCCGAAGGTTGATTGGAAGGCTCCATTTGATTCTATGAATTCAAATTCGACTGTCGTATCGACATCGAACTGAATGCCGCCATTGCCAAAGCTGTCCTCTGCTTGCGCTGCTGTCGAGTAGGTGCCCACAAGCCCTGCCGCGATCGCTCCGATGAAAAGGTTGACTCCAGCCAAATTCCCCTTGCGTTTAGGGTGCATCATAAATCTATCCCTTTTTCTCCTCACTCATTTAGATGCAGTTAAAATTTCTTCCTGACGAGTTTTTGAAGGATTTTTCAGTTTCTCAAACCCCGTTAAAAACCGGATTTTAGAGAGCCTGAATTTTGGCTACCAAATCCGGTTTCGATAGGTTTTGATATATCGAGCGTGAACGGCGTCCAAATTCTTTAAAAAGACATTGGCTTCCTCCAGCAATTGCTCCAAGCGATCGCAGGCTGGATTGGCACAAACGGCGTTCGGATCGCCCGGACCTCGCGCAAATCGGCGGGGGCCTGTCGTCGCAGAATTGTCACAAGCACAAGCCAGATAGGCATCATCTATTTCGTCAGCTAACCGTCGGGCGGTGTCGAGAATATCAGGATCGAGTCCTTCACCGGGCTGAATGATAATAATCGGATTGTCGAAGATATTCGTGCCGGTGATGTCAGACTGATTGGGAGGAAGCTGGGCGATCGCTCTATCTGCGGCGATCGCGTAGCCGGCAAGAGATAGACCTGCGACCCAACCTAACCATTTCATTGCACGCATAAAAACCTCTCCTACCTCAGCACTTAAAACTTAAATGAAAACCCCGCGCCTACCACAAATCGGGCTCCGTCGCCAGCGCCCGCAATGTCGCGCAGTGCAGGAGTAATCACAAACGGAACGTTCTTGAACGGGACAATCGAGGCACCCACAGCTAAATCTTGTCCTGTCCATTCCACAATCGCGCTGACAGGTTCAGCCACCCGAATGGCGACACTGCCAAAAGGATTGACCGTATTGCGATCGTTTGCCACGTCATCCTCAGACCGGAAGCGACCGCTCCCCAAACCAGCCGTGACAGCTACCCGACTGAAGGGCTTGCTGATATCCTCTCGGGTGCGGAAAATCTTCGTAGCAGAGGCATAGATAGAGTTTTTGAAGTCATTAGGCGGCAAGTCGGAATTCCGGAAAGCTTCATCTCTAAAACCGCCAACATTTATAATGCCGTTCCAGCCAGCAGCTACAGAAAAATCGTCTGAAAACTGTCGGTGCAATTTAACGTTAAATCCGCCCGCACCAAAATCTCTAGAGCTACCAAAACTAGCGGTTGTATAAGAAAGCTCAACCCCTATATTTTTGCGAGCATTGCCCAAGCCGACCCCAACCACTAACCCGCCATCTGCATCGTTAGTATATCGGGTACGCGATTGCAAGGTAGCAGCAACATACCCGGTATTGTTATCCGCACCATAGCCAGCCGGGTTGACGATTGTCAGCGACGGTGAAGCTTTATATCGGTCGTTAAGAACGTCGAGTTTTTCGTCTACATCAAGCAGCCGATTCCGCAGGTTTCTAACTTCCTCTAAGGAAGGTTTAGGCGGGGTTGGACGCGGTGCAGGTCGGGTTTGAGTCGGCTGTGGAGCGGGTGAGGTAATCGTGGGAGCTGGAGGCAGATTTTGAGCAGGCGGCGGCGGTGGAGTCGGGATGGGCAGTTGGCTGACTGCCGTCGGCTGGGGCTCCACGATATAGGGTTGAGCAGCGATCGCTCCTGAAGAGCTGGCAATCAGCAAGCTGGCTTGGCTGACTTCGGCCCGAGTTGGCGGCGGAACTTCCCTAGCAGCCACGACTCGGGTATCGGGTGGCGCAACTAAAGAGCTAGCGGACGCAACGAGGGCTGTGGAGCTACCGGCTGGCTTCAACAACTGCGCGGGGCTGGGGTTGGCGTAAGCGACTGCGGCGATGGGTGCTGGCGATCGCATGGGCGGCAGCACGGGCATGGCCACATCGGCGAGGACGCGGGCAGACTGGCTGGCATCAAAGCCGTTTGCGGCGACTAGCTGCTGAGGCTCGACGATAAATGAAGTCGCATCCTCAGCCCGGGCGAAACCTCCATCGGGTTCGAGATTGGGAGAGGGTAGAGAGTTATAAGCCACAGCTTCTGGCACGGACGCTACACGAGATTCAATGCCAGCCCGATCGGTTTCTCCTACTGGCTGTACAACATAAGCTTGAGGGTCGCGTGAAGTATAAGCGTTGCCGGGGGCGATCGCGCTATAGTCCTGGCCGACAGGGCTATTGAAGCTTGGAGGAGCCGGGGGCACTGCTGCGGCCACCAATTGGGGCACCTCTGCCGTTGCAGCAGGGGCCGGAAGCGCTGGATCGACAACAAAATTACCGGTCTGTGATGCCGGTAAAGGGATTTGGGAATCTTGAGTGGCGCTAACCGCAGGAGTTAACCCCTGAGTAGCGAGAGCAGTCACAGTCAAAAGGGCAGCGAGACGGACACGCATATTTCACACCACTTGTCAATATATAGCGATGCCACTAACAAATACCAAGAACCTGTCAGCTATCAGGACAACCAGTTTTTCGCCTTAAGCTGGTTGTAAGGGCTGAAAGCCGGGAAAAAACAAGCAGAAACCCTCGCGATCGCTTGCAAGCGATCGCCTGTATTCTTGTGGAGACAACCGCAAAATGCCTTGATTGCTGTACCCTAGGGGATGAACCTCACTCACAGCCTCAAACTCAAAACGCTTGAAGATTTGCGATTCTAACGAAGTGAAAAACTCGAAACGCCCGATCGCGCCGGGAGTTTATATTGTGGGAGCCGGCCCCGGAGATCCGGATTTATTGACGGTGAAAGCTCAGAAAATCCTGGCTGAGGCGGACGCGATTTTTGTAGCTGATTCCCTGGTGCCCGAGCAAATTTTGCTCGGCGTCCGTCCTGATGCGGAAATTATTCGGACTGCAAATAAGACGCTGGAGGAGATTCTGCCGATGATGGTGGACAGAGCGCGCGACGCCCAAGCGGTCGTCCGCCTGCACTCCGGCGATCCCAGCCTCTACAGCGCCATCCACGAGCAAATTCAAGCCTTCATAGAAGCAGAAATTCCGTTTGAGGTCATCCCCGGTATTAGCGCTTTCCAGGCGGCAGCAGCTAAACTAAAAGCCGAACTCACGGTGCCGGGATTGGTACAGACGATTATCCTCACCCGCATGGGCGGTCGCACGGGCATCCCGGAATCGGAAGAGTTGGCCAGTCTAGCCGCGCACCGAGCGAGTTTGTGTCTTTATCTGAGCGCTCGGCACGTCGAAGAGGCACAGGCGAAACTGACTCAACACTACCCGCCCGACACGCCAGTGGCCATTTGCTATCGCTTGGGTTGGCCCGATGAGAAAATTTGGCTGTTGCCGCTGCACGAAATGGCCGCAGTGACTCGGCAAGAAAACCTAATCCGAACAACCCTGTACGTTATCAGTCCCGCACTGGCGAACGTTTCGGGTTCGATGCAGCCAGCGCGATCGCGCCTCTACCATCCCGAACACGCCCACCTCTTCCGCCCCTCTTCCCGAAGGAACTGATAGACTATCGCCATCTACATAACATTCAAATGCTTTAGATTCAGAGGACTGCGCAAATGAGTCAGATGCAATGCCCCAAGTGTCAAGCCAGTTTAGAAGCTGTTGGCTATGCCAATATCGAAGTCGATCGCTGCACGAACTGCAAAGGGATTTGGTTTGATTCCCTAGAAGCGCAAAAACTCAAGGATATTGAAGGCTCTGAGAGTTTGGATATTGGCGATCCGGCTGCGGGCAGCAAGTACAATCAAATGGGCGATATCAATTGTCCCAAATGCCATACCAAAATGACTAAGATGGTTGACCTTCACCAGCCTCATATTTGGTATGAAAAATGTCCGGTGTGTTATGGCATCTGGTTTGATGCGGGCGAGTTTAAAGATTACAAAGAAGAGGGATTTGGCGATTTCTTCAAAGACCTTTTTAGCCGGGAAAGACGGTGATAAGTGCCCTGTTTATAACCGCGCGCGGCAGGTTCTATCGAGCGATCGCAGCCGTTACTAACGGCGCGATCGCTCGATAGAACCTGCCTACAGGCACGAGCATAATTTTTTCAAATCCCTGCAGTCGATTAAATGGAATAGACTTTTTTCAAATTCAATTTAATAATATAATTAGAATTCTACAAATCAAACTGGTATAAACTGAGGTTGTAGTCAAAGGGTCTAGAACCGTGCTGGACGAACAAGCGAAAAAAACATTACTCCGCAAGATTCCCCACGGAATCTATATCTGTGGTGTCAAGGAAGGAGAAGATATCAACGGCTTTACCGCCAGTTGGGTGATGCAGTCTTCCTTCAAGCCTCCGATGATCGTGAATTGCGTGAAACAGGATTCCAAATCCCACGCCATGATTAAAGCCAGTGGCGTCTTTGCTCTCAGCTTTCTGGAAGCCGGACAAAAAGAGCTGGCGAAGAAATTCTTTCAGCCGCAGCGCTGGTTGGGCGATAAGTTCGGGGACGTGCAATTCTATCGAGGAGAGCAAACGGGCTGTCCCATTATCACGGATTCCCTGGGTTATGTAGAGTGTAAAGTCGTGGGCTCGGTTGAATACGGCGATCACAGTGTTTTTGTCGGTGAGGTTGTCGGTGCGGGCGTTCACCGCGAGGGCGAGCCTCTATTGCTAGAAAGTACCGGCTGGAATTACGGCGGTTAAAGAACTTTGTTTATCGGTAAAAAGTCAACAGTTTTTATCTCTGACTGAGGATCGATCGCCGATGATAGATGACTGATACCCCCTGAAAGATTATGCCGTTGATTAAAGTTAAAACTTCTGCCCCCGCTCCTGACAAATCTGCTGTTGAAGGGTTTCTAAAAACGCTGTCGGCTAAGTTAGCCAAACATCTGGGCAAGCCAGAATCATACGTTATGACGGCGTTTAAGGCTGACGTGCCCATGACTTTTGCAGGCACGACTGAGCCGGTCTGCTATATCGAAATTAAAAGTATTGGCAGCATGACGCCAGCTCAAACTAAATCAATGAGCCAGGATTTTTGCCAGCAGATTGAGGAGGCGCTGGGGGTGCCGGCAAAGCGCACTTACATTGAGTTCGCGGATGCAAAGGGTTCGATGTGGGGCTGGAATAGTTCAACGTTTTAGTTGAGCGATCGCGATCGGGGCGGGGGCGAGAAAGCGAAGCGCGATCGCTCGTTCTTCTCGCTCTACCCCTGCCGTTACTTGATTTACACCTCTTGCCTTCTCCCATAGCAGTACAAAATTTTGTCACGCTCTTGCTCGACGGGGTGGGGCGTGGCAAAACTTTTTAGGTTATAGTTTTCTGCCGTTTTATCCAATTCGCTTATCGGGACTTGAACAAAAAAAGCAAAGAAATAGGCTAGAATAGATACAGCACAAGCATTTTAGGTTGGACTAGCTCCCCATGAGAGAGACTACCCCATCAGCCATGCCCCCCTGCTTTGACAGATGGTGCCAAAAATTTGACGAGTGCTTCAAAACCAAAGCACAGAAAGCAGGATTTCGTCACTACATCGCCGGACTACTCGGAGAAAGCTTGCCGCAAAAACCTAACTCAAATGGCGAAAAACGCCATTGGAGTAGAATATAACCGATTGCATCACTACATTACGGCGGCTGACTGGTCACACGAGCAGGTCAATGAACAACGGCTCGTGGTGATGAATCAATGCAATCAGACCCGCATAAGTCGAGGTTGTTCTCTGATAGTGGACGACACTGGACACCGTAAAAGCGGTAACTTCACCGCCAGTGTAGGACGGCAGTACATCGGAGAAATTGGGAAAACTGATAACGGAGTGGTGACTGTGACCACCCATCTATGGGATGGAACAAAAAGTCTGCCCCTAGATGTAGCTTTGTATCATAAAGCTGATACCTTGCCAGAGGGAAAACAAGACAAAGACTTTTTCAAAAAGACCGAGTTGGCTCTGCTTCTGATTGACCGCTATCGACGGTCAATTAAACCAAGCATAGTCCTGGTGGATGCGGGCTACGGCAACAATGGCCAGTTTATACAAGGACTGGAAGAACGTAATTTGACCTACATCGGGGGAGTGGCTAAAAATCGAAAAGTCCTGTTGACCAATGAAGCTGGGGTTCTGGAGTGCAAGCGTTTAGACGAAGTGGCGGTGAGTCTGTCGGTAGACAAATTTGAGCCCATTATACCAAGTTGGCTAACTTAGTATTGTTACATTTTTTTATATATCCCGGAG
>CAYOOD010000147.1:0-16061 GCA_964405435.1 uncultured bacterium
CTCCGGGATATATAAAAAAATGTAACAATACTAAGTTAGCCAACTTGGTATAAATGCAAAGAAGAATTGAAACGGTTATCTCCAGAAGAACTAGAAGCCAAATGCAAAAAAAATAGCACGCGCGGCATTCTTGTTGTTGGATTTGACCCGACCGATCGGGTCTTTGATTTGCCGGACGTTGCGGAAAAACTCGACCAAATTAAAATTCCGGATGTTGTTTTATTTGACAAATCCTCTCGCCCGGAATTTGGGCCAATTGCCAAAAAATATCAGCAAGGGGAGAGCATTTCTGCAGAGGTTTCAGGACGGCGCATAAAAATCGGTGGCTTGTTTAATTTGGGAGCTTCTTTTGGAGCGGATGGCAACCTGATTACCAGCGACTTAAATTTTCTCAGACTTTTTAGCAGGCGAAGTAAAGGATTAATTGATATCGGAATAATTAAAGTAAAGCCGGGGTACGATGTTTTGGCTGTGGTGGAAAGCTTGAAGCAGAGCTTTCCTGGGGACGTGAAAGTTTTATCGAAGCAGCAATTTATTGATTTTGAAAAAAGTTATTGGCAAAATAGCACGGCGATTGGATTTATTTTTACGCTGGGTACGGTAATGGGATTTATTGTCGGTATCGTGATTGTGTATCAAATTCTCTACACGGACGTGGCCGATCATTTGGCTGAATATGCTACCCTAAAAGCAATGGGATATAGAGATAGGTACTTTTTGATTGTGGTTTTTCAAGAAGCTTTAATTTTAGCAGTTTTTGGTTATATTCCTGGTTGTGCGATTTCAGTGGTTCTGTACAGTCTAGCCAGAAATGCGACTAGCCTGCCGATGGCGATGACGGCAACTCGGGCGGTGACGGTGCTGATTTTGACCGTGACGATGTGCTTTGCCTCGGGAGCGATCGCAGTCCGCAAGTTGAGCGCCGCCGATCCGGCAGATATTTTTTAGCGATCGCTGTTTGCTAGCTGTTTTCTAACCGACACGTCCTTTCACTCTTAGCCCATCAAAAAAACTAACAAGCTTATGTGGGAAGAGCGCGTAATTTCTATTCAAAATCTCAACCACTATTTCGGCTCTGGTTCGCTCCAAAAACAGGTTTTATTTGACATAAACCTGGAAATCGACCCCGGAGAAATCGTATTGATGACGGGGCCTTCTGGCTCTGGAAAAACTACCCTGCTGACGCTGCTGGGCGGGTTGAGATCGGCGCAGGAAGGCAGTCTAAAAGTATTCGGTGAAGAACTCTGCGGAGCGAGTAAAAGCCAACTGGTGCAAATCCGGCGCGATATCGGCTATATTTTCCAAGCGCACAACTTGCTCAAGTGCTTGACGGCGCAGCAAAACGTGCAAATGTCGCTCGACTTGCACGACGAAATTCCCCCGCAGGAGGTGAAGGCAAGAGCAAGGGCGATACTGGAAGCCGTGGGGTTGGGAAATCGCGTCGATTACTACCCGGAGAACCTATCAGGGGGACAAAAACAACGGGTGGCGATCGCCCGCGCTCTGGCGAGTCATCCCAAATTAGTCCTCGCCGACGAACCCACCGCCGCCCTCGACAGCAAATCCGGTCGCGATGTCGTCGAGCTGATGCAGAAACTTGCCAAAGAGCAAGGCTCTACGATTTTGCTCGTCACCCACGACAATCGAATTTTAGACATCGCCGATCGCATTGTTCACATGGAAGACGGGCGGCTCGCCAAAGATGACGCCATTTCTGCCGACGCAGCGCGCGCTTAGCGCTTGCCAGTTTTGGGAGGAATTCCGCCCGTTTTGCCAGCACGCTTTTCAGAATTGCCAGTGCCGTTTGTTTTCCCAGCACTTCTATCCGTGCCCCCAGTAAACCCCGTTTTGCCGCCGCGTCCCAGAGAAGTTTTTGGCCCCTGCAAAGCCGTTGCCGGAGCCTGCTCTGCCGTGTTCGCGAGTCCAGTTGCGCCCCCTGCCGGTTTGCGCTTGGTGGCAAACGTGACGTTTACGCCTTCATTCGATTGTTCCAGCACGAGCAAGGGCGTTGGTTTGGCTTTTTGATCCCAGTGGATGTAGGCGACTCGCCCTTGAATCGTCGGCTGCCAACTGTCGTGATCGTCCGACGGGCTGAGGTAAGTTTCAATGCAGTCGATAATTTGACTGATAGTAACTGACGTCGGTTGAGTCGGCAATTTCGTTAATTTCACTTCAATGCGGAACAGCACTCGCTTGGTGATCTTGCCGCCTTCGCCGACTTCGTACTCCACGTCAAAAATTTCATCTACTTGACGTCCCACCCCTCGCGTTTCGTTAGTCGGACGCAAGGCGACAGAAATCTTTTCTTTGACTTTGACTTTAATTTGGTTGACAATGCCAAAGTGGAAAGTTTCTTCTGCCATCCGCATTCGCAGATAGTCCAGGTTAAATTCCCGAGAGTGAATCAAGTCGGGATTTTTTTCCATTTTGCCGATCGTCTCGACAGCCAGTTTGTATTTTTTCTGCAAATCGCGATTTTTAAATTCCTCTGTCCTGAGTTTTTTAGACATCTTGCCGATTTGCAGCTTGGCAAACACCGCCAGCCCGATCGCCAGTAATAACAGTCCCCCAGAGACACCCATCCAAATTTGTTCGTTAGACGCGACGGGTTTGGACGCGGCGGGAGCGGCGGTTTTAGGCTTGGGAGCGGGGGTTTTCGCTGCTAGTAAGGGATCGACGAAAATTATTCGGGCTGACATAGGCGTTACCGCTGGAACGTAAGGGTTACTTCTGTCTAGAATGCCTGGGAACAGGCGATGGCTATGTCAAATCAAAAAGCACTGGCATAGCTCTATCCTAATGCACCCACCGCGAGCGGTAGCTGCGGGCATCAATGTGGGTGAGGTAGGGGTAGCGGGCATAGCGACCCAAACCACCGGGCCACCAAGGGTCTAGGAACCAGTAAACGAGATCGCCGCTCAATCCGTCGCAGTAGAAGGTGATGGCATCGCCGACGGCGTGGCGGCTGTTGGAGACGCCAGAAAGGCGGCGATCGCCGTCGAGGGGACGATACCAATCCGTGATGTAGAAGGGCCGGCCCAAGCGATCGCGCGCCCGTTCTGCCAGTTCGGCAATGCGGACGATCGCCTCTACGGTGGCGATGTCGGGCGGCATGTAGGTGCCCGCGCGCGTGGCTTCTGCCCAGGTAAAAGTGCCGAAAGGCACGATCGCGGCGTGCATTTGGAGGTTGTCCGGCGTCCACCGTTCCGGGCGCTGGGAGGCGATCGCAGCGGGGACGGGCGGGGCTTCTAAAGTGCCTTTGCGCGCTAGATTCATCTGTTTGAGGTCGTCAACCAGAGATTGAATCGCTTGCTCTTTCGTCGCTTGCTGCCGCCAGAGTTGGACGAGGGCGATCGCCGCTTCCCGCTGGTGGTCGAGTTCTCGGTAATCGACGGGAATGCGGCGGACAAATTCCACAATTTCGCGATCGAGCTGAGCTGCCGCATTCATCAAAACCGTCGGATCGGTTTTCCCGGATTCGAGGGCTTCGGCGCTGACGCCCAAACTCGCCAGGGCTGCGGTGCGAGAGTCCAACTGCCGCCAGATGCGGACGGTTTCCGCGATCGCGTTGCGCTCTTTGGCTTGCCCTCGGTATTCCTGCAGCACGCGCTGGGAGAAGGCGACGAGGGCAGCGTCGAGAATTGCCAGAGAGGATTCGGGGGAGGTATTTTGTTTGAGGGAGGCGATCGCCGCTTCGCGGGATTCCAACTGACGCCACAGTTGCGTCAGGCGCAGCAGCGCTTCTCGCTGGTGGGGGGATTCGCTGTAATTAGCCGCGACTTGCTTGGGCAATTGCAGCAGCAGCCGGTCTAGGAGGGATTCCTCGCTGCCATCGCTTCCCTGCGGGAGAGTCTCCTTCAGCTTGGCGATCGCCTCAGCCGGCGTATCCCAGCGATTCCAGATGCACGCCGCTTGCAGCAGCGCCTCTCGCTGGTAGGGCAATCCCGCGTAGTAGCGGGGCAGTTGACTCACCAGTGCTTTGAGCGCGCCATCCAGATAAGCTAGATTTTGGGGAAAATCTCCAATCTCAGCACAGTCAACGCTGTAATCTTGCAGGTACGCTTGCAGGAGTTTCTCGCTGTCGCAGGTTTCCAAACGCGCGGCAGAGGTATCGCTAGCAGGGGCTGCATAGCCTGCCGCAACGGCTTTGACAAACCGTTCCGTATAGCAACCCTTTTCAGCGTGCCACAAGTCGGATGCCGTCCAGCCCTGCACGGCCAAACTTTCACTCAGACTGCGGATAGTATTAGCGGCGTAATGAATTTGTGCGGGCAAGGTATTAACTCGATCGAGGGGAATCCGGTTAGCAGGAGAAATCCCCAACCCCGTTTCGCCGTCTGTAAGAGCGGGTTGGTTGTGAGCGTGGTAGAGTGCAGCCAAGATGGGCTTGTGAATGCCGATCCGCGCGGCTTCTTGTAAATAGAGATCGTTTCGCTGGTCTGCTGAGAGTTTGGCCATAAACAAGTGATTGTCTAGATCGCCATGCCTTTTGTAACTTTATCTCAGGCTGTAGCTGCCAGGTTGTATGGAAACATTCGTTTACTGGCCACGGATATGGACGGAACGCTGACGCGGCGGGGCAAGTTTACCCCTGCTTTGCTGCAAGCGCTGGAGGATTTAGCGGCGGCTGGCATCCGAGTGTTAGTCGTCACGGGGCGATCGGCGGGTTGGGTGAGTGGTTTGGTCAGTTACTTGCCCTTGACGGGGGCGATCGCTGAAAATGGCGGGCTGTTCTACCCCGCTAGCGGAGAAACCGTTGCTTTGACACCCATCCCCGACTGTGCCGAACACCGACAGCAGCTCGAAACGGCATTCCTTCGCCTTAAGTCTATGTTTCCCAAAATTCAAGAGTCGCGCGACAATCGCTTCCGGATTACTGACTGGACGTTTGACATAGAAGGTTTGACCGACTCAGACCTTGACAAAATGGCATTTTTGTGCCATGAGATGGGCTGGGAGTTTACCTACAGTTCCGTGCAGTGCCATATCAAACCGCTGGGGCAGGATAAAGCAGCAGGCGTGGTGCAGGTGTTGCGGGATTATTTCCCAGAGCTGACAGCGGCGCAAGTTTTGACAGTGGGCGACAGCCCGAATGATGAAAGTTTATTTGATGCGAGTTATTTTCCCCATTCTGTGGGGGTGGCAAATGTGCTGGAATATACCAACCAGTTAAATCACCACCCGGCTTATGTCACGGCGGCGGCTGAAGGAGAGGGGTTTTGCGAATTGGCGCAATTGATGCTCGAAGCTGCCGCTATTTAAACCCACATTCAGTTTCTAAAATAAAGCGATCGAGCTTTCAGAAACTAGGGATTTTTTGAAAACCGCAAAGACCCAGAGGACGCAGAGGGAGGGAAATAGACGATTTTTTGAAAAGGCAAGTTTTTTTCATTTAGGGTTATAAAGTTTTGGCGATAGTTTGCCATTATGCCTCAGCTTTGCTCAGTTAAGAAATCGCTGAAATAAACGATATTTTTAGTAATTTTTAAACGGTTTTATTGGGTTCAGTTTTTTATTAATGCTTTTCTCTCAGCCGCCAGCAGCGAACGAATAAAAAAAGGGGTTTGGCAAACCACACCAGGTTTTTAAGTGCTGGTCCTCTGATGTTTTCCCTATCTGAAAGGAAAGTGGCAAACACAAAAGGTTGGTTTTAGTTGTGATAAAGGGAGGGCGATCGCACCCCCTTTATCCCGCCGACTCTTAAAAATTGCCCGATTAACCGAGAACTTTATTCTTGAGCGAGTTGAACTGAGCCGACAACTCTTGTCGGTTTTCGGCGCGCAGCAAGTAGCGGTTGACAAACCAAGCTGTATAAGCCAGACCAATTAACTCAAATGTCGGAGCTAGCAGCGGAACGTCGTTAATCGCATCCAAAACAGCCAGCATCACTTTAACACTAATTCCCGCCGTTACAATCAAAGCAATGGTAACGATCGGCTTTTGATAGTCTGCAAAAAAACCGCCCACATAAGCTGGCAGCTCGGAGAGAATTTGCAGAACTTGATCGACAATTTGCTGCCACCGATCTGGAGGTTGATCTGGGGATTGGATTTTTGTAATCGCCCCAGCTTCTTCAAGTTTTACGTCCACTTTGGGGAGGGTAGTTTCAGCTTGTTTGGTTTCTGGATTCATATCGATACCGTAGGATTAACAACCTAGATTATTATTGCAGGAGTATAGCCCGAACCGCTGCCAAACAGGAGTAGAGCTTGGAATATCTTAATAACCATTCTACGCAAAGCCACCCGGAGACTGCCGGCAAGGGTTGCAGCCTGGTGGAATTGGCCATCAAGCAGGCGGGTAGCGCCGCTGTTTGGCTGGAAGTCGTGGCCCTATCTCTGAGCGATCCAGTCGCAGCCGACTTCTCGCTGGGGCTGGATTTCGCGATCGCATTTGTGGAGTGCGTCCGGTGGAGGGCGCAGGTGCCAGAAGTCGAGTGACTGGCGCGAAATCCCGTCTGGAAATGTGCTATTCTTTCGAGAATACGCGGGGTTCGCTTATATGAATCCCGATTAAAGATTGAAATATTCAATCTCTACAGGCATGACTCAAGCCCCGAACCCCAGCCATCGAGATTTTCCGAATCCTTTCCTCAACCTCAACTACGAACCCGCCCTCGAATCTTTGGGCGACGATTACTATGATGTCGTTGCGGCTGCAGAATTCCCCACCCACGTCTTGCGGTTTCGCAATGACGACTTGCTGCCGGTACTGGGGCTGAACCCCACAGACGTAACCGACAGTCATTTTGTCGAAGCCTTTGGCCAGTTTTGGGGCGTGCGGCCACTGTTGGCGCTGCGCTATCACGGCTATCAATTCGGCGAATATAACCCTCAATTGGGCGACGGGCGCGGCTTTCTCTACGGGCAGGTACGGGGCACTGATGGCGAACTCTACGATTTCGGCACGAAAGGCAGCGGCAGAACGCCTTATTCCAGACACGCAGATGGCAGGCTGACTCTCAAAGGCGGCGTTCGGGAAGTGCTGGCGGCTGAAGCGCTGCACCGTCAAGGGGTGCGCACTTCTCGCTGTATTAGCTTGATCGAAACCGGTGAGTCTTTGTGGCGGGGCGACGAACCTTCTCCGACGCGATCGTCCGTGATGGTGCGCTTCAGTCGCTCTCACGTTCGTTTCGGCACGTTTGAACGGCTGCACTATTTCCAGCGCAAGGATTTAATCGAGAAACTTTTAGAGCATGTCATTGAGTGCTATTATCCAGCCGTTCGCGAAAGGGGCAAGGCGCTGAAACCGGGCGATCGCTACGCGCTATTTTATGCGGAATTGGTGCAGCGGGTGGCGGAACTGGCGGCGCAGTGGATGGCGGCGGGCTTTTGTCACGCGGTGCTGAATACGGATAATATGTCGGTTACTGGGGAAAGTTTCGACTACGGCCCCTATGCGTTTATTCCCAACTACGACCCGAATTTTACGGCGGCTTATTTTGACTATTACGGGCGCTACAGCTACGGCAACCAACCGGGGATTTGTCGCTTGAATTTGGAGATGCTGCAGGCACCGCTAGCCAGGGCGATCGATTCGGCGGATATGGCGGCGGGATTGGCCAGGTTTGAACAGTATTATCACAGCGCTTATCGGCAGTTGATGCTGAATAAGTTAGGATTTGGCGAACTGCCGGAGGAAGAAGCCCTGGAGTTGCTGAGGCTGACTTTACGGGTGCTGAGCGAGACTCAGGTGGGATATGGGGATTTCTTTCGGGAACTGAGGCGGCAGTTTTCTCGGGATTGGCGCGACGATAGCCGTCGGATTTTTGCCGATGCCGAACCGGCGGAACTGGTAGAGCCCTGGCGGCAGTTTTACTATCACCTGTTGCAGGGAGTATCGGCGGATGAGATGGACGAGATGGCGGAGCGGCTGCGCCGTCACAATCCAGAAACGGTTTTGGTGCGATCGCAGATAGAGGCGATTTGGGAGCCGATCGCCCTTGAGGACAACTGGCAGCCGTTTTACGATTTGTTGAAGCGTATAAAAGAATAGGGACGTGCGGGCGATCGCCCAGATTTGCGCTTTCTCCCCTTCCCCCCTCCCAAGAGTTGGCCCTCTGGCGCGGCAAAATCTAAAATAATTCAGTCAACTTCACCAATTCCCGCCGCGCGTGCTATACTTGCAAATGTATGAGGGCACGTAGCTCAGTGGATAGAGCATCAGATTCCGGTTCTGAGGGTCGGGGGTTCAAATCCCTCCGTGCTCGTTGAAGGAAGGAAGGAAGGAAAAAAGCAAGGCAAGAAGAAAGGAAGAAAGGTAAGAACGGCAAACAGAGGGTAGTAGAGATATCTACTACCCTTGCCAGTTAAAATAAACTGCCGAGCTAGAGCTGCCAGCGTAGAGGCCGTTTTTCAGTGCCCCTACACGAGCGATCGCTTTAGCGGTGCGGCTGCACTACGGGGGTCACTTACATTTCATCCTCTTCGCCCTTCTTGCCCTGAACCCCCTTGACAATGCGCGACAGCTCGATCTTTTCATCGACGGAGATGCGGGTGGGAGCGCCGCTGATAATCCGCTCGTAATTGCGGAAGGAATCCTGAATTTCTGGCCCGCGTTCGCTGATGGTATACTCGCGAATGCCCTTGTCGTGCCAGGAACCCCGCATTTTAAAGACGTTGAGGGCGCGGGCCATTTCTCCCCGAATTTCGACGTATTGTAACATCAAAATAGTATCGGTAATTGTAGAAATATGGGAATCCGTAATCGAATGGGAGCCCATAAATTGGTCGGTGGTGTTGGTAAAAAAGCCAGTGATTTCTTCTTGCTTGGCATAGCCGGTCACGCCGATCACGAACTGCCGGAAAGCGTTGTTACTGACGCCGCGATCGAGGGCTGAAAGAGAGTCGATCGCGATGCGAGATGGCTTGAATTCTGCAATCTCCGATTTAATAATTTGCAAGTGGTCTTCCAAACCCGCCGATTCCGGGTAAGTGCAGAGAATTCTCAGCAAGCCTTTTTGTTCCATCTCCTCAAAATCAATGCCCCAGGAATAGGCATTGCGGAGCAGTTGGGCGCGAGATTCTTCATAAGCAAATAGCATGGCTCTTTCGCCGCTATTACAAGCTTCCTCCAAGAACTTGCTCACCAACAGCGTCTTGCCCGTGCCCGTGGCTCCCGTTGCCAAAATAATCGAATCTTTGAAGAAACCGCCGCCGCACATTTCGTCGAGGGTTTTGACGCCGGAAGAAACGCGGACATTGGAAGAGCGCTGAGTCAGTCGCATCGCCCCCAGCGGGAAAATGTTAACGCCGTCATTGGTAATCGTGAACGGGTATTCCCCTTTCATGTGGGTGGTGCCCCGGAGCTTCAAAATCTCGATCGTGCGACGCCTGCGCTCGCCTTCGAGAACGTTGCGGACGATGACCACATTATCCGAAACAAATTCCTCCACCCCAAAACGGGCCACCGGCCCGTATTCTTCTATGCGCTCGGTCGTCATAATGGTGGTAACGCCTACTTGTTTGAGGCGAGCCACCAGGCGAAATATCTCCCGCCGCACGACGGAGGCGGCATCGTACTGCTGAAACACGGCAGTTACCGAGTCGATCGAAACCCGCTTGGCTTTGTACTTGCGAATGGCATACTGAATCCGCTCGATCAGGGCGGATAAGTCAAAATTGCCGACCACTTCTTGGCCTTCTGGATCGGGGGAGGCGTCCAGAATGAACAATTTGCCTTCGTCGATTAAGCGCTGCAGATCCCAACCAAAGCTGGAGGCATTCTTAATAATATCAGTAGGAGATTCTTCAAAAGTAACAAATACGCCGGCTTCGTCAAACTGCATAATGCCGTTGTAAAGAAATTGAACCGCTAACAGCGTCTTCCCGGTGCCAGAGGTGCCGCTGACTAAGGTGGTTCGACCGATTGGCAAACCTCCGTGGCTGATATCGTCGAACCCTTCTATCATCGTGCGAATCTTTGGCACGCCCATTGGCACTGGATTGGGTTTCCCTACTTTACTGACTTCATTCATTGCTTTGGTTATACTCGCAGCTAATCTGAGAAATTAAATAGACACTCAGATACCCTTACCACAAAACCTGCTGGTTTGGGGCACCTGCTGTCCCGGCTCCTCCGCTTCGCTAGAGGTTTGATTCCTCTTCACAAAGTTCTTCATAGAGGAGATCTAATCCTATTAAGACTTTTTCTCGATCTGAGAGATCTCCGATGATTTTCCGCACTGGCGGCGGCAATATCTTAGATAAAGTTGGCGTGGCCAGTATTTTGTCCTCTTCTGCCAGTTGAGGATTTTTGAGTACGTCGATGACTTTGAGGGCGTACACTCCTTGAAACTCTTGTTCGAGGATGTTTTTGAGTGTTTTCAAAGCCCTGACTGAATTAGGGGTATTCCCGGCTACATAGAGCTTGAGAACATAGGTTTTTTTTAGAGCAGACATAGATTTAAAACCATTCAACAAGAAGGGAAGAAGTGAATTAGAAAAAGAAGACAATATAATCTTCTTTTTTGGCCGATTGCTTCTGACTAATTTATGAATCTCTGGGAATAGAACGGCGATACATTTCGCACAAGTGAGCGATGGTATCGATCAGCGTCAAGCGGTAGTCAAGCAATATCTCTTCACTCCGACCTTCTAATTTTAATTGTTTGGCGAATTCGTCCATTAATTCCATATGAATTTCTACTATGTTAGTAACGGGCAGGTCGGCAAAGAACGCCTGATTTACAAAGTCGTCTATTTTTTGATTAATAGAGTCATCTTTTGAAAAATAATTCAAAATGATTTCCCGATAATCGGCTTTGAGATTTTCCAGAAATTCTTTTCTTTCTGGTAGAGGTAAGTGGCGCAGAAAACGTTGGGGATTCCTTTTGTAATACACGCCTAGGTATCCTAATCGCTCCTTCAATTTTTCAGCAAGGCGGCGCTGCTGCTGTAGGAGGAAATGCTGAATGCTGAGTTCTTGGGGAGTTTTGGCTTCTACAGCCCGATTCGGCGAGTGGCCGCTGGGAGAAAGGTTGAGGAATTCGGCGATCGCTCGGTCTATGAAAGCTGCAATCTGGCTGAGCTGCAAACTGGAGACCTGAACTTCAGCGGGGTGGTAGAAACTGGTGGCCTCTTCCGTACCCGCCGCCGACTTCAGGGGCGGTGGGGCGATCTCCGGGATGAGAGTCGAGGGAAATTTTCTCAGGTCGCCGTTGGAGTAAGTGGGAGGCGCGAAGCTCAAAATCACTGCCGGCAAGAGGGTGTTTTCCTGGCGCAGTTGATTGGCCACTTCCGCTCCGGCGGGGTCATCTTCTAAAATCAGACAGTCCAGTTGTTGCTTTTCCCGCTCGACAAATTGGACAAAATCTGCTGGTGACTTGAAAGAAGTGACAAAATAGCGATCGCCCGCCAAAAGTCCGGCGATGGACTCGGCTAGCTGCGCGTCGCGCAGGAAAATACAAATAGAAAGTTGGGTACGCACTCGCCGTAGGCTTTTAAAGGGATTGAGTTGCTGAGAGCATCGCAGCATCCATCATATAGCAGCCTCCGGAGGGGAAGCTTAATATTAACTTATACGTTTGCCTATTAATTGTAACCAATTGTAAGGGCAATACCTTCGCGAGGCTCCTTCCAGGGTCATAATTGAGCTGTCAACCTTCTCGAGCTTGTGCTTTGTCGCGATCGCCATCGGGGAATGCCATCGGCCCAGTCGGTCGCGGCCCGGAACGCTTTTTGGGCCTATATAGGGCCGAGAACAGCTCAGGAGGAGCAGCGCCTGAAGTAAGCGCCAGATTTCCCATGTCAACACCCACCCCCTATCTGAAAGCATTTGTCGAGCCGGTGCCCACTTGCCGCGAAACTACAAGGCTGGCTTCGGTACTGGAGATATTTCGGCAAAATCAGTGCGATCGCTTGGTGGTCATCAGTGAGGGGCAAAGTCCCTTGGGATTAGTATACTTGCACAGCCTCGTTCCCCACCTGATGGCTGCCATCTCTGCAGCCAACACCAGCGCTCCATCGGGAGGGGGGCAGTCCGAAACCGGGCCGGCGACGCCTGCAGACCCCCAGCAACCGCTCTGGGCGATCGGGTCGGCGATTGTAGAACCTTTGGCCAGCTTGAGCGCCAATCTCAGCCTCAGCCAATTTTGGCCCCACCTGCAAGCGCAACACGACATTCTCGCAGCAGGACGAGAGTGGGCATTAGTCGATGGTGCGGGCAAATTTTTGGGAATGCTCGACCGAGCGCGGCTGTTAAAATTCCTGGCACTGCACTTCAGCCCCAAAATAGCGGGGACTGCAGATGCTGACGAGACGCGGGAAAATTTCGATTCTCTCGATTTGAAATCAGAATTCCCCCACCTGCACGACGGCCACTCCCTGCTCAAAACCTTCCATCCCCTGCTCAAAGTCCTGAAGCGATTGCCGATCCCGTTGATTTTGCAAACCAATACGGGAAAGGTACTGCTTCGCAACCAGGCATGGCGCAGGCAATTCCCGCAAATTCCCCTTTCGGCAAGCGCTTCAGCAGAGGAAACGCAACAGCAGGAAAATCCAGCACCTTCTGCCCGTCCGAGCGGGCGATCGCCCCTGGGAGAGAGTGGGGCAGCCCCGCCTCCAGAACAGGAAGAACGCTCTTTGCCCGCGCTCGATACCGAAACAGCCACCAGCCGAGGCGTCTGCCTGATGCCGAATGGGCAGCAGAAAGTCTGGCAGTTTGTCAAAATGCCTCTGGGGATTGTTTTGCCCAAACCCGATTATCGCACAACGCCCGCCTCAGAAGCCTTGATTGATGCAGGATTGGCATCTACCAGCCTTTCGAGATACGCCAGGTTCAACAGCTCCTCTGCACAACCGCCACAGCGAGATCGAGACAGCGACAGCCAGAAAGAGCAAAAAAGCGGCAGAAAGAAAGGGCAAACAAGCGGCAGAAAGGGAGAAAAGAAAAACGCCGCTCCATCACCCCCTCCCCCAAAAGGGCCCCCTAGCCCCCACCCCACAGGCGATCGGGAAGATCCGGAAACCGTTTGGCTGGTGCTGGCGCAGGACGTGACCGAGCAACATCTCGTGGCCAAAGAGCTGGCCGCGAAAAATGCCGATCTAGTTCAGCTCAATCGCCTCAAAGATGAATTCTTAGCCTGCATCAGCCACGAACTCAAAACCCCACTCACCGCCGTCTTGGGCTTGTCCACCTTGCTCAAAGATCGGGCGATCGGCCCGCTCAACGACCGCCAAACCCGCTACGCGCGACTGATCTATCAGAGCGGGCGTCACCTGATGACGGTGGTGAATGACATCTTGGATTTGACGCGCATAGAAACCGGGCAAATGGAACTGATTCTCGAACCGGTGAATATCGCTGCTGCGTGCGATCGCGCCTACAAGCAAGCCCTGCAACACCACTGCGCCCTGGAAGAACCGCCAACCAACGACGGCAGCAATAACGACGCGGCAGACACCTGCGCGGCCAACGTCCAGTTTTCCCTAGAAATCGAACCGGGTTTAGAAACCCTGATAGCTGACGAACTGCGCCTGCGGCAAATGCTGGTCAACCTGCTGTCTAATGCCCTCAAATTCACAGAAGCCGAAGGAGCGATCGGCTTGAAGGTCAACCGCTGGGAAGGATGGATCGCCTTTACCGTCTGGGATAGCGGCATTGGCATTCCCGACCACAAACAACACCTGATCTTTCAAAAATTCCAGCAATTAGAAAATCCTCTCACCAGGCAATTTGAAGGAGCAGGGCTGGGACTGGTGCTGACTCAGCGCCTCAGCCGAATGCACGGCGGCGACGTCACCTTTATCTCAAAAGAAAATCAGGGCAGCCAGTTTACCCTGCTGTTGCCCCCCAGCCCCCCGCAACCCGACGCCATCTGGGAAGGAACCAACGGGCAACCGCACCGAATCGTTTTGATTGTAGAAGCAGTGCCCCGGTTTATCGAAGCGCTGAGCGAACAACTCACCGACTTGGGCTATCGGGTGGTGATTGCTCGTACCGGTACGGAAGCGCTGGAAAAAGCCCGCCGCTTCAAGCCGCAGGTCATATTCATCAATCCCGTACTGCCCCTGCTGTCGGGGTGGGACGTGCTGACGCTGCTCAAAGCCGATGCTGCAACCAGCCAGATTCCCGCGATCGTCACGGCAACGCAAGCCGAGAAAGAACTCGCCCGTCACAACCGAGCGGATGGTTTTTTGAGCCTGCCGGTACAGCCTGCTGCCTTGCAAGCGAAATTGGCGCACCTCGACGAGCCGCCGCCAGTTCCCGTTGTTTCGCCGATCGTGCTGCGCCTGAATACGAACACTTACAACGAAGACGAAAGCCGCAAGAAAGATGGCCTCACCTTGCAGGGGCCGGCCCCAGTCGCGCTCTCCGGCGCACAAACTGCCGAACTCTCCGAGCTGATGGCGCAGTTCAACAGCCTGCTGCACCGCCATCAGTACCGCGTTTTGGAAGCTGACGATCTGGAGGAAGCCGAACTCCTCGCCCGCGTTTGGCAGCCGAATGTCGTGTTGCTCAACAGTGTCGGCGGGCTGAGCGATCCCGTCTCATTTTTCAAACAACTCAGCAAATACAGCAGCTTGGCATCTCTGCCGATCGTGACGCTAGAGCAGGAAATCGCTCGGGCTGCCAATCAAGTTCGAGGGCTGTTGGTATTTTACGGGTTTTGGAAGCCGGGAAACAAAGCCGCTCCGCCTGCTTTGTTGCGGGTGCTGCAAGTCGCTGCTGGCATGAACTGGAAACCTTCTATTCTCGTCGTCGATATCTCGACTTTGCCAGATTTATCGGCCCTATCCCCTGCCACTTCTGCTGATGCCAAAGCGAAAAATGAGTGGCTCTGCGCGCTGGTTCAGTACATCCAAACTGCCGGATTTAAAGGTTTAGCAGGGCGCTCTTGGGCGGAGGTTTGGCGGCGGCTGCAGCGCAAAAGCGTTGACTTGCTCTTGATTTGCTGGCGGGATATCGCGCCGGATGCGGCGGTGGGGCAAGCGATCGCTTCTTTGGGACAGCTATCTGCCAAGCCTCCGATTTTAGTGCTGGCGCAGCAGCCGGAGAGTTCGCAGCCTGTCGGTGGAAAGTTAGAAACTCAGACTGGCGAACGGTTGCAAGCGCTATCTTCCTCTTTAAATCCTCCTTCCCTGTCTGCCTGCGCGGGAGAAGAAGGAGAGAAACGCTTTCTGGGCTTGTCTTTTGACGGGACAGCTTCTGAACCCGAGCAAATTTTACTGGAAATCGCGACTCATATTTTGCCTTATAATTTGTCAAAGGCGGATTTGCTCGACAAAATTCATCAAACTCTGGCGGCGCGATTCTAGAGTTGTGATTTGAGATTTTAGAGTTTAGATTTTAGATTTTATTAGCCTGAAATCTGGTTTTCTAAAATCTCAAAGTACGGCCCAAACAGATTTTAGATGGAATCGGGGCGGTAGAGTCGAGCAACGACTTGTTTTGAGACGCGCGCGAGCTGATAGGCACCCGATTTAGCTAAAATTTTGTATTCGTTGGGTTTCAAGCCCGCATCGTCAAATTTGGAAGGATAGCCCAACAGGAGGATAGAGGGGGGGTTGGGCTGAGTGTCGGCAATCTCTTTGACGTGAGCGATCGCCAATTTTGACTGACGGAAGTAAGTAACTGGTTTTTGCGTGTAAAACACCAAACTCGGTTTTTCAAACCCGATCATCACCAGTTCTTCTCCGGGCTGTTTCACTTGCACGACGCTTTGGGCGAGTTGCCGCAACGGCATCTGCCGCTGGCTGTCCATCAGGAAAGCGGCGGGCTGAACGGCAAAGATGACGAATACTACAAATGCTATCAAGTTGACGCCCCACAGCCAGAACCTCGCGCGACGCACCAGCACCGCTGCCAGCCCTACTGCAGCGATCGCGCAAATTAATCCGCCCGCTACCGGCAATCCTGACTCGCGGATTGTCTCTGCTAAGTTGGGCATCGTCGGATCTTTGATTTTCCCAACCCACCGATAACTGGAAAAGAGCGCGACAGCTACGGCGGAAAATACCCCCACGTTTACCCAGCCGCTTGCCTGCAAAAGTGTGGAGTGTTGAGTGTGGAGTGTTGAGTGGGGGCTAGGGCTTCCCTCTGGGGCTGGGGGCGGGGGGGGG
>CAYOOD010000148.1:0-11077 GCA_964405435.1 uncultured bacterium
AGCGAGACGCTCCCACTTCGGAAAAAAGGTGTTTTGACAAAAACGGGATGCTCCCCCCTTGCTCAGCCAGTGAATGCGATCGCTCTAAAAAAAGCGATCGCATTCCCCATGCCCTTTTGCCCCATGCCCCATGCCCCATGCCCCATTCCCCATCACGTCAACACCGCCGCAAGCGAGTCAGCAACAAGACAATATCGTCGATCGCGACTCGGCGGGCAGAGGCAGATTGGCTGCCGTGATTGAGCATAATGCTAAACACCAAAGGCTGGTAATTCGGAGGGCTGACATATCCTGACAAGGAGGAAACGCCTGTCATGCCGCCCGGTTTAACTTGTACGATGCCTGCACCGCCAAAACGACTCGGAGCGGGCAAAGAAGCGCGGTAAATTTCAGCTCCCGGCGCAGACGCCATCCCGCGCAAAGTTTGCACCAGCGCTTCCGGGCTGATGCGGTTGTGGCGAGAAAGCCCGGAACCGTCGGCGAGAACGTAGCTGTCTGGATTCACTCCCAATTGCGTTAAGGTGGCTTTGAGAATTTCTAAGCCAGCGGCGGCGGTATCGGCTTCTGTGCCGCCAGCGGCAAGCGATCGCAGCAACACTTCCGCAAACAGATTGTTGCTCTCCTGATTCGTCTGCTTCACGAGCTCCGAGAGCGGCGGCGATTCCACGGCTGCCAATTCCGTCTCGCCCTCGCCACGGCTGCTCGTGCTGACGCTCGCCTGCTCGACAGCGATGCCCTCTGCCGCCAAAGCTTCCCGAAACCGCTGCAAAAAGCGCTCCGCCGGCTCGACAACTGCGACGTAAACCGGTTCGGATTCGGAACCCGCGCGCAATTGCCCGCCGATGCGGATTATCGGCTTGGCAAAGTCGCGCCCCACTTTCACAAACTCCTCTCCATCTGCACCGATAGTTTGCGAGTTATTTTCTACCTGCCAGTTTGCCGCTTCCTTCGGATTCACCCACGTCACCCCCAGGGGTTGCCCGACTGCTCGCGGCGACAAAATCAAATCAATCGAATTTTGATTGACAATGAGACTGTTGACGGCTGTGCCGTAACCTGCCTGCACGTCTTCCCACTCCCAATTTGGGTTAACCGGGCTGCCGCGAAAGTAACTATCTTCGGCAATTAACTGGCTGACTCGCGAAATTCCCTTGCCGCGCAATTGTTTGGCGAGGGCAGAGAGCTGGGCATCGGTCAAACTGGGATCGCCGCGCCCCACTACGCGCAGCACTCCGCCGTCAGAAGAACCGTAAACCGAGGTGCGAATGCGAAATTCGGGATCGAGTTTTTGCAAGGCGGCGGCGGTGGTGAGCAGTTTCGCGACAGAGGCAGGGGTGAAATAGCGATCGCCTTCTCGACTGTAGAGCGGGCGCTCGCCCCCAGCAAGGGTTTCCACGAGAATGCCCCAGCGCTCCCGCCGGAATTGGGGACGAGAAGCGATCGCGTCAATCGCCTCCCCCAACTGTGCCGGACAAATTCCTGCCCCTGCGGGCGTCGTTTGTGCCGCACATGCCAACTGCCACCCGAAAACTAGCAGCACGCCGAGCGATCGACCGAGTTTTGCCATCCATTTCAAAATCATACCCAGCAAAACTAAAGTGTTTGTCAACTATCCGAGGCGAGACAATCGCCATCGCAGTCAAATTCTAGTATCAGAGCAAAGTTCTCGCATGGCTAGAGCGCAAAGCAACTATCCTGCCAGGATAATTCTCTCCTTTGGAGGGCAGCGCTCCCCTGGCTGAGCTACTGTCTAGAAATACGCGAGACTGTGTACTTTTCATGGGTTTTCGCGACTTATGAAAGCCCGCAATCGACATGCGCAGCAGAGTCTTTACCACGGTTCGATTGTATTTGTAAAGTAGGGCATTGGGCAAAAGGGCATTGGGCATTGCGGATAGGGCACTGGGAATTGGGCTCAAGCGAATTGTGAATTGGGAATTGGTTAATTTCTATTCATTTTATGCCCCATGCCCTTTTGCCCCATGCCCCATTCCCCATTCCCCATCACGTCAACACCGCCGCAAGCGAGTCAGCAACAAGACAATATCGTCGATCGCTTTGCGCTGAGTAGAACCAGGCAAGTCAGATTGATTGACAATAATGCTAAAAACCAAAGGTTCATAGCCGGGGGGGCTGACATATCCCGACAAAGCAGTGACGCCACTGAGGCTGCCCGTCTTGGCTTGCACGACGCCGGGAGCCACTGCCGAGCCGAAGCGATTTTTCAGGGTGCCGCTGATGCCGGCAACGGGCAAAGAGGCTCGGTAAATCTCTCCTGCTGGCGCGGAAGCCATTGCTTGCAGGGTTTGCACGAGGGCTTGGGGGCTGATGCGGTTTTGGCGAGACAGCCCGGAACCGTCGTCTAGCTGGTAGCTCTGTGGAGAGACTCCCAATTGCGTCAAGGTGGCTTTGAGCACTTGCAAACCGGCGGCGGCGGTATCGGCTCGTGCAGAAGAACCGGCTCCGAGCGATCGCAGCAACGCCTCGGCAAATAAATTGTTGCTCTCCTGATTCGTCTCTTTCAGCAGCTCCGACAGGGGCGGCGATTCCACGGCTGCCAGTTCCGCCTCGCCCGCACTGCGGCTGCTCGTGCTCACACTCGCCTGCTCGACGGCGATGCCCTCTGCCGCCAAAGCCTCGCGGAATCGCTGCAAAAAGCGCTGCGCCGGATTGGCAACCGCCACATAAACCGGCTCTGGCTCGGAACCGGCGCGCAACTGTCCGCTGACTCGGATTAGAGGGCGGTCAAAATCGCGCCCCACGTCTACGAATTCTCCCTCACCGGCACCGACGGTGACGGAGTTATTTTCAATCCGCCAGCCTGCGGCGTCTTTTGGATGCACCCACGTCACGCGCAGGGGTTGCCCGACTGCTTGCGGCCACAACATCAAATCGATAGAATTTTGATTGAAAATCAGGCTGTTGACGGGAGCGCCATAGCCCGCCTGGATGTCTGCCGAGCCCCAATTTGGGTTAACCAAGCTGCCGCGAAAGTAACTATCCTCAGCAATTAACTGCTTGACTCGCGCAATTCCCTTGTCGCGCAGTTGTCTGGCGAGGGCGGCGAGCTGGGCATCGGTTAAACTGGGATCGCCGCGCCCCACTACGCGCAGCACTTCCCCGTCTGGGGAGCCGTAAACGGAGGTGCGAATGCGATATTGGGGGCCGAATTTTTCCAGGGCGGCGGCGGTGGTGAGCAGTTTTGTCACCGAGGCGGGGATGAAATAGCGATCGCTGTTGCGACTGTAGAGCGGGCTTTCGCCGCCAGGGGGGAGGGTTTCCACGAGAATGCCCAAACTCGATCGCCCGAACTGGGGACGGTTCGCGATCGCGTCAATCGCCTTCCCCAACTGCGCCGCACAAATTCCTCCTGCTGCCGGCGTTGTTTGCGCCGCGCCTGCCAACTGCCACCCCACAACGAGCAGAACGCCGATTGATTGACCAATTTTTGCCATCCATTTCAAAGTCATAATCCAGCCAAAAAAAGAAACTGTTTGTCAACTATCCCGGGCGAGACAATCGCCCTCTACCGTCACTTCTAGTATCAGAACACAATTCCCGCTTTTCTTTGAAAAGCGCCGAACTATCCCGCACCGATAATTCCCTCCTGTGGCAGAGGGCAGCGCTCCCTAAACTTAGCTACCGTCTAGAAGTATGCGAAACTGTTTAGTTTTCAAAGGTTTCCGCGATTTATGAAAGCCCGCAATCGAGATGTTGAAAGACCGGTCGTTTACGCCGAGCCCAGGCGTCGCGGCAGCCGTGTAAACAGCTTTTTGGCAGGCGCGGCTACTGTGCTTTTGCTGTTGTTGGGCGTTGGCGGCTATTTACTGTATCGAGCCGTGCAGATGGGGCTGGTTGAAAATCCCTTAACGCTGCTTCAAGTCAACAGAGAGGGCAGCGCCGGCGATCGCGAAACCGATGCGCCGCAGGGTTCTGCCGTCAACCCAGCCAACGCGACACCCGCACCGCAGGCAACCGTCACCCTCACCCCGGAGGCAACCCCAGCGCCGCCTACGAGCGCTGCCATTCAACCGGGTGAATTCGTCCAGCAAGCTTTTGGAAATAAGGCACAGGTAGAGTTGCTGTCTCTGCAGCGAGTCCCCGATCCCCTTACGGGAAATCGCGACGTGGTGAACGTACAAGTGAGGATTCGCCGTCTGGCAGATGATTTAGGCGATGCTACCTCCCTCAATATAGGAAACACGACTGCTCGCAATCCGCAAACCACTGAAACTTTCAAACCTGTCGATCCTGCTGCTCACTCAACGGGAACAATTTCTCTGTCAAATATTCGCAATAATGCCTCAGTTGATGCATATGTTTGGCTGAGGGTGCCGGTCGGGGTGAAAACTTTAAACATCTATGTACCGCAAACAGGGGCTTTTAACAACGTGCCGATTTCAGATTAGCAGTTGAGGAATATTGCCAAGCCGACTGCCAAGTATCAATAAAAGGCGATCGCTGCGACAAGCGAATTAATTCAACAACGATCGTGCGTTTTTGCAGGTTGGTAAAAAACAAAATAATTCTTCTCCAACCTGCGCCTATTTTTTGATGAGATAAACCGATATTTTTGCTAATTTTATCAAAAACTAACAAGGCAAAAAATAATTTTATTATGTAAAAAAATTGAAAATAAACTAATTCTTCGTGTCAAACAACAAGCAATCTCTTTGTTAAAAAATTCAATTTTTATTATCAAAGAACTCAACCAAAATCAATAAAATCATTAATTTTGATTACCCTTTGCGGAAGAGGAAGTAAAATACCGGGAAACCTAGATTAAAGAAAAGCCAGAAAAAATCTGCATTAATGGAGGAAAAACATGGCTGCCGGAAGTCCCGCACAAATTCAAAAAAACTTGAAAGGAATGGACTCTCCCGCCAGCAAGCAAGACTTGCTCGAACACGCCAAGCAGCAAGGTGCTGATGAGGACGTCTGTGCGACGCTAGAACAATTGCCAGAGCAGCAGTATGGAAATGCTGCTGATGTGAGCAAAGCAATCGGCGAAGTAGAGGAAAAATTGCGCATATCGTCCGAGAGATAGATGAAGCAAATTATCGAGCCTTGATAATTTGAAGGTAATGACGGCAAGAGCTACCAAGCTCTTGCCATCGCGAACTCAGCAGGATATAAAAACTGTGACTTGAGGCTGGCAGAGTTGCGCCAGCCGACAGGCAGCCGCGAAAATAAATAAAATTTCTTGACAATAGGAACTCAGCAATTAAAAAAACTCAGAAGCAAGGAGAAGAAAAATGAATGAAGACAGAAAGACTGGGCGATCGCCAGTTCCCGCACAAGCGGCTGAAGACGTGCAAGAAGGCGTCACAGAAGCTAGAAAATACAGCGGAGGAAATGCCCGGCTCGATGCGGAAGTAGAAATTAAAGAGCGGATGGCAGCCGATCCGGCTCTCGAACAGCCGATCGCCACGAATTTTTCTGAAGGAGATAGCGATCCGAGCGATCCGGCGGATGCTGAAAACTTTACCACAACAGGAGCTTATCCCGCAGACGAAAAACGCCTAGAAAAAGACTACAGCACGCCGAAAATCGGCTCTCACGGAGAGGCTAGCACTTAGTAAAAGATCGAGCTTCGACGGGAGGATCGGGCATTCCCGATCGCCCACTCGTTCAGCAATATTTACACGAGAGCCATGCCAGTTGCAACTGACTTTAAAGACTATTACGACATTTTAGGGGTAAGCAAGACTGCGAGTGCAGAGGAAATTAAAAAAGCTTACCGAAAACTGGCGCGCAAGTACCACCCCGATCTGAATCCCTCCGATCGAGAGGCGGAGGCTCGTTTTAAAGAAATTAATGAAGCCCAGGAGGTGCTGTCCGATCCGGAAAAGCGCCAGAAATACGACCAATTCGGTCAGTATTGGAAACAAGCCGCTGAAGGGGGCGCTCCTCCAGCGGGTGCGGCAGCGCCGCAAGGATTTGATTTCGAGCAGTATGCCAACTTTGACGACTTCATCAATGAATTGCTGGGGCGATTTGGAGGAAGCAATCGGACGGGAGGGCGGCGAGTTTATACCTATCGAACCTCTGCCGGTGGCGATCGCGCTTTTAGCGATTTCGAGGATTTCGGGGACGGTTTCTCGCAAGCCCCCGCCCCCGACACGGAAGCAGCGATCGCCCTGAGCTTTGAAGAAGCCTTTCACGGCGTACAAAAGCGCCTGCAATTAGACGGCGAAACGATAAACGTCCGCATTCCGCCCGGGGCGAAACCGGGAAGCCGCATCCGCATCAAAGGAAAAGGGCGTCCCAGTCCTTTTTCGCGCCTTTCGCGGGGCGATTTGTACCTGAATGTCGAGCTATTGCCTCATTCTTTTTTCCGATTTGAAGGCGACGATATTGTCTGCGATATTCCCATACGACCGGACGAAGCCGTGTTGGGGGCGCAAGTGAAAGTTCCGACGCCCGACGGCAGGGTGACGGTGACGGTTCCGGCGGGAGTGCGATCGGGGCAGTCTTTGCGGCTGCGGGGCAAAGGATGGCCGAAATCGAAGCAGGGGCGCGGCGATCAAATCGTCAAGTTACAAATCGTCTCTCCCAAGGAAATCAGCGCGATCGAGCGCGAATGCTATGAAAAAATTCGCGCCCACAGCAGTTTCGACCCGCGATCGAATTTAGAGGAGGTGAAACTATGAATCAGGTGAGTCTTTCGCGGGTGGTTGTTTCTCCAGAGGGCGATCGCCTCTATTCATTTGAATATGCCGCCCGGGCGAGCGAAACCTCTACGGCGGTCGTCGAATGTTACGCCAAACTGGGAATAATTGAACCGATTGGAGCAATGCTGCGCGAGGGCGATATCGTTCGCATTGCGAAAATTCAGCGCTTGCGTCGGGATTTAGGACTGAATTTAGTAGGCGCAGCAATGGTTCTGGATATGGCAGAAGAAATCGCGCAGTTGCGATCGAGATTGCACGCCTATCACTGACCCGAACACTCGCCTTTTTCGCTTTCCAGATGACTCGCGTCTACCGTTTTATTATACCATGCAATTTACAAGCACTGCATTTTTCATCGGCGGCACAATTCCTGAGAGATACACCTGCGACGGCGAAGCGATTTCCCCTCCCCTGAGTTGGGACGATCCGCCGGATGGCACGACTACCTTTGCCTTAATTGTCGATGACCCCGACGCGCCAGACGGGAACTCTATCCACTGGCTCGTTTACGACATCCCGGCAAATATCCGCCACCTGCCCGAAGGCGTTCCAAACGAGCAAAATCTGCCCAGCGGAGGAGTGCAGGGGAAAAATGATTTCGGTTATGTGGGTTACGGCGTTGCTTGTCCGCCCGAGGGCACCCACCGATACATTTTCAAACTTTACGCCCTCGATCGCATTCTCGGTTTGCCAGCCGGCGCGAGCAAAGCCGAGGTGAAAGAAGCCATGAAAGGGCATGTTTTAGGGGCGGTAGAGTTGATGGGGCGCTACGCTCGGCAGGGTGTATTTTAGCGGCGATTCAATCCAATCTAGAAACCCGGTTTCTCAGAGAAACCGGGTTTTTGAATAGAGTTTATCGCTCCGTGCCAACTACGAACGCGATCGCTCCTGTATTCCCTTCGGCGGGATGCTGCTCGTTTGCGGATAGCTCGACCACTGATCTGAACCGTCGGCACTCATAGACTTGATTTCTTGACTGCGCTGCTTGCTCAGTTGCCGCTCGATTTGCTTCACTTCGTCTGGCGTGTGGCTGTTTCCCTGGATGGGTTCGTCGATTAACCCATTGGTTTCGACGACGTGCTGGTAGGGATTTTCCACATACGCCCACTCTTCGCCGGCTTGCCACGGTCCCTGTCCTTGATTCCAAGGGCCGCGATCGCTCGTTCCATTGGACAAATTCATGTACAGGTGAGTGTAGCGCGGATCGCCCTGCAGCACTCCCGGCGGGAAATTCGGCTCGATCGTTTCCAGCGCCGCCGCAAACATTTGGAAGTGGGAAATTTCCCGCGTCATCAGGAAACCCAGGGTTTCTTTCACGTTCGGATCGTCGGTGAATTGCATCAAATACTCGTAGACAATTTTTGCTCGCGATTCCGCCGCAATATCCGATCGCAAATCCACCGTCAGATCGCCGTTGGCATTAATATACGCTCCCGTCCACGGCACGCCCTGGCTGTCAGTTAGCATCGGCCCCCCGCCAGAAAGTAACAAGAAATGGGGGTTCGTCAGGGCTTGGTGAATGAGTTCTTCCTTATCCGGCTTGTTGGAGAACATATTTAAAAACGCGCTGCCTTCGGCTACATTCTTCAGCTCGCCGTTGATGCCGTCGAGCAGCATCGTAATCGTTGCCCCCACTATCTCCAAGTGGCTGAGTTCCTCCGTAGCAATGTCCATCAACAGGTCGTATTTGTCGGGATACGGCTTGCGAGCGGCAAATGCCTGAATGAAATACTGAATCGCTGCCTTGAGTTCTCCATTTCCGCCGCCAAATTGTTCTAGAAGCAACCTGGCAAAGCGCTGGTCGGGCTTGGAAACCCGCGCGTTAAATTCCAGTTCCTTTACATGATAAAACATCTCGCCTCTCTCTATTCCTGATTTGTCTTGTTTCAGCAGGTCGGCTAAAAATAGCTCAATTTTTAGAAAAATTAGCTATTTGAAGCGGCAGTTTTTGCTTGATTTGCCTGACCTATTTAAATAGGTTAGCGGCTCTTTTTTCAGGTTTTTTCTATCAAAAGGCTGAATTTAATGTCGAGTCCGTAAAATAAAAAAATATAGCTGTTTTCAGTGAGGTACGGAGAAACCGGGTTTCTTCCCGGTACTCCACCCGCGTGACAACTGCTATAGATAGAGTTTCTATTGAATTTGTGCAAATCCTCAGTCTGGCTCGGAGCCTCTCAGCAGGCGTTTCCAGGCTCCCGCCTGGAAACGATTGAAAAAGGGAGCATCTCATTTTTGGAGTGCGAACGTCTCGTTCGCGATTGGATCGATCGGGAGCGAGACGCTCCCACTTCTGAAAAAAGTGTTTTTACAAAAACGGGATGCTCCCATTGAACAATCCTTTTAACTGGACAGCCAAACGCAGATGCAGCGCCTATTTTATCGCCAAATCTCGCAATAAAACGCGGGAGTCTGGGTTAATTGCTCTCATTCAGCGGGCACCCAAGCTGCCTGCTTGACGAGCGATCGCGCTGCCTCGACAATGGCATCGGCATCTATTTTCGCAGCGTGCAGCAACTCTTCCGGCGTGCCCGATCCCGGCATGTCGCGAACGGCTAATTTAATCAAAGATAGATTCACTGCGCCGTAGCTGGGAGCCGCGCCGGCACCGGCAAAGGCATCGAGTACGGCGTCTCCCAATCCTCCCTCGCTCCAGTGATCTTCGACTACTATTAAATTGCCGTTGGTATCGCGCGCCGCTTGGTGCAGGGTTGGCGCGTCAATTGGCTTCACGGAATAGGCATCGAGAATCCGGGCGGTGATGCCGTCTTTTTTCAGGCGATCGTAAGCTTTGAGGGCTTCGCGGACGGTAATGCCCGCTGCAATAATCGTCACGTCGTCGCGATCGGAAATGCGAAGGATTTTGCTGCCGCCGATGGGAAAATGTTCGCCTGCGCTGTAGAGAACTGGGGTGCTTTCGCGGGTGGTGCGCAAGTAAACAATTCCAGGGCGATCGCTCATTTCTGAAACTAATTGAGCCGTTTGATTGGCATCGCAGGGATAGAGAACGGTACTGTTCCACACGGCTCGGAAAAACGCCAAATCTTCTAGAGCCATTTGCGAAGGGCCATCCTGACCGATGGACACGCCCGCATGAGAACCGGATAATTTAATATTGGCGCGGGAGACAGCCGCCATGCGGATGAAGTCAGCAGCTCTTGTTAAAAAAGCGGCAAATGTCGAGGCAAAAGGCTTGTAAGAAAGCACCTGCAAGCCAACGGCAGCGGCAACCATTTGCTGCTCGGCGATGTACATTTCAAAATAGCGATCGGGGTATTCCGTCGCAAAATCTTCGGCGTAAGTGGAGTTGCTGACTTCCGCATCGAGGGCAACGATTTCGGGGCGGGCGGCTCCCAACGCTTTCAAGGCGTCGCCGTAAGCGCGGCGGGTGGCGACTTTTTCGCCTTCTTCGTAGGCAGGAAGTTGCAGCGATCGCGCCGTTCCGGTTGGGTTTCTTTGCGCTTGTTCGTCGGGCTTGTTGACTTGAATAATAATATTGCGATCGCCCCCCAGTTCCGCGATCGCTGCTTGCGCTTGCTCCGGTTTGAGCGCTTTGCCGTGCCACCCGTTAATATCTTCGATCGCGGAAACGCCCTTGCCTTTCACCGTGCGCGCGACAATCAAAATCGGGCGATCGGCGATATTGACGGCTTCGCCATAAGCCCGGTCGATCTCTTCCACATCGTGACCGTCAATTTCGATCGCTTTCCACCCGAATGCTTTCGCGCGCTCGCAGTAGGACTCGGTTTTCCATCCCAGCATCGTCTGCCCGCGCTGCCCGAGTCGGTTGACATCGACAATGGCAATTAAATTATCTAAGCTGTAATGTGCGGCGAGTTCTAACGCTTCCCACACCGATCCCTCTGCCATTTCGCTGTCGCCCAGCAGCACCCAAACGTGATAGGGGAGTTTATCCAAATACTCGCCAGCCAGAGCCATTCCCACCGCGATCGGCAATCCCTGCCCCAGGGAACCGGTTGCCACGTCTACCCAAGGCAAAATCGGAACGGGGTGCCCCTCCAGCCGACTGCCAAATTTTCGCAGCGAGAGCAATTCTTCGTCCGAAATCGCACCCGCAGCCTTGTAGGCGGCATAGAGCAGCGGCGCGGCGTGCCCTTTAGAAAGAACGAAGCGATCGTTATTGGGGTTGTCTGGATTGTCGAAATCGTAGCGGAGATATTTTGCCAGCAATACCGCCATCAAATCAGCAGCCGACATTGAGGAAGTCGGGTGCCCGGAACCAGCGGCGGTGGTTGCCCGGATGCTGTCCGCGCGCAATTGTTGGGCGAGTTCGTGCCATTGGTGCGGTTGATTGAGGGTAGCCATTGCCATCTCCTTTGAGTGGTGCGCGTGAGTGGTGCGCGTGAGTGGTGCGCGTGAGTGGTGCGCGTGAGTGGTGCGCGTGA
>CAYOOD010000148.1:11177-15911 GCA_964405435.1 uncultured bacterium
GTGGTGCGCGGGTGATTTGAATCTAGAGGGGTTTGAGCGATTGCTCAAATGACCGATCGCGGCATTCTGCGGACGCGATCGCCGCTCAACCCCAAAAAAATACTCGTCTCATCAGGCGCGTATTTCGCAGCAGCTTGCGGGAATCGCTGCCTGAAATCTTCTCCTTCCTCACTGGCTGGCAGCGATAAAGCAAATCCGCTTTTATTGGTCTTCTGATTTTTGGCTCGGTCGGGCAGTAGCCTCTGGATTATTCGCAATTTCTTCGCCAGCTCTGGTGGCATTTCCCCTTTCGCCGAGGACGGCATTGGGGTCTATTTCAATCTCGGCAGCAGTATCGATCTGGTTGTCCGCATTCGTGTTGGGTTTAACGCTATGGCCTTTATGGCTAGCATGACCGCTGGGCATGATTTTTTCTCCAGTGAATGACCCGAATATTTTCCAGCGTAAACTGAAGGCTAGGGAGGAATAATCTATCTGAAGGCTAAGAAAAGAACTCTACCAAAAGTCTTAGGATCGCCTGCTGCTGGGGTGCCCCTACTTTGAATGCCTTTACGGCTGAGATATGACGGCAGGAGAGAGGATTTCAGCGGCTCGTAAAATCTTTTTTTTGGTTGGCAATGTTCCGATTTCAAGCTGCAGCGCTCTCTCGATCGCGCGGCCATCAAGACCGGATAAGTATTTCTGCGAACCGGAAATCCGGAAAAAAATTGTCTCGCGAGGGCGGCAACCTCTAGATTTTCAGGCAACGACAGTGCTTTCATAGTATGCAGCCATTTGTCTATCTGTCGGTGTCCGCCAAGTTAAACTGCTATGGTCGCTCCCAATCCTGTTGCCCTCGATCGCCTCTCGCGTCCCGCGCGTCTCGCCACTGAAGCGGGCATCCTGACCGAAAATACTGCTTTTTGGGACTGCGGGGGCAACACTCCGCGATCGCCGGTAGCGGTTGTCAACCTGGGCTATCGGCTCGAAGCGATCGAATCCCCAGATGTCCGCCGCGCTGCCCTCCTCAATGCTTGGAAACTCACTGCAAAAGTCCTGATAGTTGCCGCTCGCGTTCTGATTGACGATCGCGCGAACGGGCAAATTATTGATGCAGAGGGGCTCGTGACTCGCCCCAATCCTCGTGAAACTTACTTCACTCACGAAGCGTTTAAAACCTACATTGATGAAATTCTGGGGGTTGATGCCGTTTCTGCTGCCCTCGGCGTCTATTTTGTTTTTCGCGAGGCAACCGATGCCGAGGGCTTTCGCGCTGCTCAGGGGCGATCGGGCTTTCCCAATTCTCACGATCTCCTGATTTATCTCGCCCTCTATCGCCCCCAATTTTTACACCTCCCCCCCCACCTTCAAACTGAAATCGCTACCGATTTCGGCACCCGGGAACGAGCCAGCGAACTCGCCGCACAACTGCTCTCTCAGCTAGAAGAACCCGGCGCGATCGCCCGGTGCTGCGAACAGAGCGCGATCGGCAAAAAACTCCCCAGCGCTCTCTACGTTCACGTCTCGGCTCTCGAACAACTCGACCCCCTCCTGCGCCTCTACGAACGCCGCGCCCGCTGCCATTTCGGGCGAATTGACGGGGCTGCAATTGTGAAAATTAGCACGGACAAGCCGAAAGTTTCTTATCTATTTTACCCCGATTTTGACACCAACCCTCACCCGGCTTTGCAAGCCAGTATTCAAATCGATTGGCGCGATCGCCTCATTAGCTGCCGCGCTTATGACACTGCCGAAAATCCGCCCGTTCTCCACCGCAAAGACGCTTTCGTCGCGCCCGACTATCCCCATTACGAACTTTTCGCCAACCTGACGCGCCAAGAGGAAGAATTGGGGCTTTTAAATACCACGCGGGGGATTGGCACCCGCGAGGGATGGCGGCAATGTCTGGATTACCACGGCGTCGAAATAGAGGGGCATCAAGTCAGTCGGCGGCTCGATGCTTCCGGCAATTGGCTGCCGAAGATAGAACGCCACAAAGCTGCCATTATTCGCAGCGATTTCTCCCGCCCGGTGCGCCTCGCTTTGGAATCGGGTTTATTTACTCAAAATAGCACGTTTTTTGACTACGGTTGCGGTTACGGCGGCGATTTTACGCGCCTTGGCGAAAAGGGTTACGCGAGCGCGGGTTGGGACCCTTACTATTTTCCCGATAATCCCCGCATTCCTGCTGATATTGTCAATATCGGCTATATCATTAATGTTATCGAAGATAAAGAAGAACGCCGAGAAGCTTTGCGGAAGGCTTGGCACCTCACCCGCCAAGTTTTGCTAGTGGCGGCTCAGGTTCTCATTGACAATCCGGGCAACGGGTTAGTCGCCTACGGAGACGGGATAATTACCCGCCGCCATACTTTCCAAAAATATTACGCTCAGGAGGAATTAAAACTCTATATCGAAGAGGTTTTGGGGGTTGAGGCGATTCCGGCTGCTTTGGGGATTTATTTCGTTTTTCGAGATGAAACTGGAGCGGAAACGTTTCGCGCTTCGCGCTTTCGATCGCGCGCGACGACTCCCAAAATCCAAAACAAAAGCAAAAGCTTTGAAGAGTGCCGAGAGTTGGTGACGCCTCTGATGGCATTTGTGAGCGATCGCGGACGACTGCCCGCCAAAGGCGAACTCGCTTCTGAACCCGCCATCAAAGCTGAAATCGGCAGCATTCGCCGCGCTTTTGAGATAATCCTGCAAGCAACCGAGCGCCAAGAATGGGATGCGATCGCGGAAAAGCGCCGTCAAGATTTACTCGCTTATCTGGCGCTAGCAAAATTCGGTCGTCTTCCCAAGTTTAGCACGTTTTCCCCAGAAATTCAAAACGATATTAAAGGCTTTTTTGGCAGCTACAAGCAAGCCTGCGAAGTGGCGGAAGACATTCTCTTCAGTTTGGGCGATCTCGCCACAATTGGCGATCGCGCCCGCAACAGCCAAATCGGCTTGCTGTTGCCAACCGCCCTGTGCATCCACGTTTCCGCCCTAGAATTGCTCGACCCCTTGCTGAGAATTTACGAAGGTTGCGCCAGCCGCACCATCGGGCGCATGGACGGCGCGACTCTCATAAAAATATACACCACTAAACCCAAAATTGCCTATCTATTTTATCCCGATTTCGACACCGAGCCCCATCCGACTTTGCACACGAGTATGGAAATTGACTTGAGAAATTTGCACGTCAGCTATCGAGATTTTGATAACTCTGACGATCCGCCCGTGCTGCACTGCAAAGACGCCTGCGTCGCACCCGATTATCCGCTTTACGAGAAATTTGCCAACCTCACCCGCCAGGAGAAAAACTGGGGACTTCTCGACGATTTCCGCGCGATTAAAACTCGCCAAGGTTGGCTCAAGTGTTTGAAAGAAAATTGTGCAGAAATTCGCAACTACCGGGTTTATTGGCGCAAAGATGCCGATCCCTACCGGGTCAAATTATTGCGATCGGCTCGGCGGGCGCGCCATAAAAACGGCAATGTTTCTGAAAAAGTAACGGAGGAGTGAAAGTTCTCTAGAGCGCGATCGCGCTCTAAACTAGGTTTATATTGAATTAAAAACAACTGCCATGACTGTTCGCGCTTTTTGGAGAGCCGCTAAAGTCGAGAGCGCCCAACCACCCTACGACACCATTCACCTGAAAGTTTACTATCCGGCGAAAATGTCGGGGAGCCACGCAGAACGCGATTTGGGTATCGTGCCGGCTGACGCAGAACGGGCTCCTTTTCCTGCGGTGATTTTTTTCAGCGGCGTCAATTGCAGCCCGGAACTGTATCAATGGCTGGCGCAAGCGCTGTGCGATCGCGGGTTTGCAGTCGTTACATTTGCTTGGGTTGCGGAAAACTTGCCCGGATTTGTCGGATTGACGCCAGGAATTGACGTGGCTATGTGGCAGCCCGGTCATTACGGCACGGGTGCGACTGCTTCGGCGTTGCCGGCACTGCTTGCGGAGCTGGAACGCCTGCAGGAATCGGGAGTGCTGGCGGGAATGCTCGACTTGCAAAAAATTATTTTAGGCGGGCATTCTGCGGGCGGCAGGGTGGCGATCGAAAGTGCCGATCCGCGCTTTTTTCCACAAGTTGCGGCGGCTTTTTCTTACGGCGCTCACTCGGCAGGAGCCGTGATGATGGGTTACGCACCGGGGACAATTTTGCCCCTGCCTTCGGAGCTGCCCATGCTGTTAATCGGGGGAACGCGCGATGGGGTGATTGCCAATAGCAGCGATCGCTACGGTCTTAGCAACGGAGATGCCACCACTTCCGTTATCCGCACGTTTAACGAGGCAATTTCTGGGGGACGAAATGACACCGACTTGCTACTGATCGAGGGTGCCAATCACTTTTCTATTGCTGACCCCCTCGATCCCACAACCAACACCGCCTTTCTAGATTTTCCTGCCACGCAGCCAGAAGCTGAAATCCGCGCCCTGCTAGCTGAAACGATCGCCCTCTTTCTGGAAGCTCGCGTTCGCAACAACCCGGCAGCATTACAGGCACTCGATCGCTTGCTAACTTCTGACAATCCTCTGATTTCCTTATTTCAACGCAAGTAACTTTTCTGGATATTACCCGCCCAATCCTCTGGCTAAATCGACCCATTCTTTAATCCCTTTTTGGGTCGGTTTCCCCTTCTCTGTAAATGTCCAGATATCTCGCTTGTGTTGCGGGCCATAGCTGACGTGAATCGGCCTTTCTGAACCGTAGTAATACTAAGTTGGCTAAGATAGTATTATACTATTAGAGAAAAACATCAGGA
>CAYOOD010000149.1:0-15486 GCA_964405435.1 uncultured bacterium
AAAAACATTGATTTTGCCATTATAGCATAATTTTTAAATTTTGGAGAGGTCTTTTGTTGGGGCTCTATCAGCAAATCTTGCTGCGGGAAGGCGTTGCCGCTGATAACAGTTCCGAACAGATGGAATTGCGCCTGTCGGGATTGGTTGTCAGGCAGGAAGGCACCCTAGTGGTTTACAACCGAATTTATCGCGAGGTTTTTAACCCAACTTGGGTAGAAAAAGAATTAGGGAATTTGCGACCTTATGCAGAAGCAATAATAGCATGGGAAAGCTCAAATTGTCAAGATGAATCGCGATTATTGCGGGGACAAGCGCTGCGGGATGCGCGAGAATGGGCAGCCGGGAAAAACTTGAGCGATCGCGACTATCGTTTTTTGGCAGCCAGTCAAGAACTGGAAATGCGAGCAGCGCAAAAACTCTTAGAAGCCGAGCGAAAAGCCTTAGAAGCCGAACAGGTGAAAAAGGCATTAGAAGCCGAACAGCAAGCCAATCAGGTGCTAGCAGAAGCCAAACGCCGAGCCATCCAAAGGCTGCGCTGGGGAATGGCAGCCCTGGGGGCGAGTTTAGTTTTGACAGCCGCGTTAGTGGTGTGGGCAGACAAATCTTTGAAGCGATCGCAAGACGTGATGAAAAAAGCGACGCGCCTAGAGCGAGCCGGAATTATGAATTTGCGGCGGTTTGAAACCGGTGCAGGAGAAACCGAATCCCTGCTCGCCGCCGTGGAAAGCGGGCGATCGTTAAAAACCTTAGTAACAGGCAATCCTCCCTTGCCCTATTATCCCGCGATCGCTCCTTTATTAACATTGCAGAAAATCCTCGACAAAAAGCCGCAGCAAAACCCAATAGACGCCAATCAGGGCGAACTCTACGACGTCAGTTTTAACCCAATTTGCCAGCCATTGACATCTGAGAAAGACTGCCAGCCCGTACTCGCCACTGTCGGAGCCGACGGCACGGCGCGACTGTGGAACCTGCAAGGAAAACTCCTGCGCCAAATCAACTCGCCTCAAGGCAAAATTTACAGCATCAGTTTCAGCCCCTACGGTCAAATTCTAGCGACTGCCGGAGCCGACGGCACGGCGCGACTGTGGAACCTTCAAGGAAAGCCGCTGGCAGTTTTGAAGCATCAGGGCGCAGTTTACAGCGTCAGTTTCAGGAGTGACAGCGCCTTCACAGCCACCGCTGGGGCGGGCGGCACGGCGCAAATCTGGCAGCGTTTTGACAAAAGCATCGCCCTGAAAGGATATCACGGCGACGTGTACGACATCCGTTTCAGCCCTGACGGCAGCCAAATTGCCACCGCCGCAGCCGACGGCACCCTGCGAATCTGGGAGCCCTCCGGCAAAGCGATCGCAAAAATAACCGCCCATCCCGGCAAAGTCAACCGCCTCAGTTTCAGCCGCAACAGCCGCACAGTCGGCACCGTTGGAGCCGACGGCACCGTGAAATTGTGGGATAATCCGAATGGGAAGCGGCGAACTGAATGGATTGCCCATCAAGGCGAAATTTACAGCATCAATTTCAGCCCCGACGATACCAATCAAATTATTACTGCTGGCGCTGACGGCGCGGCGCGATTGTGGGATAGCGAAGGAAATTTGCTCGCGGAATACCCTCACGATCGCGTCAGGAGTGCCAGCTTCAGCCCAGACGGGCAGCACGTCGCGACAGTCGGATTCGACGGCAAACTGCGGCTGTGGCGAATTGAAAGATTAGACGAACTCTTGGAGCGTGCTTGTCGCCGCCTCAAAGATGACTCACTCACCCATCCCGACACCGCAAAGTTATGCCCGCCGCCGCGATGATTTATTCCCCCTCTCGATCGAGTTCCGGCAATTTGAGAACCACCCCCGCTAAAAACCAGTAATAAACATTCACGGGATCTGTATCGAGGGGATACCAGTAGGGATTGTAGCTGATAAATACCAGAAAGCTCCACAAACAAATTCCGCTGCTGCGCAAGCGCGCATCCCGAAGCGATCGCCATGCTTTCCATGCCATCCCGTTCAAAATTGTCACGAATCCCAAGAAAGCCATTAACCCAAATGGCCCGATTTCATAGAGCAATTTTGCCGGATAAGTTTCTATGAATACCGTTTCGCCAAACATCCCAGCGCTATTTGTCGCACGACCTAAGCCAATCCCCAACAAACCCAAATTTTCTCGAAACGCAGAGGTCAATTGACTGTAAATAAATTGATGCGGGGGAGAATACTGCCACCGGCCAATAAAACTCTGCACTCTCTCCTGAATAAACCGGGAGGCGATCGCGGCGATGGCAATCAGCACAGCCGCCAATCCCGCCCCAATCCAGACAGAGCGCTGGCGGGTGCCAAATGTGATAAAAAACAGAATCAAATAACTGGCTGGAACTAGCACTAATGCCGTGCCTTGCCCCGATAAAATTGTTGCCATTACTACCAAAATTATCGAAATGCAACTAACGGTACGCCAGCGCTTTGAAGAGTCAACACAAAAAGCAGCAAAAGTCAAAAAACTGTTGGAAATTAGAAAAAATGCCCAATGCAAAGGCGAAACAAATGTCCCCGGCAAATCGAGCTGCTTGCGACTGGGGCTGTAGTAGAGACTGCCGCCCACAAAACACCGAGCATCTAAGGTATAATGAAATATACCTTGGCGGCTCAGATCCTCGGTATTTTGACACAATCCGGCCACGAGAAACCCGTATTGAATGAGCGAAAGTCCGCAGCAAATGATTGCCAAAATGACGAAGAGGCGCGTCAAAAAGAGAAACTCCTGCTTGCTGCGAATCAGATAAGAGGCGCAAACCATCAGGGGAACGTACCCCACAAAAACTTTGACGCCGACAATCCCCACCATCAGAGGGCTGCCGTTGCTCTGGAGTGTTAGCTGATCCCATGCGTTGACAGAAAGGAAAGTCAGCAGCACGCAAGCCAGCAACGCGCCAAAGGACAGGATCGGGGGCTTGGGAATTTTTAGGGGTGTCTTTGGCTTTCGATAATATTGAATCACCGAAATTAAAGCAGGAAAGTATAATAAATCCTTGACAAACTGGAATATTACATGACCTCCACCGAGCCAATAAGTAACCGTTCCTGCAAACGGCAGGTACGCGAGAAATGCCCACAGTGCTTGTCGCGGATATTGGTACGCAAAAGTCAGGCAAAGTATCGCGAGTGTTGCTGCCGCGCCCAATCGGAAACCGCCAATCTGAGCGCACAACAAACCAGCGCTAGCAGCAAAGAGGGTGAAGGCGATCGCTTGTTGGCGGTTCATTTGGCGTCCTCATGCTCCGCAGTACAGTGATGAGTATCATGGTAATGGGATAAGTGAACTGCTGCCTGCACTCGTCGGGCGACGCGCCCGATCGCGATCGCCCCTGAAAGCCGGATCTTGCCAGCCCGCACCTTAACAAAAATTAGCAGCTAGCACTTGACACCGACGCTAGCCCGTGCTTCCTGCTTGAAAAAGCACCCGGGTGCCTGCCGGAAGTGAAAATCTGCTATAATTCCAAGCGCAACTGCACAAACAAATTGGCATCTCTGTAGCAAGCAAAGGAGCGATGGGGAACGTGCGGGCCATGTCAACCTGCCCCGCAAGGGCTGAGCCGTTCAATCGTCTGGCACGTCCTGAAATGATTGACAAATGACAAGTTTTTAAAGCGGTTAAATGGCCCAAGAAAGAAGGGAGGAAGACGATTGCTGTTATGACAGAGAATTGCTCGGATTCAAAACCGTCAGCAGACGAGATTACTTTAATGTTGCTGCACCCGACTCAAGGCACGCCTATTCAGAGTTGGACATTTAAACATCAAGCCGCCATTCGCATCGGTCGCGCGCCGGATAACGAGCTAGTCATCCAAAGTCCGGTGGTTTCGCGCCTCCACGCCACCTTAGAATTCACCGGCGGTAATTGGGAGTTGTCTAACTTGGGGGCGAACGGCACTTATGTAGATAATAGAAAAATTACTAAAATCAGCGTGGAAGACGGCACCGTGTTTCGGCTGGCCATAGCGGGGCCTCAATTCCAATGCTGCATGAGCGCTGAGTCGGCACCCGTTGCGGAATCGACCACCGTCGAACACCCGCAAAAGCTGGAAGTGACGATCGACGAGAGCAAAAAGAAGCGCGAGGTGGACGATATTACTTCTTCGGATTTCTTCCAAGATTTGCGATCGCGATCGCAAGAACTCAAGAACAAACGCAACAACTGAACCCGCGTTTTCCAGTTCCGCCGTCTCGGACGATCGCTCTCCTTATCCGATCGCCCGCAGCAAAAATTGCCCGCTACCTATTGACAAAAAACAAAAAGTATGTTTAGATCAGGCGCTGATTTGCAGCAGAACGCCCGAAATCGCTGTGGCCTGGAATTGGCTTTTCGCTCCCTTTCAGTCGCGATCGCAATCGCCACTCTTAAGAAAATCCAGCCTTTTAAAGCAGCACCACACACTTATAAGTAGACTGTATTCAACAGACCTTGCCCACCCAACAGGACTCATCACCGGCTGCTTATGGACAGAGAAGCACTGCCGCCCAATTTCAAACGCACCCTCGCCGCCATCGTTTTCACCGATGTCGAAAAATTTTCTACCAAAGCAGAAAAAAATGAAGTCCACGTCCTGGCGCTAGTGCGGCGGGACATTCAACTGATCGGGGGACTGTTCGAGAAATACGAGGGAGTCGTGTTCAAATTCACCGGGGACGGGGCGCTGATGTACTTCGAGAGTGCCTACCAGGCGATCGGCTGCGCGGTAGAAATTCAAAAAGCCCTCGCGGAAGCCGCAGTCACATTACCGCCACAAGACGTGCTGCGCCACCGCATCGGCATTCACCTCGGGGAAGTCTTCTTCAGCGAAAGCGAAAAAGACGTGATGGGACACGGGGTGAATGTGGCCAAGCGTCTGGAATCAGAAGCGGAGCCCGGGGGGATTTGCATCTCGCAAACCGTCTACGACGTGGTGAAAAATTGCCTGCCCATCCAAGCCATTTACGGGGGACTGCGCGAATTAAAAGGGATTGAAGAACCCATGTCGGTTTACCACATTCCCCCGCTCGATAGCAAAGATGACGAGTCCCCCATCGCGAAAAAGCTCGAAGACACCTCCCGCAGCGCCAGAGTTTTTATCAGCTATCGCAGCCAAGATCCGGATCTGAGCCTCGCCCAGCAATTTTACGAAGCCCTGAGCAATGCGGGACATAAAATTTTCATGGCGGGACAGAGCATCCGCCTGGGAGAAGGATGGCCGTCTCGCATCGATGAAGAGTTGGAGCGCTGCGATTATTTCCTGCTGCTATTGTCGCCGAAATCGGCAATCAGTGAAATGGTGACGGAAGAAGTGCGGCGGGCGAGGGAACTGCGCGATCGCAAAGGCAACCGCCATCCCAAAATCCTGCCCGTGCGCGTCGGGTTTCCCATTGATTCTCCCCTCAACTACAACCTGCGCGGCTATCTCGATGCGATTCAACAGCGAGAATGGCGATCGCCCGACGACACCCCAACCATCCTGCAAGAAGTCCTCAGCCTCCTCGCAGGCGGCGAACAGGGCGAAGCCTGGAAAGTCGATCGCAAACAATCCCTGCCCATCATCCAAACCCCAGCCGATCCGCCCCTGCCCGCCGCCGCCCCCGACTTGCCAGGAGGGCAAGTCGAATTAGCGTCAGCCTTCTATATCGAAAGACCCCCCATCGAAGCGCGCTGCGGCGAAGAAATTCTCCGCCCCGGTTCCCTAATTCGCATCAAAGCCCCCCGGCAGATGGGCAAAACTTCCCTGCTGGCGCGCATTCTCCACCACGCCAGAACCCTCGGCTACCGCACCGTACCTCTGAGCTTTCAACTCGCCGACAGCAATATATTTGCAGACCTAGATAAATTTTTGCAGTGGTTTGCTGCCAACGTCGCCCTCGAACTCGACTTGCCCGATCGCTTGGCGGAAAACTGGAAAGCCATTTTCGGCTCGAAAGTCGCCTGCAAGTCGTACTTTGAAAGATATCTGCTGCCCTCCGCCGCCAGTCCGCTCGTCTTGGGTTTAGATGAAGTTGACTGCGTATTTCAGCACCCCCAAATTGCCTCCGACTTCTTCGGCTTGCTGCGGGCGTGGCACGAAGAAGCCAAGAACCGCGACATCTGGAAAAAACTGCGGCTGGTGGTGGTGCACTCTACCGAAGTTTACGTCCCAATGGATATCAACCAGTCGCCTTTTAACGTCGGACTGCCGATCGAACTGCCGGAATTCAACCTCGATCAGGTGCAAGACTTGGCGCGACGGTACGGGCTGGACTGGGAAACTGACCGAGTAGAAAACCTGATGGGAATGGTCGGAGGACATCCTTACTTAGTGCAATTGGCACTCTACCACATTTCGCGGCAGGAAATTACCCTCGACCAACTGTTAGAAACCGCTGCCACCGATGCCGGGATTTATGCCGATCACTTGCGACGGCACTTGTGGAATTTAGAACAGCGTCCCGAACTAGCAGCGGCGGCTAAAAAAGTCGTTTCAGCCGAAGAGCCCGTGCAATTAGAGTCAATTCAGGGGTTTAAGATGCACAGCATGGGGCTGTTGCACTTGCAAGGAAATGAGGTGACGCCGCGTTGCAATTTATACCGGCAGTATTTGCGCGATCGCCTGAAATGAGGGACTTTTGCCGGACTGCAGGCGAGTGAGCGGGCTTCCCTAAAGAAGTGCTTGCTCGCTTAGAATGCCCGCTACCAGAGTCTTGCAAGCTTTGCGACGCAAGAGGTTCGCGCTTTTCAGAAAAATTTTTAACCCGTCGTGAACCCTTTTTGCCGGCACTCAGTCTAAAGCCGTACAACAAACAAATGCGCTGTTGGTGTACGCCAACAATTCAGAGTTTTCACATCCATGAAAGCGAAAATTTTGTTTTTCTTGCCCAGCGCGATCGCGCTATTCTTCGCCGCTGCCCCCGTGATTCCTGCCTTCACGGATACTGCCGCTGCCGCTCCTCTCCACGCAAGGGGGCGGGGAGGGAAATTCGAGCAACTGAATTTAACCGATGCTCAAAAAGAGCAAATGAAACAAATTCGGGAGGCTGCCCGTCAGCAAATGGATGCGGTTCTCACGCCAGCGCAAAGGGAACAAATGCGCGTGGCAAGGGAGCAGCGACAAAAGCCCAACCTTAACCTGAGCGAAGAACAAAAAGCGCAAATGAGAGCGATTCGGGAAAATTCTAAGAATCAGATGGAAGCCATTCTCACTCCCGAACAAAAGCAAAAACTTCAGGAAATGAAGGCGCAATGGCAGCAGCGCCGCCAGCAAAATCAGCGCTAACGCGCTTTTAGAAAACTCGAAAAAATCGATCGGACTGTAGGGGCGGTTTTTTGAAAAAATATCGTCAGTATGCAGGCACGACGGACAAACCCGCCATTCTCTCAGCAGCCGCCGATCGAAAAAAAAAGCTTGCATTCCTCGTGCAGGACACAAGGGGGTAGGGATAGCAATCCCAACACCCCCTTTTTTTTATTGTAGGGGAGAGCGGGAGAGGCGGTTTTCATCCCTTGTGAGGTACACAGAAACCCGGCTTCTTGAAGAAGCCGGGTTTCTAGCCGTCACAGCCGTTCGCTTTCTCAAATACAACCGCTATAATATTGTGAAAACAACTACTCACAGGACGCTGGACACTTTCTAGTCAGGTCAAACGTTCTCCCCCCCCTCCCCTAGCAGAGCCCGTCTCTATGAATGCAGCACGAGTTACGGTTTACGACTACCAAGTTGGCGGGAGCCTGCCAGCCGATGCCCCGACTTATGTGCGCCGCAAGGCGGATGAAGATCTCTATCAGGGGTTGACGGGGAGCGAGTTTTGCTACATCCTCAACTCGCGGCAGATGGGAAAGTCCAGCTTGCGGGTGCAAACCATGCGCCGGCTGCAAGCAGAGGGCATCGCCTGTGCGGCGATCGACTTGACGGAAATCGGCAGTCAAAATATTACCCCCAGCGAGTGGTATGCGGGGATTATTTATACGTTGGCGAGTAGTTTAGAATTGTTAGAGAGTTTTGACATAGACAGTTGGTGGAGCGATCGCGCGCTGCTTTCCCCCGTGCAGCACCTCAGCGAATTTATCAAAACCGTTCTCCTGGTTAAAATTCCGCACAATATTGTTATTTTTATCGACGAAATCGATAGCGTTCTCAGCTTGCCATTTCCCATAGAAGATTTTTTCGCGCTGATTCGCGCTTGCTACAACAATCGCGCTGACAGTCCAGATTTCAGACGCCTGACGTTTGCGCTCTTGGGAGTTGCCACGCCCAGCGATTTAATCTCTGACAAAAATCGCACCCCCTTTAATATCGGCAGGGCAATTCAACTGACGGGCTTTCAATTGAACGAATCGGAGCCACTGGCGCGAGGATTTGCTCAGATATCCGCCAATCCTCAAGAGGTACTCAAAGAGGTACTGGCATGGACGGGAGGGCAACCGTTTCTGACGCAAAAGCTGTGTCAACTGCTGCTAGCTTCCTGCCAAGATGCGACAAATGGCGTTTCTGCAATTCCCCTCGGCTCTGAAGCGGAACGGGTGGCGGAAGTGGTGAGGACGCGCATTATCGAGAATTGGGAAGCGTCTGACAATCCCGAACATCTCAGAACCATTCGCGATCGCCTCCTGAGAATCGGGCAGCGCACCGCTCGCCTGCTCGGACTCTACCAGCAAATTTTACAATATGGGGAAATCGTGGCTGACGATACCGCCGAACGGGTGGCACTGCAGCTCAGCGGTTTAGTGGTTAAGCAATTGGGCAAATTGCGAGTGTACAACCCCATTTATGCGTCGGTTTTTAACCAAACTTGGGTAGACAAAGCCCTGGCAGATTTGCGCCCTTTTGCAGAAGCTCTTGCCTCCTGGCTGGCTTCTGGCTGTCAGGACGAATCGCGGTTGTTGCGCGGACAAGCACTCAGAGACGCTCAGAAATGGGCGGTGGGAAAAAGCCTCAGCCTCCAAGATTATCAGTTTTTAACTGCCAGTCAAGAGCTGGAAAATCGAGAGATTGAGAAAGCTTTCAAGGAAATTCAAAAAGCTTCTGAAACAGAAAAACGCAACCGAAAAGAAGCCTCAGACGCCGAAACGCGCTCGAATCCCGTGTTGGAGAAACTGGCGGGAATCTTGGGGATTCCGGAGGAGGAGGTACAGCACGCGGAATCCAAACCGACGCGATCGCCCGAGAGTTTATCTCCGTCAACCAGCGGCAATATTTCTAGCGAACAGTCGGCAGCAGGCAACAGCGCGATCGCAGGCGAACTCCCGATCGAAAACAATGCGCCTTCACAGGCGGCAACGATCTGCAGCCCGGGGACTGCACGGATAAATTTATCGGCATTTTTCGCCCCGCTAACGAAAGACACCTTCAAACAAGCCGTCGCCGAGCTAAAAAGCAAGTTTAAAGTCATCAATCAAACCCTCGCTGTGGTTGACTTCACCCTCGACTGCCAGGGATTTGATGCCGTTCTCCAAGAACTGCTGAGTGCCATTACCCTAAAAATCGCAGAATTGCTGAGTGCCGATCGCGCCAGCATTTTTTTATATGATGAAGAAAAACGCGAGCTTTGGTCGATGGTTGCCAAAGGTGAGGACGGCGGCTCGTTAGAAATTCGGATTCCAGCGGATAAAGGAATCGCTGGAGAAGTGGCAACGTGCAAGAAAGCGGTGAATATTCCTTTCGATTTCTTTGACGATCCGCGCTCGGCTCAGGCAAAGATGCAGTCCCAGAAAGCGAGCTATCGCACCTACACGTTACTCTCTTTGCCCGTGTTGAATGAGGAGGGAGGGTTAGTTGCAGTTGTCCAATTTCTCAACAAGTTGAAAAAAGTCCCGGCTCCGGGTGTCTCCTTGGCTGACAACATCGATACCAAGGGCTTTACAGCAGAAGACGAAGCGCTGTTTGCCGAGTTGGCGGCTGCGATTCGGCAGGTTCTCCAGACGTGCCAGTTGTTGTACGAGAGGGAAGCGAAACAAAAAGCGGCTGCAGCGCTACAGTCGGCGATCGCATCCATCAGCCAAAGCAGTTTGGAACTCGAAGATCTCTTCGCGAAGTTGTCGCAGGAGGCAAAGCAACTGGTGAGTGCCGATCGCAGCACTTTCTGGTTGCTAGACAAAGAAAAAGGCGAACTGTGGACGAAAATCTACATCGGCGGCGCATTCAGAGAACTCCGCATTCCCAGAAATGCGGGTTTTGCCGGCAGCGTCGCGGAGAGCGGAGAACCTTTGCTGATTCCATTCGACCTCTACGACGATCCCACACCGACCGTTGCCAAACAAACCGATACGAAAACCGCTTATCGCACCTGTAGTTTGTTGTGCGTGCCCGTCTTTAACCCGGCAGGCGAATTAATTGGCGTCACGCAATTAATCAACAAGCAAAAACCGGGCGATTTCCCGCCCTACGACCCCAAAACCTGGCCGGAAGCGCCGGAATGTTGGAAAGCCAGTTTTACCCGCGCGGATTTAGAATTCATGCAGGCGTTTAACCTGCGAGCGGGTGTTCTCTTGGAAAATGCCAGTCGGTTTGACGCGCTCCGGCAACAGGATAAAATCAAGGGAGATATTCTCCGCAGCATGTCTTATGGGGTGATTTCGACAGATTCAAGCGGGCGAGTGGTGGCTATCAATGAATGGGCTCGGCAATTGCTGGGGGTGAGCTCCAGCGATCGCCTCGAGGGGAAATCAATTTACGACGTCGTCCAAATCGTCGAAAAGGAAGGCGGCTTCGCTTCTTGGGTGCAGGCGGCTCTGGCGGGAGCGAGCGATCGCGATCGGCGGCAATATTATCCCAACCAAACCTTAATTTCCGATCGCGGCAACCCGGTTAACGTCAATCTCTCCATTACCAGCCTTGCGGAAGCTCCCGACAATCCTCAAGTCAGCGGCGCTTTGCTCGTCATCGGCGACATCAGCACCGAAAAGCGGCTCAAGAGTACGATGTACCGCTACATGAGCCAGGATTTAATCGAAGAATTGCTGCAAAGCGATGCCGAAAAGTTAAAAGGCGATTTTCGGGAAGTTTCTATTTTATTTGCAGATATCCGCAGCTTTATCGGCTTAACCCAGAACTTGGGCGCTGTTGAAATATTTAGCCTGCTGAATGAATATTTCGAGTTAATGACGCAAGCCGCTATCAAATATAAGGGCACCCTCGATAAATATATTGGCGATGCGATGATGGTGACGTTTGGAGCCGCTTTGCCGCTAGAAGAACATGCCTGGATGGCGGTGCAGTCAGCCATCGAAATGCGGCACCAGTTGCTCGAATTCAATGCGCGTCGCGTTGTCGAGCGCCTGTCGCCGATTAAAATTGGCATCGGCATTAATTCCGATACCGTCATCGCGGGCAATCTCGGTTCTAAGCGATTTAACCAGTTTACCGTCGTCGGGGACGGCGTAAATTTTGCGGCTCGTTTGGAAGGAGCGAGCAAGCAGTACGGCTGCGATATCGTCATTGGCGAAAAGACTTATCAAGCCTGCGCCGAGCGGATTTGGGCGAGAGAACTTGACGAGATGCGCGTCAAGGAAAACAATGGCACCCTGAAAATATACGAATTGGTGGGGTTGCGTTCTGAGCTAATTTCTGAATCGAAGCAGCGGGCAATGGAATATTACCGCAAAGGGCGCGAATATTACCGCGATCGCCAGTTTGCCCGGGCGCTGGCAGAATTTGGCAAAGTGTTAGAAATTGACCCCACCGATAAAGCATCGGCTTTGCAGGTGAAGCGCTGCGAAAATTGGCTGCAAGAACCACCCCCGGAAGATTGGGATGGGGCATAGGGCATGGGGCATGGGGCATTGGGCATGGGGCATTGGGCATGGGGCATGGTGAATAAAATGAATAGAAATTAACCAATTCCTAATTCCTAATTCACAATTCCCAATTCCTAATTCACAATTCCTAATTCCCAATTCCCAATTCCCAATTCCCCATCGTCAATGACAAGCTCAATAGCATACTTTCTCCAAAAAGTCAATCCCTGCGCGGGAAAATGCCTCGGCGATCGCGGCTGCATCAGACATTGCCCTCCAGATTTACTTATATTGCGACTAATGACGAGCCCTCGGGTGGAAGGTTAAACTTAATTGTGATGGAAACCTTTCCTGACTTTTTAGCGCCATGACTGCTGCCAGACTGCAATCTTGCAAAAGCCCAGCCAACTTGAGATCGGATGCGTCTATGAATCCAGCACAAACCACGGTTTACGAGTATCAAGTGGGCGGGAGTCTGCCAGCAGACGCTCCGACTTATGTGCGCCGCAGGGCAGATGAAGAGCTGTATGAGGCGCTGAAGGCGGGCGAATTTTGTTACGTTCTCAATTCGCGCCAGATGGGCAAATCGAGCCTGCGGGTGCAAACCATGCAAAGGCTGCAAGCAGAAGGCATTGCAACGGCGGCGATTGACATTACGGCGATCGGCAGTTTTGACATCACCCCGGAACAGTGGTATGCGGGAGTGATTTACAGCTTGGCGAGCAATTTCGATTTGCTCGATCGCTTTGATGTCGGGAGTTGGTGGTGCGATCGCGAATTTCTCGCACCGGTGCAGCGGTTGAGTGTCTTTCTCACGGAGGTGCTGCTGCGCGAGGTTTCTCAAAATCTGGTGATTTTTGTTGATGAAATCGATAGTGTCCTCAGCCTCAGTTTTCCCACAGACGATTTTTTCGGGCTGATTCGCTCCTGCTACAACAAGCGAGCCGACAAGCCAGAATACAAGCGCCTGACTTTCGCCCTGTTGGGAGTTGCCAAGCCGTCCGAGTTGATGAAAGATAGAATTCGCACGCCTTTTAATATCGGTCGGGCGATCGAATTGAGCGGCTTTCAACTGGAGGAAAGCCTCCCCCTCGCGAGAGGACTCGCACCGAAAGCGCAGAATCCCCAAGCCGCCATCAAAGAAATTTTAGGATGGACGGGTGGCAAGCCCTTTCTGACGCAAAAGCTCTGCAAGCTGGTGATGAGTTTGCCGTTTTCTATTCCGGCAGGCGGCGAGGCGGAGTGGGTGGAAAAGCTGGTGCGATCGCGCGTTATTGAAAATTGGGAAGCGCAAGACGAACCGGAACACTTGAAAACGATTCGCGATCGCCTCAAGCGCAATAGCCCCAAGGCGACTCGGCTGTTAGAACTCTATCAAGAAATTTTGCTCGCACGCGGCATTCCCGCTGACGACAGCTCCGAACAAATGGAATTGCGCCTGACGGGCTTAGTCGTCAAGCAAAACGAAAAGTTAAAAGTCGCCAACCGCATCTACGAGACGATTTTTAATGCCAATTGGGTCAAAAAGGAACTGAAATATCTAGAAAACCATCCCACGGCACACCCTCGCGAAAGTGATGTGTTTCCTCCACCCGGTAAAAATCCAAAAGATGGAATAAATATAAATCCTCCAGAAAAGTTTCCGGGTAACAGAGGTGGGGAAACGCGCCAAAAAAACGGCGACGAACAGATGATATACGATCACCTGCTCTACTGCGTGCAAGTCGAGCCGCCAGCGCAGGTAATCGAGCGCTTTCGCAACTTATTTATCGAGGGGAGGGGCTATCCCGATCCGGAAATCGCCGCCGCTCTGGAGAGAATTCTCGCTGCGAATTGCAGCGAAAACGAGTTTAGATATATACTCAATCGCTGCTGTCACATTCCGATCAACCGCTGGCAAATGCACGGGCAGCGGCAAGAAATGGCGATCGCGTCTCTGGTTGCTTTATTTCAGAATCCACCTGCTACAGATGCAATCGCTCCCTCCCGGTTCAAATCGCTGCGGCGCTTGCAGGAAATGCTGCAGGTGTTCGCGCAGAGTGAGGAATATCGCACCCTAGAACGTTTGGTTCAAGTCGTGGAGCCCCCGCCAGATGTCGCGAACAAAGAGGAGAATCCTGCCCTAGGAAACTTGATCGTCCGCTATCCGTATTTGTACGCCCATTCTCTACTGCCTCCAGACAGTTCGTGCGAGCACCAGCAAACCATCCGGCACATTCAAGCGCAAAGGCAGTGGCAATTTGAAATCAACCTCTCCCAATACGGAAATTACCTGATTCGCCGAGCGCAATTGGCTCGGAATAGCCAGTCTCTTAACGGAACGCGAATTATACAGCCCGTCAACAATCCAACCCTGCTAAGCGATCGCGAACTTTATGCAGCGCTCAGGCAATATACCGGGAAAGTGGAGGGTTCTTATAGCTACCAAGATATGGCGGATCTTTTCCTCAGCCGCACGCGATCGCCCCAAGTTTACCGCAACTTCAAATCGGAATTGTACGAATACCTCATCGCCTCAGTCGAGCCAGAATACGGCAAGCGGCAATTTTACGATCGCTTGTCTAAACTGCTAAAAAATACCTTTCCCGAAAGCGATTCCCAGCGATTGAACGATTTTTTGCTAATGCGGACTTGCAGCCAGCTTTTTAATTTTCTCGTGGTAGAAAGTCCCCAGAATCCCCGACACTATGTTTTTATCGACTTGCTTTCTAACCTCGGTCCGGTGAGGACGACGGGGCTTTTGCTCAAAATCGTCTTGCTTTCGCGCCACGTTAAATTTCACCTGGAAAAGCGATTTGCCATCTTATTCAATCACTACGAATCGCAGGAAATTGAGGACATTCTCTGGTTTGTGAAATCTCTGGAAAATTTAAATGTCGCTCTGGGGGTCAATTTTGGAGCGGTGGATCTTTCATTCATTAAAGAAAATATCAGTTGAAGCCGGCGGGGGTTCGCGGGAGAGGGGGGAAAGAGAGAAAGTCGCTTGCGATCGCGGGATATGAGATGAAATGGTGCCGCTAAGGATTAGCGCCGCAAGGGATCGCGCTGACGATCGCAGCCACTAACTCCGCAGGTTCTACAGGTTTGGTGAGGTGTTTGAGAAAGCCGGCGTTTAAGATTTGCTGGCGATCGCTTTCTCCCGCATAAGCCGTCAGCGCGATCGCCGGCAGATTTCCGCCCTGCTCTGGCGTTAAAGATCGGATTTGGCGAATCAGCATGTAGCCGTCCATTTCCGGCATCCCAATATCGCTGAGCAGTAAATCGGGCTGCCAAGAAGCGATGCAAGAAAGCGCCAGAGCCGCCGATGCCACGGCGCGGACTTCTGCTCCGTACTGTTCGAGGGTGAAAGCAATCAGCTCCCGCGTGTCTGTTTCGTCGTCAACCACCAGCACCCGCACGCCGGAGAGAGTAGAAAGGGCTGATTGCTGATTGCTGAGTATTGTAGTGTTCAGTGAGTTTGGAGACTCAGCACTGAGCACTCGTTCCTCAGCACTTTTATACAGGGGCAGCTTGACGGTAAACGTTGCGCCTTTCTCGTCGCCCAGACTGTCTGCCCGAACGCTGCCGCCGTGCAATTCCACGAGGTGACGGACGATCGCCAGCCCCAAGCCCAAGCCGCCAAACTTCCGAGTCGTGGTGCTGTTTTCTTGACGGAAATAATCAAAGACATGGGGCAGAAAATCGGGATTGATGCCTTTCCCCGTGTCGATCACTTGAATTTGGGCATAGGGGATGGGGAGAGGGGGGGAGGGGGAGAGG
>CAYOOD010000150.1:0-15330 GCA_964405435.1 uncultured bacterium
CTCGCGGCTTCTCCAATTGTTGCCACTATCCGCGATAATGAAATTCCCGGTACGGAGATCAACTTACCTGCGGTTTCCGCCCAAGCCTTCACCGATGCTGACGATAAAATTACTGGCTCGGCAGGGAATGATATCCTCTACGGGCGAGGGGGGAATGATTATATCAACGGCGGTGCGGGGGACGATATTTTATACGGGCAAGCGGGAAATAATGGGCTGGCAGGGGGCGATGGCAATGATGTACTGACGGGGGGCAAAGGGTTTGATTATATTAATGGCAATGGCGGGAATGATATTATTTATGCCGATGCGGGAAGCGATCGCATTCGCGGTGGGGCGGGCAGTGACATCCTGTTCGGGGAAGACGGCAATGATTATCTCGCGGGCGATTTGGGTGCCGACACTCTCACTGGGGGAGCGGGCAATGATGTCTTTGCGATCGCCCTTGGGGCGGGCGGGCTGACGGTAGAAACTGCCGATGTCATTCTTGACTTTACCCCAAATCAGGATAAATTAGATTTAGCCGATTCTCTGAGGTTCAATCAATTAAATATTTCCCAAGGCACGGGAGTTTATGTTAACGATACCATCCTTCAGGATAGCGCAACGGGCGAATTTTTAGCCGTGTTGCAGGGCGTGGCTGCCAGCAGTTTAACTCAAGCTAGCTTTCTCTAATATTCTCTCAGCTTTTCAGGGGAGAAGCATTGGCGTATAAATATTGGTTAAATCACGCTAGACCAGCATCGCAAATGCTCCCTTTTATAAAACTGGTAGCTTCTCCACCGAAGCTGTGATTATCCGATTGACAAATTCTGGATAGCGCTGCTTTACCCACGGGGGAAACGCCAAGTGCGGCTCGTCTGCGATCTGGCGCTGCAGCAACTCGATGATATCATCTACTTCGTTAACGAGATCGAACACCAGAATATTGTACGGCATTTGATTATTTAGGTTATAATCTAAATGGAGGAAGTGTTCGATTTCCACATCTTGACCAATTCCCAAAACAACGAACTTAATTATTTTGTGGTGGTCAATGCTTGCACAAGCTTTGGCGATACAATTGACAAATTGCTGCTCGTCATTAAACTGACCGTCCGTATAAATGATAAAAAAAGCCCCGCGATTGTTGGGCTTGCCCTGTTTTAACCAGATGTTGAGGCATTTTTCCAGCGTCGGGGCGATAAAAGTTTTTGTTTTGGGTTGGTTCTCGACGAATAGCTTCCAGACTTGCGAGGCATCTTCGATCGCGATCGGATCGGGCGCGACTTCGGGACGGCTGAAAAAGTAAATCGAGACGCGATCGCAAATCTTTTCTCCCAAGGCGTGCCTGAATTTTCTCCCGGCTGAGAGAATGGCGGCAACGTGCCCCTCTACCACCTCTTGCAAGTATTCGTAGCGGGTTTGGTTGCCGGTATCTGCATCCTTTCGCACCATCGAGCCGCTCTGGTCGATCAAAATAAAGACGTCCCGGTTGCAGATGCTCGAATACTGCGACGCCGCCGCCGCTGCTGCCGCTGGGGCGATCGCGGCTGATGTCCCGTTGCCCAGCCGAGGTTTGGCTTCCTCCCCGTTCAGAAGGGCGATCGCTTCAGCGCTGACCAATTCCGGCTTGTATTTGCTAAACAGGGCCAGCAACTCTGGCCGTTTGCAGCGGCGCTCGTCCGGGAAGTCATTGACGATGCCAAATTCCCTGCAGATGTGCTCGACGTGCTTTCTAACGGTGGCTTCTGCAATACAGAGCTCTTTTGCGATCGCGGCATCCGTTTGACCCGCCAATAGCTTCAGCAATACTTCCTTGCGCCGATAGGTCAACCGTTCGAGGACTTTATCGAATTGCATCTCTCTCATGCTGGCTAGCAGTTAATCTTTCAGTATAGCATATTTTTTTGTTAAGCACCTCTGTGTATCCCCCGCAACCACTTGTGAAAATTTTTACACAGCATCCCGATGTGTAGAAAACCAGCCGTAATTTAGGAATACAACTCAAGGCGCTCATATTGGAGCCTGTTAATGGACACTGCATTCGCTTCGACTATCGAAATTTTTCCACAACCGCTCCTGGGTATGGTCGAAGAAGCGATCGCCCCGAATCAGCGGGGACGAGTCAAATTTGACGGCACTTATTGGCCGGCTCGCTTCTTTGAAGCCGATTGCCAAGCCAGTGTTTACCCAGAAGCATTAGTCGCTGTTGTCGGAATCCAAGGTATCACGCTACTGGTAGCTCCCTTAGATCCAAAAGATGCACTCGAATTAGTAACTGAACCCCCCTACGACGAAACAGCAGTCGCTGATTCGAGCAACCGCTTATACTGGGGCCTGCCTCTGGGCAGCAAACGCAGTTCTGCTCGTGTATTCTAGCAAGGAGTTTTGAGTGACAATGCAATCGGTCTAGTCGGAGGGTGCACTCTACCTGTGGGAAAAATTAATCGCTGCAAAAAGGCGGGCCAGTGGCCCGCCTTTCTGGCGATCGCCCTCTAAAGTAGTGTGGAGTGTGGAGTGTAGAGTGTGGAGTGTGGAGCATTAAGTAAAAGACTCTCCCCCTCCCCCCTCTTCCCCTCTCCACACTCTCCAAAGCAGCCGTACAATGGAGCAATGGAACCGCGACCCCGCAAACGATTCGCCCAACACTGGCTGCAAAGTGAAAAGGCGCTCAATCAAATTATCCGTGCAGCAGAACTGACCGAGGGCGATCGCGTCCTTGAAATTGGCCCGGGCACTGGCATCCTGACGCGCCGGTTGCTGCCTCTGGCCAAATCCGTTGCAGCCGTCGAAATTGACCGCGACTTGTGTACTCGTCTCGTCAAACAACTGCGATCGGCACAGAATTTTTTGCTCCTGCAAGGTGACATCCTCTCTATGGATGTGGACGCCCAACTCGCAGAGCATCCGAACTTCCAAAAGCCCAACAAAGTAGTCGCCAACATTCCCTACAACATCACCGGCCCGATCTTAGAAAAACTGCTGGGCACGATCGCCGCCCCGGCACCGCGATCTTTCGATCTCATCGTGCTGCTCATCCAAAAAGAAGTAGCAGAGCGCCTGAATGCTAAACCGGGCTCGAAAGCATTCGGTGCCCTCTCGGTGCGGGTGCAGTATTTGGCCAGTTGCGAGTTAATTTGCCACGTCCCAGCCCAAGCATTCCAGCCGCCCCCAGAAGTAGACTCGGCGGTGGTGCGCCTGCGTCCCCGACTGTGCGAACCGCCCGCTGACAATCCCCGACAATTAGAGACACTAATCAAGCTGGGTTTTGCCAGCAAGCGGAAAATGCTGCGCAACAATCTCAAAAGCGTGGCCGATCGCGATCGCTTGACGCAGTTGCTGGAACAATTAAAAATAGACCCCGAAGCCCGCGCCGAAGACCTCAGCGTCGCCGAGTGGGTCGGCCTGAGCAATCAGTTAAAAATCTAAACTCTCAAATTTCCCTTCCTACTCTTCCACTCAGCACTCAGCACTCAGCACTCATCACTCCACAATGCAGTCTTACTCCCTCATCGCCCCAGCCAAAATAAATTTATATCTGGAAATCATCGGCGATCGCCCCGACGGCTATCACGAGCTGGCAATGGTACTCCAAAGCATCAACCTCGCCGATCGCATCGACCTGCGGGCGAATGGGACCGACCAATTCCGCATCCACTGCCAGCACCCCCAAGTCCCCGCCGACAAAACCAACCTCGCCTATCGAGCGGCACAATTGATGGCCTTTGCCTTCCCCGATGTTTTTGCCAAATACGGGGGTGCAGACATCACCATTCACAAAAACACCCCCGTAGCAGCGGGGCTCGCCGGCGGATCGAGCAATGCTGCAGCGGTTTTGGTGGGGCTGGACTTGATGTGGAAACTGGGCCTGACCCAATCGGAATTGCAAGAATTGGGAGGACAACTCGGCTCGGACGTCCCCTTCTGCGTAACAGGGGGAACAGCCCTCGCGACAGGGCGGGGCGAACAACTCTCGCCCCTGCCGGATTTGGACGACCTCTATGTCGTGCTGGCAAAATACCGCTCTCTCGCCGTCTCCACGCCTTGGGCGTATCAGACCTTCCGGCAGCAGTTCGGCGCTTCCTACGTCCGCGACGTCCAGAAACTGGAAGAACGGCAGCAGCGGGTACATTCTGGCCCGATGGTGAGCGCGATCGCCCATCGAGACGGCGCGAAAATTGGCCAACTGCTCTACAATGATTTGGAAAAAGCCGTCTTGCCCGCCTATCCCCAAGTAGCGCAGTTGCGAGAAACCTTCCACCAACTGGGAGCCAAGAGCGGCGACAGTTTTTTAGGGGCGATGATGTCCGGGTCTGGGCCAACCGTTTTTGCCCTCGCGGCATCCGAGGCGATCGCGCGACATCTCGCAGAAGAAGTCAAAGCCGCCAAAGCCGACACGGATTTAGAAGTGTGGGTGGCCAAGTTCGTGCCGACTGGCATTCAAATTGCCCCGACGCTACATTAGTTACTAGCAATCGACTGGTCAGCGAATGACCGAGCTGAAAAGTCTGAATGTTAAATTTTTGAGCGATAAATCGATGATTTAATCGACAGCATTGAAAATTTTTCATAACAAACCCACAAGCACGCCCCCTAGCCCCTCGATCGCCCATGTCCAATTCAACACCGGCTCAAAACTCAGCCAATCCACCGGCGGAAGCGAAGCAGATTCCCCTCAGCCCTTGGCGCTGTATCAGTGGCGCGACGGTTGCCTTGGCATTCGCAACAGCCTGCTACTGGATGACGAGCGCGATCGCCCGCACGTTTGCAAACAAACCCATTCACTCCGACAATCCGATCGCACAGAATATTGCCTCTGCAGTCCGCACCCTCGTCTTAGGTATCAGCACGCTGGGCACCTTCATCTTTGCGATCGCCGCCTTGGGACTGATGGCTCTGGCAGTCCAACTCTTCTTCCGGCAACTGGCCAAACAACCCGAATCGCCCTCAGATGTCCAGCAGTAATTAAAAACAATTTCATTTTTTTGTCCGACACTCGAGTCAGCCAGCGCAAAACAATTTAAAATAACTCAAGTTGCGACTCGGGAATCCGAGAACGGGTAATGGGTAATCGGTAATGGGTAACCGACTGAAACCGGAATAAACAAGCCATCCCCAACCCGATAGGGGCTCGATTTGACCGATTCCCAATTCCCGAAGGCTCCTGTATTAGTAGCAACTTGAGTTAAAATAGATTCCTCGGAGCGATGAACGCGCGAATCAACCCGCGCTAATTTCTCCAAAAGCTCGGCTACTCATTAAATCCTAACGGACGGGCATTGCCAAGTCAGGGACAGCACAGAACAGCCTAATCCCGCAAATAACGCATGATTGCCGGGAGACGGTTGATTAGTGGAACCCCCCTAGCAAAGACGAATATGCTTTATCGAGACAGTAACCCGAGGTCCCATCATCCCTATTTGATCGGGCCACTTCTGGAAGTGCTTTCCCCAGTCAAACAGGCTGTCCCTTCACAGGTGCGGATTTTAGATTTGGGCTGCGGCAACGGCAGTCTGACGAGCGTAATTGCGCGGCACGGGTATGAAATAGTGGGGCTAGATAGCTCTCAACCGGGGATCGCGATCGCTCGCCAGAGCTTCCCAGAGTGCAAATTTATCCGCTCCGATATTTACGATCCCCCGCCAGACGACTTGCTACAGGCATTTGATATCGTCCTAGCGGTAGAAGTCATCGAACACCTGCTTTATCCCAGAGAACTCGTCAAATATGCCAAAAAATGCCTGAAACCGAGCGGGCGTTTGATTCTCACCACGCCCTATCACGGCTACTTAAAAAACCTCGCCCTGGCTGTCACCGGCAAACTGGACAACCACTTTACTGCCCTCTGGGATAACGGTCACGTTAAATTCTTTTCTGTTTCCACCCTGACGGCTTTATTAAAAGCAGAAGGCTGCACCGATTTACAATTTAAATTTGCTGGCAGATTGCCTTATCTTTGGAAATCAATGGTGTGTTCTTGCGGTTTTGCTGGCGAACTTTAGAGCAGGGCAGTGCTTCTTTCTTTCACGCCGTGCCAGAGAAAGAAGAGGCGAGACAGGGAATTGCTCTGAAATGGGTCAAGGGTTTTTTATTTTCTTTTGCCAGTCAATCGAGGGGGCAAAACTGGCTGGTGTCGATCGCCGCTTCTCCGCAATCTGGAATCCAGACTAGCCATTTGTTTTCTCCACACTGACACAACAGCAGTGCTTCGTCAAAACTGAAAGGGCTCTTAAGTTGCAACAGCTTCACCCATGCGCCGGGTTGGAGCGATCGCGACGAATGGGCGCGATCGACGCCCATCGCGTCAGTCAGGGGATGCGGGCAGATATTTAATTTCGGCGGAAAAACGTCAACTTTCACGATTTCTCTCTCCTTTGCGAACTGTGCCAGTCGCCAAGGCTTTTCCAGCGTCGCCGCCGGCCCGTCTCAGCGAATGGGGTAAAACACGATAGAGTCTGTATCAAAAATTACAAAATTTAAATTTCCCAAGTCAAGCAATTGTCGCAGAACTTAACAAAGGCGGCAGTCAAACACCAGTAGTCCGGGCGTTGCCCCACTTAAAATAAACAGACGGGTTTGAAATGGCTCCAAGGAGTAGAGGATGAGCGTGAAGCGAAGCACCCTGGGGAATCGAGCGCAACACCCTGCACAAGCGGCAAGGGTTTCTTCAGAAACAACAGCACTTTCGCAGCAGTGGGAATCGCCGCCCCCTCAATTGAGAGAACCGCTCAGAGAACCGCTGGCGGAAGCGATATCCGCCGTCGTGCATTTGGGCGGCAGCTCGGCGCAGGAGGAAAAAGTCCCGCTGGCGGAGGCGATCGCTGCCGTTGTCCACCTCGCGCAAGCGCCCCCAGGGGAGTCCAGCGACTCTCTCGCGCAGGCGATATCGGCCATCGCCCATCTGGCCCGGGCGTCAGAAACCGATGCCAAAGCGCCCCTAGCGGATGCCGTGGCGGCAGTTGTCCACCTCGCCGCAGCCCCGCCCGCAGCCACAGCAGCACCGGCTGCGACTGCAACCCCCGCAGCGCCAGAGCCCAGCCAAAGAAAGCCGAATGGCGATCGCCTCCTGGATCTAGCCTGCAAAATAGCCACCGCGATCGCTGCCATCTTCCTCGTGCTGGGAGTTTTAGAAGTAGCCGCACAGCAAAAAAAACAAGCCCACTATCAAGCGTGGCAAGTCATCAACTCCGCTCAGGGGAAAAAAGGCAGTGGCGGCAGAATCGAAGCCCTGCAAAACCTGAATCAAGAGGGTGTCAGCCTAGGCGGCGTCAATCTCGACAACGCCAATTTAGCGGGGATCGATCTCGCGAATGCCTCCTTGTCAGGAGCCAGCCTCCAGAGCGCGAATCTCGAAAGAGCCAACCTTCAGGGAGCAAATCTTCAGGGAGCCGATATCGGCGGTGCCAACTTCCGAGCGGCGAGAAACCTGACTGCCGAACAAATTAAAACTGCAAAGAATTGGCAAAAGGCAACCTATGACAGCGAACTCAGCACCCAACTCGGCTTGCTGCCACAGCAAAAACCAACCCCGCGATCGCCGCAACCCCCCAAACAGAGGAAACCGAAATGACAGCAGGCATTTGGATATTAGGCGATCAATTGTGGAGCCAACAAACAGCCCTATCAGGGGCGATCGCTTCCCCGGAAAAACCCCCCGTCATTTTAATTGAGTCCCTGCGCCACGTCCGAGAACGACCCTATCACCGCCAAAAACTCATCTTAATTTGGTCAGCGATGCGCCATTTTGCCTCCGAATTGCGCCGCGCTGGCTTTCCCGTCACTTACGCCACGGCTGACGATTTTGAGGCACCCCTAGCCGCATGGGTGGAGGCAAACGGAATTTCTGAAGTTCGGGTGATGACGCCGAGCGATCGCCCCTTTCTCCAACTGATTCAAACCCTCAAACTGCCTTGTCAAATTACCCTCCTTCCCAACAACCAATTTCTCTGGAGCGCAGCAGACTTCGCCCAATGGGCAAAAGGACGCAAGCGCCTTTTGATGGAAGACTTCTATCGAGCAGGGCGTCGCCGTTTCGGGATTTTAATGGAGGGTGACAAGCCAGTTGGCGGACAGTGGAACTATGACAAAGAAAACCGCCAACCGCCCAAGGGCAAGCTAAACGCGCCCAAAGCCCTCTGGTTTGAGCCGGATGAAATGACTCGCGAAGTCATTCAACAGGTGCAATCCCTCCCCTTCCCGACTTACGGAAATGCCGAACCTTTCCGCTGGGCAGTCAGCCGCGATCGCGCCCTACAAGTCTTAGACCATTTCATCCAAGAACGCCTGCCTAATTTCGGCCCCTATCAAGATGCAATGGTAGCCGGCGAAGAAACGATGTGGCATTCCCTCATTTCCCCTTATCTAAATATCGGCTTGCTGCATCCGCTGGAAGTCATCCAAGCAGCCGAACGCGCTTTCTCCGAAAAAAATTTACCTTTAAATAGCATAGAAGGCTTTATCCGTCAAGTATTGGGCTGGCGGGAATACATGCGAGGGCTGTACGTTTATTTAGGTGCCGGCTATCCAGAAAGTAACTGGTTCAACCATACCGAACCGCTGCCCGAGTTTTTCTGGGATGCCAAAAAAACGAAGATGAATTGCTTGCATCAAGTTCTCACTCAAGTGCAGCAAACTGGATACGCTCACCACATCCAACGGCTGATGGTATTGAGTAATTTTGCCCTAATTGCTGGGTTAAATCCCCCAGAAGTAGAACAGTGGTTTCACGCGGCATTTATCGATAGTTATGACTGGGTAATGCAGACAAACGTTATTGGCATGGGCTTATTTGCCGATGGGGGCGCTTTAGCATCTAAACCGTATGCTTCCTCAGCTAATTATATCAACAAAATGAGCAATTATTGCAAAACCTGCCAGTACGATTGGCGCGATCGCCTTGGCGAAACCGCCTGCCCGTTTAATTTTTTCTATTGGAACTTCTTAGACAGACACCGAGACAAACTACAAAAACAAGGTCGCATGAGTTTTATCCTGGCAAATCTCGATCGCATGACACCCGCAGAACTGGAAACCATTCGCAAAAAATCCGCCGAACAGTTGCGCTCCTTTCGATAAAAAACTAAAACGCCCGCTAGCAATTCTCTGAAGCGCCCTTTGTCCCTTTGCGGTTTTTTGGTTTTTTCATTGTCCCTCTCGTCCAACCGACCCCGGCTAAGCGCTAGGAAAAGGCGGAGCGGATCGCTGGCGGGCAAATTTCAATTGACGATGACAAAAAGCCAAAAGATTTGCAATTCTTATTTTTTGGCAAATTTTTCCCCACACATTCCCCAAAATTTCCACAGTTGGGCTGGATGTTTTCCACAATTTAGACAGGCTTTTCCACAAGGAGAAGCGCGATCGTCAACTCTTGCTGTTGGGCTGGGGATTTCTCAAACCAGCCGCCGATCGCCTGCCCGCCGCCGCCAAAATGTAAAGTTATGTAACAAAAACAGGGCAGAAACGCTCATTCCTTCGTAAATCTTTTTTGAATCTAAAGGCGTTTGTAACATTTCGTAGCATTGACAGCAACACCCCCTCTGAGCGCACAATGAGGCGGCTTACCAAAAAAATGCGCTGTACGGGTTCGAGCTATCAAGCCCTGGCCCGATCTGGCCAAAGTCCCTCGCGACCGTGTGGCAGCGAAGGAAATGACCGGAGAAGGAGAGGGAAAGGGGTATCCAGCCCGAGGAGAGAATATGAACGCAACCATCAGCATCCTGGCAGAAATACCTGAAGAACTGCACGAATCGCTCAAAAACTACTTGGAAACGCATCCAGAATGGGATCAAGACCGAGTGTTTTCTGCGGCCCTGTCCCTGTTTTTATTGCAAAACGGAAATAGTGCCACGCCGGAAGCCTCGAAAAGCTACCGTCAGGCGGCCCGAGTCTATCTCGAATCGCTGTTTCAGCATTCTGCTTCCAAATCGATATAGGATTTTGGATGTAAGGATTTTAGATGCCCTTTGCGCAAATCTAAAAGCTTACGTCTAAAATTTTTTCACCGCCAGACTGATGCAGACGACTGAACCGGCCAATCCATCGAACGTTCTAGATACCTTAATTGTGGGTGCAGGCATTAGCGGCCTGAGTTTGGCCCATGCCATGCAAGCAGACCGAGAATCCAGCCAGCGACCTTGGCAGATTTTGCTCGCAGAAAACCAAGGACGGGTTGGGGGCCGGATCGTGACGTCATCGGGGGACGGCTTCATTTGGGAAGAAGGGCCGAATAGTTTTTCCCCGACACCGGCACTGCTGAAACTGGCGGTAGATGTGGGGCTCGAGCAAGAGCTGGTACTGGCTGACCGGCGACTGCCGCGATACGTCTATTGGAAAGGTGCGTTAATGCCAGTGCCGATGAGCCCGCCGTCGGCGATCGCCTCTCGACTGCTCAGCTTCCCCGGCAAACTGCGGGCGCTGGTTGGGGCTTTGGGATTTGTGCCGCCAGCGATGGGCAGCGGCGAGGAAACGGTATTTGAGTTTTTCCGGCGGCACTTGGGCGCTGAAGTGACGCAGCGGCTGGTAGAACCGTTTGTCTCCGGGGTGTATGCCGGCGATCCCCAGCAGCTCAGTGCGGCGGCGGCGTTCGCGCGGGTGGCGCGACTGGCAGACGCGGGTGGCGGGTTGTTGGCGGGAGCGGTGCTGTCGCGGCGGCTGTCTGCCAAACCGGCGGCACCGCCCGATCCCGACGTGCCGAAGACTCGCCCGGGAGAATTGGGGTCATTTCGAGAGGGGATGGAGGCGCTGCCACGGGCGATCGCTGCCCGTCTGGGCGATCGCGTCAAGCTCAACTGGCACCTGCTGAGCTTGCGTCCCACAGAGCGCCAGACTTACTTCGCAGATTTTTCCACGCCGGAAGGCGCTGTCCGCATCGAGTCGCGATCGGTCGTCCTGACGACGCCGACTTACATCACCGCTGACTTGTTGCAGCCCTTGCAACCGCAAATCAGCTCGGCACTGCAGGGCATCAGCTATCCGCCAGTCGCCTGCGTGGTGTTGGCGTATCCCGCCGACGCTTTCAAAGCGCCGCTGCGCGGTTTCGGCAATTTGATCCCCAGAGGGCAGGGGATTCGCACTTTGGGGACGATCTGGGCGTCCAGCTTGTTTGAAGGGCGGGCTCCTAAAGGGTGGAATTTGCTGATTAATTTTATTGGCGGGGCAACCGATGCGGCGATCGCCGATTTAGAGCCAGAGCAAATTGCAGCAGCGGTGCATCAAGATCTGTGCCGCACGCTTCTCAAGAAGGACGTAGCGCCCAAAGTTTTGGCCGTGCATTTGTGGAAGCGCGCCATTCCCCAGTACACCACAGGGCATCACCAGCGGCTCGAACAGATCGATCGGGGCTTGCAGCAGTTGCCCGGGTTGTATTTGTGCGGCAATTATACCGATGGCGTCGCCTTGGGAGATTGCGTGCGACGGGCGTTTAACTGCGCGGCTGACGTTCGCCAATATTTGCAAAATAAAAATAACTAGCCCGATTGGTTGTTCAGAATCAGGCGATCGGGTAATGGCTAATGGCTAAGAGGTAAACGGGAAAAAGCGACCCCTCACGTCTGCTATATCGAGCCGTTTCTTCAAGTCCAATTGCCCATTATCCATGACCAATCGAGTTGATTAATTTGAGGAAGCCCGAAAAGATTTTAGGGACAGGTTTCGGCCTGTCCCTTGCTATTTCCAGGCTTTGGCTGAGCCTTGTTTTGCGAGCTGCAGTAGGATGACCCTGATAGACATGGCGGCGATCGCCGGGAAACAACTTTTCCGCCCCGTTCGTCCCTGCTGGCAGGCGATCGCGAAAATGGACGGCTCATTATGTTTTCGCGCCGCCAAAAGAGCCGGGGAGTGAAAGCAGAGGTGAGCGCGAGTGTGGCGAACGACACGGCTGTGTCACCGGGCGGGAAAGAGATAGGCGGAGTGGCGGAGGAAAGGTGCCCCTGATGTCACACCTCGACGGGTTGCGAGCCGATTGAGAGCGACTTTGGCTCGGACTGCGGGCGTTAGCAGCTACAGCCAGACTGCTCATTCAATCATCGGCAAGTCGGGAGCCTCGAACTTGTAGCCCACACCCCGCACCGTTTGAATCATCGAAGGATTGCTGGCATCCGGTTCGATTTTGCGGCGAATTTGACCGATATGCACGTCCACGACGCGCTGATCCCCAACATAGTCGTAGTCCCAGACTTCTTGCAGGAGTTCAGTCCTGCGCCAAACTCGATTGGGGTGGCTGGCCAAAAAATACAGCAAGTCAAATTCCAGGGCGGTTAGGGGCACCATCTCGTTGTTGAGTGTCACCTCGCGCCGCACCGGATCGATGAACAGATTGCCAAACGTGAGGGATTGCTGTTCGGCGGCGCTGACGCTGCGCTGGCGCTTCAGAATCGCCGCGACTCTCGCTCCCAGTTCGACCAAACTGAAAGGCTTGGTGATGTAGTCATCAGCCCCTTGGGCAAATCCTCGGATTTTGTCGGCTTCGTCTGTCCGAGAAGTCAGCATCAGGACAAATACCCCGGTGCGCTTCTGCATTTCTTGACATAACTGATAGCCGGTCGTGTCCGGCAAGTTCACGTCCAGAATCACCAAGTCTGGATTGAATTGATCGAAAAGGTCTCTGGCCACCTTTCCGTCTGCGGCAGACTCCATTTGATAGTCTTTGCTCAAGAAGCGATAAATTAAATTGCGGATGGCGGGGTCGTCATCAACGACAAGAATCTTAGCAGGGGCCATGTCTACAACCTTGCTCTGAGAACTGGGCAAGAAGGATTCGTCCGACCGATGGCTTTCGCCGGGTGCAGCTAGGCGGGACAACTAGAGCATTTGCTAGCGATACATTCCCAGCAGGGGGATTTATCCAGCATTCTAGAAAATAATCGGCGTTTCCGACCCAGCGGTTAACCATCTTAACCTACGGGCACGAGCGAAAGAACCTGTCGGGTGGAATGAGAGCGCCAATCCTCGTAACTTTTTGTTAGCTAGTGCCTGCACTGCTCGGGTTGGACATCCGGCCCCGAGCAAAAGCTTTCGCGCGTGAAGCTCGAGCAATCGCGCAAGCTTTCTAGCGATCGAGACTCACCCCTAGCGACAACCCGAATTGGCACGCAGTCGGGGCTCTACCCGTGCAGGAGATCGTCCTACTGCACGCTCTCCTTTATCACTTATGTTATAGCAGCGATTGTTTCTATGCCACAAGATATACAATTTATAGCCCTCGATCTTCTTGAGCGTGAAAGGCATCAAAAACTGCACCCTCTGCTATATTGTAGGGATATAGGCCCTCGAAAATGATTCAATCCCGATTTGGGACTGAAATCTAAAACCACTCAGGGCGCGCTTCCCTCCCGGCGATCGCGCTGTCTCTCCTGTACGTTCCCGGCGCTCGTCTGGGAAAGCGCTCTTCTATTCCCGATCGCCGTTTTTCTCCGGGTGCTGCGCTTCGCCTCCGCCAGTGGGCTGGCTTGTTGCCTGGAAAAGTGCGATCGCGACCGCACCGTCACAGGCCAAATCCTTCCTCAGAGAATTCAAGGCGCGATCGCGGATTCTCTCCTCTTTGAAGAACGAGAACTCGGCAGATAACTTGACAAAACTAATTTTCAGTATACCGATTTTTCCTGAAGGTACTTTTCTTATTTTTTGTACTTTTTTCTAGAAATTTTATTTTTTTAATCAATTTTTTAAAATTTATATTTACTCAAGATTAAAGACAGTAAAATTTATAAAATTTTAGCGATATAACTGTAAAAAAATAGCCGATCGAATAAAAATGTAAGAGTGGAAATTGGCAGGCGTAAAACAAGGGAATTGAACGGATTAAGATACCGGGCAGAGATCGGGTACTTTCTTGACCGCTCCTCGCTACGGGGTTTCTCAACCTCGAGGGGATTGACGTTCGAGACTGAAAGGAACAGCAGCGGATTGCCCCTGGGGGTGGCGGGGCGGCGGCAAAGAGGATATTTTTTGGCAAGAGGAGTGCCCGGGCGAGCGGGCAGAAATGGAAAGGCGATCGCGGGTTAATAGGGCTTGAATGGCGGGGTAAGGTCGGAAATCGACAGGTAGGGGAGGTGGGGCAGTAGGAAGACGCGATCGCGCCGTTCGGGCGATCGGTTGGACGCTAAACACCGCCACGACTTGCAGCAGGTAGTAGGTAGCGATTGATTGCCTCCGTAGCGCGGGCCAAAAGTCAGCATTGAGGGAGAATGCGACCCCTCGATCGGGGGAACCGCAACGACAGCGATCGCTTAACGACAAAATAAAATTAAAAGCTGAACCCAAAGAAAATGCCGAACCTTGTAGCGCGCTTTCTCAAGCCGAGCAGTTATTGGAAGGCGAAGCCTTCACAGCCACGGTTTTTCATGCTAGCCAGAGCGGGCGTAGCATTTATATTAGCGTCTGCGTGCCTAGCCGCTGTCCGATTCGCAGCAGCGGAACCACTCATCAGCCAACTAGACGGGAGCGATTGCCCGGGGTGCGACCTGCGAGGGGCCAACTTTCGAGAACGCAAGTTGGTCAATGTCAGCTTCAGGAGTGCCGATCTCAGAGGAGCTGACTTGAGCGGTTCTGACTTGCGCGGGATCGACCTAATGAATGCCGATTTGAGGAGTGCCAACCTGAGCAATACCGATCTCAAGGGTGCCAATCTGGCAACTGCCGACCTGAGAAGTGCCGATCTCAGGGGTGCCAATCTCCAAGGAGCGGAGCTGACTCGCGCTAACTTGCAAGGGGCAAACCTATTGCAGATTCAGTTATTGCAAGCAACGCTAGTTGAAGCCGATCTCACCGGTGCCGATCTCAGATATCTTTACTTGGAAAAAACCGTCCTGCGAGGTGCAATCCTGGCGGGAGCCAACCTGCAAAGTGCCGATTTAGCAGGCGTTGACTTGGGAAGGTGCGACCTCAAAGGTGCCAATCTGATGAGTGCCAACCTGAGAAATGCCAACCTGAGAAATGCCAACTTGCAAGGGGCCAACTTGAGCCGTACCAGCCTGCGAGAAGCCGAACTGACAGGGGCCAACCTGCAAGGAGCCAATCTGGAGAAAGCCGACCTCGAAGATGCCGGATTGGAGAGTGCCGATCTCAAAGGTGCCAACTTGACGAGAACCAACCTGACTCGCGCGAGTCTGTTCGGTGCTGATTTGGAAGGCGCGCGGCTCAATCACGCCCTATTGACGGATGCGGATTTGAAAGATGCCCGATTGCGGGGAGCCGATTTTTGCGATGCCATCATGCCCGATGGCAAAAAACGCGACTGCTGAATTGGGGAGTCTGGAGTGTGGAGTGTGGAGTGGGGGAGGGGATGGGGCAGGGGATGGGAGAGTGGGAGAGTGGGAGAGTGGGAGAGTGGGAGAGTGGGAGAGTGGGAGA
>CAYOOD010000151.1:0-15019 GCA_964405435.1 uncultured bacterium
TTTGGCCGTCGGAGCTGAAGCAGACGCTCCATACCCCGCCAAGATGTCCGCTGAATTCAGCAATCTGATTCCCCGACAAGTCCCACAGCCGCGCCTTGCGGTAATCGCAAGCAGTGGCGAGGGTTTTGCCGTCGGGGCTAAAACTGACGCTTGTTACCCCGCCAAGATGTTCGCTGAATTCAGCAATCTGATTCCCCGACAAGTCCCACAGCCGCGCCGTGCCGTCAGAGGAAGCGGTGGCGAGGGTTTGGCCGTCGGGGCTGAAGCAGACGCTCGTTACCCAGCCAAGATGTCCGCTGAATTGATTTCGCTCGCGGATATTATCGAGAATCACCTGCAAAGCCAGTAGAGGACTGGTAGCGGGATAGTCTTTCAGAGAACGTCCCTCTCCCAGCAATTTCTGCAAGGCTTGCCCCGCCTCCATTGCCGCCAGTAAAGCTTTAATTGGCTGCCCGTCTTTTGCCTCAAATTCTCGCAGCGCCCTGACGCCCGCCCGTTCTAGTTTCGTGCCTTCTTGGGCTTCCCAGTTCTTTTGTTCTAAGTCTCGGTTCTCCTGCTTTAAGTCCTGGTTTACCCGTTCTAAGTACCGTTTCTCCTGTTCTAAGAGTTGTTTGGCTTGTCGTTCCTCGTCTAAATCCCTTTGTAGTTCTCGCCTTTCTAATTCTTGGCTGGCGTCTAAGAAATCGTCATCGTCACTGCTCAAACTTTTCCCTACTTTCCATGCCAAAGCTTCCTGCAAAGCTTGCCCCCGCAACAGCCGCGAGGTATCCTGGCGGTTGGAGTCGAGCCACGCTTTAATCGCTTCACTGTACGGGCGCAGCTTGGCTAATTCCCGCTCCACCCAATCCAGATTAAAAATTGCCGCATAGATGCGATTGTAAACCTGTAAGTGGCTGTTTTTCTTCACCGCCAATCCCGACAGCCGCAGCTCTGTTTGTTCGCGATCGCCATCAGCCGCAAGTTTTCCCTGCTGCAAGATTTGCTGGTAAAGTCCTAGCAGTTTGCCAGCCCGCCGATCGTTGCTGAGGAGGCGCTGTCTGATGGCTTTGAAATGTACTTGATCGTCCTGTGCTTCCCAATTCTGGATAACGTAGGTTTTTACCAAATTCTCGATATTTGGATTTCGGCTTCCCGCCTTCTCAGCCACCAGTTTGCACAACTTCTGAGTCAGGAAGGGTTGCTCTCCCGTCCATTCCAGCACCTCTTCTAAAATTCTATCGGGATTGTCTACCTTGTCTGCGAATCCCGGCATGAGTGATTTCTTGGCTGCTTGCAGTTCAAAGCCGGTCAACTCAATGGCTCGCCCCAGATTAAACGGCGTCCGATATTCGTCTTGGATTAAATCGCTGGGAGTCGCCACTCCCAGCAGGCAAAACGTCAGGCGGTTGTAGTCGGGATTGTCCGCTCGCTGGTTGTAGCAAGCCCGGATAGCTGCAAAAAAGTCATCTTTGAAGGGGACTTTGATAATCGCATCAATTTCGTCAAGAAAAATGACAATCTTCCCCCCTGCCCCTGAAGGATTGGTAGAAAACTCTGCTAGCAGCACCTCCTCGATAAACTCGCTGAATCGGTCTACCGGAGAAGTCCCCTCGCGCTCGTCCCACCAATTGACTGCCTTGACTTTTAGCCCGAAACTGCTAGTCAGTTGTCTGACTGCGCTTTTGTACCACTCGCTGGGGCTGACTTGCTGGCTTCCGATTCTGGTGATGTCGAGTACGCCACAGTTTATCCCCTCACGTTGCAACTGCTGCATGGTTCGCACCCGCAGGCTGGACTTGCCCATCTGCCGGGAGTTGAAGACGTAACAAATCTCTCCTGCTTTCAAGCCCTCATAAAGGTCGTCATCGGCTTTTCGCCAGACATAGCTGGGGGAATTCGCTGGCAAGCTGCCCCCTATTTGATAATACTTAGAGGCGTTTTGACGTTCGGCGTTCATGTTAGCAAAATTTCTCCAAAATAACGACGGTACAAATCACATTTTGGCGTTACCTCATTGCTATCTAAATGCACCAGTCCCATCCGATTCAGCTTAAAAGATAGGTCGCTTTCCAACTTCACAGCCGTTTCTGTTGCCACTACCTGACTGAATGCCGCCAGCAGTCCGGGATACTTCTGCAAATTCCACAAATGTCGCTTCAGGTGGTCGCTGAAAATTCCCGCATCTGTCGGAGCTGCCTGCAGCACTTGCTCTAAGGTCAGATTTTGACACTGAATATTATAGAATGCCAGACGCAGCAGAAAGGGATGTCCGCCCACCATTGCCATCAGCGGAGCGAGGCGATCGTCTGACCAATCGAGTCCGTGACGCCTTGCCAAATCTCGTACCTGTTGGCTGGTAAATTCCTTTAGATCGACGGGCATCCCCACATTAAACGGGGACTGATTCACGTCCAGCATGATGTAAACTTCTGTGGAATGGACGATGACTAACCGAAGTTTTTGCCAACGTTGGCTGCTGCGGTCATTATAGCGAGCTGTCTCAAACCAAGAGCGCAGTAAGCCAAAAAAGTCGGGAGCCACCTGCTGGTAGGGAAACACTGCATCCACTTCATCCAATCCTACCACCAGAGGAGTGTCAATCTCTGATAGCAGGCATTCCTCAAAGTAATAATGGCACTTGTCGGGGCTGACAGAACCCGTCCAATAACTCTCTAAGTCTTGAAGTTTCCCAAGTCGGCGACCGACTTGTTCGCAAAACCACCGCAAAAATGTATCGAGGTCGCTCAAAACCTGACTGCCTGCCCGCTGACAGCTCACCGCCATTGTTTCGCATCCAGCTTCTTTCGCCTGATGCAAAATCCTTGCCATCAAAGACGTTTTGCCCATCTGTCGGGGTGCTTTAATGCGAATCAACGCCCCAGGTTCCAAAATTTCGCGGTAACAGCTCTCTTCAACAGGAGGACGCTCTATATAATACGCAGAATCCAGCTTGACTTGTCCCCCCGGCAATTCTGGCGCTGCTGCCGGCAGAGGTCGGGTGCTGAGATTTTCCCGATTTCGCGGTAGTGCCGGTGCGGCGGCAACTGCCACCGGGTTGCCTCTGAGCTGGGCGAGAACGTCTTTTACCACGGTTGAGGTATCGGCGTCCGATCGCCACTGGTGCGGGGGAATGCCATCGAGATAGTCTTGCAGCTCGTAGTTGAGCGCTCTTAGCGGACAATTTACCAAAATCGGCACAATCCCGGGTTTCTGGTTGGCACTGGCGTCGCGCCGCGATCGCGCCAGCATCACCTCTGCAGCGATCGTTTCGCGAGCGCCCGCTTCCTCAGACAGCAGTAGCACAACCCAATCGCACAGACTTATTGCAGCTTGAATGCGCGGGATGCCGTAATCTGTCCCCATTCGCAACCGCCCCCCAGCCGCGAAGACTGGATATCGCTCCGCCGTCAACGCTTGCTCGAACCGCTGCTCCAGCGTGCAGTCTGGGGGTTGCTCGCTCCAGTAGCTCAGCACCACTCTGGGGTAATTGCCCGCATCGCCTCCAAACAATAACTCTGGTTTGTACCGCGCGCACAGCGCCATTAGTGGCAAGCGGTGTGAGGTTCTTTCTCCGAGCTTTTTCAGCCCGAACGCCTTGGCGACTTTTTCAATATGCTTTCTAACTGCACCCTCCGTGACGAACATCACGGCAGCAATCTCTGAATCTGACTGCCCCGCTAAAAATAGCTCAAACGCCTCTTTGGGTCGATTTGTGAGCTGGTTGTAGACTGCATCGAATTCGGCTCGCTCCATATTCTCTAACCTGTCTAACTCAGTCCGTTACCTTTCGCGCTTACTTCTCAGTTATAGCGCCTTGTGCCCCAAGGCGGTTTTTTTGTGAAAAAAATTCACAAATTTGTGAATTTTGCCTTTTATGGGATACCTCTGTGAGTCTTTTTTTAGAAGCCTAGACGCTCTTTATACAGCCATTTATTATGGGGATAAGGGAGAAGGAATAGAGCCAAAACAGCCAGCTTTTCCCCTGTCAAACTTATCGCAGGAGAAAACATCATGGAATCCCTCAAACAAATTCTCGCCCAAATGGCTGAAACAAATCCCACCCTCCAAACTGCCATGCAGCAATCCCAGGCTTCTCAAATCTTGCCCGCCGACATGCTTGCCCCTCTGGCAAAATACCGGGCAAAATATCAGCCTCAAGAATATTATATCGCAGTTTACTGGCCTGACCGTTATTTTTCCCACGGGAAAGCCCTGATGCGCGAAATGACAGATCGCCTGGGCGGTGCCACTTGCGCGAACGGGTGTTCGGGAATGTGGAAAAGTCCAAAAAACGAAATCGTCAGCGACGATATTCTGCTGATTAAATCTTTCGCCGAGGCGCGAGAAATCAGCAAGCATCTTGAAAGCATTATCAACCGCGTCTGCTATTGGGGGAAAGTATGCAATGAAGCCGTGATGGCAGTTGAAATCGGCTGCGTGATGGGCAGCATCCTGCTGCTGATTCCGATCGCCTAATCCTGCCGCTGCAAAGCAGGGATTCGGGTGAGGGCGAAGCATTCGGATTATCAATTCTCGGTTTTGACAAGCGAGTTTTTTCGCCCGAATGCTTCGCCCCTACACAAATGAGAGGCTCTTGTGACAACTCTACTCTAATATCAGGAGACTGACATGAATTTCTTTTCTTGCCCGAAACCCGAACTCTTTCCAGAATTAGTGCCTGCGACGGTTGAAGAAGCGATCGCCCCAAATCAAAGGGGAAGAGTGAAATGTCAAGGCACTTTTTGGCCAGCTAAATTCTACCAGAACAATTGCCAAAAAACAATTCCTCCCGGCGAACCCGTCACCGTTATCGGCATCGAAGGGATTACGCTGCTGGTTGTTCTCTAGCGATCGCACTTGTAGGGGCAGTTTTGCAAAAAATCTCTGCGGCAAACCCGCCCCTCTTCCTACAAAGCAGCAATCTGCTGATTAAACCAGAGAGTAGCACTGGCATGATCTCCCTCTATCAGCCGTTCTAAAGTCCCATTTAACACGGCAATTGGCAATCCCTCCAGCACCCCTGAATATTCGCACTGCTGGTAATTTCCATCTTCCTGCAACTGGAACGCCAGCACCCGCTTTCCCCTGACATCTGTTACCCAATATTCGGGAATCTCCAGCGCCGCATAAATCTGCTTTTTTTCGTCCAAATCGGTTGCCAGCGTCGTATCAGCCACTTCTCCCACTAAATCGGGCACTCGCCACTGATTCAGATTGATGGGGCGCGGCTCTCCTTCTTGCCAGCGAGGAGCGTTTTCGCCAACGTACAGAATTTGATCGGGTGCGGCGGCTTGCCGTTTGGGCTTTTCAATGACGCAACGCCCTAGAGAGCTAAAAGTTACCCCTGGTTTGCGCGCGAACCAAATAGCAAATATAATAGTCAAAAGGTCGCTGATGGCGGCGTGGCTGATGCTTTCGTTCCCCAGCTCGATAAAAAAATAGCCTTTATTAAAAAATACTCTAACTCTCTCTAATGTCGGAGCGTCGCGATACGTCAAGTAATCTTCCCAAGTGCCGCGCTGCCATTTGGGCACGCCCGATTCGAGCGGCGTGACGATGGTTGCAGGATTTAAAGCTGTCATAGAATTAAAGGTTAGCGGCAACTATCAGCAATATTGCTCTCATTTTATCACCGCCAACAAAAGAGCCCGCGCAGGCGGGCTTTGTTCGTGTAGCCGCAGGTTTCAACCTGCCGGGGCGGGCACGGGGGCACCGCCCCTACTGACAAACCTGCAATTTTTCTCTCTCTTGTGGATGGGCGATGAAATAATCCTGCAACCACTCACAACCCCTGCCGAGCAATTCTTCCAATCCTCCTCCTACTTGCCCGACTTTCCACAGTCGAGCGGTGCCGTCTGCTGAGGCGCTCGCGAGCAAGTCGCCGGCGGGATTGAAACTGACGCTCCACACCCAGGCATCGGAACCTTTGAATTGTGCGAGTTCGTTGCCCGCTAAATCCCACACTCGCGCGGTTCCATCCGCTGAAGCGCTCGCTATGCGATCGCCTTTTGGCGAAAAACTGACGTCGAATACGGCTCCCTGATGCCCTTTGAATTCTGCGAGTTGTTTCCCGGATAAATCCCACAGCCGGACTCTACCGTCTTCTGCTGAAGTCGCGATCGCATCCCCCCTAGGGCTGAAACTGGCGCTCCACACGCTTCCCTGATGCCCCTTGAACACCGCTAGCGCTTTCCCCTTCAAATCCCACAGTCGCGCCGTGCCGTCATACGATGTCGTCGCGATCGCATCCCCCCTAGGGCTGAAACTCACGTCAACTACCATATCCTGATGCCCCTTGAATTCTGCCAGCACCTTCCCCGACAAATCCCACAGCCGCGCCGTGCCGTCTTCGGATGCGGTTGCGATCGCATCCCCCCTCGGGCTGAAACTGACGCCGATTACCCAGCCCTTATGCCCTTTGAATTCTGCAAGCTGTTTCCCCGTCAAATCCCACAGCCGCGCCGTTTTATCGGAACTCCCCGTCACCACGCGATCGCCTTTTGGGCTGAAACTGACGCTCCTCACCCAGCCTTGATGCCCTGCGAATTGCACGCGCTGTTTCCCCGCCAAATCCCACAGCCGCGCCGTACCATCATAAGAAGCCGTTGCGATCGCATCCCCCCTAGGGCTGAAACTGACGCTCAATACCAAATTTGAATGCCCCACCAGCGTTGCCACTTCTTGCCCGTACAAATCCCACAGCCGCGCCGTACTATCTGCCGAAGCCGTGGCGAGGGTTTTGCCGTCGGGGCTGAAACTGAGACTCCCCACGCTCCCCTGATGCCCGGTGAATGTCGCCAGCAAGTTTCCCGACAAATCCCACAGTTTCGCCGTACTGTCGAGTGCAGCCGTTGCCACGCGATCGCTTTTCGGGCTGAAACCCACCGCAATCACGCCGGATTTGTGCCCTTTTAATTGGGCTGTGCGCTTCCCGGATAACTCCCACACTGCCGCCGTGCCGTCTGTGGAAGCGGTGGCGAGGCGCTTGCCGTCGGGGCTGAAACTGACGCCCCACACCCAGCCCTGATGCCCGATAAATACCGCCTGCTGCTTCCCCGACAAATCCCACAGCCGCGCCGTACCGTCTGCAGAAGCGGTTGCTATTTTATCGCCCTTCGGGCTGAAATTCACGCCAATTACTTTATCTCTGTGCCCTTGAAATTCTCTTCGCAATTTTCCCGATATTTCCCACAATCTCGCTTTGCGATCGTCGCAAGCCGTGGCGAGCAGTTTTCCATCCGGGCTGAAACTCACACTTCCCACGCTGGCTTGATGTTGAAATTTCGCTAATTCTTTTCCCGATAAATCCCACAGGCGCGCTGTTTTGTCGGCTGAACCCGTTGCAATGCGATCGCCTTTGGGGCTGAAAGCTACGCTCCAAACGGTTCCCCCATGCCCGCGAATTTTCCCGATTTCTCTGCCCGATAAATCCCACAAGCGCACCGTACCGTCATAGGAAGCTGTTGCGATTTTATCGCCCTTGGGGCTGAAAGAGACGCTCGTCAGCCCGCTTTCGTGCCCGGTAAGTTGATTCCGCTCCCGAATCGAATTGAGAATTACCCGCAAGGCTTGCTGCGGGCTGTTTGTCGGATACTCTGTCGCCCCGGCAGGTACGGCTTTTTGCAGCAATTCCCCCGCCTGTAGCGCCTCTTTTAAAGCGTCGATTTGCTTGAAACCCGCTTCAAACTCTCGCAGCGCCGTCACTCCTGCTCGTTCTATTTTTGTCGCTTCCTTCGCGGCTTTAAATTGCAGGTTGGCTTGCGCTGCCAGGGTGGCGGCAAAGGCGGCTACCCCCAAACATCCTATCAGAATCGCGTAGCCGGCGCGTATCGTTCGTTTGGCTTTTTGCTGCGCTTCATATAAAGTATGATTTGCCTCCGCCAATATCAGCGAAGCTTCTTTCTCTGCCTCTAGCGCAATTTGCACGTCGCGTTTGGCTAATTCTTGGCTGGCAGCTAAAAATTGATAGTCGTCATCGCTCAAACTTTGTACTGATGCCCATGCCTGCGCCTTTTGCAATTCTTGCCCGCGCAATAAGCTGGATTCGTCGCGGCGGTTGGTTTCCAACCACTGCGCGATCGCTTCCGCGTAGGGGCGCAGCGCCGCCAAAGCTTCCTCTACCCAACGATAGCTGAAAACTTCCCGATAAATGCGATTGTAAACGCTTAAACTTCCCTCCTGCTTTACCACCAACCCCGACAGCCGCAATTCCATTTGTTCCGGGCTGTCGTCTGCGGGAATTTCTCCCCGCTGCAAGATTTCCCGATACAATCCCAGCAACCTGCCCGCTCGCTGCTCGTTTCTCAACAAGCGATCGCGAATTGTTTTGAGATGCTCCGGTTCATCCTGCGCTTCCCAATTCTCTATTATAGAGTTTTTCACCAATTCTTCGATATCGGGATTTCTGCTTTCTGCTTTCTGAACTGCCAATTTGCACAACTTCTGCGTCAGAAATGGCTGTCCCCCCGTCCATTTCAATATTTCTGCTAAAAGTTCTTCCGGCTCGTCTGCAATTTCAGCCAATCCCGCTGTTAAAGATAACTTGGCTTCTTCTAATTTAAACCCATTTAATTCTATCGCCCGCCCAATATTAAACGGCGTTCGCTTGATGTCAGACATCAAATCCCTGGGAGCGGCTACCCCCAATAGACAAAACGCGAGGCGCTTGTAGTCGGGATTGTCTGCCCGCCGGTTGTAGCACGCGCGGATAGCCGCAAAAAAGTCATCTTTAAAATCCACCTTTATAATACTGTCGATTTCGTCTATAAAAATAACCAAATTTTCCGATAACTCTGCCAGCAGCACGGTATCGATAAACTCGCCCAATCGCTGCACGGGCGGCAGTAACTCGCGATCGCGCCACCAACTCTTAAAATCCACTTTTCTAATCAGGCTGAATCCCCGCAACAACTCGGAAACGATGCCCCCGTACCACTCCTCGGCGCTGACGTGGCTGCCGATTCGGGTTAAATCAATAGAAGCGCACTTCACCCCCTCACCTTTCAGCTTTTTAATCGCCTGTACCCGCAAGCTAGATTTCCCCATCTGGCGGGAATTGAGAACGTAGCAAAACTCGCCATTTTTCAATCCTTCGTAAAGTTCGCGATCGGCTTGGCGCGTCACATAGGTGGGGTGCTGGTACTCCAAGCTTCCCCCGACTTGATAGTTGTAATTTGGCATCGATTTAACCTTTTTCTCCCCTCTCTGCTGTCTCTGCGTACTCTGCGGTTCATTAACTTTCCTGCCCCAGGCGATCGCGAAAATACTGCCGGTATAACTCGCACCTCGGACTGCTGCGATCGCCTTGACGTTTGATCAGCCCCATGCTATATAATTTATACGCCTGCATCGTCTCCAATCGCACCGGCTCGTCAGCGATCGCCACTTCTTTTAACGCCGCTTCCAATATCGGATGTTCTTTCAGCGTTTCCAGATGCCGCCGCAAGCGATCGCCGTAAATTCCCGCATCTGTCGGCGCATCTCGCAGCAATTCTTCTAACGTCACATCCCGACGGGCGAGGTGATAGAGCGCCAGCCGCACCAAATAGGGGTGCCCTCCCACCATTCCCATCAAAGCTGAGACTAAATGGTGCCTTTCTTCGTCCGCTTCCCACTCTAATTTGTGCCGCCGCGCCAAATTATCCACCTGCTCCGGCGTAAATTCGCTCAATTCCACCCGCAAGCCGACGTTAAAGGGCGATTGATTGATATCTAATTTAACGTATTCTTCCGTAGAATAGGCTACCACGATTCGCAGTTGTTCCCATATCTCTACTGTTTTCGCTTCCTCGTGCCAGCTCCGCAGCATGGGCAGAAATTCTTTGGCGATTTCGGGATATTGAAAAATCCTGTCGAGTTCGTCCAGCGCCAAAACCAGGGGGGTGTTGAGTTGCTCCAGCAAGTGCGCTTCAAAATAGGTGGTACAGCTTACGATGCTGCCCCGGCTCTCGTCCCAATAATCATCTAAGTGCGGCGCTAATTTTAATTTTTGGGTAACGTAAGAACAGAACCACCGCAAAAATTTATCGAGGGTGCTGAAAACGGCTTTTTCGGCTTGCAGCAGGTTCAGGCGCACGGCGCGATCGCCTTGTTTTTTCTGGGCGGCGAGAATCCGATTTAAGAGAGAAGTTTTGCCCATCTGCTTCGGGGCTTTGATGCAAATGAGCGCTCCCGGCTGCGCGATCGCGTCGTAACAGTCGGCTTCTGCCGGGTAGCGCTCCACATAAAACGGCGAATTCAGCGTCACGGGACCTTCTGGAAATTCCAGCTTCCCCTCTGATTGTTGAGTCGGTCTGTCGCTGACTGTATTTTTCCCGATTCGCCACTTCCGCTCTAGCGCCGTGCGAAAATTGGTTTTGCTCACCTCTTCAGAAAGTGCCTTCGACAGCAAATTCCAGAAATTGGGGCCAGCCGTTCTCTGCAAATAACTCGCCGTCCGATTCGCGGAGGCAGCCATTTCTTCATAAGTCTGATTTTCCCAAGCTCCCCGCAAAATCTTGATTTCCAGATCGCTCAGGTGCCTGCCTTTCAGGGCAAAAACTGCCTCATCCGCTGCGTTGAGTGCTTGTTCAAAATTTATCATAGAACATAAATAATGGCACTTAAGTAATATAACTTAACCCATAGCTCCGGCCATCCTTCACCCCGATACTATCACGTTCGCTCGCCGCTCGCCTTCCTAACGGCCACCCCTCGTGGCGGCTGGATCTGGTATAGGGACGGTAATTATAGTCTGAAAAAGTATTTTTGTCAAGTCTGTGTATGCCAATTGTAAAAGAATCGCCTCAGCAGCGGCAAAGCGCCTGGGGATGTGAAACGCTTGAATCGGGGTTGAGGGTTTTCCGCAGAAACTCGCGCAAAAATATTCTGATTTTCCGCTGGTGCAGTCGAATAACTGTCTGTTGTTGTCTTATTTTCTCTGATGGGGCATCGTAGAACATAGATATAGGCGATCGCTGCCGGGGGAGAGCCTCTGATTTTCCTGCCAGCACGGTTGCGATCGAGAGTGCGCTACCAACGTCTTGCACAATTCACCATCTGGAGGGTGTCATGTTCTACCTGATCTTGCACAACCACAATAAAAACCTGAAAAACCTTTTCCCAGAAGGAGTGCCGACGTTTAGCTCGGCTCCTGACGACTTTATCGAAACCTATAATGAATTTGGAGAATTTGACATTCAACCGGCGTTTCGCGTCAACATGGAAGGCTTAACCAAGCAGCAGGAGCTAAAACTGTTCAACCTGTACGCATCTGCAATGGATGACCCCGGTTTTATCAAAGGGTGCTTCCGACTGCTGCAAAAAGGCTGGGTGAGAATTCCGGCGGATGAAGTGAAATCGGTTGTGTGGCGCGAAGGTGAAAAAGTTTTTTTGCTGCCCTACGAAAAAGATGCAGCGCTGGCTTATTGAAATGGGGAATTGCGAATGGGGAATGGGGCATGGGGCATAGCAAAGGGATAATAAGAATTTTCAATGCCCAATGCCCAATGCCCAATGCCCAATGCCCAATGCCCAATGCCCAATGCCCAATGCCCGCTCCTACTCGCAAACTCCCAATTTTTCTCGCGCTTGAGGGTGGTTTGCCAAGTAATCTTGCAACCAGTCGCACCCTCTAGAGAGCAATTCGTCCAAACTTCTTCCCAAACGCCCCACCTGCCACAGCCGCGCCGTATTGTCGGAGGAAGCGGTAGCGATGAGTTTGCCGTCGGGGCTGAAATTGACACTCCAAATCGGCGCTTGATGTCCTTTAAACAGGGCGATTTGATTTCCCTGCAAATCCCACAAGCGTGCGGTGCAATCTGTCGAACAGGTGGCAATTAAATCGCCATTCGGGCTGAAACTGACTCCCAAGACTGCGCCTTGGTGTCCTTTGAATTCTGTGAGGGAGTTGCCGTACAAATCCCAACGCCGCGCCGTACCGTCATCGGAAGCCGTGACGAGGGTTTTGCCATCCGGGCTGAAACTGATATTCCACACCAAGCCCTGATGCCCTTGGAATTCTCGGACTAAGTTTCCTTCCACATCCCACAGCCGCGTGACACGATCGTCGGAAGCGGTGGCTAAATATTCGCCGGTAGGGCTGAAGATAATTTTAGAGACTTTCCCTTTTTGCTCTTTCAATTCTCCGATTTTATTGCCGTTTAAATCCCACAGCCACGCATGGGAGTCGGCGGAAGCGGTGGCAATGCGATCGCCTGCTGGGCTGAAGCAGGTACTAATTACCCAGTTGGCGTGCCCTTGGAATTGAACGAGTTCATTTCCCGATAAATCCCACAGCCGCGCTAGGGAATCTTCGCCACCGGTTAGCAAAAAATTGCCGTCGGGGCTGAAACTGACGCTATTAACCCAGCCTCGATGCCCTTTGAATTTGACCAGCTCGTTTCCTTGCAAATCCCACAACCGCGCCGTGCCGTCAAAAGAACAAGAAGCCGCGAGTTTGCCGTCGGGGCTGAAGCTGGCAAAGAGTACCATCGCCCGATGCTTTTTAAAAATTGCAATTTGGTTGACGTACAAGTTCCACAGTCGCGCCGTGCCGTCTGATAGCGCCGTGGCGAGAAACTTGTCATTGCGGCTGAAATTGACGCTGACGACGGTGCCCTGATGTCCCCGGAATTCGTCGAGTTGCTTGCCGTTTAAATCCCACAGCCGCGCGGTGCCGTCGCCGGATGCGGTGGCGATTTGATTGCCGTCGGCGTTAAAACAGACGCTCCACACCCAGGCTTGATGCCCCCAAAATTGGGCGAGTTGCTTGCCGTTTAAATCCCACAGCCGCGCGGTGCCGTCTACGGAAGCGGTTGCGATCGCGTCCCCTTTGGGGTTGAAGCTGACGCACAGTACCCAGGTTTTGTGCCCCTTCAATTCCGCGATCGCATTTCCAGCTAAATCCCACACTCTGGCTGTATTGTCCTCCGCGCCGGTCGCGATCGCATCCCCCCTAGGGCTGAAACTCGCGCTCAATACCCGCCCCTGATGCCCCCGCATTTCAGCTACTTGTTTCCCCGAAAACTCCCACACCCGCGCCGTCGTATCTTCAGAAGCCGTGGCGATGAAATCCCCTTTCGGGCTGAAACAAACGCTATTCACCCAAGCCTCGTGCCCGATAAATTCAGTAATGAGCTTTCCATTTAAATCCCACACCCGCGCTGTCGTGTCTTCCGATGCCGTCGCCAGATACTGCCCGTCGGGGCTGAAACAAGCGCACCTGACTTTTCCCCGGTGCCCGACAAATTCAGTGATGAGCTTTCCCGATAAATCCCACAGCCGCGCCGTGCCGTCTTCCGATGCCGTCGCCAGATACTCGCCGTCAGGGCTGAAACAAACGCTGTTCACCGCGCCCTGATGCCCGGAAAACTGAGTTTTCTCTCGGATCTGTTCGAGAATCACTTGCAGGGCGAGGAGGGGACTGGTGGCGGGATAATCTTCTATCGAGATATTATTTTTCCCCCAATTTTTCAACGCTATCCCTGCCTGCATCGCTAAAAGTAGGGCTTGGATTTCTCGCCCTTCTACTTCAAACAGCCGCAGCGCTTGAACGCCCGCTCGTTCTATTTTCGTCCCTTCTTTGGCGGCTTCGAGGAGTTGTTCGGCTTTTTGCTTGGCTTCGGTTAGAATTTGTTTGGCTTGCCGTTCTGCTTCTAAATCTTTCTGCACCTGTTCCCAGGCGGCTTGCTGACTGGCGGCTAAAAAATCGTCGTCTTCGACGCTGAGACTTTTGCCGGCTTTCCAGAGCAGAGCTTCTTGCAGGGCTTGTCCCCGCAACAGGCGCGAGGAATCCTGACGGTTAGAAGCCAACCAAGCTGCGATCGCCTGACTGTAGGGTCGCAGATTTGCGACGGCTTTGTCAACCCAAGTTTGATTAAAAATCGCTGCATAGATGCGATTGTAAACTTTTAACTTGCCGTGGTGGTTGACAACTAATACGGAAAGCCGCAACTGCATTTGATCGGGGCTGTTGTCGGCGGCGATTTCTCCCGCGTGCAAAATTTGCTGGTAGAGCCCCAGCAGGCGGCTGGCTCGCTGCTCGTTGCTCAACAGGCGATCGCGAATGGTTTTCAGATGTTCTGGCTCGTCAGAAGCTTCCCAATTGTCGATAACGTACTTCTTAACTAACTCTCCCACATTCGGATTGTGACTTTCCGCTTTCTCAACAACCAATTTGCACAATTTTTGGGTGAGGAATGGCTGCCCTCCCGTCCAATTTAAAATTTCTCTTAAAACTCTTTCTGGATTCGTAAACTTCCCTAAAAAGCCGTCAATTAAAGATAACTTTGCTTCCTCAAATTTAAACCCGCTAAGCTCGATAGCGCGACCGATATTAAACGGCGTCCGCTTTTTATCGGCGATCAAATCCCCCGGCGTCGCCACCCCCAACAGGCAAAACGTCAGGCGCTGGTAGCCAGAATTATCTGCCCGCTGGTTGTAACAAGCCCGAATAAACGCAAAAAAATCATCCGTGGGAAAATTCAAACTCAGAACGCTGTCAATTTCATCGATAAAAATCACAATCTTTTGGCGTACCTGCACGAGCAACACCGTGTCGATAAATTCCCGGAACCGCCGCAAAGGAGACAGCCAGTTGCGATCGCGCCACCAACTACCCAAATTCACCTCAAGCTCGAAATCAAACGTCAAACTTCGCAACATATTCGCATACCACTGCTCGGCAGTCACCTGCTGAATATCATCCATCGAAATGTCAATTGCCGAACAAGCAATCCCTTCCTCCCTCAGCCTGCGCATCACCTGCACCCGCAAGCTAGATTTTCCCGACTGACGGGAATTCAACACATAACAAAACTTCCCCGCCTTCAGCCCCTCATACAGTTCCTCATCCGCCCTGCGCCGCACATAACTGCGGGCATCTTCCGGCAGCGTGCCCGAAAATACATAATCTTCCACCATCGCTAAGCCCCAAATTATCTTAAATCTTATATTTCTGATTTTGACGTCACAAAAAAACAGCCCTATCCCACTGTTTATTATCCTCTCCTGACTCCTGACTCCTGACTCCTGACTCCTGACTCCTGACTCCTGACTCCTG
>CAYOOD010000152.1:0-14567 GCA_964405435.1 uncultured bacterium
ACAATCTCGACGGCGGAGCCGATAACGACACCCTCGACGGAGGAGAAGGCAACGATATCCTCGCAGGCGGCGACGGCGATGACGTTGTAACCGGCGGTGTAGGCTCCGACAGCATTAGCGGCGGCACCGGCAACGACAATCTCGACGGCGGAGCCGATAACGACACCATAGATGGTGGCGAGGGCAACGATATCCTCGCAGGCGGCGACGGTGATGACGTTGTAACGGGCGGCGTAGGTGCTGACACCATCACTGGCGGCACCGGCAACGACAATCTCGACGGCGGAGCCGATAACGACACCCTCGACGGAGGAGAAGGCAACGACATCCTCTCTGGCGGCGACGGCGATGACGCGGTAACGGGCGGGGCTGGAGCGGATACCCTCTCTGGCGGCATCGGTAACGACAGTCTCGACGGCGGCGCAGGCAGCGACTCTCTAGACGGCGGTGAAGGCAACGACACCCTCACCGGCGGCGGCGGTGCCGATACCCTCAGTGGCGGCAATGGCGACGACGTTTACATCGTCGATGCCACTACTGGTGCCGGCACGGTGATTAATGACACGGCTGGCACTAACGATGCTTTGCTCTTGCCTGGTGTGACGCTTTCTCTCGCCGTGCCTGCTGGTGCAAATGGCGTCGCGAAGGGTGGCGCTAACAATACCGATTTGATTGTCGATATTAATGGCGACGGGCAATTTACTGCTGCCGATTTAGTCATCTCGAATTTCTTCAATCCTGATGGCACGGCTGGTGCTGGATTTATCGAGAATGTCGGCAATATATCCGGGCAGGAAATTCTGGCGGCTGTCTCTCAAACGCCGACGCCGACTCCCACTCCCACTCCCACTCCTGCACCGATTACTTTCCCCGTACCCCCTGACAGTGCAACGGATACGGCTTGTCTGTGCGATGTTTTCCCGACTCCCGATATCGGTGAAATCGCCCTAACGCCCAATCAAATTGCCGACACTTTAGAAGGAACTGAAATTGACGAGATAGTCATTGGCGATGCCACGGCTGAAGCTTTCAACGTTAAAGGTGGCAGTGATATTGTTGCGGGTTTTGGCGGCGGCGATAATATCTACGGTGGGGATGGCGCTGATTTACTCTTCGGCAACACGGGCAGCGATTATATCAGCGGCGGCGCTGGAGCAGATATTATTTTCGCCGGCAAAGATGACGATGCTGTCAATGGCGGTGCCGATAACGATACCGTTGTCGGGGATATGGGCAACGACACGCTCCTTGGCGGCAATGGCAATGACATACTCTTCGGCAATACTGGCGCGGATACCATTGACGGGCAAGTGGGCGACGATATTATCTTCGGCGGCAAAGATAACGATTTCCTCCAGGGCAATGTCGGCAATGATATTGTCGCGGGCGATGTCGGCAACGATACGGTACTCGGCAACGACGGCAATGATTTGCTCTTCGGCAATACCGGGGCTGATTTTGTCGCTGGCGGTATCGGTGAAGATACTCTGTTTGGCGGCAAGGATGACGACATCGTAAAAGGTGGCGCTGACAATGATATTGCCGCCGGCGATATCGGCAGTGATTCCGTTTGCGGCGGCGAGGGCAATGATGCTCTCTACGGCAATGCTGGCGCTGATAGTATGGATGGCTGCGAGGGTGACGATACACTTTACGGCGGTAAAGATAACGATACGCTTATCGGCAATCAGGGGAATGATATGCTCTTAAGCGATATGGGAAGTGATTCCCTCGTTGGCGGCACGGGCAGCGATACGTTTGTCTTAACGCGCAATGGCGGCAGCGATATTGTTGCTGATTTTGAGGATGGCACGGATAAGATTGCACTGGCTGGCGGCTTGACAATAGAGCAGTTATCTGTTACCTCGAATGGCAGCAGCACTGCTATCAGTGTGGCGAATAGTGGCGAGGTGCTGGCGACGCTGAATAATGTTCAATCTTCTCTGATTGCGGCGGAGGATTTTCTGTTGATTTAGAGGAGAAGTTCGGCTAGGAGTCGTAATTTTAGGAGCGATTTCTGTAAAGCTCAGAAACCCGGTTTTTTCAAAAAACCGGGTTTCTTTATGACAATCTTCTACTATTTTCTGCTACAACTGAGCGCCGCACTCGCAACAGCATTTGTGGCTGACGGAATTCTCCGTGCCGCAATTGCTGCAAGTGTGCGTGCTTTCCTGAAGCAGTGGGTTTTTTGGCAAACCGAGCATGTTGACAGAACTCGTGCCGGGTGCTACCATCGGGAAACAGTCTTCTTTCGGGGTGACGCGCACGTTCAGCAGCATCGCGCCGTCGTGGGCGAGCAGTTCCGAAATCGCTTCAGACAAATCCGAACGTTCTACTACATTTCGGCTCTTGATGCCGTAAACCTCGGCGAGTTTGGCAAAGTCGGGGGTGCCCTTTTCCAGGTTCGTTGCTTCGTAGCGATCGCCGAAAAATAAGTGCTGCCACTGCCGCACCATCCCCAGCCAGCCATTGCTGAGTATCACGATCTTGACTTTTATGCCGTGTTGTGCTATGGTTCCGAGCTCTTGCAGGTTCATCTGAAAGCTGCCGTCGCCGCTAATACACACCACCTGCTCGTGAGGCAGCGCCATTTTCACGCCCACTGCCGCCGGCAGTCCAAAGCCCATCGTGCCCAAGCCGCCGCTGGATACCCAGCGCCGTGGCCCGCACTTGAGAAACTGGGCCGCCCACATTTGGTGTTGGCCCACATCCGTCGTGTAGTAGGCGTGGGGAGCCTGTTTTGCCAGCTCTGCTACCACCTCTTGCGGGGCGATCGTGTCGGGATAGTGGGGCACTTGCAAGGGATATTCCGCTTTCCACGTTTGCAGGCGATCGCGCCAGGGTTTCGTCTGCTCCGGATCGATGCCGTTGCCCATTTCGTGATTGCGGCGCAGCAAGTCAATCAACACCTGCCGCACGTCGCCGACGATCGGCACGTCTGGGGTGCGATTTTTCCCCACCTCCGCCGGATCGATATCGATCTGAATCACCTTGGCATCTTTGGCAAATTCCGCCAACTTGCCAGTAACGCGATCGTCGAACCGCGCTCCCACGGCAATCAGCAAATCGCACTCAGTAACGGCAAAATTTGCATAAGCCGTGCCGTGCATCCCCAACATCCCCAGAGCTAAGGGATGCGACTCGTCAAAAACCCCCTTGCCCATCAGCGTCGAGGTAACGGGGATATTAAAGTGTTCCGCCAGTTCGTGAATTTCCGCGTGAGCGCCTGCAGCGATCGCCCCTCCCCCCACATAAAGCAAAGGACGTTGCGATTCCCTGATCAAATTCAGCGCCAAATTAATCTGACGCGGATTGCCCTTCACCGTCGGACGATACCCGGGCAGCTTCACCGAACCCGCCTCAACTGGCGTGTAATCAAACTCCTGCACCCCCACATCCCGGGGCACGTCAATCAACACCGGCCCGGGACGTCCCGTGCTGGCAATGTGGAACGCCTCCGCCACAATTTGGGGAATATCCTTGGGATCGCGCACCACATAAGAATGCTTGACAATCGGCAGCGTGATCCCGAAGATATCAATTTCCTGAAACGCATCCGTACCGATCGCCGGTCGCGGCACCTGCCCGGTAATCGCCACCACTGGCACTGAGTCAATATAAGCCGTTGCCAAACCCGTCACCAGATTCGTCGCCCCGGGACCGGAGGTTGCCAAACAAACCCCCACCCTCCCCGTCGAGCGAGCGTAACCGTCTGCTGCGTGAGCAGCGCCCTGCTCGTGCCGGACGAGAACGTGTTTCAAATCGCCCGCCGTTTCGGCTCGGTACAATTCGTCGTATATCGGCAGGTTCGCGCCGCCTGGATATCCGAAAATGTGCTTGACGCCGTGGCGCTTCAAACTGTCAATCAGAGCAAAAGCGCCCGTCGCACGCCGTGTCGCTACATGATTTTGCAATTGCATGGCTAAACCTCATGCCATCTTTAATGTTGAAATTTTTGTGTCAATCGAGTTATTGCTATAGAAACAATGCGCGTTTCAACCACCTTCATTTAATCTGACCTGAAGCTAGCAGACCCAAAAATATTCCACAGGAGCGTCATTCTGACTCCTCAGCCATCAGTCTTTGATATCGTGACGCTACAATCGTGCCTCAGAATAAAGCTCTTTTCCTTATTCTTGAGAATTATTTAACAACCCGCGCCAGTGTGGAGGGGGAGGGGGGAGGAGTTGAAAGTGCTGAGTCCTGAGTGCTGAGTGGGAATAGGGCATCGAGATGGGATATTGTGGCATGGAACGCCCAGCACAGATTGCTCAGCGCCAACCCCCCTTAACCTCCTTCGAGAAGAAGGGGGGCAGTCGATGCGTCGCCTTTTTCTGAGCACTTTTTACGCACCAATGCCCCATGCCATGAGCCCCATGCCCCATTCTCTAAATCACGTCCTGCAAGACTTGACGGGTATTGCGCCACGCCCAGACGCCAACCGCCACAACGATAATGCTCAACCCCAGGAGAACATACCGCAAGCCGATCGCGTCAGTCAGCGGCCCAGCAATGGCCAGGGGCAGGCCCAGGGCAATATTGACGACGTTGTTCTGAAAGCCAAAAACTTTCCCGCGCATCGATTCTGGGGTTTGCTGCTGAATGAGCGTCTGCATCGGCACGCCAATCAGAGAGGCTCCAAACCCCAATAGGGCGCTCAACCCCAAACCCATCCCCAGATCGTCAATCAAGGTAAACACGCACAAAACAAAGCCCATTGCTAAAAATCCGATTAACGGTAAGGGCTTGTTGTGAAAGCGATCGCCCCAGTGTCCCAAGATCGCCGCGCCGAATACCATGCCCACCCCAGCCGCAGCCAGCAGGAAGCCGAATTGCTGTTCCTTCAAACCGATCTCCACCGCCAGAGAACTCGCCAGCACGGTGAGCGCGGCGAACACCGAGTACAAAACGCTCAACTGCACCATCGCATTGCTGACGAGGCGGTTTTTCTTGAGATAGCGCAAGCCCTCCTTAAAATCATTCCAAGGATGAAGTCCCACCTGCTCCTCGCCGCTTTTATTTTCTTTAGTGGGAATGAAATAAAACACTGCCCCTGCTGCCAAATACAACGCTGCTACTGTAAATTCTTGCCCGTAGTCCCCGCCCCAGGCTTTGGCAGTGCTCAGCACCGGTTCTCCCACCGCGAAACCGACAATCAAGGAACTCAGCATCGTCGTTGTAAATAGGGCATTGGCTGAGAGCAAGCCTTCTTTCGGCACCAACAGCGGAATCGCTGCCAGTTCTGCGGGTGCGAAAAATTGGGTGAGGATAGATTCTAAAAAGGCAACCGCCAAAAGGAAGGCAAACTCTTTGGGCAGCAGCGGGATACACAGCATTAACAGTCCCCGCAGCGTGTTGGAGAAAATTAAAATTTGCTTTTTGTCGAAGCGATCGACAAAGATGCCGGCTGCCGAGCCAAATAAAATCGCTGGCAGCGTATTTGCCACCAGAACTGCCGATTTCATGGAGTTTTTCAAGCCGTCGGGCGGTCTGTAGTCCACCAGCAGGGCGATCAGCAAGACTAAAAACACCTTATCCGCTATCTGGGACAATATCTGCCCGCTCCAGAGCACCATAAAGGGGCGGTTGCGAAACAGAGCGCGAAACCCGCTACCAGAGGGGGGAGGGCTGGCTGGAAGCATAGGAATTCTCTAGCGGTGAGTGGGATTGACGTGAAAAGGGTTCATTTGTATGGTTCCCGTTAGGCTGGGAAGAATGCGCGGTGACGCTCTATAAGGGTAGCTAAAAATAGGACAGCCGTTGTGGGAGTTTGTGACGGCAACCCCTCACCAGACGGGCGATTCCACCATCCTCGCACGGTTTGTGGCTCTCGCCACAAGTCTAAGTGCTCCACCTCGGGCTCGGCATAGAAACTGTCGCCAATGCCGCCGCCGAGAAGGGCGGAACTCCAGTGCGTGAAATAATCGTGGCTGAGGCGGTAGATGGGAAAGTCGCCGTATAAGGGCACGCCCCACCCATCCAGGGCGAAGAATGCTGCAACGCAACCGCCGGAACGCTGCCACTGTCGCGCTGCCCCGATCGCGCCCACTACGCCGGCACTGAAGCCGATGAAGATCAATGGCGATCGCTCCTCTCTCGGGCCATCGCTGCCGTCCAGGTTGTCTCTCACAAACTGCCAGACGTGCAGTGGAGAGTAAACGGGACGGTCGCGACCCGGAAAAATCAGTATATTTTCGGATTGACAGTGACTTGCTGCTTTCTTTTCGAGTTGCGACAGTAACTGTTCGACAAAGCTTTCTGTCAGTTTTGAGTCGTGTATGCCGGGACAAACGATCGCTTTCACGGGGTAGTTCGGTAAATTTTTCTAACAGGCGGCGGCTCTGTGGCAGCTCAATTGTCCGAAAATTAGCCGCAAGGCAGATACAGGCCGGGGGAAACTTTGTTAAGGTTCGAGCGGGAGGGGAACTCGCCCTATTCAGCTCTCAAGCATTTAAATGACTTGTTTGGGCGGCAAGGGGGAGGACAGAGGCGGGCAGAAGGAGGAAGCATTCACGGTTTTTTACCAATCTACATCAATGAGTAAGTTAAATGCACCACGGCTGACTCGATAGCACGGCCATTCAAGGCGATCGCGGCGCAACCGACCGCAAGTTACCCAGATGTGGTTGCGAATTTTTCTACCGCAAGAGATCGCCGGCATCCGGGGAAGAAAGCCGCTGCCCGGGCAGCAGAGCGCTCTAATGGGGCGAAATGGGCGATCGCTCTTTGGCTTTCTCATCGCAGCCCGCCAGCATTTGAGGATTTCACGTCTAGTTTTCCCGCGTCAATGGTAATGCCTCATCTAACAATTCTTCTAAAATCCCCCAATCAGCGAACGCAGCCTTCACATCAGGTTGGCATTCTACTTAAAACATGCTCAATGGCAAAAATCTATCAGATGCCGCGAGGAATTGCCATGATTTTTCTCGACCTCTCTTGAGAATAAAATTTTCCCAGCCTTCCTTAAATTGAGCCAATTTTTGTGAATTAACCAAGCGGGATATCGGACTCTAATAGATGAGATAGCCAAAGGGAAGCAGATTTAAAAGCGGCACGCAATCTATTCAGCTAGACGTTGATAACTATACCGAATCTCCACCAGGAACGAGCAATGAGTGCCGAGAGCAAAAAATTCAATGCTGTGACGAAAATTTCATTCCTGCCGCGCTACATTTCGGCAGGAGTGATGCTCTGCATCGGCGTCGGACTCTCAGTTGTGGCGTCGATAGTCGTGCAAAACTGGCAGCAAGAAATCCTCAGAAGCCTCCTGCAAAAGCGATCGGAGCAACTGGCTGCCACCCTGCACGCGCGCGCCGAAGGCAATTTGGAGGGAGTGCGGGCGATCGGAGACTTCTACAAGGCGACTTCTGGAACGGTGACGCCACAGCAGTTCGGCATCTTGGCCAGAAACGCCCTCGATCGCAATCCCAGCCTGCAATTTCTAGCGTGGGTGCCTCGCATTGCCAGCAGCCAGCGTCAGGAATACGAGCGATCGCTGCGCTCTACTGGCTATCCTTTTTTCAAAATTGTCGAACAAAGCAGTCCGGACTTGACGATCGCCGCCCCATCCAGACCGGCATACTTTCCCGCCTCCTACGTCGAACCCCTGCAAGGAAACGAGGCGGTCTTGGGTTTGGACTTTGGAGCGGCCCCCCAGAGCCGCACCGCCTTAGAACAGGCGCGGGATGGGGGCACCCTAACCGTAACGGGTCAGTTGTCCCTGCCAAACGCTCAGCCCGGTTTCGCGGCGATCGTGCCGATTTACAATGCCCCCCGTCTCCCCAACAACCTGCAAGCGCGCCGGGAAAACTTGAAGGGGTTCGTCATTGGCTGGTTTCGGCTGGCTGATTTCGTGCGGGCGGTGTCGGAAAACCTGCATTTAGAGGAGGGAGATTATGCCCTCTACGATATCTCACCCGACGGAAAAAAAAGCTTTTTAATCTTTTACGAGTCGCTGCCAGAACGGGCGATCGCCGCGTCCGCGAGCGAAGCTGCCCTGGAGCGCCAAGTCGAGCGCTCCTGTCCCCAGCCAGAAACGTGCGCCCGCACTTTCCCGATCGCCAACCGCCACTGGTCGGTCTGGCTCGTCCCCGCTCCCGCCTACCTGCACGATCGCCAATACTGGCTGCCGTGGACGGTTTTCCTCGGCGGCTCCCTCGCCAGCGCCGGGGTGGCCGCCTACCTGGTGCGCTTCCAGCGTCACGCTTCCCGCATTGAGGTACTTCTGACGGAATTGTCCCAAGCGAACGTCGAAATCCGCTTGCTCAGCCGCCTGAGCGATGCCCTGCAAGCTTGCCTGACTCTCGAAGAAGCCTATACCGTCATTCCGCCCCTGATGCAAAAACTCTTCCCCGCTCACTCCGGCGGACTGTACATGATGAGCGGCTCGGCCAATTCGATCGAGGCGGTGGCCACCTGGGGCGATTCCCTCGCCAGCCAGTCCTTCTTCGCGCCGAACGATTGCTGGGCTCTGCGGTGTGGCCGCGAGCACCTGTTTGAAAACACCAGCAGCGGTCTAGCCTGTCAGCATTACGCCCAGTCGCTGCCGCAGGAATCTTTCTGCGTGCCGATGATGGCCCAGGGGGAAACTTTGGGATTGCTGTATTTGAACTCGTCGGAACGGGGAAAACTAACAGATGGCAAGCAACAGTTGGCGACTACCGTTTCCGAACATATTGCCATGTCTCTAGCGAACTTGCGGCTGCGCGAAACGCTAAAGCACCAGAGCATTCGCGATCCGCTCACCAGCCTGTTCAACCGCCGCTATATGGAGGAGTTTCTCGATCGCGAACTGCACCGAGCCGAACGTCAAAACCAGTCCGTGGGCATTATCATGCTCGACGTGGATTACTTCAAGCAATTCAACGACACTTTCGGTCACGAAGCCGGCGACACCCTCTTGCAAGAGTTGGCCATGTTTTTGCAAGGCTCGATTCGCGGTTCCGATATTGCTTGCCGCTATGGCGGCGAGGAGTTTTTGCTGATTTTGCCGGAGGCTTGTCTGGAGGTGGCGCGGGGACGCGCCGAGCAACTGCGCGAAGGCGTCAAGCACCTTCAGGTTCAGCACCGGGGTCAAATGCTCGGTCCCGTCTCTCTGTCCCTCGGGGTGGCCGGTTTCCCGGAACACGGCCCAAATGTCGAGGCGGTGATCCAATCGGCTGACGAGGCTTTGTACGCGGCGAAGAAATCGGGACGCGATCGCGTTGCCGTCGCTCCCTCTCTCTCCCACTAATCGCCTTTTATTCTGTATAAAAATTAACAAACGTAACATATTTTTTAAATTTAAGAAAATTGTAATAAAGTAGAGGTGGAAGAAACCAGCGTTCCTTACCGCTTTCCTTGGCGGGATCGCGTTGCGGTAAGGCTCGTAAAAGGCATCGCTCCGCTGAGTTTTTGTGTCAGAAGCATCGCCTTTGGGCGCGGGGGCGACGCCAGCACCGACCGGGCTGCGAATGCCGTAGAAATCCGCTCGTTTACCTTATCGGCCATGAAAATAGCAACCAAGAAGGGGCATTGGTTCCAGTTCGCGGCGATGCTCTCCACTCCATCCGCGATCGCGGCGGGAACTGGGGCGGCACTCCTGGGCACGGGCGCGTTGGCGGCGGCAGTTGCCCTGTGGCACGCTTGCGAAACTCAGCAGCACCTCGACATTCAACAGAAAACAGAACTCGAAGCCGCCACCCTCAAACTCGAACTGCAAGCAGGCGTGCAAGATCGCATCCAGCTCCTCGCCAGCATAGCCAAACGCTACGCGACGCAGGGAACGCCCCTCAAAAAAGACTGGCAAGCAGATGCAGCATTTTACCTCGATTCTTGCCGAGGATGCGCGGCGATCGCCTTGGCAGATCTCTCCTTTCAAAAGCCCTGGATCGCGCCTGAATCTGGTCTGAGTACAGCAAATCCCCTCGTGCAGCAGCGCTTTTTTGAGGCGATCGCCAGCTCCAAAAAACCCGGTCAAATCGCCGTCAGCCGCTCCTTTGACTGGGGGCAAGGCGAACAAGCATTTTTAGCATCCGTCCCCCTCTCAGAACAAATAAAAACACCAGACAAAAACCCAATTTCATCCAAAAATCAGCCCCGTCAATCCTTCATTATCGGCATCTTTCAGACGCGGGAATTATTCGAGAGCATCCTGCGATCGCACCAAGCGCGCGGCTACGCGATCGCCATTTTTGACCGCAACCAGCAGCCCATCTACCAGCACAACTACGACAGCACCCGCAACGAACAGTGGAAGCGCGAAGAAACCCTAGAATTTTATGGCGTCAAGTGGCGCATCTTCTTAAAACCCCAGGCAGATTTACTCGATCGGGTTCGCTCCCAGCGGCGAGAAATCCTCTGGAGTGCTGGCAGCGCGATCGGTGCCCTACTCATCGCCGCAGTCTATCTCGCGCACAGAACGTCCCGTCGGGCTCTAGAAGTAGAGAAAATCAACCGACAACTACAGCAGGCACTCCAGCACAGCGCCACGACCGAAGAAGCGCTCAGAGAAAGCGAAGAACGCTATCGCCGATTGGTAGAACTTTCTCCCGAAGCGATCTTGCTTCACTGCGAAGGGAAAATTATTTATGCAAATCCAGCAGCAACCGAACTTTTCGGCGCGGCACGTCTGGAAGAACTCATCGGGCTGGAGATATGGGATTTCGTCCAACCCGACTGCCTGGAACTCGTCCGCGAACGGGTGAAGCGGGTTTGTGAAGAAAACAAGCAAAATCATTTTGTCGTTCAAAAGCTGGTTCGACTCGACAAACTCGTTATCGATGCGGAAGTCATCGGCACCCCAGTCAGCTATGGCGGCAAAACCGCCGTCTTGGCGATCGTTCGGGACATCACCGAGCGCTTGCGCGCTTCACGAGCCCTCAAAGAAAGTGAAGAAAGATTTCGAGCGATCGCCGAAGCCATTCCCCTCCCCGTCGTTATCAGCCGCGCCAGCGATGGCGTCGTTTTGTACGGCAACTCCCAACTCGCCGCCGCCTTTGGCGTATCCGTCGAAAACCTCGTGGGTTTGAAAACCCCCGACTTCTACAATAACCCCGACGACCGGCGGATTTTGCTAGAGAGAATCTTTGAAAACGGATACCTGCGCAACTGCGAAGTGCAAGTCAAAAAGGCAGACGGGACGCCCTTTTGGGTGATCGTCTCCGTGCAACCGTTGAGCTTCAACGGCGATCGGGCGCTGCTGTGCGCCTTCTACGACATCACCGAACGCAAAAGTTCAGAACAAGCCCTCTGGGAATCGCAGCAGCAGTATCAATCCCTCGTCAACACGATTGACGGTATTGTCTGGGAAGCAGACGTGCAAACTGCCCAGTTTACCTTTGTCAGCCAGCAAGCAGAAACCTTGCTGGGCTATCCCCTAGATAGCTGGATCGGCGAACCCAATTTCTGGCCGGATCGCATCCACCCTGACGATCGAAAATGGGCAATTGAATTTTGCCTGAAATCTTCTCAACAGAAGCCAGATTATGAATTTGAATATCGCATGATGGCAGCCGACGGGCGCGTGGTGTGGTTGCGGGATATTGTCCGAGTCATTTTTGAAAATGACCGACCCGTCAAACTGCGGGGCATCATGCTAGACATCACTGCCCACAAGCAAGCCTTAGAGGCGCTCAGAGAAAGTGAGGAACGCTGGCAGCTTGCTTTGCGCGGCAATAATGACGGGATTTGGGATTGGAATATCAAAACGGATGAAGTCTTTTTCTCGCCGCGCTGGAAGGAAATGCTCGGGTATGAAGACGGCGAAATTTCCAACCACCTCGACGAATGGAAAAAACGAGTGCATCCAGACGATTTGGAAGAGGTCATGCAACTGATTCAGGATCACTTTGCCAAGAAGACGCCGTTTTACATTTCCGAACACCGCATGTCGTGCAAAGACGGTTCTTACAAGTGGATTCTCGATCGCGGGCAGGCGCTTTGGGATGAACAGGGCAATCTAGTTCGGATGGCGGGTTCCCATACCGACATCACCGATCGCAAGCGCGCCGAGGAAGAACTCCGGGAAATCAGCATTTCCCTAGAAAATGCGGTGGAGGGAATCGCGCGGCTGGATGTGCGAGGGCGTTACGTCGCCGTGAATCGCGCTTATGCCATCACGATCGGTTACAAGCCGGAGGAAACCCTCGGTTTGGAATGGCAAGATACCATCCATCCTGAAGACCGGCAAAAAATGCTGGCGGCTTATCAATTCATGTTAAATGCCGGCAAGGTGGAAGTCGAAACCAGGGGCTTGCGAAAGGACGGCTCTGTTTTTTACAAGCAACTGGTGATGACAAAAGCCTGCGATCGCCACAAAAACTTTATCGGACATTACTGCTTTGTTAAAGACATTACCGAGCGCAAATTAGCCGAAGCCGCTTTGCGGGAGAGCGAACAGCGCTATCGCTCCGTCATCGAAACTGCAGCCGAGGGCATTGTACTGCTATCCGCAGACGGCTCGATCAGCGCCTGCAATTGCGCCGCCGAACGCATTCTCGGCATTTCTGCCGGTCAAATGATGCTGCGCGCTTCCCTCGCAACTCCCTTGCGAGCCATCCACGAAGACGGCTCGCCCTTTCCCAGCGAAATTCACCCGGCATCGGTGACTTTGCGAACGGGCGAACCTCAATCGAATGTGGTTATGGGGATTCGCAAACAGGATGCGGCAGTGACGTGGATTTCTGTAAATACGCGCCCGTTGTTCCGGGCAGACGAATCCGCTCCTTATGGGGTGGTGTTTTCATTTTTCGACATTACGGAACGCAAGCAGGCTGAGGAGGTACTGCGTCTTTCTGACGAAGTATTGAAACAAATGCCCGATTCTACCGTGCTGGCGGACTTGTCAGGAAATATCTGCAAGTGGATGGGCAAGTCAGAACAGATTTTTGGCTATGCGGTATCGGAAGTTATCGGCAAACCGATTCACTTGCTCTACCGCTCCGACATTCGGGAGTCGGTGTTCGCAAAAATTCTCAAAGGAATTCACGAAGAAGGGGTATTCTGCGGAGAAATTGCCTGCGTGAAAAAAGACGGTTCTGAATTTTCTGTCGAAACAACGGCTAAAACTTTTTACGATCGCGTCGGCCAGCCTTTATTTATTATCTGCACGAATAGAGACGTCACCGATCGCAAGCGGGCAGAAGCTGACATCCAGCGGGCAAACGAACAGCTCACCATTCGGGTGAACGAACTGGAAGAACGGCACGAGGAAATTATTTTGCTCAGTCAAATGAGTAATTTACTGCAAAGCTGCATTACGATCGAGGAAGCGTGCAAGGTGATCGCTCAAATCGTGCCGCTGTTATTTCCCAATAATTCAGGGGCTTTGTTCGCGATCGCCAATTCTCGCAACCTCGTAGAAGCGATTACAGTCTGGGGCTCTCCCACCAGTCAAATGCTCTTTGCCACTCCCGATTGCATCGCCCTGCGCGGTTGTCAGCCTCATTTGATGGAAGATACCAGCACCGGGCTGACTTGCAAGCACCTGTACTTAGACTCATTCCCCAGTTCCTATTTCTGCATTCCGCTGATGGCGCAGGGTGAAGCAATGGGCGTGCTGTATTTGAGCTATTTGGAGAAAGGGCTGCTGACGAAAGCCAAACAGCATTTAGCCGTAGCAGTCGCGCGACACATTTCTCTGGCTCTGGCGAATTTGAAACTGCACGAAACCTTGCAGCAGCAGAGCATCCGCGATCCCCTCACCGGTTTGTTCAACCGCCGCTATCTGGAAGAGTCGCTGACGCGGGAAATTCGCCGCGCGGCGCGATCGCAGCAATCTGTCGGGATTGTCATGCTGGATGTCGATCATTTCAAACAATTTAACGATACTTTCGGGCACGAGGCTGGAGATGCGGTGTTGCGGGAATTGGGCATGTTTTTGCACAATAATATTCGCGGCGGCGATATTGCCTGTCGCTACGGGGGCGAGGAATTTACGCTGATTTTGCCGGAGGCTTCTGTTGCGGATACCAAGCGGCGCGCCGAACAACTGAGATCGGATGTGAAGCACTTAAACGTTCAGTACCGCCGCCAACCCCTCGGAGCGATCGCTCTTTCCCTCGGAGTGGCTTGCTTTCCCGAACACGGCGAAACCGGTGAGGCGTTGATTCGCTCGGCAGATGCGGCTCTCTATCGCGCTAAAGCACAGGGGCGCGATCGCGTGGTTGTTGCCTCTTCTTTCGGTAATGGGTAATGGGTAATCGGTAATGGGTAATCGGTATTTGGTAATTGGTAATTGTTTGTATGAGTTGCCCGATTGCAGATGTTTTCTCGCCCGTCCGGCGGGCATCTCCGATCCTAAACTTTACAAATCCGGTTATTATACCAGCAATTAATTACCCTGTCAAGATTCGGGCTGGTTCTGCCGAATAGCCATCCGCTTGTCTTTTGGGTGACAATAAAAATCACTGGCTGTGGCTGAGCGAGTCGGCGGGAACGGCGCGCGGGATTAAAATATCATGCAGCAAGCCAATCCCATCGATGGCAGGGATGGCCCCCCAAGCCTGGTACATTTACAAAAAATAAGTGTGTCTGAGATCGGAAAGGTCGGTGCATTGCGCAAAAAGCTCCACGCGGTGACTGGATAT
>CAYOOD010000153.1:0-9875 GCA_964405435.1 uncultured bacterium
CCCCTCTGCCCCTCCCTCACTCTCCCCCTCGCTACTTTTTCAGTTGGGCTTGGTGCTCGCAAGCAAAACCCCGGCGCTGCCAAGTTTCCACGTCCACAGAAACCAGTGGGGTAATAGCCGTGCATTGCGGCTGATAGAACTGACTGATAGGAACCCAAATCAGGCTGCGAGTCACATCGAGTGCAGTTTTGAACCAGGACTCGCGATTGCCCGGAATGCCCTGCTCGCGCACCAGCTCCACATCCACCCAGATCCCGTGGGAGCCCAAGAGGATCTGTGCCAGCCACTGGGCGCGCGGTAGGTGGGTGGGGGAAGTAATCACTTTAATCTTGCCAACCTGCCAGCGGTGCAGGATGGGCAGGGCGAAGTAAAAGTTACCAAAGGTAGACTGGGCGCACTTTTCCAAGAGAACCTGCTGCATGGGAGCCCCTGCCCTTTGAAAAATCAACCAGATGCAGGGATCTTGAGAGCCTTGAGAAATCAAAATAGGCGTCTGGGGATATTGTTTAGCCAGCTCAGCCGCGTAGATTTCCCGCTGAATGCTGCCTCCGAGCACGAGGACGGCATCGATCGCCCCACTAGCCCGCGATTGCAAGGTTATCGTATTGAGCGCCAGCCAGCCCAGCACGGTGACAGTCAACAGTAAACCTGCAGTAGAAATAATCCGGCGAACTGGAGAACCAAAAAAACCCGATTTAATTCGCTTTCGATTCCTGCCTGCCAAGTTCTGAACTTTTTTTTTATGTTTTTCGTGCATTATTTAATGCAAAATATTTGCTTTATTCATGCAAAAAAAGTATCGAGTCGTTCCCTTTCTACTCCCAAACCGCATAAACTTACCGAATTTTCCCCCCCCTCTCCCCCTCAGCGGGACTTATTGGGCTTTGGCGGTTGGGGCAAGGCAAAAAAGATTTCGCCGTTCTCGTCGCGGCGCTCCTGCCCGCCCAGCTTCAAAATTTCTTGCTTGGCGCGAGCTTTAACTTTTTTGTCTGCAGCCTGGTGGTAAACGTCGTTCCACGCCATAAAACGCACGAAGGTGCTGTCAGGATCTTTCTTGAGGAAGTCAGCGGTTTGTTGGTAGAACTTGGCATATTCCTCGTCGGGGGTTCCCTTTGCCCACTGGGCTGCCATTTCCAGAGAGTGAATGGCTCCTTTGACGTCGCCGACGAGGAGCAATTGGTCGAGTGCTTTGAATCGCCAGACGAGAAAGGCTCTGGGATGCACTTGCGGCGAGAGGGCGCGGGTGCCCCGATCCATATATTGAACGGCGAGCTTGGGGCTGGCGAGATAGAAGGAAACCGTCGAAGAAAGAAACGGGTAAATGTCGGCGAAGCGAGGATCGCGTCGGGTGATGATGTCGAAGTAGTCAGCCCCGAGGGAGTAGCCCGTCGCATCTCGCGCCTCGTCGCCGAAATACTGCAGGAAGTTCAAAAATGTCCAGTCGGCGATGAGGTTGTCAAAGCCGAGGGATGGCAAGTGTTTGAGGGTTTGCAGCCGGCGGGCTTCTTGTTCTCGGGCGAGCTGTTGATTGGCCGATCGCTCCTCTGGGCGCTGCATTCCCACCCACTGCAGGGACGCCACCCCGGTTAGGGCGACGAGAGCAACTAGGGCATTGAGCAGCAGCCAAGAGCCCCGCCAATTCCTCACTCCTTGCTTTGGCGGGGATGGGGGGGAGGGAAATACGTTGTCATTTGTCGATTCCACGGCAGTTGCCCTGATATTTGGCGAGAGGGGGTTCTTTTTGAAGCTATTTTAGCTACACTAGATTGAGTGTGGCTTTGAGGGAGTTTGCGTGTCACCAAAAGCGTTCCACCGGTCCGGCAAGCCTTTCAATTATCTCAGAAGAACTACCACCCGCCAACTGAGAACCGAGCAAGCGCGTCCATTCTCTGCACTTCGAGGAGGAGGACACTAGAGCCAACTGTCACAGGACGTGTTAGGAAAGGGTGCGACGCGGGTATCTTAAAATCAGAAAAACCGTCTTACCAGAGCAAAAAAAGCCGCAATAGGCTAGAATACCCGACAACTGAGCGAAGAATTTTGCGAAGAATGACTTAGTAAGCCAAAAGTTAAAAGCGCACCTCGATGCCTTTGAAAGCAGAGAGGGGAAGGGCTAGACCGTTATAGCCCGCGAGGGGTCAATCCCATCGCGAAAAAAAGAAGCTGGCACTTGTGCTCTTGCAGCTTCCAGCAAACGGTAAGGTAGTTAGGGAATCTGTAAAAGTGCAGGAATGGCCGCCGCCTGTCCTTCCGCTGTTTGGGAGGGAGAGGAGCCCGGATGCACGATTGAGGATAGAAAGATAGAATTGGGCCGATCCTAGGGCTTACTAATTATTAGAACTTTATCGTTTTACTCACCTGACAATGAATTCATCCCCGAAACGCTTCCTGCTTTCTCAAGCTTTGTTATGTGGTAGCGCGATCGCAGCGACGGCTACTCTATCCGTATTTGTTCCCGGCTTGAGTACGTCAGTACGCGCCGCCCTTCAGGACAGTCCGAAAACGGTGTTGGATGAAGCGTGGCAAATTGTCAACCGGGAGTACGTTGACGGCACGTTTAATAAAGTCGATTGGCAAAAAGTCCGGCAAGAACTCCTGAGCAAAGACTACACCTCCCGCGAGCATGCGTATGCCGCGCTAAAAGGGGCTCTGGAGCAATTGGAAGACCCCTATACCCGGTTTATGGACCCCGATCAGTACCGGGCGCTGACGGAGCAAACCTCTGGAGAACTGTCTGGGGTGGGCATTCGGTTGGAAGTGAACGAAAAAACCAAAGTCCTGACAGTGGTGGAGCCGATCGAGAATTCCCCAGCGATAAGGGCAGGAATCCAGGTTGCCGATCGCATTTTATTGATTGACGGCAAAACCACTCAAGGGATGACGGTAGAGGAAGCCGCCAAGCTGATCCGGGGGCAAGTGGGCACGCAAGTGACGCTGCAGCTTTCCCGAGAAGGCAAGGGAGTGTTTGACGTGACGCTGACGCGCGCTCGGATAGAATTGCAAACGGTACGCTATGACGTCAAAGAAGAGGGCAAGACGCGGGTGGGCTACATCCGCCTGCAGGAGTTCAGCTCTCACGCCGCCGAGCAAATGCAGCGGGCGATCGAAGAACTGAAGTCTAAAAAAGTCGATGCCTTCGTACTGGACTTGCGGGGAAATCCGGGCGGGTTGCTGTATGCCAGCGTGGACATTGCCCGCATGTGGATGAACAAGGGCGCGATCGTGAAGACGATAGACCGTGAGGGACACGACGAGGAGCTCAAGAGCAATAATAGCGCGCTGACGGATTTGCCGCTAGCGGTACTGGTGGACGGAAACTCGGCTTCTGCCAGCGAGATTTTATCGGGGGCGCTACAGGATAACGGGCGGGCGACGATTATCGGCTCGCAAACTTTCGGCAAAGCCTTGGTACAGTCGGTTCACTCGCTTTCTGACGGTTCGGGTTTGGCAGTTACTATCGCCCACTACTACACGCCGAACGGAACGGATATTTCTCACAAGGGGATTACGCCGGATATCCAGGTAGATATGTCGGAAGAGGCGCGCAAGCAACTGGTTTCTAACCCGAATGCGATCGCCTCGAAGGACGATCCTGTCTATGCCCGCGCGGTGGCGGTGCTGCAAGCGCAACTGCCGACTAAGCCAATGGCTTCTCATTAAAAGATGCAGGCGATTTGTTCGGCAGGTTAAAATCCTGCCGCACCGCTTTGAAAGCCCGCCCGCGCGGGCTTTTTGATTTTTTGGGATTGGGCATTGGGCAAAAGGGCATTGGGCATTGGGAATTGGGCAAAAGGGCATTGGGCATTGCGAATTGGGCTTATGGCATTGGGCTTATGGCATTGGGCATTGCGAATTGGGCTTATGGAATTGGGAATTGTTAATTTCTCTTCATTTTATTCACTATGCCATAAGCCCGATGCCCGATGCCCGATGCCCCATGCCCGATGCCCTTTTGCCCGATGCCCGATGCCCGATGCCCCATGCCCCATTCCCCATTCCCGCGATACAATACCGATGTCACCGGATAGGATAGGAATCATCGGGAGGTGCGGCGTGGGAATCGCCAAATTTTGGGAGATCGTTTGGGATAATACGCTTTTTCACTGGGCAACTGCGATTGTTTTTTTAGGGGCGGTGATTTTTGAAAGTTATGCCGTATGGCAGTATTTTTCGGAGTCTCGCCAGACTGAGCGAGCGATCGCATTCCTGAGTCAATTGAGAAAGGGAAAATCTCCGCAGCCTTCCCCTGAAATCTTGACTTGGCTGGCAGAGCATGTTAAAATAAATTCCGCTGGCAACCCGGAATGGCAGCGGGATAAGTTTATACTCCTGAATTATCCAAGTTTTTTAGAGCGATCGCCCCGCAGTTCGCTTCGCTTCGTGACGGCATTGTGTACCGCTATCGGCGTTTTGGGGACATTTTACGGCATCCAAGAAGGGCTGCAAGGCGTGAATTTAGGCTTCGCGGATTCTAAGGAACTGCTGGAAGCGATTAAAAATTTGCTGTTGGGGATGAGAACGGCTTTTTCTAGTTCTTTGATGGGGTTGGGTGCGGGCAGTTGGTTTACTTTGGTTTTGTTCGGGTGCGATTCTTTGAGGGTTCGACAGCGCGATCGCTTGACTGCGAAGCTAAGCCGCATTTTTACAGCGGAAACGCCTGATTTCTATTTTAACAGCGATGCTGAATTCGGCGTCAGTGCCCGTGCGATTGGGGAAGGGGCAGGCGAGAGGGCGATCGCAACCCAACTGCTTCCCCTCATTGAAAAGATAATACAATTGCAAGAAAAAAGTCAAGAATTCGATACCGCGCGGCGGGAAGACTTGCAAACCCTCATCCTGACGATTCGCGGCGAATTAATCGAGCCGGTTGTACAGCAGTTAAACCAGAGCGCCCAACTTGCGCGGGAAACTTCCCTCGCCGTGCGGGAGTTAAATCAAGAGTTGGGCGGCATTTCTCAAAATTTAGCCAGTTCTATTTTAACAATCCAGAACTTTCAACAGCAGACATTGGTAAAATTAGAAGAATTTGCAGGAAACCTGAAACAAACTCTCCTGCAATTCCAAACCGATACAAAAGGCGTATTAGAACAAACAGCGGGAGACATTCACCGAGCGGTTAGCGAGAGCATTCGGGGTATGGAAGCGCAGCGAGCCGCATTTGAAGCCAGCGCCGAGACAGCAGCGGCAACTTTCCGAAATATCCGCGAAGACTTGCAAGCTGCCCTGCATACGCAAGCGGAAGTAGAGCAGCAAATGTTGCAGGGAGTGCAGGCGAGAACCGCAGAGATTCTCGACGAGGCAAATGCAGCCTTTCAGCAGCAATCTGCTACGTTGCAGGCAGTTGGGGATGAGGCATCAAATTTAATGCGATCGGCGAAAATAGAACTGTTAGGAGGGTTGCAAGAAATCGGCGGCGTGCTGCTGAATGCCAACCAAACCGTACAGTCAGAGTTAGAGGAATTTCAGGAAAACTATCAAACCCGATTGCAGGATTTCTTCAGCCAGAGTATTAATGGAATGCAAGCGCAGCGCCGAGCCTTTAAAGAAAGTATAGCAGATGTCGCGGCAACATTTCAAGAGATACGGGAAGATTGGCGACAAGTATTTCAGGGTTGTCAGACTCAGATAGAGCAGGTAATCGCTGCAACGGGAGAAAATGGGAGCCGCCGCCGTGATTGATTTGAGGAAATGGCGAAACCGGGAGATTGAAGAAGACGACGACGCCAGCATCTACCTGTCTATCGGCGATTTGATGTCTGGCTTGCTGATGTTTTTCGCGCTGCTGTTCATTACCACCCTGTTTCAGTTGCAGGAAGCGAGGGAAGAAATGGCAAAGCAGCGCCGGGTTTTTGTCGGGGAATTAGTCGGGCAGTTGAAGGGGAACAATATCGCCGTACAGGTGAATGAGGGAACGGGAGATGTCAGCGTCAGAGAATCGATTCTTTTTGATGAAAATAGTGCTGAATTGAAGCCAGAGGGCAAAGCCGAGCTGCAAAGATTTATCCCGATTTACAGTCAAGTTATTTTCGCGAATCGGGAGATAGAAGAGCAGGTGAGCCGCGTTATTATAGAAGGGCATACGAGTTCTAAGGGTTCGTATGAAGATAATATGGAACTGAGCTTGCGGCGGGCGCTGGCAGTGACGCGGTATATTTTCTCGGATGGGATGAAATTTGAGAGTAAGGAGCGGCTGGATAAAAAGATTATGGCAGCAGGGCGGGGGGAAATAGAGGCGCGAGAGCCCGACAATCCGAGCGATCGCAAGGTGGTTTTCCGGTTGCAGTTTCGCGGAGAGGAATTGTCTGGGTTGGATGTTGGCAAGTAGTTTTCTTAGGATACTCCCAACAAATTTTGCCTGTAGGGGCGAAGCATTCGCGCGAAGAATCCCTGCAACCAACGAACAAATGGAAAACGCGAATGCTTCGCCCAACCCCACAAAAGCGCCCGATTCTCCCATACCAAAAAATTGTGTAATTTTGCCTGTAGGGGCTGTAGGGGCGCTTCGCGAAGCGCCCCTACAGCCGTGGGTTTAAACCCACGGCGGGGTAAAACTTTTTCCCGAGCAGCGGGCGGAGCGATCGCTTCTGGACTTTGTAGGGAGAGCGCTCTAAGGTGAGCTGGGATAGGGCAAAAGATTTAAACCGGGGATAAATCGATAATCGCTCTGATTCTTTGTCAGAAAAGGAACGTTAAGTGTCAGAGCTGTTGCAGCAATTAAAGCGTCAGGAATTAGCAACCCGTGACTGAGGCGATAAGTCCGAAGTAAAGCGATCGCGCGCTCTGATATTTCTTCGTTTAGCTTGACAATTTCAAATCGAAGTAAAAAATTTTCTAGAGCGACTAATTCTGCTTTATTGCGGCACCCGACGAACAGCTCCATCTGGGTAATGGTGCTGATGGCTAGTGTAGATGTCCTAGCTGCTTCCGCAAGCTGGTTAACAGCTATATCAATACCTCGTCCCGCGTCAATTAAAACATCAGTATCGAACAAAATGCGATTGACCATCTTAACTGCGCCATTCTTGCTGACGGTGGCTGCGAACCCATTGGGTGCTATCTTGCATATCTTCGCGATCTTTCCATATCCCGATAAAAGGTTCTTCTTGTAAATCCTGCTGCGCGGGTTCAACTTCGGGCACGGCTTGCTGATAGCGCTGCTTCAGGAAAGCGATAAAATCAGCCACTTCTCGCTGAGCATCGGGCGGTAACGTAATAAATTCTTGCCAGGTTTTTTCTAGTTGCATAAGATTAGTATAGCGCGATAGATAGTTTTCAACTGAGGCGATCGCCTGCAGGCTTCTATTTTACATCAAACAGGCAATCTGCTACCTGCTGTCTCAAATTTCCTCGCGCCTCAGCCTCTCCCAGACAGCGCAGATTTATCACATTTTACCGATTTTGTCAAGATTGCAGGGGCGATCGCTCGTTTTTCCCATCTCAACAAATTTTGCCTGTAGGGGCTGTAGGGGCGAAGCATTCGCGCGAAAAATTCCTGCAACCAACTGACAAATGGAAAACGCGAATGCTTCGCCCAACCCCACAGAGTCCCCCCTTAACTTCCTCATCTCTTTATCGCGCAGTTGGCGATTCAGTTAAGGGGAGGTAATTTGAGGAGATAATGCCGCGCTCTTTGGCTGTTCTGAGTTTAATTCAGCCAAAATATTTTCCTTCAACGTTGCTAAATCATCTGTGGCTGCATGAGCCTCATAAATTGATTCTGTCGCGGCAACTAAAGCATCCGCATTTAGGGCAAAATAGACAGAGTTGGCGGCGCGTGCCCGTTGAAAAGCAGCGAGGTAGGCTGATAATTCTGCGTTGCCTTCGTCCATTTTTTCCTGCAAATCCCACTGTATCTCATCCAACTGATTGACAAAGGATTCTAGCTGTGCAGTGAAGGTAGAATCTTCATAATTGCCAAGTTCGATCGCCTCCAGGGATCGATCGAGTATTGGATGACTGGCAGAAGCGCGATCGAGGGCAAAGCGGCAGGCAACTTTGGCAGCTTTCCGCAGTTGGGAATTAGAAGCTCTTTCGAGACGTGCCGAAAGCTCTTTATCCAGCAATTCTAAGCGATTTTCTGTCATTTGTCAATTAGCTCCTCGAACTAGATTTTCTCGGACTGGCGAGGATTCCGCCAGCGCCCTCTATAGTTTGGACGCAGTTTTCACAAATTGGTCGTCCTGCTGCTACCGCAATTACCTTATAATTATTTAGGGCAGCCCAAGCAATTATATCTGCTTCAGCATGACCATAACCGGGAATGACCCTTTCTCCGCTGAGGATTGACGACTTAACCCCCGGGCGCAAGTAGCCTTTAGGTTCGCTGGTGCCGATGACAACGCTGCGGTTTCCCTGCGCGTCTTCGACGACAGCAGCCGCCATTGTTACTCGCGACTGTGCGGGGGGTGACAAAGCTTGTTGGAGCGCGATCGCTCGCGAGTAGGCGATACTTTCAGGCTTGCTGAAAAGTTCGGTTTCCGTGTATTCTTCTGGCAGTGCAGTTCCCTCGGTTGATAAAGACGGCTAGATTAATTGTATCATCAGCCGCCAGAAGGCAGCAACCGGCGATCGCGCGTTTCTCCCATCCCAACACTGCACTCGCGCGTCAAAACTCCTTTGATAGGGTATAATCTATAAACAGATAGCTCCGACTGAGAGACTAGGGAGGAAATAGCACGATCGTTACTTCAACTCAGCCCAAGCAAAAGCTGACTCTCGAACAATTCGTGGAGCAGTATCCTGACGACGGACGCTATGAGCTTGTCAGTGGAGAAATTGTGAGAATTCTAGCAACGCGACAGCACGAGGATATCGCATATTTTATTGCCAAACAATTAGATAGAGAAGTTGACAGACTTGGCTTGAACTACAAAGTATCTGGTAGAATTATGGTAGCTACCTTAACGCCAGCCGGTCAGGAACAGGGGCGAAATCCTGACGTGAGTGTCGTGAGTCTGGACGTATGGAGAGCGAACCGATCTGCTTATTCGGCGCTGCGAGAACCCCTGCAAATGGCGGTGGAAGTCGTGTCAACGAATTGGGAAGATGACTATATCGACAAACTCGACGAATATCAGCGGTTAGGCATTGCTGAATATTGGATTGTAGATTACTTGGCGATCGGCAGCAGGGATTACTTGGGCAATCCCAAAGTGCCGACAGTTTTTGTCTATCAGCTCGATGAGAATGGGGTGTATCAGCCCGCAGCTTACAGAGGAGGCGATCGCATTGTTTCTCCGACTTTTCCAGAGCTGCAATTAACGGTGGAGCAAATTTTGATTATTTAATGGCTCCCCAGCCCAACACGCGCCCGGTTTGGCTCGATAAACCGGCGATATCGCTCGATTCTGCCATCCCAACAAATCCTCTAAAAACATCTGAACATCCCGCACAGCCCGACGCGGATTTGAAGGCGGATGCACGGATAAATCATCTCCCTTTATTTATCCGCGTATCCCTGCCTCAGCCGTGTCGTGCCCCTCCCTCCAGGCGCAGGAAATGCACTCGCCCCAACTCCTCGCCTGCCACAATCGTTGCACCATCCGGCGTAACGCCACAGCAGAGCATGTCAATCTCGCCGCTAAAACTGGCAATTTCTTTCCCAGAAAACAAATCCCACACTTTCAGGGTGTTATCCCCCGAAGCGGAAACCGCTGTTTTGCCGTCAGGGGCAAGCACTACAGCTCTTACTGAAGAAGTATGCCCCTGGAGAGTTTTCATCGCTTCCCCAGAAAGCAAATCCCACACTTTCAGGGTGTTATCCCAAGAAGCGGAAATCGCTGTTTTGCCGTCAGGGGCGATCGCTACGTCAAGTACCTCGGCAGTATGCCCGATTAAGGTTGTCAACAGTTCCCCGGAAGATAAATCCCACACTT
>CAYOOD010000153.1:9975-14177 GCA_964405435.1 uncultured bacterium
TTAAGGTTGTCAACAGTTCCCCGGAAGATAAATCCCACACTTTCAGGGTGTTATCCCAAGAAGCGGAAACGGCTGTTTTGCCGTCAGGGGCGATCGCTACGTCAAGTACCGCAGCAGTATGCCCGATTAAGGTTGTCAACAGTTCCCCGGAAGATAAATCCCACACTTTCAGGGTGTTATCGTCGGAAGCGGAAATGACTGTTTTGCCGTCAGGGGTAAGGGCTACGACATTTACCCCGCCTGCATGACCGATTAAGGTTCTCAACTGTTTACCAGAAAGCAAATCCCACACTTTCAGGGTGTTATCCCAAGCAGCGGAAACGGCTGTTTTGCCGTCGGAAGCGATCGCTATGTCAAGTACCTCGGCTGCATGTCCGAGCGAGGTTCTCAACTGTTCCTCAGAAGATAAATCCCACACTTTCAGGGTGTTATCCCAAGCAGCGGAAACCGCTACTTTGCCGTCAGGGGAAAGCGCTACGTCAAGTACCTCGGCAGTATGCCCGATTAAGGTTGTCAACAGTTCCCCGGAAGATAAATCCCACACTTTCAGGGTTTTATCATGGGAAGCGGAAATGACTGTTTTGCCGTCAGGGGAGATCGCTACTGCTACTACCCAGTCGGTATGCCCCGTCAGGGTTCTCACCGCTGCCCCGGAAGATAAATCCCACACTTTCAGGGTATTATCATTTGAAGCAGAAACGGCTGTTTTGCCGTCTGGGGCGATCGCTACGGCATTTACATCAGAGATATGCCCCGTTAGGGTTTTCACCGCTTCCCCGGAAGGTAAATCCCATACTTTTAGGGTGTAATCCCCCGCAGCAGAAACGGCTGTTTTGCCGTCTGGGGCGATCGCTATAGCAAGTACCCAAAAGGTATGCCCGCTGAGGGTTCTCAATTCTTCCCCGGAAGGTAAATCCCACACTTTTAGGGTGTAATCCCCTGCCGTAGAAACCACCGTTTTGCCGTCTGGGGCGATCGCTATGGCTGTTCCCGTGGAGTTATGCCAGGTGAGGGTTCTCAATTCTTCCCCAGAAAGCAAATCCCACACTTTCAGGGTTTTATGCCCTAAAGCAGAAATCACTGTTTTGCCGTCAGGGGCGATCGCTACGGTAAATACCGAGAAAGTATGCCCGCTGAGGGTTCTCAATTCTTCCCCAGAAAGCAAATCCCACACTTTCATGGTGTAATCCCTTGAAGCGGAAACGGCTGTTTTGCCGTCAGGGGCGATTTCTACGGCATCTACTGAGGAAGTATGCCCCGTTAGAGTACGCCGCAGCGCTGCTCCGGGGGGTGTCAGGCTGGGCGTTAAGGGGCGCAACCAGGGGGTTGTTTTGCTTTGTTTTGCCTGCAAGAGCAGTTGTTTAATTTCTAGCACTTCCAAAGAGAGCAAACGCCCCACCAGTTGCCCTGGCAGTTGCGTTTTATCGTTTTCAAGTTCATTCGCCGACAGTCGAATCGCTCCTTCAATCAATTCGAGCGTTTCGGTTTGCTGCTCAGAAAGCCAAATATTAGAATTTATGGCTAAGTAGTAATCCTGCACGAGCGCTTCTACCCCGCACGCTTCCAGCTTCGCCTCGATGAAATCGAAATCGGTTAATAGCCGATACAATTGTTCGGCGTCGCCAATCTCTGCCAGATGCCCTGGCAAGGTTGACAAGGTATACTCTCGTTGTTCGGGCGAGATTTTAGCGAGTTGTTCTCTAAATTTACTCATTGCCATATAAATCTCGAAGTGAATGGCTGGCGATCGCGCTTTTTATATCCCCAACAGATACCCAGTTTTTTGCACGATCTCTTTTTGGTTGGTAATTAAAGCATTACCCACACTACAAAATTAATACCTAGAAACCCGGCTTCTTGAAGAAGCCGGGTTTCTGAACGCACCCAAACAATTATGCTGGCAATTCGGCGGGCACCTTTGCAGAAATTGGCGCGACTCCCGCCAAATCCAATATCTGAGGAATCAAATCTTCGCGCTTGATTGCCATGACATGCACGCCGTGACAAATTTTTCGCGCCATTTGAATTTGCTCCGCCGCAATCTTCATCCCTTCCAGCAGCGGATCGGGCGCTTTATCCAGGCGATCGATGATTTCTTGGGAAATCTCTATCCCCGGCACGTTTTTATTTAGAAATAAAGCATTTTTTGCCGATTTAATCAGGAAAATTCCCGCTAAAATTGGCTTGCCGCATCCCCCGGCAATTTGCTGCACGAATTTTTCCAAGCGATCGAAATCGCAAACGAGCTGGCTTTGGAAAAACTGCGCTCCTGCCTCGATTTTGCGATCGAATCGTCTCTGCAAACCAGACCAACTGTGCGATTGCGGATCGACTGCCGCGCCGACAAATAAATCCGTCGCTCCATCGGTGAGGGGCGCGTCGTTGAAATCAATGCCATTATTTAATTTATCGATAAGTTTCAGCAAGCGCACGGCTTCCAAATCGAACACGCTTTTAGCATCCTTGTGATCGCCTGCTTTTACCGGGTCGCCGGTCAGTGCTAGAATGTTGCGGATGCCGAGGGCGTGCGCGCCGAGTAAATCTGCTTGCATCCCGATGCGGTTGCGATCGCGACACGCAAACTGGCAAATCGGCTCGATCCCCTGCTGCAGCAATATCGCCGACGCTGCCAGTGGCGACATCCGCATCACCGCCCGACTGCCATCGGTAATATTCACCGCGTGAACGCGATCCTTGAGCAGCCGAGCCATGTTGAGCATCTCGGCGGGATTGCCTCCCTTTGGCGGCGATACTTCAGCCGTAATGAGGAACTCGCCCGCACGAACAGCCTCGCGGAAGCGGTGGGGCGCGAAAGTCGAAAAAGGCGTACTGTCAGCGTGTGCGAGGGAATGTTCAGTCATATCGGAAAATCAGTGAGGAACGACAAATTTACCCAGGCGAAAATAATCCTCGCACTGTTGTAGCCTAATTATCCTGCCATGTCGCTCCTCCTCTGGAAGCACGAGCGCAAAAGTAGAGCGGGCAATTTTACCCCGCCGGGGGTTTCAACTCCCAGCGGGTTAGGTTCTCACAGCGGCATGGAATAGCCCATCGCTGTTTTAGCCTTGCGCAGGGTTTCATTTGCGATCGCTTCTGCTTTTTGCCGCCCCTCCCGCAGCACCGATTCCAGATATCCCTTATCCGCCATCACTTCTTTATACTTATCTTGAATCGGCTTCAACGCTGCGATCGCAGTTTCTGTCAGCAGCGGCTTAAACTGCCCCCAACCCATATCCTGACACTCTGCCGCTACCGCTTCTTTCGTCTTCCCAGACAGCAGCATGTAAATCGTCAGCAGGTTATTGCACTCCGGGCGCTCTGCATCGTCAAACACCAGCCCCCGCACGGGATCGGTTTTGCAGCGCTTGATTTTCTTGGCAATCTCGTCTGCCGAATCCAGCAAATTAATCCGGCTCAAATCAGACGGATCGGATTTCGACATCTTGCGGGTGCCATCCGTCAAGCTCATCACCCGCGCCCCCTCTTTGCGAATCAAAGGCTCCGGCTGTTTGAGCACTGCCTGCCCCTGCCCGAATAGGTGGTTGAACCGAATCACGATATCCCGCGTCAGTTCCAAATGTTGCTTCTGATCCTCGCCCACCGGCACTTTATCCGGCTCGTAGAGCAAAATATCTGCCGCCATCAGCACCGGATAATCCAGCAAGCCCGTACCGACATTTTCTCCCTGCTTGATGGCTTTTTCCTTAAACTGGATCATGTCTTGCAGCCAGTTAATCGGTGTTATGCAGTTGAGCAGCCACGTCAGTTCCGCGTGAGCGGGGACGTGCGACTGCACGAATATGGTAGAATACTGCAAGTCAATCCCGCACGCCAGATACAGCGCCGCGATGGTGTAAGTATCTGACGCCAGCGTCGCCGGGTTGTGGGGTGCCGTTATCGCGTGCAAGTCCACGACGCAGAAATAATTATCGTACTGGCTCTGCCCTTGTGCCCAGTTGCGAATCGCTCCGAGATAGTTGCCCAGATGCAGGTTTCCAGTTGGTTGCACGCCAGAGAGAATGCGTTGCTTGCCCATCGTTGTCAGATCCTAGCCCCTCAAACTAAAAACGTCTTACTTGGATATCCGCTTTTCTCGAAACCCGCCCTTTTTGGTTGAGATTCGCTCTATAACTATAGCAAGTCCGGGTGCTCTGGCGATTCCTCTGGGTGGGAGTGGGGGAGGGGGAGAGGGGGCGAGGGGG
>CAYOOD010000154.1:0-14138 GCA_964405435.1 uncultured bacterium
CTCCGGGATATATAAAAAAATGTAACAATACTAAGTTAGCCAACTTGGTATTAATCGAGCGATCGCCTTTCAACTCCTCAACCAGCGATTCTTGGTTTTATATGACAGGGGATTCGTTCCGAAAAAGCGAATTCAAACCTTTTAGCGATCGCAGGGCAGAAGTAAAAAATTTTACCGCCATCGATCACGCGGTGCTGAATGTCGCTGTCGGCGACTTAAAATCGGCGATCGCGTGGTATGAAAGCACCTTGGGATTTCAGCCCCAGCAGGGATTTGCCATTCAAACCGAGCAATCGGGCTTGTATTCGCGGGTGTTAGTTCACCCAGAGGGTGGGGCGCAATTGCCGATTAACGAACCGACTTCGCCTAATTCCCAAGTTCAGGAATTTCTAGACGTGAATCGGGGAGCGGGAATTCAGCATATAGCCTTGCGGAGTGAAAATATCGTGCAAGCAGTTCCAAGATTGCGACAGAGAGGTTTGTCTTTCCTGAACGTTCCCGCCACTTACTATACCCTGGCGCGCCAACGGATGCGAACTCAGCTCAGTGCCGCCGAGTGGCAAGAAATCGAGCGATCGCGAATTTTAGTCGATTGGCAGGAGGGAGCGCCCGAAGCGTTGTTGCTGCAAATTTTTACCCAGCCAATATTCGACGAACCGACTTTCTTTTTCGAGCTGATCGAACGGCGATCGCAAGCCCGAGGGTTTGGCGAAGGCAATTTTCGCGCTTTGTTTGAAGCGATCGAACGCGAACAGCTAAAACGCGGCAGCTTGCAAAGTTTTTAACATCCCGGGCTTTCCTGATTTTTGGTGATAAATAAAATTTAAGGAGTTTTCATAGAGTCAGGAACGGCAGCAGCCACCCCATCAGCCTTAATTTGATAAAACTCCCCCTCTAGGGCAATCATCTCCCCGTCAAGAGCGTTGACGGTTCCCAAGCCAAAATCTCCGTATTTTTTTAAATTATCAAATGTCGTCTCTCCCTCATAGACAGCGAGGAGCGCGCTAATCGTAGAAGTTTGAAACAGACTATTCTGCGATGAGGCGTTTTGTTGCGACTTTCCCGGCAGCACCACAACCCCGGCGGCGGCAATGCCGATACATGCCCACAGATAAGGCTTGACTTTCATAAGATTTTTTTAACCGACGGCCAAAACAGGTATTTTCTAGTATTCTGAATTTCCGGAGCGATCGCCTAATTTTTTATAAAAAAATTAGATTTTTCCTGCCTGCAAGCCGCGCTAGAAACTTTGCACCCTAAAACAAACTAAATAGATTAGGTCAACCTCTATAGTTAGTCGTGACTGAAACAAGATTGCTGTCGAGTTCTCCCTTGCGTGTCAGCCCTCCAGTCAAACTTACATCACCGCAGAGAGTTCGTCCGCGATTTGAACCCGTCCCTTTAAAATCGCGCGAAGCAAGCGATCGATCGATAAACGGTCTTCTTCGGCGATCGCTTCATCGAGGATAGCAGCCATCAGCCCGTAGCGGTCAGCCTTCGTAATGCAGTGGGTTTCGGCGGCAGAGGCGATGATTTCAGAAACGGCACCGGGGAGAAGGTTAACTGCAAACATGAGACTTCTCTGAACTCGACATCTTTATCATCGCCCTTTCCCCAGATGCGGGCAGTGATTCTCGCGCCACACCAAGCGTGATTATTTGGGAAGGATCGCGCGATCGCCGCGACTTTCCACCCGTGACAAGCACAGCCGAGCGATGTGATGGGCGTCACCCTCCCCGGCTCTCTCCCATCCCGGCTCTCGTCCCCAAACCAACGATAAAGGGCACTGCCTGACGCAGTGCCCTTATCTTACATGCGGATGGCGAGACTCGAACTCGCAAGGTTGCCCACACGCCCCTCAAACGTGCGCGTATACCAATTCCGCCACATCCGCTCGGCTTTACTATCTTATCTCATGCTTTTGTACTTTAGCATACTTCCCCGAGTAAATAGCAAGTGTTTTAGCATCTTTCTGAAAAAACCTGGCGATCGAGCTGCCCAAAGGACAACCCAGCCTGTTGGCCACCCTTTGAAGTTGCCCCCAGATGCCACTGCAGGCGGAGAGCAGCGGGTCGCAGGCTGACTGGAATCGGCGGAGGAACAAGCGGCTGCACGGCTGCGCCACTTTTCACCCCGCTTCTTCCGATCCCATTACTCCCCGAATCTGACGTAGAGGCGCGCCTGCTTAACTTGTGACTTCAAATAGCACAGCAGCGCGTAGATAAAGACAACAACGCCCAGCATTTCCAGAAACTCTTCCAGGGTCGCAACGCTTACATACAGCATATTCCACTGATCCCACTTGTATGTAACGTAGGCACCCACCATTTCTACACCCAGAGCACCGCCGAGGAAGAGCGTTGCAGCCAGGAGAAACAGGCGCAGTATCTTGGCAGGAAGCGTTGCCAGCAATCGCAAAAATGCCAGCCCGCACGCCAGAACGAAGATCGCACCCGGAATCACCCAAGCAAAATACATAAAGCCGCCAGTATTGAGAGCTGAACGCAACGGCAAGTCGGCAATCTCGTGAATGCTGAGTAATTCGTCCAAGGATAGCAGCCCAAACAGAACCGACAAAGCCCTCCAGTGATTGAAGAATCGCTTCCCAGCTAATTGCTGGGCGCGGGCGATAGTGGCCAGCAGAATCGCGCAAAAGAACAGTGCCAGCGCTGAAAAAAGTGAGGGAATATTTCCCTCTCGATCTATGTAGAAAAGACGGGTCATGTTGTCTTTGAGAGGATAGTCTGGCAAGAAGTATTGGCTCAATTGTACGAGGGTACTAGCCAGAATGAGAGCCGCGACTATTGCCAGTAAAAACTGACGAGTTTTTCGGGCAGAAATAAAAAAATCTGACGTGCAATTTCCGCCTTCTCTTAGCTCGGATGACCGTGACGGCGAGTAGGAATTTGCTGCAATTTGTCTGGCTTTCTCTGGAAAAAATAGGTTTTGACTGCTATTTTTTTTCAGATGAGATTGGGGGGGGTGAAAGTTTCCCCGTTCTGGCAAAATAACCTTTTCCATGAAATATTCAATTGTTTCCTGCCCGACCCAGCCCTTATTTGCGATTATTTCTCCCAATCGCGCCCCGGTTGATTTTTGGGCTTCGAGGGCTCGCTCTAGTTGGGAAGGAGTGATTAAACCTGCTTCAACTAAATATTTACCGAGAGGTTTATTTGCGTGATTTTCTTCAGTAGTTTGGCTGACGTTTAGCATTCGCTTATTTCCCGTGACTGTGGTCAATAAAAAAACGTCGCAAAATAGAGGGCTATTTTGCAGAAAAGTCCGGGGACAACGCCTCGAATTCAAAAATAATCTGTCTGTAGGGTTGGATTGTGGCACGGACCCCTATAGAAAGACTGTCAATTGTCAAGAGAAAACAATCGAGCCAAGTGTTTTTTTTAGCACCCCTGTATTGACAGGAGGCGTTTGTCCTGCGAATAACCTTGTTTTCCGAAAAACCCGCTGGAAAATATTTTTTTTAATGGGGGCCTGAGTTTTGTTAAAAACAAGGTTAATAGTTGGTAAAAAAATAGCAAACTGAAAGGCTGTGGCGGTTCTACCCAAAGGAAGAACTTGTGCGGCAGGAGAGGGCGATCGCCCGGTGTGGGAGTGGCCACGGGCGGGACGGGGCGATCTCCAGTGGCGGATTTTCGCGGCGAAGATGCGCCAAAGTTGCGAGCGATGTTAGCAGGATGCCGTATAGTAAAAGTCTGTGGCAAGATGGCTGCGGCATCTGGTTGCAACGCCAGGTGTTGAGTCTACTCGTCGAAACCAGGCAATCCTCGGAGCAATCTGGGGAATCGTCCCCCATGCGGGCGATCGCGAGGCGAAAAGCTCAGATCCTGCTACTGATTCTCCAATCCCATGCTCGAAAATGCGATTTTCTAAAATTCTCATTGCTAATCGCGGCGAAATAGCCCTGCGCATCCTCCGCACCTGCGAAGAGATGGGGATTGCCACGGTTGCAGTGCATTCTACAATTGACCGACACGCCCTCCACGTCCAACTTGCAGACGAGGCGGTTTGCATTGGCGAACCCGCCAGCGGCAAAAGTTATCTGAATATTCCTAATATTATTGCGGCAGCCCTGACTCGCAACGCCACGGCGATTCACCCCGGCTATGGCTTTTTAGCTGAAAATGCCCGGTTTGCCGAAATATGCGCCGACCACCAAATTGCATTTATTGGCCCCACTCCCGACGCCATCCGGGCAATGGGGGACAAGTCCACCGCTCGGGAAACGATGAAGCGCGTCAGCGTTCCTACGGTTCCGGGGAGCGACGGGTTGATTGCAGAGGAAACAGACGCACTGGCGATCGCTCGCGAAATTGGCTATCCCGTGATGATCAAAGCCACTGCCGGCGGCGGCGGGCGGGGAATGCGCTTCGTGCGCGACGAGAGCGAACTGCCCAAACTCTTCCAAGCCGCCCAGGGGGAAGCAGAAGCCGCTTTCGGCAATGCCGGCGTTTATATCGAAAAATTTATCGAGCGCCCGCGCCACATCGAGTTTCAAATCCTCGCCGACAGTTACGGCAACGTCATTCACCTCGGCGAGCGGGAATGCTCCATCCAGCGCCGCCACCAGAAACTGCTCGAAGAAGCTCCCAGCCCCGCTCTCACCCCGGAACTGCGGGAAAAAATGGGCGACGCAGCGGTGCGGGTGGCTAAATCCATCAATTACACGGGTGCGGGCACCGTCGAGTTTCTCCTCGACAAGTCCGGGCGTTTCTACTTTATGGAAATGAACACCCGCATTCAAGTAGAACATCCGGTGACGGAAATGATTGCCGGTCTGGATTTGATCGCGGAACAGATCCGCATCGCTCAAGGGGAACGGCTCAAGCTCAGGCAAGAACAGGTGGTGCTGCGCGGGCACGCGATCGAGTGCCGCATCAACGCCGAAGATCCCGATCGCAACTTCCGCCCCAGCCCCGGGCGGATCAGCGGCTACCTGCCCCCGGGCGGCATCGGCGTGCGCATGGATTCTCACGTCTATACCGATTACGAGATTCCGCCCTATTACGATTCGCTCATCGGCAAGTTAATCGTATGGGCACCCGATCGCGCCAGTGCCATCCAGCGCATGAAGCGGGCGTTGCGGGAATGCGCCATCACCGGTTTGCCCACCACCCTCAGCTTTCATCAAAAGATTCTCGAAAATCCGGCTTTTGTAGAAGGAGACGTTTACACGAATTTTGTCGAGCAGATGATGAAGGGGTGATTGGGAATTGGGCATGGGGCTCATGGCATTGGGAATTGGGCATTGTGAATTGGGCATTGGGCATTGGGAATTGTGAATTGGGCACGCATGTTAATTTCCATTCATTTATTCACCATGCCATGAGCCCCATGCCATGAGCCCCATGCCATGAGCCCCATTCCCCATTACCGCATCGCCATCATCGTCAGCAGCCCCTGCTGTCCGAGGAGCATTTCCCGCAATAAGCTGAAAATCCCCACCCAGATAATCGGGGTGATGTCCACGCCGCCGATGGGCGGGACGAGCTTGCGAACGGGGCTGAGAAACGGTTCAGTGGGCCACGCAATCAGGTTAAAGGGCAGTTGGTTGAGGTTGACTTGGGGATACCAAGTCAGGACGATGCGAAAGATAAACAAAAAGGTCATAATGCCCAAGATAGGGCCTAAAATCCAGGTAGAGATGGCTGCAGCAGTCATGGTTGGCCAAAAATATTAATTTTTGTAACTCGATTTCTCATGTATTGTAACGCGGAGCAGTCCCTGTCGCAGTAAGGAGGGGGAGGGGATGGGGAGTTGAGCGATTCGGGGCGATCGGGAAAAAAATTGGCTTCTCAGGCGCGTAACACTTCATTAAAATTAAGGTGAATCAAATTGCCGTTAATAAAGGGCCAGGAACTATGACGCCTTCACTCGCTAACTTTCTCTGGAGTCTGGTATGGGGTGCTTCGATCGTGCTCATCCCCGCGACTGTGGCGCTGATCTTTATCAGCCAAAAAGATAAGATTCAGCGTTCCTAGCGCTTCCCCAGCTTCGGAAAATCTCAGTGAAAGGAAGGGGCAGCCGCGATCGGGATTTGCCCCGACTTTTCTACTGGGGTGCGAGCGATCGCTGAAATTGAACGAATAGGGTAGGAAAAAGTCAGTCAGCCGACCCCCGGCTCGGTTCCGGAAAAGGCCATTGTAGGTGGAGATTTTGAGCGGGACTCGCTAAGATAGGACTGACACAGGAGAAAGAGAAATGGTAAACGTCGGATTTGGCTGGAGCAGTCTGCTAGGCATCGCGCTGGCGGTGGCGGGAGCGGCACTGTACTTTTTGCGATCGGTGCAGCCCCGCCTCGCCCGAGATCACGACATTTTCTTCGCCGCAGTCGGCTTGATCTGCGGCGGGATTCTATTTTTCCAAGGATGGCGGCTAGACCCGATTTTGCAGTTCGGCCAGTTCCTGCTGGCAGGTTCGGCGATTTTCTTTGCGGTGGAAAGCGTCCGCCTGCGGGGCATCACGACGGTACAAGCCAAGCGCAGCGCTCCGGATATCGTCGATGAAGAACGACCGGTCAGCCGAGTGTATCGAGTCGAAGCGGAACTCGACGAAATAGAACCCGCCGAGGAACTGCCCGAGAGAAGGCGGATTCGCGGCACGAGAGATACGCGCTCCTCCAGAAGCCAAGCTTATGAAGATGAAGTGCCGCGCCGTCCCTCTACGCGCAGTCGCAGCGCTGACAGGTACGGGACGGAGGAGCCGCCCCGCAAGCGCCGCAGCCGTCCGGCAGAACGCCCGAACTCCAGCGTTGTAGAAGAATGGGATGCCTCGGTGGATGAGGAAGATTCCCCCTACAACAGCACTTCGACGCGCACGGTGACTCGCAAAAGCAGCGAGGATTCCAAACCCAGAAGGAGCCGCCCGACTGAAGAAGCGCCGAAGCGGCGGAGTCGGGATGAAGAGGCGACGCCATCGGAATATGTGGATTACCAACCGGTAGACCCGCCTGATGAAGAGGGGGACAATTCCGGAAATTTTGACTATTAGGTTTGTGGTGGGCGATCGGTTATGGGTTGTGGGCTGTTTGTCGCTGCGATGCAAGTAACCGATCGCGCGATCGCGAGAGCTTTCATCTTCACGCGCCCAATGGCAACTGCAAGAGGTAATGGCTGGTGAACGGATTGCCGCTGATAAGGTCTATCCACCGCTGGTTGATTCTGGGACTGGGCTTGAGCATGGCAGGTGCCGTGACAGGCTGCAGCCCTGATACTCCATTGGGGCCGCAGTCTATCAACAGCCGCTATGCGGACGAACAGCCGGCGATTAGCGGCAACGGTCGATATTTAGCATTTGTCTCGAATCGCGAAGGCACTCGCAATGTCGTACTCTACGATTTGGAACGGCAGCAGTTTGTGGACTTGCCCTATTTGAACCGACGAGATGCGATCGCCGACAGTCCCAGCATCAGCAACAGCGCCCGCTATATCGTCTACCTCGCCAGCGACTTCGGCAGACCCGAAGTAGAACTCTACGATCGCGTCACCAAAACCAGCCAAGTCCTCACGCGCGGTTATCGCGGCTGGGTGCGCAATCCCAGCATCAGTCCCGACGGTCGCTATGTCGCCTTTGAGAGCGGACGGCGCGGACAGTGGGACATCGAAGTCATCGATCGGGGGCCGACAATTGAATTGGACAAAATGGATGGCCCCGCTTCTCGCTAGTGAGTGCTGAGTGCTGAGTGCTGAGTGCTGAGTGCTGAGCGCTGAGTGCTGAGTGCTGAGTGCTGAGTGCTGAGTGCTGAGCGCTGAGTCTTTAAGAATTTAAATTATAACTTTTAATTCTCACTTTAATACAATTACTTTCACTCAAAACTCAACGCTCAACACTACTCTCCCTACTCACCACTCTGTCTACTCAGCACTCAGCACTTTTCACTCCCCCCCTCCCCCACTCCACCTGTGAAACGGTTAACATTTCTCCCTGTTATTGCCATTTTCGGCTTGTTAGGCGGCTGCACTGGCTACCCCCGCCTCCTCAGCTTTCCCTTCGATCCGGCAGGGCGCGGTTTGAACAGTCCGGCAGGCGAGATTACCCCGCAAATTGCCGGTCGTTACATCGTCTTTGTCTCTGACCGGCAGGGGCGTCAAGATATTTACCTTTACGATGGTATCGATCGCCGTCTGATTGACTTGCCGGGATTGAATTCTCTCGAAACGATCGCCTCTCACCCCGCTGTTTCCGAAGACGGGCGCTTCATCGTCTTTGCCGGCAGCCGACAGGGGCGAATCGATATCTACCTCTACAACCGCGAACTCCGCCAAGTCCGCAACCTCACGGAAAATCTCCAGGCAGAAGTTCGCAATCCGACAATCAGCGCGGACGGCAGCCGCATCGCTTTTGAAGCCGGGGCACAAGGGCAGTGGAATATTAAAGTGATAAATCAGTCGGGGCAGCCTTTGAACGTGCCCGATATTCCCCGCTGAGGTGGGGGCAGTGTCTGTTCGCTGCTCTCCCTCCCGCAAACAAGCGCGCTGCCCTAAAATTAGTTATAGTGGGCGATATAAGGCGCTTGTTGAAACGGGCGATTCGCTTTCGCTGACGCTCCTGCTTCACGCGGCATCAAGCCCAGCCGTTCCCGAAATCTAAAATGATTTCAGAGCCAATAATCGAATCAACAGACGCTTTATGAATGGAAAGAAAAATGCTAATCTCCTGCGTCTGGCAGCATCAGGCATTTTAGCGTTTGGAACTGCCATCAATGCAACTGCTCTGGGAGCGATCGCGCCTTCTTTGCTGTTTCCTGCAAGCGCCCTCGCCGAAAACGTAGACGAACAAACGAATATTCGCGTGTACGAAAGGGCAAGCCCAGCGGTGGTATCGATCGAAACCGACGACTCCAACGGCAGCGGCAGCATCATCAGCCCCGACGGGCTCGTGCTCACGAATGCCCACGTTGTCGAAGATTCCCCCGATCGCATTACCGTCAAGCTCTCGGACGGCACTGAGTTGGAGGCAGAAGCGATCGCCTTTGGGGAAGAGGGTTTGGATTTGGCGGTTCTCAAAATTCGCGGGGGCAACAACCTGCCGAGCCTTTCCATCGCGCCAGCCGGCTCGGTGAAAGTCGGGCAGCGGGCTTTTGCGATCGGCAATCCCTTCGGCAGATTTCAGGGCACGTTTACCGTTGGCATCGTCAGCCGCATCGACAGCGATCGCGGTTTGATTCAAACCGATGCTGCCATCAATCCCGGCAATTCCGGGGGACCTTTGCTCAACAGCAACGGCGAATTAATTGGCGTCAACAGTTCTATTTTTTCTCGGGGTCCCCAAGGCGGCAATATTGGCATCGGTTTCGCCATTTCTAGCGATCGCGTCCAGCCTTTCTTAACAGCCGTGCGAGAAGGACGAGCGCCCCGCACCGCATCGAAAACGCGCCCCGCTTTTGACGGCGACGGAGAACCGGAAAAGCTGGTACTCAATTCTGCACCGCTCGACGGTCGCCTCGGCCCGGGTTCGCGGGTTTTGCGAGCCGACGATAGCTTCTTTAATGTTTACACATTTGAGGGAAAAGCGGGAGAGCGCGTCACGATTGACATGACGAGCGATGAAATTGACCCCTATCTGATTTTAGTGGGGCCAAATGGGCGCGAAGTTGCTCAAAATGACGACGGGGGCGGCGGCACAAATGCCCGAATTGTGGCGACGCTGCCATCTACGGGCACCTACATGCTAATCGCCAATTCCGCGCAATCTGGGGAGGCGGGGAAATACAGTTTGCGAGCTTCGGGTGGTGCGGTAGGAGGGAGCGATCGCGCGCCGACAGGGCAGTATATTTTAGCGAGTGAGGGGGTTTTGGACTCACAAGCTTCTGTACTTCCCTCTGACGGGAGTTTGTACCAAAAACACGAATTTGAAGGGCGGGCGGGGCAGTCTGTGACGATTCGGGCAGAAAGTTCTGATTTCGATACTTATCTCGTACTCGTCAGCCCCTCCGGGCAGGCGATCGCGCAAAATGACGACGCGGATACAACTAGCACGGATTCGGAAATTTCGATTATTTTGCCCCGCACGGGCACCTATCAGGCGATCGTCAATTCCTTCGACAAAGAAGGGCGCGGGCGTTACAGCCTTACCATTCGCTGAACAATGCGATCGCTCCTCGATTTCAGGCAGAGTCGGTAAATTCCCTCTCTGCCTGTTTTGGATTAATTGGATTTAACGGGACTTCAATCGCTGCCCTGTTCGTAATAAGTTTGGGTGGGCGCGATCGCTGGCGCAGTTTCGCGATTGCCGCTATCGATTATTGCGGCGGCAATCACTGCCAAGATAATTATAGCAAACCAGGGCAGCTCGATCGCGTCAATTTTTCGCTCTTTGCTGCACCGAAGGCAGAAATACCGGTTCGGATCGTTGGCATCTTTTACCCAGGGACAAAAATCGCGATCGCAACTCATAAGTAACCTCTTTGTATTGTAGCTAATCTCGCGCAGAAACCGGGTTTCTTAACAATATTTTTGGTTTCCCAGAAAGGGTGTGAAACCAGAAACCCGGTTTCTTTCATCCGTTACATCATCTGTCGGCTGAAATAATCGGCACGCGATCGCCCGAATTGCAGGTATTTCGCGCCTGCGTAGTCGAAATTCGCGTTTTCGCACGACATGCCAATTTTCGTTAGAATGCGCTGCGAGGCAAAATTGGCGGGTTTGACGAAAGCCACGAGGCGATCTAAATTGAGTTGAGAAAAGCCAATTTCCAAGCAGGCTTTTGCTGCCTCAGTGCCAAAGCCTTTGCCCCAGCAGCCGTCTTTGCGAAAGACATACCCGAATTCCGGGTAAGGGCTGCGATCGCTCGCCCGCAAGCCGCTGCGCCCAATCAGCTTGCCGGAAGCCTTTTCGATAACAGCGCAGGAGCCATAACCATATTTTTGCCAGTCGGCGATAAACTGCTCCAATTCGGCTTCTACTTCGGCGAAAGTTCTGGCTCCTTTTCCGATAAACTGCATCGTCTCGACATCCGTGTAAATAACCGCCAAATCGGGCAAATCAGCCCGCTCGAAGGGGCGGAAAAACAGGCGTTCCGTTTCGATGATGCACTCAGGCAGTGAGAGAGAGTTGCGGCGATGGGGTTGATGGGAAATTTTCGGGTATTGCATAATAGTGGTGGTTTTTTATTTGCTGTCGCCTCGATTCGGTTTGCGCCGAATCGGGCGATTTTCTTCGTACATCTCGTTACCTGGCTGAGCCTGGGAACGAGGGAAGGGAGGCTCAGCCTCCCGAACGATATTTAATCGCCAGTGACGAGCAGAGTTATGCCTTCGATACCAATAACGGCGACGCGGGTGCCGGGGAGGATTGTAATTTGGCTGTCAGTCTGGTAGAATTTAGCTGGCCAGAAAGTGCCGTCGCATTTAATTCGTCCGGGTTGATTAGGTGCGATCGCTTCTTCGACAAATCCTGCGATCGCTTCTGCGAACAGTTGGGGTTTATTGCGAGTAAAGGGGTTGCACTGCATAAGCGAGTAAGTTTTATCTGATATTCTCAAGTTTAAAGAAGGTTTTATCTGCCGTCAGTCTCCGATTACTTCCACTTAAAAAAGCTAGATATCGGCTAAGTGGAATTTACCTTCCACTTAGACAAAACGCTCGTTTTTCGTGCTAATCTAGCATCAGAGACTCAGGTGGCTGTATATGTTGTGGACAGATTTTCTCAGGCGGATGGCAGATGACTTTGGCTTGGCGGCGGCTCAAACGGAGGTTTTTTTGCTGCGGTTTGACGAAGCGAAGCAAACACTGGTAGAGAGTCAGATAGAGAACCAGGTAAAAGAAACTTTGGGGCTAGATATCAATAAGGAAGCGTACATAAAGCGCCGAAGCGAGATTTATAAGAAGTTCAAATACACCAGGCAGAACCCCGAAGGATGTGCGGAAATTGATTATGATGGACCTCACAAATTTGTAAAATTGCTTGATTGGTTAAAGGCGAAATATGCTGATATATCGCCACCCGTGCCAGTGGCAGGGTTGGAATATCCAGAGGGGCTGGTTGCGTTGAATTCGCCTTTTTATGTAGAGCGCCCCTCTGTCGAATCCGAGTGTTATCATACAATTATGAAGCCCGGTTCTCTGCTGCGGATTAAAGCGCCGAAAATGATGGGTAAAACCTCTCTAATGCTGCGAATTTGCGATCGCGCGCTGGCGGGCGGGTGCCAAGCCGTCTATTTAGATTTGGGCGGCGTAGAGCTGGCAGTTTTCACCAACCTAGATAAATTTTTGCGCTGGATGTGCGCGAAAGTCGGGCGAGGGCTGAAGTTAGACAATCAGCTCGAAAAGTATTGGGATGCGGAGCTGCTCAGCAGCAATGACAACTGCACGGCTTATTTTGAGGAGTACCTGCTACCTGCAATTAATTCTCCCCTTGTCTTGGCGTTGGATGAAGTCGATCGCATTTTTCCCTATCCCCAAGTCGCGGAAGATTTTTTTGGAATGCTGCGAAGCTGGCACGAAAAGGGCAAAAATTCCACGATTTGGCAGCAACTGCGGCTGGTAGTGGCGCACTCGACAGAAGTTTACATTCCGTTAGATATCAATCAATCCCCCTTTAACGTCGGGGTGCCGGTGGAATTGCGGGATTTTGACAAAACCCAGGTGCAGGCTTTGGCAAAACGTCACGGTTTGGATTGGGGGAGCGAAAGCGCGGAACAATTGATGGCAGTCGCGGGCGGGCATCCCCATTTAGTGCGGCTGGCACTTTATTATCTGAGCAGTGAGGGAGTGCCGCTAGAAAAACTCCTGCGAGAGGCTCCGACAGAAGCCGGAATTTACAGCAACCACCTGCGGCGTCACCTGGAAATCCTGCAAAAAGGTTCGCCCCTGGCAGATGCCCTCAAAAAAGTCGTGACTGCGGCTGATGCGGTAGAATTAGAGTCAATGCAGATATATAAATTGCACAGTATGGGGCTGGTGCAGCGGCAAGACAATGGCGTCACGCCCCGCTGCAATTTGTACCGATATTATTTTTGTCGCGTGTTGTGAGGAGGGAGCATCTCATTTTTGTAGGGGCGAAGCATTCGAGCGAAGAATCTTTCGGGCAAAACCACTAATTGATAATCCGAATGCTTCGCCCTCACCCGGGGAGTTGCAAAAGTGGAATGCTCCCTGTTGTAAGTTGTAAGGAGGTAGCGACAATGGCAGAAGTCAACTCAAACTACGAATATCAAGTCGGGGGGAGTTTGCCAGCCAACGCTCCCACCTATGTAATGCGGCACGCAGACTTTGAACTTTATCAAGCCTTGAAAGCCGGCGAGTTTTGTTACGTTTTGAATGCGCGGCAGATGGGCAAATCTAGCTTGCGGGTGCGAACGATGCAAAAACTCTCTGCTGAAGGGATAATTTGCGCGTTTATTGATTTGACGGGGATTGGCAAGCAAGATGTAACGCCGGAAAAGTGGTATGCCGGAATCGTGCAATCTCTGACGAGTAGTTGCCAGTTTTCAGAAAAATTCGACTGGCGCAGTTGGTGGCGCGAGGAGCGGGATTTGCTCTCGCCGGTGCATCGCTTCAGCAAGTTTATTCAGGAGGTGCTGCTGGTACAGGTAGAGAAAAATATTGTAATTTTTGTTGATGAAATCGATCGCGTTCTCAGCCAGGATTTTTCTCTGGACGACTTTTTTGCCCTGATTCGGTTTTTCTACAACCTGCGCGTCGAGCGCTCGGAATACAAGCGCCTGACTTTTGCTTTGTTGGGAGTGGCGACGCCTGGAGATTTGATTCGCGACAAGACTCAGACACCGTTTAATATTGGTAAGGCGATTCACTTGACGGGCTTTCAGTTGCCGGAAGCGGAGCCATTGGCGGCGGGGTTGGCGGCAATATCCAGCCATCCCCTAGCCGTGCTGGAAGCCGTGTTAAGTTGGACAAATGGACAGCCTTTTTTAACGCAAAAAGTTTGCAAATTATTGCTGTCGGGTAGCGCGGTAATTCCAGCAGGGGAAGAGGCGGAGTGGGTGGAGAAATTAGTGCGATCGCGCCTTATTCAAAATTGGGAAGCGAATGACGAGCCAGAGCATTTGAAAACCATACGCGATCGCATTCTCATCAATGAAAAACGCGCCCCTCGCCTGCTGGGTTTATACCAGCAAATATTAAATGCTTCCCCTCCCCTCCCCCCCTCTCCCACTCTCCCCCT
>CAYOOD010000155.1:0-14133 GCA_964405435.1 uncultured bacterium
ACAAACAGTGGCAATACTACTTTTCCTCTGCCTAGAGTGACAGAAGAGGGATATAAGGGGGTCAAAAACAGCGGGTGGCGATCGCCCGCGCCTCAGTCAGCAATCCCAAATTGGTTTTAGCCGACGAGCCCACTGCTTGATTGTATTTCACCCAAAGCTAACCCGATCGCCTCGCTTGGCTTTGCTGGATTTGCTCCCACAGTTGCGCGCGATCGAGCGCGGGTTCTTTACACGCTAAACCCTGACATACCAATCCCACGCTGCCGGCTGGCAAATCGCTTTCCACCTTGAAAACACACGTCGGCAGGTACTGCCCGACGAGGGCAGCAATTTCTTCCGCGCTACTCCGAATTAGCGTGTAATTTTGATACCAGTCGAGAGCGGCAAACAAGCTCGGGCACGCTTGAGCAGAGCGGTTCATTATGCTGCCAAACCCCTGGAGGGCGCGATCGGCTTTTTCGAGATATTGGAGATCTTCTGCCAGCAGCGCCAAACGCACGAGGTTGGCGATCGCAATTCCATTCGCCGACGGAATCGCATTATCGATATAACTGCGCTCCCGCACTAACAACTCTTGACTTTTATCGCTAGCGGTGTTGTAATACCCGCCCATTTCCCCACTCCAGAGAAATTCGTCAAACTCCGCCTGTACTTTGAGCGCTTTTTCCAGCCAATAGGAGCCGGGGGAATGGGGAGCCGGGATTGAGGGATTGGGGGATGTTTGAGACGCTTGATGCAAGTCGAGCAGGGCTTTGACAAACAGGGCATAATCTTCAGATTGTGCCGTGACGGCAGCTTTGCCGTCGTAGTTGATGCGCTGGAAGCGCCCGTCTGTCCACTGGTTTTCCACAATGAAATGAGCCGCTTTTACTGCCAAATCCAGATATTCCGGCTGGTTGAAAACGGTGCTGGCTCTCGCCAAACCCGATATCATCAGGCTATTCCAGGCGACAATCATTTTAGTGTCAGTGACGGGGGGGATGCGACCGGGCCAGTTTGTGGTTTTGGCCTCTTGGTTGTCGCGCGCGGGCGGGAAGGTTTCCAAGAATGCCGGCGGGGCACCGTAGCGGACTTGAAAGAGTTTTGCCAGGGCAGAGAGAACGGTGTCGCTGAGTTCACCCGGGTAGCGCCGTTTGAGGACGATTCGCCCCTCGAAGTTGCCCTCGGGCGTGACAAAAAATTGATTTTTCAGCTCTGCGAGTTCGTCTGGCGAGAGCAGTTGTTCTAATTCGCTGTAGCTCCAGACGTAAAAGTGGCCTTCTTCTGGTTCGGCGGCGGCGGCATCTGCGAAGCTGTCGGCGTCTTGGGCGGCGTAGAAGTATCCGGCGGGTGCGGTCATTTCGCGCTTGAGCCACTGCACGGTGGCGGCGATCGCGCGATCGATGTCGGGCACGCGCGCGTTCATGCTCCACAAATTCGCCAGATATTCCAGAATCTGGCCGTTGTCGTAGAGCATTTTCTCGAAGTGGGGCACCGTCCAACTCGCGTCTACGGTGTAGCGGTGGAACCCGCCGCCAACGTGGTCGTAAATTCCCCCCAATACCAAATCCAAGCCGCGCCGCATGGCAACTTGCGCTGCGTCGTATTTGGTTTCAAATTTAAACCGCGCCGCGCGCTGGGCGATTTCGGCATAGGGGATCGTCGGGAAACACGGGCCGTGAGAGCCGGCGGCTATAATGGCGGTGTTGGCTTCCAAACCCCGGCGCAGCAACTCGTCGTTCAATTCGGCGGCGGGGAGTTGGGTGGATTGTTGCAGGTATCCGAAAATTTCTTCTTTGACAGATTTGAGCTTGGCTTTTTCCAAATCGTAGAAGCGTCGAATCGCTTGCAGCACCTGGAGAAAGCCGGGGCGTCCGTAGCGGGGCTCGACGGGAAAGTAGGTGCCGCCGTAAAAGGGCACGCGATCGTCCGGCGAGAGGAAAACATTTAAGGGCCATCCGCCTTGCCCGGTCATCATTTGCAGGGCTTGCATGTAGATGCTGTCGAGATCGGGGCGCTCTTCGCGATCGACTTTGATGGGGAGGAAATTGGCGTTCATGTACTCGGCGATCGCCCGATCGGAAAAGGCTTCCCCTTCCATCACCGTACACCAGTGGCAGCTCGAATAGCCTATGGAGAGAAAAATCGGCTTGTTCTGAGCCTTGGCAGTTTCTAAGGCTTCGTCACACCACGGCCACCAATCGATCGGGTTTTCTGCGTGCTTGCGGAGGTAGAGGCTTTGAGTTTGGGCAAGGCGATTTGGCATAGTCTGTTCTCTTTCTGTCCCGATGATGCGGGATTCTGCTTCTCGCGCTGCGGCGCGTCGGAAAAATTGGATTTTTTTATTTTCCCACTTTCGCCAGTTTAGCGCGCTCTGTTGCGCGATCGCCTCTTTCTATAGCAGGATGAATCTCTCGCAGCGCAGCACACCACGGGAATCGCCTGCCCGCCGTTCTGGGCCATTTCTTGGCGGTTATTCTTTGCGGCTGCAAGTAGGGGCGAGGTTTCCCCCGCCCCTAAAACGCTTCAGCTTGTCGATCCGAGGTCACAAATTTTCTTTCACCGAGCCGCGAATTAAAGCCCGATCGCCGACAAAGTTTATCTCGTTGACTTGCACTCTTCCCACCTGAAGTTCGAGGGATATCTTTTCTTCGAGTTCTTTTCTAGACATCCCCAGCTTTTGCGCTGCTTCTGAGAGGGTCAGGCTGACATTTCCGACTTTAATTTTTGTCGTTTCGTCAAACAATAACTGGCCGTTTTTGACCGTTGGCTTTCCTTCGATGGCCAGATAAACTGACCGATTCTCTAAAAAGGGAAAGGTTTGAATGGCTTGGTCAATCGTGTCTTTTTCGGGTTCGGCAAGGTCGCGCGATCGCAAAGCCGATACATTCAGAACTACCCCAGCTTCGACTGCTCCATCTTTGATAGTGGCGTTAAAGCCTTCTGCCGATTCCAGCAATTGCCGATCGCCGATTTTTTCGACTAAATTAGAAATCACCAACTCGCTAAATTCTTTTTCGTTAAGCGAGATTTCGACATTTCTACCGTCAGGCTGCCGAGGTTTAGAAGCTGATTCAATAATAGGCCGACTGTCGAAAGGAGAATCGGAATTGTCAGCGGCTTCGGCAACGGGTGGATTCTCTCGAACAACCAAAGACGCTTCTATTTTCCTTTCCAGTCGCGTTTTGGCTTCGCTGACGGCTTGCTCGTTCCGAATGTCAACGATTTTCGGTGAATTTTCAGTTTGATGGGTATACCAGTCGGGGAGATTGGTAAATTGTTTCCAGTAGTAAAAGGCTAAGCCAAAACCGGCGAACGACAAAAAAACCAATGTCAGGAGAATTTTTTTCACGGCGTGACTCTTTGAAGAAAGAATTGCGAAGACGTTAGCCAGTTCGACTGAGAACAGCGATCGCTCGGATTGATAACAGTCGCAATGCCAAGGAGTAGGGGCAGCGGAGTTGACAGGCGCTCTCAACGCGCCGCACTCGCCTCGCACCCATAAGGCTACGCGCTGACAGCGCCCGATTCCGGAAGTGGAAGGGCGACGGCAGGGAAAAACGCCAAATTTTTTCGGGAATTATCCGGAGGCAGGGAAAGGAGGGGGGAAAAATAGGGCATATACCGAATCACCTATACTGAAAGCGATTCCCCTGACCGCACGGCGGTCGGGGGAATCTTATATGATGGGTGTGGGCACTCTCTTGCCCTGCTCCGGGGCTTTGCCCGGGGGGCACTGCCCGTACCACACCGCGCTCGATCGCGAATGGCGTTTCGTGCTGCAACCCCTGCGCCTTTTAAAATATGGCTACTTTTGACATCAACCGCCTCACCGATACTCGCACTTTCAGTGATTTTGTCAGCAATAGCGATCGCGCCGATCTTTACCGTTTCCGCCTGGATAGTGTCAGCGAATTTTCCCTTCAGCTCGATGGGTTATCTCAAGATGCTAACGCAGCTCTCTATCTCGACATCAATAACAACGGCTCGGTTGATTTTGGCGAAGGAATTGCCAGTTCTGCCAATTTAGGCACCTCGAAAGAAACAATTGTTCGCACGTTGGGTGCGGGGGCTTACATCGCTCAAATCAACAACGTCTTTGACTCCAACACCCTCTACACTCTCGTTCTGGCGGCTCCCTCTACCGGCATCGGAGACATCGCAGGCAATACGCCTGTCGCTGGTTTTTTTATCGATTCGCCGATATTTACCCGCGCTTTTGACGATTTTATCGGTTCGTCTGACCAACAAGATTATTATCGCTTTCGTCTGGATACAGTCAGCAATTTTAGTCTATCTTTAACGAATCTCACGCAATCGGCTAACGTCAAGCTTTACGAAGATGAAAATAACAACGGTGCCATTGACGAGGGAGAAGTCATTACCTCTTTATCAGGGGATAGCCTTTTCCCCGTTGCGTTTAACATTCCTTTAAGTGCCGGCAGCTATTTGGTCGCCGTGGATAACGGAGCCGATGCGGCGCAATTGGGCTCTGACACGCGATACAGTTTGAAACTCTCTGCAAATTTATTCGTTTCCGCGATCGCTCCAGATCCCAACCAGCTTAACCTGTTTGAAAATCTCCAAGCTTCAGCGATTAAAGGCTTCGCGCGGGGAGAAGTTTTGGATTTATCCGCAGCAGAAGATATCATTCAGCTCGATTCCGATGAATTCGCTCAATTTCCGGGCGGCGTGCGGGCTTATGAGGGCAATGATACGATCGAGGGCTCTGACAATAACGATGTCATTTACGGCAATTCGGGCGAAGATTTGCTGAGCGGTTCTGTCGGCGATGACATCCTCTTGGGCGGAGCCGATGGCGATCGCGTTTTCGGAGGCGATGGCAGCGATTACCTGAATGGCAATCGGGGCAACGACAGTGTTAACGGCAGCGCGGGCAATGACTTGCTCAGAGGGGGTCAAAATAACGATATTTTAATCGGCGGCGACGGCAACGATATCTTAGTCGGCGATTTCGGTTTTGATACGCTTGCCGGCGGCGATGGGGCAGATATTTTTGTTTTCCGAACCGATTCTGAAGCAGGGCTGCGCGATCCGAATTTTGCCGATCGCATTCTTGATTTCAGCGCGGGCGATCGCATTGCCGTTGCCGGAGCAGCCAGCACCAGCGATCTCGTATTGAGTGCTGCCGGTGCAGATACCCTCATCTATTTAAGGACGACTGGCGATCTTTTGGGCGTCGTCCCAAATATACCAGTAGGAGCGGTTCAGAGTGCGCTTTTCACGGCACCGAGTACGGATGCGATACTGAGTTTTTAGAACCGGCACCCTCAAGGATGCCTCTACACGAAAAAAGCCTGCCTGCGCAGGCTTCTGTATTTTCAGGGGAACGCCAGCCAATCAATAGCGAATGCGCGGATCGATGAAAGCATTCAAAATATCTATAACAATGCTCGCCATGACGACAATGCCAGCAAAAAATACCACAATTCCCTGCACCGTCGGATAATCCCGAAACGAAATCGCTTCATACAGCCGATTTGCCAACCCGGGCCACGAAAAGGTAACTTCTGTCAAAATTGCCCCGCCCAGCAGCGACGCCAAAGTTAAACCCAACACGGTAATCACCGGAATCAACGCATTTTTCAGGGCGTGAGAAACTAAAATTTTAAATTCAGGAATTCCCCGCGCTCGCGCTGCTTCTACATAATCTGCCTGCAGGGTTTGTTTCAAATTCACGCGCACGATTCGCTCGAAAATGCCGCTGATGAGAATGCCGAGCGTCAGAGACGGCAGTGCTAAATGGTGCAGTGCGGTGAAAAATTGACCGAGATTTCCGCTCAGGAGACTGTCGAGGGTATAAAGTCCCGTATTTCCCTGCGGTGCCGACTGCGCCAGCGGAAAGCGGGTGCCGATGGGAAATAAACGCAACTGGACGGCAAAAATTAATTGCAGCAGCATTCCCACCCAAAAGGGAGGCACGGCGTAGGTGAGAATGCCAAATAGTCGCCCGCTGACATCCCAGCCCGTATTCGGGCGAGAAGCCGACACCATCCCGACGCCAATTCCTACAATTAAGGCAACGGTCATGCTGCAGACGGCTAATTCTACGGTGGCGGGAAAATAATCTTGAATAATATCCCACACTTTTTGTCCCTGACTGGTGATAGAGGTGCCCAAGTCAAAGCTGAGCAGGGAGCCCATATATTTGAGGTATTGCATCCACAAGGGGCCGGCTAAACCTAACTGTTCGCGCATGGCGTCTTTGGCTGCTTGCGGGGCTTTTGGCCCTAATATGGCATCGATGGGATCGCCGGGAGTGGCGCGCAGCAATAAAAATACTAGGGTGGTAATTGTCCACACCATCAGCGGTGCCAGCAGCAGGCGGGTGATGACGTAATATTGCAGGGCTTTTGAACGGGACATACGGGCTAATTGCTAATTGGTAATCGGGAATTGTTTGCAGGAAAGCGATCGCGGGTAGAAAGGCTACAGTTTACCATTGTTGGGGATTTTTATAAAAAAATAATCCGAGCGATCGCGCCTACCGCCTCAAAAGACAAGTTACCAGAAGTACGCCTGGTAACTTGGAAACCTAGGTAAGATTCAGGGATTAGCTCTTAGCTGCTTTCGCGAGCGCTCCGAAGGATAATTGCTGCGTCGGTTCCAAACGAACGCCCTGCAAATTCTTCTGGGCAAACAGGTAATCTTTCCCTTGCCACAGGGGAATAAACGGCACGTCTCGGGCAATAAGCTCCTGAAGTTCCGCAAAAATTTTCTGGCGGGCTTCTGGGTTTTGCTCTTGACGCTGCTTGTCAATTAATTCGTTGGCGCGAGCGCTGTAATAAAACGAGCCTTGCAGCTTCGCCGAGCCTTCCTCGCAGCCCGCCGCTTCCGAACCTTTGCTGCATCCCACAAAAGGTTCGATATAATTGTCAGCATCCAAAAAGTCGGGGCTCCAATCCAAAATAAACAGCGGATAAGCGCCTTTATCCAAATTGTTGTAAGCGGTGGTTGACTCCACTCCTTGCAAGTTTAGTTTGATAGCTCCGCCCAATTTTTGCTCGAAGACTGCCTTCAGCGTTGTTGCCGCCAAACTATTACTCGTTAGATTAGATCGATACCACAAATCGAGGGTTAAAGGATTGTCTTTGGAATAGCCGGCTTTGCCGAGGGCTTCTGTTACTTTAGCCACATTAGCATCGCCGTACTGCTCTTTAAAAATTGGCTTGTAGACATCTTGTAAAGTCTGCGATACCAAACTATACAACGGCTCTGCTTGCCCTTTAAATACCCGTTCTTGCAGCAGGGGACGGTCGATCGCTGCAGCGAGGGCTTGCCGCACTGCCAGATTATCCAGGGGCTTCGATTTCAGATTAATCGTCAAATACGAAATCCCCTTACTGGGCTGTGAAATAACTTGCCAACCCGCCGAGGCTGCTTCTTTTTCCAAGCTGGCTACTTGTTCCAAATCCATCGCCTGATAGGCGACATCCACCGCCCCGGTGCGGAACGTATTGTACAAATTCGACGAGCTAGAAAGAATTTGAATGTTAACGCCTTTATTGGCGGGTTTTTCGCCCCAATACTGGTCAAAAACATCCAATTGGATTGAATCCGTGCCGTACTTGGCCAATTTATAGGGGCCGGTGCCTACAAACGTATCGGGTTTGAATTTTCCTGCCCCGATTTCATAAGCTTTGGGGGAAACAGCACAAGCGCCGGAAAATGTCAAGAGTTTGGTAAAGGCGGCAAAGGGTTTTTTCAGCTTAATTGTTAACTCATAATCGCCGGTTGCTTTTACCGAGTCAACAGTGTTTGACAACAAAACGGAGGGGCTGCCTTGATTTTCGATAAAGCGCTTCAGAGAAAACGCCATTGCTTCGGCATTGAAGGGAGTGCCATCGTGGAAAACGACACCCTGACGCAGCGGAATCGTATACGTCAATCCGTCCGCGCTGATTTTGGGCAGTTCTGTGGCGAGCTGGGGTTTGAGAGTTGTTGTTCCCGACTCGTAGGTATAGAGGCGATCGCCCATATTGTAGAGCAGCGTGCCCGACGCATTCTCGTAAGCGTCCGCCGGATCGATCGTGCGGAGTTTCGAGGTCATCCCGATGGTAATGCGATCCGGTTCGCCGGTAGAAGCTGGGGGCGCAGACTCTCGCTGACCGCAGCTAACGGCCAGAAAACAGCACATACTGAATAGACTGATAAACTTGACCAGCGATCGCCACTTTCGGTGGGCAAGCTGTGCGGCATATTTGTGCAACATTTCTCTAAAACTAATGCCTCCGCGTCTCAAATCTGAAAAAACCACAACATCAAAAATCTATCAGTTGTAGGGCCGTTCGCAGTGAGGACTTCAGTCCTCATCCTATAAAAGCACTAAAGTGCTGACTACAAACGATCGTGAGGACTTCAGTCCTCATCCTTCCTACAAACCGGAAGGAGTCCCTACCCTACAATAAACCTCTGTTTCCCACTCCCCCCTCACGACTTCCGGACTGTCCGAAAAGTCAAAAACTGCGTGGGTTCGATATTGATACCCGCGACGCCTTTGCCCGCGAAGGCATAGTCTCTGTACTGGTACAAAGGAACGTAGGGGACATCGCGGGCAGCCCGCTCTTGAATTTCGGCAAAAATGGCTTTCCGGGTTTGGGGGTTTTGCTCCTTTCGCTGCCGGTCGATCGCCGAGTTGACGCGATCGCTCCAGTAAAACGATCCCAGCGCTTGGCTGCCGCCGCGATCGCAGCCCGCCGCCGAGCCTTTGGGACACTCCAGAAACGGCTGAACGTAATTGTCGGGATCGAGAAAGTCGGGATACCAATCCATTAAAAACGTCGGATAAACCCCCTTGCCGATTTCTTTGTAAGCCGTCGCAGCTTCCACGCTGTTGACTTCAAAGAGCAGCGCCCCGCCTAGCTGTTGCTCGGCGATCGCTTTGAGGGTTTGCGCCACCAGCGCCCGCGAAGGCGAACTCGACGGATACCATATCTGTATTTTGGCGGGATTCGCCGGCGAGTACCCGGCTTGCTGCAAGAGCGCTTTCGCTTTCGCCGCGTTTGCATCCCCGTAAAGTTCCTTATAAGCGGGCTTGTAGACGTCAAATGACTGCGGCACCAAACTGTAAAGCGGTTGCGCCTGCCCCTGGAGCGCCCGCCCCGTCAGCAGATTGCGGTCAGCCAGAGCCGCGATCGCCTGCCGCACTAGCGGATTGTCCAGCGGCTTGCTCTTGACATTGAGCACCCAAAAAGTCACCACATTTCCCTGCGTCTCCACAACCTGAATGCCGCTCGTCGCCGATTCCGCTTTTAACGTGCGAATCTGATCCGGATCGAGGCTCAAGTAGGCCACATCCACCGCGCCCGATCGCAGCGAATTGTACAAATTAGCAGAACTCGTCAAAACGCGAATGTCAATCCCCTGATTGACTGGTTTCTCCCCCCAGTATTGCTCGAAGACATCCAGCCGCAGAGTATCGCTGCCAAACTGGACTAATTTATAAGGGCCAGTTCCCACAAACGTATCGGGCTTGAATTTTCCCGTCCCAATTTCATACGCTTTGGGCGACACCGGACAAACTCCAGCAAAAGCCAACAGCGCCGTAAAGGCAGCAAAAGGTTTTTTCAATTGAATCGCCAACTCGTACTCGCCCGTAGCCTTGACAGATTGGACGGTATCTGATAGCAAAAACGACGGTTTGCCCCCGTTTTCCATGAAGCGGCGCAGGGAAAACGCCATCGCCTCGGCATTGAAGGGGGTGCCGTCGTGGAAAACGACGCCCTGACGCAAGGGAATCGTGTAAGTTAACCCGTCTTTAGAGACTTTTGGCAGCGCGGTAGCGAGCTGAGGTTTGAGGACGGGTTTGTCGAGTTCGTAGGCGTAGAGGCGATCGCTCAGGTTGTAGGTGATGCCGAGGGACGCCAGTTCGTAAGCATCTGCCGGATCGAGCGTTCTCGGCCTTAAAGTCGTGCCGAGCGTGACGCGATCGCCGTCGGTTTTCGGCGCTTCCAAAGGCTGACGCTGACCGCAACTGATGGCGACAAAACAGCAAATACACAGCAAACACAGGAATTGCGCGATCGGCTGCCACTGCTTGACAGATAGGCGTCGCTCCTTCATCTACCGCTCCTCAAAATAGCATCTATGCCAATCGTCACATATCGGCGATCGGTTCGCGCAACTCTCTACCGCGACCATTCAACTGCTGCGTTCGGACGTTATCTCCGATCCAAAGGTCGCCATCGGCAACTCTCCACCGGTTTCCTGCCGCTGCGTTTTTTGCGCGGGAAAGCGGTTCATAAAATTCTTACTTCTCCGTTACTCCCGCCTGTTACAAATTCTCTCTCTCAAGAATTAAGAATAAAAGAACTTTTTGCTTGTCTTCCTCCTTGAGTCATAAAAAAGCAGCAGCCAGTAAGATTTATAAATTTTCCTGTCTCTAAAATACTCCTGCCTCATGCTTGTCGAGAAATGCTTTAAAATTCAGAGTTTTGCTAGGAATCTCAATTGGCTGCCATCGCGGCAAATCACAACCTTTCGCAACCAGAAAAGCCTTAAACTAAGGGAAATCTCTTCTTCCTTTTCTTGAAATCTATCTAGCGAGGGATTCAGCCGAAAGGCAATTTAAATTAAAAATAAAAGTAGCTCGACGGGTTATTGAAGGCTGTTGGTCGAAAAACTCAGTCAATCAACCTAACAATAACCATTTTAAACAACGTGGAGAATCTAGCTATGAAATTTTTCGGATTCAACCTCCCAGCACGGCGTCTCGTTCGCTTTTTGGTTGCCTTCTGCGCTTGCGCCCTATTTTTAGCCTCCCTTGCCTTCCCGGTTTATGCAGTCACCAGCAAACCGGGCGACGGTGAAGCAAACCTGACAAACATCGAGCGGAAGTCGATAGAGGCCACGCTGTCCAAGCCCTACGACCTCGACAAAACCCAAGGCGAAACGAATCCGGGCTTGAATGCCGTTCAAGGCGATGCCGACAAAGACAAAATGCTCAATCCCAAAAACACGACTGCTCGGTCGTTTGAAGACCAGGTGAAAGACACGATGGAATCCATCACCAATAAAGACACCTGAATCGGGAAAGGCGATTGACCACAGGGCGGGCGGGTGAGCGGCGCGTGAAACGCGATCGCCCACATCCATAAATCCCCCAATCTCCCAATCCCGGCCAACGCCGCCCCCGGCCAACTTATCCCGGTTTGGGAATCCTAAAAATCGCCCTCAAATTTGAGCGCGAATTCCTCGGCCTGAAAAGACCGAGGAACTGTCTTTTTTCTAACTAATTCTAACTAAATAGAATAGTACAGCGGAAAAGACTTCGCCTCTTTGGGTTTGACGTAGACCCGCTGCTGCGGCTCGATTTTGAGTTCGTCAAATCGTTCGCGCGGCAAATATGCTTTCACGACTTGACCGTCATCTAACGTTAATTCTGCTTGAATTTCCCAGCCGAGGTGAATCAAGCGGCTGACGCGCGCCGGGACAGTCGTGCCGTTCGGCGTGGTTTGGATGACGACATCGTGAGGGCGCAGGAAAATAGAAGGCTGGGTGGAATCAAAGCCGTTGTCTTGGAAAATCCGCGAGGTGCTGGGCAGGACGTTTACTGGCCCGATGAAACTCATCACAAAGGGAGTGGCTGGGTGGTCGTAAATCTCCGACGGCTTGCCGATTTGTTCGACGCGACCTTTGTTCATTACCACAATCTCGTCAGAGACTTCCATTGCTTCTTCTTGGTCGTGGGTGACGAAGACGGTGGTGACGTGAACTTCGTCGTGCAGGCGGCGCAGCCAATCTCTGAGGTCTTTGCGGACTTTGGCGTCTAGGGCTCCGAAGGGTTCGTCCAGCAGCAAGACTTTGGGTTCGACGGCGAGGGCGCGGGCGAGGGCGACGCGCTGCCGCTGTCCGCCGGAGAGTTGGGAGGGGTAGCGATCGCCCATGCCTTTGAGTTGCACCAGCTCGATCAATTCTTCCACCCGCGCTTTTACCCGTTTGGGCGGGACTTTGCGAATCTCCAGCCCAAAGGCGATATTCTGGCGGACGGTTAAGTGCTTGAAGAGCGCGTAGTGCTGGAACACGAAACCGATATTCCGGTCTTGCACGCTCTGGTAGGTGGCATCCTGCCCGGTGAGCCAGATTTTGCCGCTGTCTGGCATCTCCAGACCGGCAATCAGCCGCAGCAGGGTAGACTTGCCGGAGCCGGACGGCCCTAACAAGGCCACCAGCGAACCAGATTTAATCTCGAGACTGACTTCTTCGACGGCTGTGAAGCTTCCGAATTCCTTGGTTACGTTTTCAACGACAATGCCCACTACAATTACCTCTGGCCTATACGAAGGGTTTAGTTTTGAGTTCAGTCAGCGGTCATTGGTCATGGATCGAGAGTCTCTGGCCAAGAGTTCAAAGCCACGGGCTTTTGCGCTCTGTTCACAACACGCGCCTGACAACTGACAACTCGCAAAAAAGTCGCGGCTGATGGCGAAAGAAACTCAGCGCTCAGCACTTGACTCTCAGGGAGGAGAGGCGGCGGCAGCGGGTTGCCACTCGCCCACAGGGCGGCCCGCTCCTCGAATCTCCGGTTTATCGATGTACTTTATGTGGATTTTATCCTACCACAACTGCCTCAAAGAACGTGCAATTTTAATGAACCTATAAAAATTTGCCCGGGCGCGTAAAGTTTTGTTAACAACATTTGTTAAGCTGTGTTGCAAATTGGGGAATTCAGCGGCAGTGCGAGCAAGCGGCGCGATCGTCCGTGATACCATCACACGTTGTTACCGTTAAAACTTTGGGAGAAAAGCTTTGGCACTAAGGGTTGCTGTTGTTGGGTCAGGGCCGGCTGGCTCGTCTGCCGCTGAAACCCTCGCGAAAGCGGGTATCGAAACGTTTCTATTCGAGCGCAAGCTAGACAACGCCAAGCCCTGTGGCGGTGCGATCCCCCTGTGTATGGTGAGCGAGTTTGACCTGCCGCCCCATATTATTGACCGCCGGGTGAGACAGATGAAGATGATCTCGCCGTCTAATATTGAGGTCGATATCAAATTAGATAACCAAGAAGAATATATCGGCATGTGCCGCCGGGAGATACTCGATGGCTTCCTGCGCGATCGCGCCAATAAGTTGGGAGCCACCTTGATTAACGGTACGGTACACAAGCTCGACATCCCCGCCAACTCTACCGATCCCTACACCATCCACTATGCCGACCACTCGAACGGCAGCTTGGAAGGCGTGACCAAAACCCTGAAAGTGGATCTGGTGATTGGGGCGGACGGTGCCAACTCCCGCGTCGCCAAGGACATGAATGCTGGCGATTACAACTACGCGATCGCCTTCCAAGAGCGGATTCGCCTTCCCGAAGACAAGATGGCCTTCTACCAAGACCGGGCCGAAATGTACGTCGGCAACGACGTTTCCCCCGACTTCTACGCCTGGGTTTTCCCCAAATACGACCATGTAGCCGTCGGTACGGGCACCATGAAGGTGAATAAGGCCAAAATTAAAGACCTGCAAGCAGGCATTCGCGCCCGCGCCGCTCGCAAGCTGGAAGGGGGCAAAATTATCAAAATTGAAGCCCACCCCATCCCCGAACATCCCCGCCCCCGTCGCGTTGTCGGTCGCGTGGCCCTCGTCGGAGACGCCGCCGGCTACGTTACCAAATCCTCTGGCGAAGGCATCTACTTTGCTGCCAAGTCGGGGCGGATGTGCGCGGAAACGATTGTCGAGATTTCTAACGGGGGTCAGCGCATTCCCAGCGAGGAGGAACTCAAGCTTTATCTGAAGCGCTGGGATAAGAAGTACGGGCTCACCTACAAAGTGCTCGACATCCTCCAAACGGTCTTTTACCGTTCCGACGCCACCCGGGAAGCGTTCGTGGAAATGTGCGCCGATCTTGACGTACAGCGCCTGACGTTCGACAGCTATCTTTACAAAACTGTCGTTCCCGCCAATCCCCTCGTGCAATTGAAAATTACGGCCAAGACGATTGGCAGCTTGCTGCGGGGTAATGCCCTCGCCCCCTAATTCTCCGCACTGAGATGCGATCGCTACTAGAGCTGCGTGCCCGAATTAAGGAGCGCGCAGCTCTAATGTTTTGAATGCAAGCGTTTTCGCAGTTTTAAGCGATCGCTGGCAAATAATACTAAGTTGGCTAAGATAGTATTATACTATTAGAGAAAAACATCAGGA
>CAYOOD010000156.1:0-13945 GCA_964405435.1 uncultured bacterium
GGGTTTGAACGCTCTTCTCTTATTATACTCTACCTAGAGTGACAGAAGAGGGATAGATCGTGCGGGTAGTAGTTCCCTCGGTTTCCCAAACCAACAGCCTGTAGCATATTGAATTTTTTTTTTGATTATTTTATTTATTGAGATATAAATGTTATTTGAATTACATTCAGATTAATAAATCCGGTTCTCCCGTAGTGGTTATGCTAAAATGTTAATAATCTGCGGTTTTTTTTTAAGTCAGGTTGAGCTGTTTTTGAGAAAAAAATCAGGCAGGGATTGACTTAGAGCGCTTCTTTGTGCTATAATAACATTAACAAAAACATAAATTTTTATAAATTTGACCGAAATGGCATCTAAACCTCTTTGTAATCTGCTCACTCAACTGCTAAATTTACCTGAAGTTAAGGTTAGCGATTATCAGCTCCATCAAAATATAGGAATCATTTTATATTTAGAGTCAAAGTCACAGCAAGTTCCTTGTCCTCGTTGCCATAATATAAGTAACAGACTTCACCAAAATCATTGGTATCTAGTCAAAGATTTGCCTGTGAGTGGCTGGGCGACTTACTTAAAAGTAAATCGTCGTCAATTTAAATGTGAAACCTGCAAAAAACCTTTTAGTGAAGTCCTGGATTATGTAGAAAAAAATAGAACTTATACCAAAAGGTTGACAACCCGTATTGTAGAAGAAGTGTTGGACAGCAATATTCAAAGCGTGGCGAAAAGAAATGGATTAAGTGAAGAGGAAATCCAGACTATCTTAAAAGATGCGGCGCTTCAATTTTTAAAAGACAAACCAAAGCCATTCCGAAGATTAGGAATTGATGAAATTAGTTTGGTAAAAGGTCAGGGAAATTATTGCGCAGTTTTAGTAGATATAGATACAGGAAAACTGCTGGCTATTGTTGAGTCTAGATGTATAGAGTCATTGCGAAAAGTATTGCAGAGCTGGGGCGACGAGATTCTCAGTCAAATAGAAGAAGTGAGCATGGATTTATGGAAACCTTATAAAAGTCTCGTTCAGGAATTGATGCCAAATGCTGAAATTGTCCCGGACAGATTCCATATAATGAAGCAAGTCACTGACGAACTAGATGCCCAAAGAAAAGTGGAGAAAAAGGAAGCAGAATCTCTAAAAGACCGAGCTGAAAAAGAGCGACGATTATCGGCCATTAAGAAAAGCAAGTATGCTCTCTTGAAAAATAAAAAAGATTTAAACCCTCAGCAAGAACAAAAGTTAATCGAGGTAAAAAAGGTTCTTCCTAAATTGGCTAATATGCACCGCCTGAAGGAAGAATTTAGAGAAATTTTTGAAACTAGCCCAAATCCGGGAACAGGTTTATTAAAATTGCTCGATTGGTTAAAAGATGCGGCGCGGGATTGCCCCAAGTCTAGTCAGACAATAGTCCGATGGTTTGGGGAGATTATTAATTATTTCGAGCATCGGACTACTAATGGAGTGGGAGAAGGAATTAACAATAAACTCAAACTTATAAAGAGAGCGGCTTATGGGTTTCGGAATTTTGAAAATTTTAAATTAAGGAGCCTTCTAAACTGGCACTTTAATATTTAATTTAGCATAACAGGTACGGGAGAGCCATAAATCCTTTCAGGCGGGCTTGAAAAATTTGCAGCGAGATATTTCAAACATTGCCACTATCACAAACCCGAAAACTTGTCAACAATTTTTTGCCGCCGCGCTTCCAACCAGCGCTCTAACGCTTCTCGACGTTGTTGCGCTTTTGCCGCCCGCTGTGCGGCATCCTCTTCTTCGCTTCCGGGCTTTTCCACTTTTATTGCTGTCAAGACAAACTGAAAATCGCGTTTGACGATTGTAGGGATAGCGATACTTTGAATTTCCCAAACCGGAGCCGATTGAATTGCATGTTTTTTGGCAGCAGAAAGGGGAATTTCTGGTTTTTTTTCTGGGGAGTGCAGGGCGCGGCAGTCTCGGTTAACTTGTTGAGCCATTTCCTGAAACTTGACCATTTCTGCGGCTAACTGCGCTGCCAGGGCATTGATGCGATCGGCTTGCTCGTGCAGGTTTTGCATTCTGTCTGTCAATTGCTGCTGTTGAGTTTCCTGCTGGTGTTGTTTTCGCTGTACTATTGATTTTTCCAACCTCACCACATCTTCTTGTAGCGCTATTAAAGTGGCGTCTGAGGAGACGGCGGTGAGTGAGTGGGTATTCCGATGTTGAGGCTGACTCGGTACGGCAGTGCAATTATCTTGGCGCTTCTCCTGGCAATTGATGGAGAAGTGAACCCCATCGAGAGGAGAGACTGTAGAGCGCGATTCTCTTGGGGCTGCGGTAAGCGGAGCTATGCCGGAGGCGATCGCTTCACGCGCCTCATTTTCTGTCACCGAAGATTTGAATATTTCCACAAATTTATATAACCCTATCGTAAACGTTTGGAAATTGGAAATTGGAAATTGGAAATTGGGAATTGGGAATTGGGAATTGGGCAAAAGGTTGGATTATTTTTTTCTATTTGCCCGATGCCCCATGCCCGATGCCTCATCCCCTATACCCAGTTCCTAATCTCGTTTCTCGATCGCCTCATCCCCAGTCGCCAATCCCTGCGAAGGGGCAATTCCTTCACTGACAATCAACGCATCCATAATCGACTTGACAATCGGTGCCGCCACCAAACCGCCACTGCCTCCCTCCGGTTCGTCAACCACCGCCAAAACCACATAGCGGGGAGCTTCAGCGGGCAAAATTCCCACAAAGCTGACAATCTTCGCGTAATCGGAATAGCCGCCAGAAGCAGCCGCTTTTTGCGCTGTCCCCGTTTTGCCGGCGATGCGATACCCGGGAATTTGCGCTGCCTTGCCGGTGCCGTCGCTAACAGCCTTTTCCATCATCCTTACAACTGTGCGAGCGGTTTTGGGGGAGAAAACTTGCTCGGGTGAAGGTTGGCGAGGCTGCCAGTAGAGTTGCCCTTGACTGCTGTAGAGCCCGCGCACGACGTGAGGCTTGACTAATTTGCCCTCATTGGCGAGAGCGCCGTACAGGTGGACCAACTGTAGGGGCGTGAGGGCAAATCCTTGACCGAAAGCCGTGGTTGCTGGGTTAACCGGGGAAGCGGCAAATTCTTCTTTACTTTTGATATAGCTGGCAGCGGCGAAGGGAAGGTCAATGTCCACAGGTTGACCCAGCCCCAACCGTTCCAACCAGCTATAGAAAAGAGAGGGTTGCAAGCGCGATGCGATATGTACCATGCCGACATTGCTGGAGTATTGCAGGATTTCCGTCAGGCTGATGGCACCGTGCCCGCCGACATATTCGTAGTCAGCATTGGCAATTTGCCACCCGTCCACATAAACCGCACCTTCGTCGTTGAAAACGCTGTCTGGCTGGACGGCTCCTGCTTCCAGAGCGATCGCCACCGCGATCGGTTTGAAGGTCGATCCGGGTTCGTAGGTGTCTGCCAGCATCCAGTTTTTAAACCGTTCCAAATCGAATTTGAAATATTGATTCGGATCGTAGGAAGGCTCCTGCACCAAGGCGAGCAACGAACCATCGCGCGCGTCCATAACCATCGCGCTGCCTCGCTTTGCCTTGTATTGCTGCATCTGTTGCTTGAGAGCAGAACGAGCCGCCCTTTGCAAGCGGCTATCCAGGGTGAGTTGCAGGCGCAGGTCGTCAATGCGGGCAAACCCGCCCGGTTGTTCGGGGGGTACTTCAGCGGGGTTTTCTTTTTTATCCGATTCTGAGAGGGGGGAGCGTTCTATTAAATTTTTTTGGCTGTATTCTACCCCTGCTTGCGGTTGATTGTCCAAGTCGATGTAGCCAACGACCTCGGCGGCGAGATCTTGGTGGGGGTAGAGGCGGGAAGTCGATTCGACGAGTTCTAAGCCGTCTATCATCAGGTCGGCGACGCGATCGCCCACCTCTCGGGGCAGGAAATCCGCCACGCGAATCCCGCTTTCAGCCCCCGAAAACTTCAGCTGCAACTCGGCGGCAGGGCGATCGAGAACTGCACCCAGTTTCGCGGCAATCTCTGCTGGCGGCTGTTTAAACATCAGGGGATGGGCGTAAAGCGTATAGACTGGCAGGTCTATGGCAAGAATGCTGCCCTTGCGGTCAACGATCGGGCGTCGGGGGACAATCCGAGACGGCGCTACTTGTTGCTGCGCCCGGGCGCGTTCTCGCAAGTCTTGCGCTTGAATCACTTGCAGCCTGTACAAATTTAAAAAGAGTCCCAACCCGCCGAGCATTAACGCGATCCAGACGAGGGACAGTCTGGCTTTGTCCGCCATCCGATCGGAAAGCGATCGCCCCGAGTGCGGCGGTTGGTTTCGTGCTGTAGGATGTCGCTGCCTTCTACTTTTTTTATTGGAACTGGGATTATTTTTTCCCCGAACCCCTGCTGGGGGCGTTGACTGCCGAGGGGTTTGGCTGACCGTAGGGCTTGCCAGTTCAGGACGATTATTTCTAAAGGGCAAGACCCTGTTGTTCGCGTCGCCCCGATTCGCAGCCGGGGGACGAGACTCGCGGGGATTTTCAGACAAGGGAAGGCTCAACTGGCGGCGCTCCGTGAAGAAGGCGCTGAGAGAGGCGATCGAGGGCGTCTCCGGCCCTTGCCCGGGTGGGTCGTTTTGGCCAGAACGGCGACTGCGGCGGCGGTCAAAACCACCTGAAGAGGGCGGCATCCTAGTGGCCATAGTTTCAGCACTGACTTGCGATTGGGGAGGTTTGCGCAGAAAGCAAATGATTGTTACGATATGATGACTTCTGACTCGGGGCGGGCGGGAAAAACGCTACAGCCACGAGCCAAGCGCCATCAGCTACTAGCGAGTTCTCTAATATCCAAAGGGATTTGGGAGAGCCTCTTCCAAATTGCCCGACGGTCGAGGGGGGGTTGGGGGGACGTAGCGCGGCGGCGCAGGCTCCAGAAAAATCATTTGAGCCGGATCGGGAGGGACGAGGCCCGTGCCGGGACGTTCGGCCTCCTGGGCCATTTGATGCTTGAGAATTTCATTGGTTACAGCCAGTTGCTGCTCGGCGCGCCGCAGGGTTTCTAGCGTGCGGAACTGCTGGTTCCACATCTGCTGGGAATAAACCGTCCACCCGTACACGCTCAAACACGCACCGACTAAGATCGAAGTCACGACTTGTGAGCCCTGCTTTAGGTCTTGAAGCGATCGCATCCACTGGGACAAGCTGCCAGGATTCGGCAGCTCCTTGACGGTTGGGTCGCTCTTCGGAGGAACTGCAACGGTCAACCTCTTTTGGTCCAATGGCGTCACTTTGGCAGTTCTCGTCCGAACTCGGCGGGCAGAACTGGTGGTTCTCATAGCAACAGTCATAGACTTCACCTATATACAGTACGGCATCTCCAACGGGAGGCGGCGCTTCTAAAGCTCGCCTCGGCAGCGTATTTTCAGGCAATCTACGCCGGCATGGGCACGATTCCCAACAATACATCAAAAATCAATCTCCCCGATCCTAGCACTCGGCTGTTTCTGCTCTGGACATTATCCGTCTGAGTCTCCGGGACATCCGACTGAGGCGCGATGAATTTCTGTGAAATTTTCGATCAAATGCAGTATCTTATTCATCGAGTGGTTTTTACTAACGGCCACAACGTGCTGCACCTACCCGAGGTCAGCTCGCAGTGTCAAACCGTACAGGTTTGGCCCGGTTCCTGGCTCTAGCAGGGCTGAAAAACTGGGTACTGTCAACTTTTCCTAGCAAGATGTCCCTCCTCTATCCTTTATCCGGATGGTAGAGTCAACGAATAACAGAACTATGAACAGAAAATTACTTGGTTTAGCTTTAGTCTTGGGTCTGAGTGTCACTGTTGGAGCCTGTGCCGAGGGTGAAAAACCCGCAGACACGACCACCCCGGCGGCCACCCCGGCTCCCCCGGCTCCCGCTCCGGCAACTACCCCGGCTGCTCCGCCCGCCGACAAGGATGCAAAAACCCCGGCTCCTAACAAGGAAACCAAACCTGCGGCTACCGAGGCTCCCAAAACTCCCTAGTTTGACATTCGCTCCTCACCACTCCCGATTTCTAAGTGAGTCAGTCAGTTTGGCGCGGAGCTTCAAAAGCGATTTGGCTTTTCGATCGCTCCCGATAATTTCTCCGGGTTCGTCTATAAGACTCGCAGGAGTTTGACTGCCACGGCCTAAACTGACCTTTTGTTGAAAAACACTCTGCAAACTCAGCAGCTTCTAGAGGCTAGCCTTGCATTCGTCTGAAGCAGGTCTAGCTCTCCTGACTGAGTTTTAATAAAAAAAATAAATCGCCAGATCAAATCGTGCAGGGCAGGGATTGTCAATGAACTGCCGCACGATTTATTGTTAAAACACATCTGGGATTTTCCGAGCGCGACCGATCGCGATAAGGTTTTAATGTTACAGGCGGGTTGAATTTTTGAATGCTCCTTTTACAATTCAGTACGTCGCACTACTGCCGCAAAGCTAGACTGGCGCTGGGTTATAAAAAAATCCCTTACCAAGTGGAGAATCTAACGCCCGGAGTTCACGCATTCAGACTCAAACCCCTCACCGGGTTGACGGCGATGCCGGTACTCCTTCCCCAGCTAGAGGATCGACCTGTAGCGATCGGCGATTCAACAAAAATTTTACAGTTTCTAGAGGAATACCGTACCTCACCGCCGCTGTTACCTCGCGAGCGATCGCTGCAACGCGAAGCCTGGATGTTGGAAGATTGGCTGGATGAAAGCATCGGCACCGCCACTCGGTTCGTCTACTATCACTTTCGCGCTGGTGAGGGCAAAGCGATCGATCCGTCCCCGCTGAGTCAGTTAGTTATCCAAATCGTTATCAGACAGTACGGCATCAATCCGGCATCAGTCAAATTGGCAGCCGAGCGGCTGTCGCTGGCTCTGGAAGTGCTCTCGCAGCGCTGGCAGGAAAGTCCGTATTTAGTAGGCTCTAGCCTCAGTGTCGCCGATATCGCTGCTGCTGCGTTGCTCAGCCCCCTGGCACTCATCCCCCACTACCGCCAGGATTGTCCCTGGTTGATGAATCGCATCGCCCAAATCCATCAGCTCTGTGGCGAACCCCTTCCCCCTGGCTTGTAAGCCGTGCGGCGAGCCGACAGCTCGTTGAAAATTCGCTGAGTTGCTCAGAATAAATCTCTACCCAATAGTAGAGGAATGAACCAAGCGGCTGCTATAAAATAGGCCCTGAGAAATTGGACAAAAGCGAGTCATTCTTGAAGCGAAAAGCGAACGTACCCAAAAAAGTTTTGATGCGCCGCGCGCTGGCGCTAGCGGGACTCGTCCTAGCCACAGCGGAACCCGCCCTCGCCCTGCCACCGCCAGAGGACGTGCCCGAGGAGATCTTGCGGACGGAGATTATCACCGAGGCGCGATCGCCCGTAGATGGCAAACCCCTCACCGCCGCCGAATATGCCCAAATGCAACAGCAACTGGCAACTGCCCCAGCACCGCCGCGACTCAATCCCGACCTACAGCATCTAATTTTTCTGCTGCGCGTGCGCAAACTGATTCGTACCATTCTACCATTCTAAAGCAGCGAGGTAGTTTCACAATCCAGCCTGCCATGCCCAGAGAACCCGCCGGCGGTAGCGCCAGCGGCGATGAAGCGCGGAATAGCGAAAGCTTGAGGCGATCGGCACTCAGGCAGGTATGGGACTGAAGCAGCTTGCCCGGAACAGCACCTCTGCTAGTGTCCAGCTCTCTGGCAAAATACTAACGTGAGGTGCAGCCGCCGAATGTAGTGACTTCTGAAGGAAATATATCTAGACAAATGATTTGAGACTTTGGTAAGGATGTTGTTACGGTTTATAACAGATCGTTACTAATTGTTTCACATCGTGCAGTCCAAACCCTCTCAACTCCGCCCCTTGCGCCCAAAAGCTCTGACCCGCCCTTGGGAAGGAGAGAACGGGACAAACTGACAATCGCGAGAGGAAGAAGGCAAGTCCTGACCGGTCAGGAAAGTGAGAGACTGCTAAAGTCAGTAAAACCCGAAAAGAAGCAGCGAAGGACAGTGCCCGAACCTTCGTTGGCTAGTCATAACGCGCCCAGGGCTTCCAAAGAGGTCGGCGCTGCCAGCGACAGCAAACTGTTGAAACTCGGAAACGCAATAGGATAGGTAGGTTTATGTCCCCGATGACCATCGCTCCGGAACAGATTAACCGTATTGTTTGGAACCAGCATCACGACCCATTTGAAATTCTCGGCCCCCATCCCATCGAGAAGGATGGCAAAATCACTAGCTGGGTGGTGCGAGCCTACCTACCCACCGCCGACGCCGTGTGGGTCATCCTGCCCGAACAGCGCAAAGAATACCCCATGCAATCGGTGCAAGATCCCCACTTCTTTGAATGCACCATCGACACGCCAGAACTGAGCAACTACCAGTTGCGGCTCAAAGAAGGGGAACACGAGCGCGTCATTTACGACGCCTATGCCTTCCGCTCCCCCAAGCTGACTGATTTTGACATTCACTTATTTGCAGAAGGGAATCACCACCGCATCTACGAAAAATTAGGTGCCCACCTGATGGAACTCAACGGGGTCAAAGGGGTGTACTTTGCCCTGTGGGCACCCAACGCCCGCAACGTTTCCGTGATTGGGGATTTCAACTACTGGGACGGTCGCAAACACCAGATGCGCATACGCGACAATGGGGTGTGGGAATTATTTATCCCGGGACTGGGCGCAGGCACCAAATACAAATACGAAGTCAAAAACCAAGAAGGGCACATCTACGAAAAATCCGATCCCTATGGTTTTCAACAGGAGCCCCGCCCCAAAACTGCTTCTGTTGTCGCGGACTTGAGTACCTACACCTGGAATGACAGCGATTGGATGGAGCAGCGCCGCCATACCGACCCGCTCTCCCAGCCGGTTTCCGTCTACGAGTGCCATATCGGCTCGTGGATGCATGCTTCTGCTGACAATCCAGCCAAGCTTCCCAGCGGGGAAGAAGAACCTGTCGTCATCGTTTCAGAGCTGAAGCACTGGGCGCGTTTCCTCACCTATCGCGAACTCGCCGATAAATTGATTCCATACGTCAAAGAGATGGGGTATACCCACATCGAACTGCTGCCGATCGCCGAGCACCCCTTTGACGGCTCCTGGGGCTATCAAGTCACCGGCTACTATGCCCCGACCTCTCGCTTCGGCACTCCCGAAGATTTCATGTATTTTGTTGACCAGTGCCACCAGAACGGTCTGGGCGTGATAGTAGACTGGGTTCCCGGTCACTTCCCCAAAGACGGTCACGGTTTGGCCTACTTCGACGGCACCCACCTCTACGAACACGCCGATCCCCGCAAGGGCGAACACAAAGAGTGGGGCACTCTGGTCTTTAACTACAACCGCAACGAAGTCCGCAATTTCCTCGTTGCCAATGCTCTCTTCTGGTTTGACAAGTACCACATCGACGGGATGCGGGTCGATGCAGTGGCTTCTATGCTCTACCTCGACTACTGCCGCAAAGACGGGGAATGGGTTGCCAACCAGTACGGCGGGCGGGAAAATATCGAAGCCGCTGACTTCTTGCGCCAAGTCAATCACCTGATTTTCTCCTACTACCCGGGCGTCCTGTCGATCGCCGAAGAATCGACGGATTGGCCGATGGTGTCCTGGCCGACTTATGTGGGGGGCTTGGGCTTTAACTTGAAGTGGAATATGGGCTGGATGCACGACATGCTCGACTATTTCAGCATGGACCCCTGGTTCCGACAGTTCCACCAAAATAACGTCACCTTCAGCATGTGGTATAACCACAGCGAAAACTTCATGCTGGCTCTGTCTCACGATGAAGTCGTCCACGGCAAGAGCAATATGATCGGCAAGATGCCGGGAGACGAGTGGCAGAAGTTTGCTAACGTGCGCTGCTTGTTTGCCTACATGTTCGCGCACCCGGGCAAAAAGACCATGTTTATGAGCATGGAATTTGGCCAGTGGAGCGAGTGGAATGTCTGGGCGGACTTGGAGTGGCACTTGCTGCAGTACGACCGTCACCAACAGCTCAAGCACTTCTTTACCGACCTCAATTCCCTCTACCGCCGCGAACCGGCGCTGTTTACTCAGGATTTTGGACAGCAGGGGTTTGAGTGGATCGACTGTAGCGACAACCGCCACAGTGTCGTCTCTTTTGTCCGCTGGTCGAAGGACGGCGAGTTTATTGTGGTCGCCTGCAATTTCACGCCGCAGCCTCACTCGCACTACCGCATCGGCGTTCCCGAACACGGGTTCTATACGGAGATTTTTAACAGCGATTCCCGCGAGTACGGCGGCAGCAATATGGGCAATCTCGGCGGCAAGTGGTCTGACGAGTGGTGGAGCCACAATCGGGCTTATTCTCTCGACCTGTGCTTGCCTCCTCTCGCCGTGACGATGTTCAAGCTCGACCGTCAGAAAAATGTGGCGGCGCTCATGCAGGAAGGCTCTTCGCCGGAGGCATAAACGAGGAAAGTGAAAAGTGCCAGAGTGCTGAGTGCTGAGGAAAGTGAAAAGTGCAAAAGAAGAGTACGACTTATCACTTATGCTCTCTACTTTTAGAGGCAAGAAAGCTCACTAAAAGTTGTTCGCTAAAAACTCGCGACTCAGCACTGAGCACTCGTCACTCCACACTCAACTCCGGACGCCTGCAGGGGTAAGATAGGTACAGGTTCGCTTTATCGGCGCTCCTGCATCTGGCGTCTTGATAGGTTTCGGTAATAAACTCGTGTCACTAACTTCTACCTCCTCGCTGCGCGATCGCCAACATCCCCTGATTCGCAATCTGGCGAATCGCATTGAGTCCGTCTGGGAACGCTATTTGGACCTACAGCCTTACCCGCTGCCGGCGGAGTTGGGGTATGTGGAAGGGCGTCTGGAGGGAGAAAAACTGACAATTGAAAATCGCTGCTATCAGACGCGGCAGTTCCGCAAGCTGCATCTAGAATTGGCCAAAGTTGGCAGCATGTTGGATATTTTGCACTGCGTCATGTTTCCCCGCATCGAATACAACTTGCCGATGTTCGGTACGGATTTGGTGGGGGGGCGCGGACAGATTAGCGCGGCGATCGCGGATCTTTCTCCAGTCAGCCCCGACTTGACGTTACCGATCGCCTATCGCGAGCAACTGCTGGCCTTGCCAAACTTTGATTTTTCTCAACCCCGACCGCTTCCCGACTGGGGGGATATTTTTTCGGAATTTTGCCTGTTTGTCCGACCCGCCACGGACGAAGAAGAAACCGCGTTTCTCGATCGCGTCACGGGATATCTGGAAATTCACTGCGCCAGTGCGGCTCAAAGCAGTCCGGTTCCGGCAGAAGAAGTCTCTCAAGTGCTGGCCGGTCAGCGCTATTATTGCACCAAGCAGCAGCAAAACGACAAAACCCGTCGGGTTCTGGAAAAAGCTTTTGGCCCGGAATGGGCCGAAAACTACATGACAACCGTACTCTTTGATATCGCCGAGCCGGCGGCTTGAACGGGAAAAGTGAGACAGAATAGGCGAACGCTGAGGGACTAGCGAGGAAAGCAATTACTCTTTTTTATCTTTTACTTTCGTCCCTTCTGGGTTTATCAAAGTTAGCCTGTAATGGCAGAGCCTTTCGATCGCCTCGAAAGGCTGTTTTTCAGTCGATCGCAACAAGGGATGAAAAGCGAACGCCCTGAAAGGCTGTTTTGGACAATAAAAATTATTTTGCCTGAGACGCGATCGCTCCGTTAAACTATTAAACTACTATAACAGATGGTGGGTGCCAGCCAGTGCAGCACCAACAACCTCCTATTGAACGCGACCGTGACGGCTGACTCTAAAATAAATCAGGGGGAGTCAGTATGTATGCACTATTTGGCTCACATCCCATGAATCAGGACTCCCAGTCACAGGCAAAATCTTCTTTCAAACCTGCGGGCAAGTGGATTGTCGGTTCAGTCAGCGCTGCTGCAATAGCAACTGCAGCACTGGGTTTCCAGCAGGTTTATCAATTCAGAGCAGCAGAAACCTCGGCGTCTCCAACACCCACCGCTCCGAACGCTCCCAAAGCCGTCAGTGCCTTGGGGCGGTTAGAACCGCAAGGAGAAATCATCTCGCTGTCAGCTCCTTCTTCCCTAGAGGGGGCGCGGATAAAAGAATTGCGGGTGGAAGCCGGGAGCATCGTTCGCGCCGGAGAGACGATCGCGATTCTCGACAACATCGGCGCGCGCCAAGCTGCTCTCGAACAAGCAGAAAAACAAGTAGAAGTCTCGCGAATGCGTCTGGCACAGGTTGAGGCGGGTGCGAAAGCAGGGGAAATTGCTGCACAAAAAGCCACCGTTGCTCGCTTGGAAGCCCAATTGAAAGGAGAAAAAATCGCCCAGGAAGCCGCGATCGCGAGACTGACCGCTCAGTTGCAACGGGAAAAAGAAGCACAAAATGCTACCGTCGAACGTTTAAAAGCCCAGCTTCGAGAGGACAAAAAAGCCCAAGAAGCCAAACTCGCAAAGCTGAAAAATGAGCTGCAAGGAGACAGAAAAGCGCAACAAGCGACCTACGATCGCGTCAAAGTTCAGCAGCCGAACGAGATAGCCGCCAAAGAGGCAACAATTGCCAGACTGCAGGCAGAGCTGAACAATGCCAGAGCCGAGTTAAAACGCTATGACGACTTGCACGAACAAGGCGTCATTTCAACTTCCGTTCTAGACAGCAAGCGCCTGACCTTAGAAACCGTTCAAAAGCAACTCATAGAGGAAGAAGCTAACCTGAATAAAATCCTGGCAATCAGTCCAGAACAGATTGCTGAGGAAGAAGCCAAACTCAACAAGATAGTCGGGACGGGGGAAAAACAACTGATCGAAGAACAAGCGACGCTCGACCGGATTGTGGCCACGGGTCAAAAACAAGTTGAAGAAGCCGAAGCGAATTTAAAAAAGACAGTAGAAACCCTACAGCAGCAGATTAACGAAGCCGAAGCGACGCGGACTAAAACAATCGCCACCCTGCAACAAGAAATCAATGAAGCGAAAGCGACTTTAGATCGAATTTCAGAGGTACGCCCGGTGGACGTAGAAGCCGCCCGATCGGAAGTAGACAGCGCGATCGCCGCTGTGGAAAAAGCCAAAGCTGACCTCGACCAGTCGTATGTCAAAGCCCCGACAGACGGCCAAATTTTGAAAATACACGCCCGTCCTGGAGAAGTCGTCGGCAATAAAGGCATTGCCGATATGGGACAAACTAGCCAAATGTTCGTAGCTGCCGAAATTTATGAAAGCGATATTGATAAAATCCGCCTCGGACAGCGGGCGACGATTACCAGCGGGGCTCTGGCTGGAGAACTGAAGGGAAGCGTCGCCCAGATTGGCTTGCAAATCGGCAAAAAAGACGTTCTCGATACCGATCCGGCTGCAGATGTTGATGCCAGAGTCGTTGAGGTGAAAATTCGCCTGGATAAACAAGATAGCAAGCGCGTCGCCGGTTTGACTAACATGCAGGTAGAAGTCAAAATTTATCTGTGATAGGGCATGGGAAATGGAGCATGGGTAATCGCTAATGGGTAATGGGTAATTGTCTGGATTATTCTTCCCCATGCCCGATGCCCTATTCCCCATGCCCGATGCCCCATTCCCCATGCCCCAATACTTATGAAAATCCCTTTAGCTTGGTTGCAACTTACTCGCGAAAAAATGCGCTTGCTCGTAGCGCTGGCGGGGATTGGCTTTGCCGATATTTTGATGTTCCTACAGCTAGGTTTTAGAGACGCACTTTTTGACAGCGCCGTGCGACTGCACAGCAATTTAAACGGTGACATTTTTTTGATTAGCCCCCAATCTACGGCGTTGATTGCTATGAAAAGCTTTCCCCAGCGTCGCTTGTATCAAGCTCTGGCTTTTGACGGGGTGGAATCAATCAGTCCGGTTTATCTAGACTTTGGTTTGTGGAAAAATCCTTACGTTCGCGAACAAGAAGATAATACTAAGTTGGCTAAGATAGTATTATACTATTAGAGAAAAACATCAGGAG
>CAYOOD010000157.1:0-13899 GCA_964405435.1 uncultured bacterium
CTCCTGATGTTTTTCTCTAATAGTATAATACTATCTTAGCCAACTTAGTATGAGTGCTGAGTGCTGAGCAGACAGTGCTGAGTAAAAAGTGCTGAGTGCTGAGGAGGACAATTCTTGTCACTCAAAACTCAAAAATTAAAACTTAAAACTCCACTCTCAGCTCTCAGCACTCAGCACTCAGCACTCCCATGCGCCCTTTACGACGCTGCCCCGATTTGAATGTCGCGCACCCGCACGGGCACGCAGGCGTGTGTCATCTGGGCAACCTGCATCGGTTCGCCTTTGCCGCACATGTTGGTGCCGCACTGCTGCCGCTCGGAAGCTGGCGCGATCGCATCTACGCGATTCCAAAAATCGGTCGTCATGCTGTGGTAAGTGACATCTTTGAGCATTCCGACAATTTTGCCTTTTTCGACTTTCCAAAAGGCATCGCCGCCAAATTGGAAATTTCGCCGCTGCTGATCGATGGAATAACTGCCAATCCCGTCTATTAAAATGCCGTCTTCGGTGTCGGCAATCATCTCTTCTAACGTGGCGGTGTGGCTGCCGCCCTCGGCTCCCGGTTCTAATCCCAAATTGGGAATTCTTACCATCGGCACGCTCGCCCAACTGTCGGCAAAGGCGCTGCCGTTGCTGCTGCCGCGCCCGAGTCGGTAGGCGGTTTCGCGATCGGTGAGATAATCGACTAAAATGCCATCTTTTACGACATACCACTCTTGGGCTTTTACCCCTTCGTCGTCGTAGCCCGCCGTACCGCGCCCGCCCGGTTGGGTGCGATCGCATTTAAAATTCACCCAAGGGGCGGCATATTGCAGCTTTCCTAATTTATCGGTGGTGGCAAAACTGGTGCCGGCAAAATTGGCTTCGTATCCGTAGACGCGATCGAGTTCCGTAGGGTGTCCGACGGATTCGTGAATCGTTAGCCACAGGTTTGTCGGTTTTAAAATTAACGTGCTGCAGATGCCAGAGGGGCCTTTCGGCGCGTATAATTTTTCTATGGCTTCTGCTGCCACGCGATCGACTTGTCCGAGCAAATCGGGCGCGTTGACGTGTTCGTAACCGAGATTGAGCGGCGGGCGTTCGTAGCTGCGACTTTGGGCGTCGCCATTGGCAACTGCCGTGCAGCCATATCCCGCATAACTGCGGTGTAAAGTTTGTTGAATGAGGGAGCCTTCCGTCGAGGCAAAGGTTTTCTCTTCGCGGGTGAAATAGAGAAACGAGTTGGCTTTTTTGATGCCTTTGTCGCTGTAAGATAAAAGGCGATCGTTGATAGTTAGCAGCAAATCGGCTTTCTCAGCGATCGCAATTTCAAACGGATCGATTGCCATCGGCGCGACGTATGTATCGCGGTACGCTTCAACGGGAACCAACTGCACCCGCGTTTTTTGGCTGAGGCGGCTGCCTTTAGCAATTTCCACAGCTTTCTCGACGATTCGCGCAATTTCTTCTGGGGTTTTGCGGGGGCTGGCGGCGAATCCCCACGCGCCGTCTAGGAGCACCCGAACTCCGAACCCAGAACTGATATTATCCGAGAGTTGTTCTAAGGAGCGATCGCGCGCGCTCAGGTTTTGGTGGCGGTAGGAACACAGGCGGATATCGCCGTATTCGCAGCCGGCTTGGCGAATTAATGCGATCGCCTCTGCGGCTAAATCAGCGGCAGAGGTAGAAGTTTTTACCTCAGAAAGCGGGGCAGGAGCTCGTACCATTTATCTTTAGAGAAAAGTGGATAATTTATTCTAGCAACAGCCGCAGCACTGTTACGGCTGGCAAATCGGTTTCTCAGATTTCACGACTCACAGAGAGCGGAAAAAATTAGCCGCAGCCACGCGAATTAGGATAGAAAAAGCGCGATCGCCCGCATTCCCTTCGTCAAAAGGATGATAGTATATCACAAATTATTCAAGCTGTCAAGTGACAAGCCAGAAAAAAATAAATCGAGTGCGATCGCGCCAGCGCGCTCTGAGCTCCCCACAGAAAACTTCTACCCCTGCCCCTAATCCCCCTTTTCCCCCAATCCCGGCAACCCTCTTGACAAAACACTAGGGGCAGCAGCCCCCGGCAGCAGCCCCCGCCGTGTCAGCAAAAAACAACAGAATATAAACGCTACCTGTTTCGTACCAGATGCACTGGTAAGGTGAAAAGATTAAATATTAAAAGCCTTCTGGCGTTCTCCCCGTGCGACTGCCACTAGCAGTAGATTATAAGGCGGGCAGTACCCACTCGGCTGCAGCGGGACGCCCCAGGCAAGATTAAAGAGAGAAAAGTTATGGCGCTGATAGTCCAAAAATACGGCGGCACCTCAGTTGGCTCCGTCGAACGCATTCAAGCCGTCGCCCAGCGAGTCGCCAATACCGTCAAAGCCGGAAACGAGCTCGTCGTCGTGGTTTCCGCAATGGGCAAAACCACAGACGGGCTGGTGAAATTAGCCAAAGAAATCTCCGCCAACCCGTCGCGGCGGGAAATGGACATGCTCCTCTCGACCGGCGAACAAGTAACCATCGCCCTTTTGAGCATGGCGCTGCAGGAATTGGGGCAGCCGGCAATCTCCCTCACCGGCGCGCAAGTCGGCATCGTCACGGAAGCCGAACACACCCGCGCGCGCATCCTCCGCATCAAAACCGAACGGATGCAGAAGCACCTGCACGCGGGCAAAGTCGTGGTGGTTGCCGGGTTCCAAGGCATCACCGGCGACGAGTTGGAAATCACCACCCTCGGGCGCGGCGGTTCTGACACCTCTGCCGTTGCCCTCGCTGCCGCCCTGCGCGCTGACTTCTGCGAAATTTACACCGACGTGCCGGGGATTTTAACCGCCGATCCCCGCCTCGTGCCCGACGCCCAGCTCATGGACGAAATCACCAGCGACGAAATGCTGGAATTAGCCAGCCTCGGGGCGAAGGTGCTGCATCCCCGTTCGGTGGAGATTGCCCGCAATTACGGGGTGCCCCTGGTAGTGCGATCGAGCTGGACGGACGATCCCGGCACGAAGGTGGTTTCTCCGGCGCGGGGGCACCGCCCGGTGGAAGGGTTGGAAATCGTCCGCGCTGTCGATGCGGTAGAATTCGACACCGACCAAGCGAAAGTTTCCCTGCTGCGCGTACCCGATCGCCCGGGCGTCGCCGCGCGTTTATTTGGCGAAATCGGACGGCAAAAGCTCGACGTTGACTTGATCATCCAGTCAATTCACGAAACTCAAACGAATGATATTGCCTTCACCGTGACGAAGAGTTCCCTCAATCAAGCTGAGGCAGTCTCGGCGGCGATTCTCCCGACGTTGGGCGGCAATACGGCGGAAGTGGGCGAGCCGGAGGTGATGGTAGACAAGGAAATCGCCAAAGTCAGTATCGCCGGGGCGGGGATGATCGGACGTCCGGGGGTAGCCGCGCAGATGTTCGCTTCTCTCGCAGAAGCCGGGGTGAATATTCAGATGATTTCCACGTCTGAGGTGAAGGTGAGTTGCGTAGTGGATGCCGACGAGTGCGATCGCGCGATCGCTGCCCTGTGCGAAACCTTCGAGATTGACAATTCGCCCCTGCAAGAAAACTCTCGCTCTCTCGATCTTTCTCTCGGAGGAGACAGCAAACAATCGGCTTCTGCGCCGCCCGTGCGCGGAATTGCCCTCGACATGAACCAAGCCCGCCTCGCCATTCGCCGCATCCCCGATCGCCCGGGCATGGCAGCCAAGTTTTTCGGGCTTCTCGCCCGGAAAAATATCAGCGTCGATACGATTATTCAATCGCAGCGCTGTCGGGTAGAGGGCGGCGTGCCCCGGCGGGATATTGCTTTTACCGTCGCCCGCCCCGATGCCGAAGACGCCCGCAAATTGCTGGCAGAATTGGCGTCAGAGTTGGGGTGCGGCGAAGTGGTGATGGATACTGCGATCGCCAAAGTTAGCGTCGTCGGTTCGGGAATGGTGAATCACCCCGGAGTTGCCGCCCGCATGTTTGACGCCCTCGCCCAGCACAAAATCAACATTCAAATGATCGCCACTTCGGAAATTAAAGTCACCTGCGTGGTAGAGGAATCCCAGGGCGTCACCGCTTTGCGAGCCATTCACGCCGCTTTCGGCTTGGCTGGCAGCAAAAAAATTGAAGTTCCCGCCTGATCTTCAAAAAATCCCGATTCTGTAGGGGCGAAGCATTCGGGCGAAGAATCTTTCTGTCAAAACGAACAATTTTTAACCCGTTAGCGACAGCTATGCCCGCAGGGCTATATGCTTCGCCCTCCTTCGCGGATTTGTAAAAATGGCATCCTCCCTCTGATATTAGCGATTGATTCCTCGGCTGAGTGTTGAATGCTGAGTGAGAAGTGTTGAAGGTAAGCAGAAATCATCGCCCTCCCTCGGGAGCCAGAAACCCGGTTTTTCCAAAAAACCGGGTTTCTTCTTCTGGCTAAATAAAACTGCTTGGGGTTAAATTAACAGCATTCACTCCCGGCAACACGGCTAAAAATTCACCCGTTGCCACATCCTGAAGGATGGTATCATTAATATTAACCCCCGTGCCTTGGAAGATGTTCAACTGACTCAATGCCAGAGAACCGACTAAATCCAGTTTATCCTGATTTAGGGTAAAATCCGCAATGACATCAGCAGTTTCTACCGTGAGCCCGCCCGCAAGAAGTGCGATCGCAAATACGTCATTGCCCGCACCGCCCGTGAGGGTGTCGGCTCCCAAATCGCCTGCTAAATAATCATTGCCGTCTTCGCCGAACAGGTTGTCATTGCCCGCCCCGCCGCGAATGCGATCGCTCCCCGCATCAGCATAAATTATATCACTGCCAGCATTACCATTGATATAATCAAATCCTTTCCCGCCTGCAATGACATCATTCCCCTCTCCCCCTGCAATCCCATTATCCCCGGATTGCCCGTACAAAATATCATCCCCGGCAGCACCGTTGAGGTAATCATTTCCCGCCCGCCCGTAGATAACATCATTCCCTGACGAGCCAGTAATTTTGTCATCGGCATCGGTGAAGGCTTGGGGTGTAGGTTGCGGGAGAGTCGTCACCGTACCGGGAATTTCATTATCGCGGATAGTGGCAACAATTGGAGAAGCCGCGAGATTATTATACTCTGCATCGGCACTGGTAGCGACGTGCTGGATAGTGCTGGTATGAGCGCCCTCAACTGCGGCATCATCGAGGGCTGTTACCGTTACCGTTTGCGGAATATTCCAGTTAGCAGCCGTAAAGGTAAGGGTTTGTAAATCTGTAGAAACTTGCCCGTCAGTAGCGAGAGTAATGGTAACGTCAGCCCTCGGCGGAGTCAAGAGAGAAACTTGGTAAGTATCCCCGCCATATCCCTCCAGTACGTCAGTGGTGCCGACAGGATGGAGAATCGATATTCCGGGGGTTTCATTGTCGGTAATCGCGACAGCAGTCGGAGAAGCCGCAATCCCATTATACTTCCCATCCGTACTGGTTGCCGTATGGGTTATCGTCTCGCTGTGGATGCCCTCCGCGATGGAATCGTCGCTAGCAGAAACCGTCACCGTCTGAGGAATATTCCAATTCGTGCTGTCGAAGGTAATTGGAGAAATTGCGTTAACTTGACTGCCCGTATTGAAATTAATCGATACCGGAGCCGTGGGAGCCGAAGTCAAAACGATATTATAACTGCCCGCCGCCCCTCCTTCAGCCAGATTGATGCTGGCGGCAGAAATCGCTACCCCTGCCGTATCATTAGCCAGATCATTATCAATGTTAGTAACGGTAACGTCGGCAGGGTTGAGGGCACTGTACTTAGAATCCGTACTGCTGATGCTGGTAGTAATATTATAGCTAATATCGCCATCATCCCCCACATCATCTACACCCGTTAGCATCACAGTTTGGGCAATATTCCAATTAGCCGCCGTGAAAGTCACCGCCGGAATAACCGTTCCTTCTGCCGGATTCGAGCTGGCAAAATTAACAGTCACATCAGCGGTGGGTTGCGAATTGAGAACGACAGTAAATGTTGCCGTGCCGCCGGCTTCGGTGGTATTCCCGGATATCGGAGAAATGGTAATGCCTGCGGTGTCGTTGTCGAGATTCGTTACCGCTACGTCATTTGGGTTTAAGCCATTATATTTGCTGTCGGTGCTGACAGCGGCTGCTGTGACAATATTGTAGGGGATATCTCCATCATTGACTGCATCATCCACTCCGGTAACGGTGACGGTTTGGGGAGTATTCCAATTAGCCGCCGTGAAAGTCAGGCTGGGAATGTTTGCAGTGCCTTCGGCGGGGTTGTCGCTGGCAAGATTAAGGGTAACGTCTGCGGTGGGTTGCGTGTTGAGGGAAACTTCAAAAGTGGCAGTGCCCCCGGCTTCTGTGGTATTCAATCCGCTGATAGGATTGACGGTAAAAGAGGCAGTATCGTCATCGGTAATGGTAAAGCTAGTAGAAGAAGAAGTTCCCAAGACGATGCCAGCAGAGGGGTTGCTGATGCTAAGAGTGGCAGTTTCGTCTCCTTCGTCGATAAAGTCGTTGGCGACGGTGAGGGTAACTTGCCCGGTAGTCGTGCCGTTGGGAATGGTGATTTGTGTCGGGATGGTGCCGGTAAAATCAGTAGCGTCGGCAGTTCCAGTTAAAGCTAAATTGAGAGTTTGATCTCCAATAACTGCACCTTGTGCCGTAGCGGTGACGGTGATAGCGGTGGTGCCGGCTTCGCTGCCAGTGGCAGTGCTGATAGAGAGTTCGACGGCGGGAGGGGGTACGGTAATGGTGAAGGTGGCGGGGGCGGATGTATCAGCGCCGCCGTTAGCAGTGCCGCCGTTATCTTGGAGCTGTACTTGTACTGTGGCGGTGCCGGGGGTGCCGTTGGGGGTGTAGGTGAGGGTGCCGTCGGCTGCAATTACCGGGGCAGTTGTGAATAGAGCAGCGCCGCTGGTGACGGTGACGAGAAAGCTGTTGACGGCTTGTGTGGCTTCGTCGGCGGGACCAAAATTCAAGCCATTTGCCCATCCGGCGACGGTTTGGGGAGCATTTGTCCACGTTAAAAGGGTTTGATTGCCGAGGTTGGCGAAGCTGGGGGCGTCGTTGACGGCGGTAATTGTCAGGTTAACGCTAGCGTCAGCAGGTGCGTAGTTGCTGCCGTCGGAAGCATTCCAGGTAAAGCTGCTGCTGCCGTTGAAGTCAGGGTTGGGAATAAAGGCGAGGTTGGGGATGTCAGCGAGAAGTATTTCTTGGTTGACGCTGACATTCCCACCGCTCAGGGTGAGGGTGCCGTTGGCGGGGAGGGAAGTAATTTTAATTTTGTTGAGGGCGTCGTTATCCGCGTCGCTGAAGGCGCTGGTAAAGTCGGCGGCAGTAAAGGGAATGGGGCTATCTTCGTTGCCAGATGTGCTGATAGCGCTGAGGGTGGGGATGGTGTTGTAAGTGACACTGTTGTCGGTGCTGGTGCTGGCAACCGAGGAATTGCCAACGGTATCGGTGGCAGCGGCGGCGAGAATACTGGCAACGACATTGCCGGAGGCTGTCATGCCGCTGACAGCGACGTTATAAGTTGTGCCGGAGCCGGTGACGGTAGGGGTGAGGGTGCCGCCGGCTGTGGTGCCGGTGAAGTTGATGTCGGCGGCGTCAAAGCCGGTGACGGGTTCGGAGAAGGTGACGGTGAAGTTGACGGGGGAGGTGGGGGCGGGATCTGCTTGCCCTATTGCTTGCTCGACGGTGACGGTGGGCGCTGTTTTGTCTATCGTGTAAGTCTGTCCTGTAAAATTCCCATTTCCGGCACCTGTATTGCCGAGGGGAATGCTGAAGGCGCTGAGAATCGAATCGTCATCGATGACGTTCAACCCAATGCTGCCGTCGCCACTGCCGGTATTGACGGTGACGGTGTAGGTGCTGGGGTTGACTGGGGTGACGGCTGTGATGGCAGCGCCCGCAACCCCTGTAGGTACTAAGGCAAAATCAGCAGCATCCACTCCGCTGACATCTTCGCTGAAGGTAACGGTGTAGTTGACGCTGGCGGCGTTGGTGGGGTTGGGGGCAGCGGTGCTGATGGCACTGACTAGGGGAATGGTGGCTCCGGTGCCTTGAATGGTAAAGTTGTAGGGGCTTTCGTCACTGTCGTTGCTGGCAATGCTGATGTCAGCCGAGCGCGCTCCTAGCGCCGAGGGAGCGAAGGTGACTTGAAAGGTGGTTTGACTGCTGCTGCCAACGGTGGAAGTTGGGGCGGCAGTGAGGGTAAAATCGGAGGCGTTGGCACCCGTGATAGAGACGAGGGGGGTGCCGAAAAGCGTCAGGTTATCCAGTCCTAAATTTGAAATGGTAAAAGTGCGGGTAACGGTGCCGCTCGTAACGGCGGCGCTGCCAAAGTCCGTGTCGTCAGTCAGGGAGGGAGTGGTATCGCCATCGGCAATTAACGTGCTGTTGCCTTGGATGTCGATTTCTACGTTGTCGTTGTCGGTAATCGTGAGAGTTGCTGTGGGTTGGTTGTTGTTGAGCAGTACCGAGACATTGTTGGAGAGGATGTTCGCAGTTGCTATATCCGATTTGCCATCTTTATTGAAGTCTCCCGCACCCAGGTAAGTCGGACGAGTTCCTGCAGCAAAGTTAGTGGCAGCAGCAAAACTGCCGGCACCATTCCCCAACATCACGCTGACAGTGTTGCTGCCAGCATTAGACGCGGCGATGTCTTGCTTGCCATCGCCGTTGACGTCGGCGATGACGACGCCATAGGGTTGCGTTCCTACAGTCAAGTTGGCAGCCGCGCCGAAACCGCCAGAGCCATTCCCCAACAGCACGCTGACGTTGTTGGAGCCATAGTTGGCTGTTGTCAAGTCCAGCTTGCCGTCGCCGTTGAAGTCTCCTGTGGCAATAGCAACTGGATTCGCGCCGACAGCAAAGTTGGTAGTAGCGCCAAAACCGCCAGAGCCATTGCCCAACAACACTGAGATATTGGCAGAGCCTTTATTTGCCACTGCCAGATCTTGCTTGCCGTCGCCATTGAAATCTCCCACGGCGATCGCAAAGGGAAGAGTCCCCGTAGAAAAGTTGCTACTTGCGCTAAAACCGCCAGAGCCATTACCCAACAGTATCGAAACAGTGGCAGCGTTATAACTTGCTACTGCCATGTCCTGCTTGCCGTCGCCGTTGAAGTCTCCCACACCGAGCCCAAAGGCACTCGATACTGACAAGCTGGCGGGCGCGCCAAAACTCCCTGCACCATTCCCCAACAGCACCGAGACGGTGCTGCTAGCACCGATATAGTTGGTAACAGCCACGTCCTGCTTGCCGTCGCCGTTGAAGTCCCCTACCTGGACTTGGGAAGGAACGCCCCCCAAAGCCAAGTTGGATGGAGCGCCAAAATTGCCCGCTCCATTCCCCAGCAACACCGAAACGTTGCCGGAGCCACGGTTCGCCGTTACCATATCGGGGTTGCCGTCAGAGTTGAAGTCTCCCACGGCAATTCCTAATGGATTTGTCCCTGTCGAGTAGGTAGCGGGACTAAACTCCACCGTTGCGCCGATCGTTGGCCCCAAAATATAGTCGGGACTGGCTGTGATGTTGAGTTTTACAGTTTCTCCGGGGTTGAGGAGGCTGTCATCTACGGGTTTGACGGCTAGGGTGGCTGTGGTGGCTCCGGCGGCAATTGTGAAGGTAGTGGCTGTTACCGCAGTAATGTTGGTACTGGTGGGTTGGTCAAAACTGTAGTGTGCGGGGTTGGCGGCGGTGCTGCCAGTGGTGTTGTAATTGACGGTTAAACCGCCTGTGGGTGCGGGTTGGTCTAGGGTAATGGTAAAAGTCCCGTTGGTTGGCCCATTTTCGCTGGGAGTAGTTCCCGCTGCCAGGGTGACTGTGGGTGTGGTGTTGAGCAGCACTGAGACGTTGCTGGAGTTGTAGTTCGCCGATACTAGGTCGAGCTTGCCGTCGCCGTTGAAGTCTCCCACAGCGTTGGAACGGGGACCTGTTGTTGCTGGAAAGTTGGTAGCGGTACTGAAACTGCCAGATCCATTTCCTAACAATACTGCAAGGCTTTGGCCGCTAAAGCTCGTTGCTGCTATGTCGAGTTTGCCGTCGCGGTTAAAGTCTCTCACGGCGACGGATTGGACACTCCACACAGGAAAGTCGGTTTTAGTGCCAAAGCTGCCGGTTCCCGTCCCCAACAGCACCGAAACGTCCGAAGAATTTTGGTTCGCCGTTACCAAGTCGAGCTTGCCGTCGCCATTGAAGTCTTCCACGGCGACAGAACGGGGACCATCCCCCACTACAAAGTCGGTTTTAGGGCCAAAACTGCCGGTTCCCGTCCCCAACAGCACTGAGACATTATCGTTAGCGTTGTTTGCCGCTGCGATGTCGAGCTTGCCGTCGCCGTTGAAGTCTCCCAGGGCGGCGGAATAAGAATTAGTTCCTATTGTAAAGGTGCTAGCAGCGCCAAAACTGCCCGTCCCCGTTCCCAGCAATACGGAGACGTTGGTATTGAAAAGATTCGCCGCTACTAAATCGAGAATCCCGTCTCCATTTAAATCTCCCGTACTGGCGGAAAAAGCACCCAAGCCCGTCCCCACTGCAAACTGGCTAGCAGGGTTGAAACTACCCGTCCCTGTCCCCAACAGCACTGAAATGTTGTTAGAATTCCAGTTCGCCGATGCTATGTCGGGCTTGCCGTCTCTGTTGAAGTCTCCCACAGTCACGGATTGGGGCGTACTTCCCACTGTATAGTCGGTTTTAGCGCCAAAACTGCCACCTCCTGTTCCCAATAGCACTGAGACGTTGTTGGAGCCCTGGTTCGCCGTTGCCAAGTCGAGAAGTCCGTCGCCGTTGAAGTCTCCTACAGTGACGGATTTGGGAGTAGCGCCGACTGGAAAGTTGCTGGCGCTGCCGAAGGATGCGGGGAAAATCCCTGGGTAGGTTTGCCGCACTTCCTTTAAAAATGCGTGAGGGGAACTCGCGCAACCGAGTCGGTACTCTAATTCCCAACTACCCCCAAGCGCTGAATTGCCGACGCGCCGCGCGCTGGCGGCAATATTGGCACCGACAATCTCGCGCAATTGTCGCAAAAAACTCAAACCCCCCTCAGCCGCTACATTGCACGCCAGCAGGAGAATCTCCCGCACCTGCCACTGCTGCAACTGCTCTCGGTACTCGGGGAAATTCCCCGCGTGCAGGGGTGTTTTCCCCAGGTGCAGGCAACCCGGTTCTCCGTGACAGACGACGTGCAGGCTGGTGACTGGACTTTTGGTTAAGGCTGTCGTCAGGAGCTCTACTGCGTCTGTGCGGGAGTCAATCAAAATGACTTGCGCGCCTTTTAGCGCGCCGGCGGCTAACATCTGGGATGCCTGCACTCGCGCGTCAATTGCTACTAGCATCCCGTTTCCGGGTTGGGGCAGAGTGGCGGTACGGGTTGGAGCTGGCGATAGACTGGCCATAGCTGGGCTCTCTTAATAATTTTTTTGAAATTTTATTGGTTTGAGCGTGCCTGATTGTGGTTGCAGTTGATTTGTGACTTTATGCGGCTCTGGCGGGAAATCGGGAATTTCTCTGGGTGGCGCACGAGCCATGCTCATACGCTGTGCTTCCCGCCGCGCCCGGTAAGCTTTTTCTAAATTTCGCGCTTGTGGGCGCGTGTCGGGCTGGCTCAGTCAGTTGATTTTTAAGTTTTTCTTAACCTGCTGCAACGAGAGTGGAAGATTGGCTGAATAACACTCTTATTTGATTCTACTCCCGCCCATCCCATAAGGGTCAAATTCTCGCCAGATTTACACAAAAATTTACAGTTTTGTGGCCCCTGTCTTGAACTCTAAGTAAAATCACTTATTTAATAGACTTTTGAGAGGATTTTCATGCCTATAAAGTACAGGCTTTGAAACTCGTTTTGCAGGAGTTATCGGTTTTTTTCAATACCTCACTCATCTGAAACCTGCTAGATTTAGCGGAAGAGCTGACTTCGTGTTTTTCTAAAAGGGGGTAGAAAACGGTTTTCTTGGGTGGGAGTCACTCAGGTTTCCCAATTCAGTCCCAGAAAACCGGTTTCTAGAGGGGGGTTAGAAAGCCGCTGCCTTTCCTGTTTGTAAGCCTGTAGGTTGGGTTGTGTACGCGCGAAACCCGACCTATTTTCTCCTTAAATTAGCACAAAATCCTCCGCCGTGATGAGGGTAGACGGCACATTATTAATCGTCGCCAGCAAGTCGCCATTGTTGGCAAGGCTGATAACAGTGCTACTGCCATTCGAGGTAACAGACAACTCCTCAGATGTCAAGCCGTCGCTCAACGCCAACTTATCGCTGCCATCCTCAAAATCATACACAATATCGCTGCCGCCATTACGACTTAAGACAAAAGTGTCGCTGCCCGTACCGCCAATCAGAGAATCGCTGCCCATATCGCCAAAGAGAATATCATTCCCCTGATTGCCGATGAGGGTATCGCTATCTTTACCGCCGTAAAGGGCATCGTCACCCTCGCAGCCATCCATACTGTCAGCACCGACATTGCCAAAGAGCACGTCATTCCCCTCGCCACCGCAAACGGAATCATTGCCGATATCCCCCGAAGCAATATCATTGCCAGCGCCACCTTTTACGATGTCATCCTCTTTGCCGCCAAAGAGCGTATCTTCTCCCGTACCGCCAGCGACGAAATCCGCCCCGGTGTTGCCATAGAGAAAGTCATTGCCCTCATTGCCGAGTATCGTATCGTTGCCGACATCGCCGAGAATCACGTCATTGCCGATATTCCCCTTGAGGGCATCGTTATCTTTGCCGCCGAAGATAATATCGTCGCCCGCTTCCCCGTCAATCGTATCGCTACCCGTATTGCCGAATAGCATGTCATTGCCATCGCCGCCAAGGAGCGCGTCATCGGCAATATCTCCGACAACCGTATCGTTATCGACACCGCCCGTAACGGCATCGTTATCTTTGCCGGCAAAAATGATATCGGCTCCTTCGCCACCGTCGATATAATCGCTGCCTTCATTACCGAAGAGTAAATCGACTCCTGTACCGCCATAGATATTATCGCCGCCGCGCAAACCGGAAACAATATCACTGCCGCCTTTAACGTTGAATGCTTCAGCGGTGGCATCGCCAAACGCGATCTCGTTACCTTCCGTTCCTTCTAAGGTTTCAGCAATAATATTGGGCGCGATCGCAATATTTCCTAAATCAGGAGTTGGGAAAACATCGCAAAGACAACCGGAATCCGTCGCAATCAGAGCCGGTGCGGGTGCGGGTGCGGGTGCGGGTGCGGGTGCGGGTGCGGGCGCTGGCGCTGGCGCTGGCGCTGGCGCTGGCGCTGGTACTGGTGCTGGCGTTGGCGCTGGTGCGGGCGCAGCACTGACAGTCACTCCGAAAATATCGATCGCTTCTAAGCTGCCATCAGAAGCCGTCACCTCGACATTGAAACTGCCGACATTATTGTCAGTTGGCGTGCCGCTAAAGGTGCCCGTTGTGGCGTCAAATGTCAGCCACGCAGGTAAGGGGGAACCATCTTCTAGGGTAGCCGTATAAGTGAGCGCGTCGCCGTCGGGATCGGTGAAAGTATTCGCGGGGAATGTAAAGTTAAATGGCGTCGAGACAGTGGAGCTTATATCGGCGATCGCATTCACGAGAACGGGCGGATTATTCGCCGTGTCGTTGTCGGCAATCTCCACGCTGACAGCAGCACTCGCCAGCCCGTTGTAATTCGCATCCGTAGAAGTCGCCGCGTGAGAAATCGTGCCCGCGTGCGTTCCCTCTACCGCCGTATCGTCAACGGCTTGTACTGTCACCGTTTGCGCGACATTCCAATTACTCGGGGTGAATGTAATCGGAGCGATCGCGTTAATTTGACTGCCCGTATTGAAATTAATCGTTACATCAGCAGTAGGCGCAGTTGTCAGTACAATCGTATAACTGCCCGTTGCGCCGCCTTCTGCAGCGGCGTTGCACATATATGATATGATAGTCATGTAATTCCTATCCAGTCAGAATA
>CAYOOD010000158.1:0-13847 GCA_964405435.1 uncultured bacterium
GATAACTTGTTAGGTTTTTAAACAAAATCCCCTGCCTGTACAGGCAGGGGATTTTGTTTTGTAAAGTGCCGCGCCATTGCAGGTTTAGGAAAACAGAAAGAATCAGGGCTGGCGATCGCTCCTCCAACCCAAACCAGAGGCGATCGCCCATTTCATGCCTATCTTGCCCGGAAACACCCCCATCGCTCAAATTTCCCCATTTACCTGCATCTGGTGAACGCGATCGGCTAATTCCTCGCGCTCTTCCTCATTCAATTTGTCGATCGCCAGCATCCCCATATAAATGATCTCCTTGAGCGTCAGTCGGTGTGCTAGCGCTTTCTTCTGTACCAAATCCTTAATCACGGGGCTCACCCCGATCGCTGTACTGGCTCTGCTCACAACAGCTTTCCGCCTTCTCAACCACTTCACCTCCATAATAGCACTTTCCGCCCCAGTCCGCTACAGAATTTTTACAAATTGTTTAGCTAAGCTTGACAAGACGAAACGCAGGTGCTACAGTAAAAGCATCCCAAAAAGAATCGCCCCCAGCACAAAATCTGGAAGGCGACAGTAAAAAAACCTATAAGGACAAAGCAACTGTCCAAGGCGGTAATAATGGTAGCAACTTCAGAAGCCCAATTGCCCATCCGAGAATCGAGAATCGTCCACCTTTCCACAATCCTCCATCCCCTAGCCCGATTCGTCACCGAAGAAACAGCCGCCATGCTGTTCGGCATTCAGCCAGAAGACATTTACCGCATCCGCTGTATGCGCCACGTCGTCCACGTTCACGGCAGGGGAGTGAGCCGATTTGTCAGCTATGCCGACTTCCCGCCCATCACCCGAGTCAACCTCCCAACCGCTGCAGACTTTCCCTACTGGCGCAAGCGCTGGTACAAAAGCCACCACAAGCACCAAGCGCCCGACTTTTGGAAACAGTTCTACACCCGCCAGTTTGCCTGCGCCGCCTCAATGGCGGAATTGCTGGAGTGGGAAAATTTGCTGGAATCGGTGAAATCGGCATTTTCAGCCGCCGTGCTGCAGCAGTTGCAAAATGCCTGCCAGCAACAAAAGCACTGGGCGAATCACGGGTGAGATGGGAAGAGCAGTGCGCCCACTCAGCACTCAGCCGAGGCATCGAGCACTCCCTCAAAAGCGCTGACCGGTCGTAATTTCAAAACGCATGTCGCCGCTGTTGCTAATCCCCAAATCGCCGCGAATCAGCCCCAAAGGCGACTTCACCCGCAGCCCGAAGCCGTAACCAAAGCCGCTACCGGGCTTGTCGCGCAATATACCCGGTTCGCCGAGTACGGTATCCCCCGATCCCAAATCCCAACCGGCGTCAAAAAACAGCACCCCGCCTACGGGTGAAACAATCGGAAAGCGATATTCGACAGAACCGAGCAGGAAACTGCGCCCGCTGGCAACGTCGGCGGAGGCGTAGCCCCGCACGGAATTCATGCCGCCGAGCTGAAATGCCTCGGCAGGGGGCAATTCTCCGATCGCCGTGCCTGCTTGCAAATTAAAAGCCAGCACCTCGGCGAGTTCTGGTGCCTCTGGGGGTTGGGCGTCGGATACAAAATTTAAGGGCAGGTATTGAACGTAATTGGCGCGGAGTCGGTGCATCAAAATATCGCCCAGCCCGACGGGAATCGACTGCTCGAAACTGAAGCTGAGCAGGGAACCTGCAGTGGCATTCGAGCGGCGGTTGCGGCGATCGCGCGTAAACCCCAAAGATAGGGTGACAAAATCGTCAATGCCCCTGCCGCTAATACTGAGGGGATGTCCCGAGGCATCCGCACGCGCCACATTCCAATCGCGATCGCGAAGGCTGATGCGCCGGTAATTCAACCCCAGGGATGCCTCCCACTCGCTCAGCGCGCTCAGCAGCGCCACCGAGCCGCCGAACCGCCCCTCCAGCACGTCGTCGCCATTCGGCAAGTCGATATCTTTGTTGAAACTCTGGGAAAAATCCCGACTGCGAAACACTTCCAGACTGTAACCCAAGCGATCGGGTTCGCCGAAACGATAGGGATCGACAAACCGGAAGCGGTACTGAAAATCATCGCCTGCTAGCTGCACTTGGGCGCGCAACTGCTGGTTGACGCCGCCGATATTTCTGTGTTGATAGGTGAAGGAGCCGAAAAGCCCCACGTCCCCGCTGTTGCCGCCGCCGATGCCGAAAGTCGTGAAATTGCGTTCCTGGAGCTCGTAAATAATTGTCACCCCAGTGCTATCTTCCCGCAGGGAAACCCTGACTTTTTTAAATAAATCCAATCGCCTCAGACGCCGCACGTCTGCTTGCAGCAGTTCCTCGCTGAAGGGTTGCCGGGGTTTGAGTTGTAGCTCCCCGAGCAGAAAGTCCCTGCGGGTACGCGGTGAGACGGGCTGGCCATTTTTATCGTAGGGTTTGCCGTCCCCACTGAGGAAGCGGATTTCGACATCTGCAACGATTTTTTGGGATGCCGCATCGGTGGGAACGATTTCTCCGCCTTCTTCGCCAGAGGAAGCGGCGGCGGCTGGGGTGTTGTCGGCAGGCGGTTTGAGTAAGGCTGCCCCAGAAAGCGATCGCTCCCGGGCGAGTTCGCCTGTCGTTGCGGCGCGAGAGGGCGTCGCTCCGGGTAAAGAATCGCCCGACGGGGAAGCTCCGACAGCCTGGTTGTTCTCCTCTCGTGCTGGGGGCGGATAGGCGGGAAAATGCTTTTTGATATCCCCGGCTGTCTCCTCTCCTGCCGCCTGTAGTCTTGGCTCCCTGATGGCACTTGCCCAGACGAGCTGGGGCGCAACCCCCCCGGACAGTTCCACAACAGCTAGCGGCACCGTTAAAGTAAAAATTGCAACAGTTGGGATACGCATCAATTCAATGTATACTTTCAGCCCTGAGAGGTTTTCGCTCTCGATCGCACTTTTCCCGCAGGATAGAGCGTGTTGGAGCGCCGGAAGTCCACAGGCGAGGGCACAAAACCTCTATCACTGCTAGCCGCATCCCATGACTATGCCATATTTCGCGCCCCTCGTGAGTGCTTCTCGCCGTGGCGCTCCTTCATCCCGGTTCCCGCCAAGCCATAGGGCGATCGATGCCGTGCAGCCGATCTTTTTCTTTTAAATTGCATAATTTTTCCCGACCCCACCCTGAAAATCCCAGTAGTTTTGTCGGGGCTTCTTTATCTTTCCATTGCAGATTGATTGCATTATAATTGCAAGAATAGTGCCAGTCAACAACAATCTGCAATCATTTTCGCCGCTTTCATGCCCGAACAGATCGGATATAATTTTACTGTAAAGAACCATTATTTACAAGCAGCGAAAAAGTAGGCGTTCCCGGGCTGGATCGATCGCGCCCGAGAACTTCTCAAACCTAAAATAGAAATAGACAGGCGTCTTCGCAACGGCCCGGGACACGGATTGAGAGGACAGATCCCCGCACCCACTCTCCGTTCTGTTAAGAAACTCATAGCATTTGTCGGAATTGAGAGCAAGTGTTATATCCTGTCAAATAGACAGTACCGAACTCTGGAAAGATGCCCCGCGCTCAACAGTTGGAAATAGCTGAGCTAGTCCGTGAAACCACGCAGAGGAAAAGACTCTCATCAGAGAAGTTTTCTCCACAGTTGGGGGTTTCTTTACAAAATGTAAAGAACGCTCGTAAATAGCTAGTACGGGATTTCATTCAAGCGCGAAAACTTTGCAGCCGACGGTGCTTTCTGGGCGTGCCCGCCCAAACAACCCCGACGCAAGCGACTGCCGTTCCTGAAACCCTGCCCGCAGCTTTAGGGCGTTGCCTGTAAGACGCACGAGCGCTCCCGTGCGGGCAAAGAAGTGCGGCACGAGCCCTTGGGAATCGGAGGCAACACAGCTAGAGCTCTGGCACTCTCAGAGTGAGCCGCTCTCGGAAAGCGGCACCCTCACTCACACCACAGGAGACTGGGATGAAACAGATTTTAGTAGTAGATGACTCGGCAACCATGCGGCGGATGGTGATGGCATCGCTGCGAAGTTTGACAGAGGTTAAGTTTAATGAAGCGAGCAACGGGCTGGAAGCGATCGAACAACTGGCGCTCGCGCCGGTTGATTTGATGATCCTCGACTTGAACATGCCCGACATGCACGGAATGGACGTGCTAAACTTTATGAGGGGGCATCAAAAATACAGCACGATTCCCATCGTCATCTTGACGACAAAAGGCGACGAAGTAACCCATACAACGGCTCTCGCCGCCGGCGCGTCGCGATACATGACCAAACCGTTTCAACCGCAAATTCTTGCGGCGCAGGTTTGCGAGTTATTGCTGAAGTAAAAGCAAACCCGGAGGAGGAGAGCGGAAAAAAGGGTAAAATTACGCGAAAAAAGGAGGCTGATAACCAGATTTCAACTCATTACAAAGTGAATAACCTAAAAAAGTTGAATGGGAAAAAGGCAAAACATAAAGAGTAGAAAGGGATCAGATTGCGGCAAGAAAGTCGGGCAAGGAGAGCGTTAAAAATTAATTTTTACTGTTGAATAGAAGGCGGGTTTTGGGTGAAGGGAAGGAAAGAAAGCTATGAGAATATTGGTAGTGGATGATTCGGCAACCATGCGGCGCATGGTTATGGCATCGCTGCGGGTACTCAGGAACGTATATTTTGACGAAGCGAGCAACGGGCTCGAAGCCGTCGAACAACTGGCGATCGGACACTTAAAGCACAACCCGGTAAATTTAATCGTTCTGGACTTGAACATGCCCGACATTCACGGGCTGGAGGTGCTTAAGTTCGTGCGATCTTATGAATTTTATCAAACCATCCCCGTCATTATATTGACCACGAAGAGCGACGATGACAGCCGAGAGGCAGCCATCGCGGCAGGCGCAACCTCCTACATGACAAAACCCTTTGAACCGCAGAAGCTCGCCTGGGAAGCGAAGGTGTTATTGAATTAGAAATAGGGATAAAGGCGTGTCAAAGGCTGAAGCCAATAACGAATTTTTTGCTGACTTCCTCGATGATTATTTCGCGGAGAGTGACGAACACCTGACGGTTGTGCGTCGAAATTTGCTGGCGCTCGACATGAATGTGAATCAGCCGCGCCCAGATCAGTCGCTGCTCGACCAACTCCTGCGAAGTTTTCACTCGATCAAAGGGTTGTCCGGCATGGTGGGCGTCAGAGAAGCAGAACAAATCGCGCACGAGATGGAGAGTTACCTGCGGGCACTGCGTTCGGAGCAAGTCAGCCTGACTGGAGAAGGTTTGGACGCTCTCATCGGCGGCACCAAAATGTTAGAACAGGTGATTGAAGCCCGCCGCGCTTCAAATCCCGCACCGGATATCGCCAACATTATAAAGCAGATCAACGCAGTTCTTCCCAAAGAACCGACAGCGAGTTCGCCAGAAGAGGAAGAAGCTGTTAAAGAACAACCGGAAGAAGATATATCCCCCGAACTCCTCGCCCCCCCACCAGAAACGCGCATCTCCGAAGTGCAGCTCAACCCGAGCGCAGAAGAAAAACAGCGACTGGGCGCGGCAGTTCGCGATGGAGCGAGAGCTTGGCACTTTGAATTCGCGCCGATGCCAGAATTGGCGGCTAGAGGAGTCAATGTCAATTACATTCGCGATCGCCTGCAAGGAGCAGGTCAGTTAATCCACGCCGCGCCTAGGGTGCAAAACTCTGGCGGGATTGTGTTTGATTTTCTGGTTGCCAGTAATGTCCCGGAAACCACGTTTGCGGATTGGGGAAACGACGGGCTGACTTGGAGGCAATACAGCAATTTTGAACTGCCGCTACCGGAAACAGAACCGCCTGGAGCCACTGAATCGCCGCCAGCAGAAGAAGTGGGAGAGTCACAGAGCGGGAGAGGGGCAAAAAGCTTTTCGCCCGTACAGGAGCAGGAGAACGGGAGAGCCCGAGAGCGGGAGAGCGAAACAAAAGAACAACTTCCCCCCATCGCCCCTTCTTCCCCTCCCCCTTTCACGCCCTCGGTGGCTCTTCCGCACAAGGGTGCTGATCTCTCGGCTCTCTCCGAAAACACTGGCGCTCTGCCGCTATCGGGCTCTCTCCGAGAAGGCGAAACGAATAAGAGCGCTGTTCCCATTCCCGCCCCATCGAATGTGGTGCGGGTTGATTTGGCGAAACTGGATGAGTTAATGCGGATGGTGGGCGAATTAGTCACCAGCCGCGCCCGCTTGGAAGATCGCCTCAATCTGTTGGAGCAGGAGGTGAGTGCTGCGGCTGTGCGTCCCCTGCGAGAAGTCAATCAGACGATGGAACGCCAGTTGCGGGATTTGCGCGAAAGCGTGACGCGGGCGCGCCTGGTGCCGATTGGCGAAATTTTCGCCCGGATGCAATTCGCGGTTCGGGATTTGGCGCGGGAAAGTCAAAAGAAAGTCTCTCTGACTCTGAGCGGACAGCAAACGGAAATTGACAAATTTGTTGTCGAGCGGATGATGGACCCGCTGTTGCATTTAGTTCGCAATGCAGTCAGTCACGGCTTGGAAACTGAGGAGGAGCGAACCCAACTGGGGAAACCGCCAGAAGGCAATTTGGCGCTGCGTGCCGGCACGGTGGGAGAAATGGTGGCGATCGAGATTGAGGATGACGGGCGGGGGGTAGATGTGGAAAAAGTGGCGGCTCGCGCCAGAGAGCTGGGACTGCTCCCTCTCGCGATCGCGCTCCCGGAGGAGGCGGTTGAGGGGAAACTGGGAGAGCGGGAGAGCGCCAGAAAAGAACAATTTCCCCCTATCGCCCCTTTGCCGCCTCTCTTCTCCGATTCGGAACTGCTGGATATTCTCTGCGCTCCGGGCTTTTCCGTCCGGGAAGAGGCGGATTTGACGAGCGGGCGGGGGGTGGGCATGACGATTGTCAAAAATACGGTTCAGGAATTGGGGGGGACTCTGACGATGCAGACGCGCGCCGGGGCGGGCACGCGGTTTGCGATTCAACTGCCGCTGACGCTGGCGATCGCGGATGCGCTCATTGTTGTTGCTTGCGGACAAACTTACGCGGTGCCGCAATCTTCCATCGAGGGAACTGTCGAAGTTCGCCTCGACGAAAGCACGCTACTGGAAAACAATCAAGTCATTTTCTATCGCGGCGGCGTTTTGCCGCTGTGGAGCCTGAAGCGCCTGTTTAACTTGTCCGATTCTAATAGCAGCTCTGGCGCTGCAGGGTTTGAAGTCGAGACAAAAAAGCACGTCTATGCTTTTGTGGTGGGACAGGGGAAAAATGCTATCGGCATTGTTGTCGATCGCTTGATTGGCTTGCGAGAAATTGTCGTCCGCCCGCTGAAAGACCCCCTGGTGCAGGTGCCGGGAATTTCTGGAGCAACCGACCTCGGCGACGGGCGGGTCATTTTAATTCTTGACGCGGTGGCTTTGAGCAAAAAAACTCAAATCGCTCCGGCTGGCAACCGAGCCAGAGCCCGTCATTCTCCTTAAAAAATCAGGAAATTTTTAAGAAAATGCGGCGGATTGCCGAGAAGCGCTCAACTCTAAAATAGAAAAAGCGGGGCCTAATGTCAGACAATCAAAATGCAGCAGACACTTACATTCTTTTTGAACTGGCGGGGACGACTTACGGACTGCCTTCAAAAGTCGTGCAGCTTTTAGAAATGGTAGACCGAATCACGCCGGTGCCCGAAGCTCCCTACTTTGTAGAAGGAGTGGTCTTTTCTCGCGGGCAGGTGATTCCGGCAATCGACTTGCGCAGCCGGTTCGGTTTCGAGAAAATCCCTTACACGGCGAGGTCGCGCCTGATTGTCATTCACGTTCGAGAACGAGTGGTCGGTTTAATTGCAGACACCGCCCGCGAATTTTTGGCGATTCCGAGAGAGAAAATTCAGCCCCCTCCAGAGACGCTATCGGGGTTGAGCGGACAATATTTAGAAGGAATCGCTACAGTCGGGGAACGGATGGTTCTGATTCTGAATGTGGCGGATTTACTGAATGTCAAAGAGATGAGGGATGCAATGACGGCACCCGCAACGGCTTCTTTTTAGGGGGAAGGAAATTTATATGTCTATTTTTTCACTGGCTTTCGCATCGCTATTGATTTTTGGTCTGGGTGTATTGGCTCCGCTGATTTTTTCGCGCAACGGAAAACAAAATAATCTAGAAGTAGGCCGCGCCCGCGAAGAGGCGGAGCGCATGGCGGTGCTGGGGAACGAAATTTCTAGCATCACGCAGGAGGTAAAATCGGGGGCGGAGGCGCAGCTAAAATCTCTCGATGCAACGGCGTCGGGCACGAATCAAATGGCGGCTTCGCTCAAGGAAACTGCGCTGCAAGCTGAAGCGGTGGCGGCGAATACAGAACAATTGGTTTCTTCGATTAATGAAATGGCGGCTTCGATCGAGGAGGTGACGGGGACGACGGTGGATTTGGCGGCGGGAATCCGGCAAACAGCGACTTCGATCGAGGAAACGACTCATTCGATTCAAACGGTTACGGGAACGATTCAGGAAATGGCGATTTCTGCGAACCAGGTGACGGGTGCGATGGGGGAAATCGCGAGTTCTATCAAGAGCGTCAATCGGGATACGGATTCTCTGGCGGCGTCGATCGCGCAAACGGCGGCTTCTGTGGAAGAAATGAGTCGCTCGATTCAAGGTGTGGCGGGAAATGCAGACGATTTGAGTGCGGCGGCGGAACAGACGACAGCCAGTATTAGCGAAATGGCGGCATCGATCGAGGAGGTGTCGGCGACGACTGAAAATCTGGCGGGAATGGTGGGAGAGGTGGCTACTTCAATGGAAGAAATGGCGTCTTCCGTGCAGGGGGTGGCGGTGAATGCGGAAAGAATTTCCGATGCGGCGACGTCGGCGGCGACTTCGGCGACGCAATTAGAGCGATCGATTCGGTCGGTATCGGGACTGACGAAACAAGCGGATGAAATTACGCGCCGACTCGCCGCAGCAGCGGAGGAAGGGGGCAGTACGGTGCAGAAGGCGATTAACGGACTCAACCGGGTGCGCGAGTCGATCGTCCAGTCGGCGGACGCGATGCGGGAGATGGGCAAGCGCACTTCGGAAATTAGCAGTATTGTGGATACGATTAATTTGATTGCGGAGCGGACGAATTTGCTGTCGCTGAATGCGAGTATTGAGGCGGCGCGAGCGGGCGATGCGGGGCGGGGTTTTGCTGTGGTGGCGGAAGAAATCCGCAATTTGGCCGATCGCGCGGCGCAGGCAACGACGGATATTGCGGGGATTATTAAGGCGCTGCAGGCGGTGGCGACGGAGGCGGTGGCGACGTCGAATGAAGGGGTGCGGGTGGCTGAGGAAAGTGGCTCTCTCGCGGAAGCGGGCGCGCTGGGGTTGAAAAAGATTTTGACGGGGGTGGAGGAAACGGCGCTGTTGGTGAGTCAAATTACTCGGGCTTCTGAGGAGCAGCTCGGTGCGGGGCAGAATGTGGTGAACGCGATCAATACGACGGCGAAGCAGTCTACGGAGGTGTCGCGAGCGACGAACGAGCAGGCGAAAACGGCTGCGGCGATCGTGCAGTCTACGGTGCAGATGCGCAAGATTACTCAGCAGGTGTCGCAGGCGATGAACGAACAAGCGCGGGCGGCGCGAGACGTGATGAAGGCGGGACAGAATACGACGGCTCTGGCGATGCAGGTGCGCAAGGCGACGGCGGAACAAGCGAATGGCATCAATCAAATTTTGACGGCGGTGGAGGCGATGCGACGCGGTGCGAGCGCGACGACTCGGGCGATGAACGAACAGTCGGTGGCGGGGGAGCAAATTTCGGCGGAGGGGGAACGTCTGGCGCGCTCTCTCGGCAGTGTCAGCAAGGCGATGAACGAACAGGCGACGGCTGCCGGTCAAGTGGGCAAGGCGGCGGAAAGTATGCGCCGGCAATCGGAGCAGGTGGCGAAGGCGATGAAGGAACAGTCGATCGCTGTGAAAGATATGACGCTGGCGGCGCAAAATGTTTCTAAACAAATTGCGGCGATCGCGCGGTCAAATCGCGAACACTCGACAATTTCGGCGGCGATTATGCAGGCGCTCTCTGACATTCGCTCTATAGCCGATCGCAATGTTTCTGGCGTCATCCGTTCTCAAGTGAGCATTGGCGAAATGCTCGAAAGAGCGCGCGCTTTGGCTGCGATTGTAGAGCGCGCTTTTTCGCGTTGAATGGAGAATTGGGAAAAAGGGCATAGGGAATTGGTTTGATTTTTAGGCGCTATGCTTCATGCCATGAGCTATGAGTTATGAGCCATGAGCCCACTTCCCCATTCTCTTTTGCCCCATGCGCTATTTCCTATTCCATAAGCCCCATTCCTCTTAACCAGGCAATGACGAACGAAGCTCTACTCAGTATTTTTACAACCGATGCCGCGCTAGTGGTGAGGTCTTGGGATGCCCGACTGACTGCTGCGACGGGGATTGAGAGCGCGGCTGCGATCGGGCAGCCGTTAGTTTCGCTTATCCCCGATTTAGAAGCGCGCGGCTTGCTGGAACGATTCAAGCGCGTCCTTTCTGAAGGGATGGTGGAAACTCTCGCTCCGGCGTTTCACCATTATTTGATTCCCTGCCGGCCCTGTTTCCCGTCGAAGTATTTTGAGTTCATGCAGCAGCGGGTGACGGTTTCTCCTCTGTGGGAGGGCGATCGCATTGCGGGGGTAGCTGTCGCGATCGAAGACGTGACGGCTCGCCGGGAACGAGAGCGGGATTTGGCCAGCGACCTCCTCAGCCCGAATGAGGCGACGCGACTGCGCGCGGCTCAAGCTTTGGCCAAGCAAAAGGGGGATGCAGACGCTTTTGAGGAAAACGCGCCTTCTTTGCTGGAAGCGCTGGGCGATGAAAGCTGGCGGGTGCGGCGGGTGGCGGTGGACGGGTTGGCCCTGACTGCGGGCGAAAGCACGACGGCAACGCTGCTGCGGGCGCTGCGCTCCGAACACCGCAATATCAGCGTGTTGAATAGTGCTTTGCAGGTGCTGGCTCTGAGCGATGTGGATGTGGTCGATCCGCTGGTGGAGTTTTTAAATGACCCGGATGTGGAGCTGCGCATTTATGCGGCGCTGGCTTTGGGGGAACGGCTCGACCCGCGCGCGATTCCGGGGCTGGTTGGGGCGCTATCGGATGCGGACGTGAACGTGCGCTATCACGCGATAGAAGCGTTGGGGCACTTGCGGGCGGCGGCGGCGGCAGACGTGCTGCTGGCGATCGCGCAGTCGCGGGATTTCTTTTTGGCGTTTCCGGCGCTGGAGGCGCTGCGGCGGATTGGCGACCCCACGGTGGCACCGGCTTTGGTGCCGCTGCTGGAAGATGAGTTGCTCTGCGATCCGGCGGCGATCGCTCTGGGGGTCTTGGGGGATGAGGAGGTGGTGGGGCCGCTGGTGGAGCTGCTCAATGCTCCTTCTGCGCCCTCGAAGGCGGTTGCCCACGCTTTGGCGGCTTTTTACGACCGCTACGAAACGGTTTATCGCGAAGGTTCTCACATTGCGGATTTGGTGCGGCACGCGATTGGGCAACAGGGGGCTCGCAATTTGCTGGATGCGGTGCCTTCAGCGAATGCGGACGAATTGCGGGCGCTGGTGTTGGTGCTGGGGTGGCTGGAAGGGCCGCAGGTGGAACACGCTCTGGCTCGACTTCTGGACAAGCCGGCTGCTCGCAAGGTGGTGGTGGAGGCGCTGGTTAATTATGGAGAACGCTGCACGCCGATGCTGCTGGAGCAGCTTTCGGCGGAGGATGTGGAAACTCGCATTTCGGCGGCGGAGGCTCTCGGTCGGATTGGTTCGGCTTTGGCGGTGCCGGCTCTGACGCGCTTGCTTGAAGATGGGGAAGCGTCGTCCGCGATCGCGGCGGCGGAGGCGCTGGCGAAAATTGGCGACAAGAGCGCTTTTGAGGCTTTGATCGGGCCGCTTTCCCATCCCGATGCGGCGGTGCGTCAGGCGGCGATCGCGGCTTTGGATTCTTTGGGCCATCCTGAGATGCCGTCGCGCTTGGTGGGGCTTTTGCACGATGCCAATCCGTTCGTGCGGGAGTCGGCGGTGAAGATTGCGGGTTATTTTGCGTTCGAGCAGTGCGTGGACTTGCTGCTGGAATGCTGCCGCGATCGCGACGAGCGGGTGCGCCGCGCGGCTCTGGAACACATTCCTTATTTGGACGACCGCCGGGTGCTGTCGGTGCTGGTTTCTGCTTTAGATAGCGAGATTGCTTTGGAACGGGCGACGGCGGCGAGGGCGTTTGCGCAGATGGACGGCGCGATCGCGTTTCCTTATTTGAAGAATGCCCTGGCCGATCCGGAGCCTTGGGTGCGCTACTATGCGGTGCGTTCTCTGGGTTTGCACGGCTATCCGGAGGCTTTGGAAGATTTGGCCGAGTTGGTGGCCGCCGATCCGGCGACGCAGGTGCGGGTGGCGGCGGTGGAGGCGCTGGGCAGAATTGGCGGCTCTCGGGCGGTGGCGGTTCTGGCTCCGCTGGTGGAAATGTCCTGTGGCGAGGATTTGACTCGTTCTGCGATCGCTGCTTTGGGGGCGATCGGCCATCCTGATGCCCTGCCGCCTTTGTTGGGGGTGCTGCGCTCTCCCGACAGCAACCGCCGCATTGATGCCCTCCGAGCTTTGGGCGATCGCGGCGGCGAGGGGGCGGTGGACGCGATGCAGTGGGTGGCGGCTGCGGATCAGGACCCGAATGTGGTTCAGGCGGCGATCGACGCTCTGGCTCACTTGTGTACTGAGGAGGCGATCGCCGCTCTCATCGAGCTGACTGCCGATCCCAGACGGACGACTGCTTGCACGATCGCCCTGGCACAGGGCCACGGGTCTAGGGCGGGCACGGGGGCACCGCCCCTACAACCAGCTTCGTGCAACATTCGCGTTTCCGTCGAAGAGCAAATCTACTGGATCGGACGCGGCTTGCGCCACCCCAATGCCGGCGTGCGCTGCGCTGTGGTCGATGTCTTGACGCGCTTAAAACACCCGCGCGCCTCGGAATTGCTCATCGCCGCCCTCGACGATGCCGATTCATCGGTGCGCTTGCAAACTGCACGCGCTCTGGGGCACTTGGGCAATCGCTATGCCGAACCCAAAATAGCGGTGCTGGCGCGTACCGATCCCGATCCGGCAGTCCGACGCGCTGCCCAAAAGGTGCTGCAAAACAACCGGATTTAAGCAAAATCCCCGGCTTCGGATGCAGCAAAATCCCCCCGCTCTCGTTTCCGATTCGGCTATTTGCCCAAACAAGCAACGGATCGGAGATCGCCTTTTCCGGGCGGGGCAATTGCCTCTTCTTTGCCGTGCCCGCACTTCGGGGGGCGATCGCTTTTCTCCTTCCTCCCCGATCCCTACCTTTTGCTCTCTAGATGCCTCTTTTTATCCTCCGCTCCCACAAGCGATCCGCCTATTCTCGTTTCACTCCCGCGAAGACAAAGCGCGTCTTTTCAGGCGCAACCCTCCTCAACAGGAGGGTTTTGGATGAATGCTTCTTTAAAAAAGCACCAACCCATCCCTGTCCGCGACGGTTGCTCTCTACCGTCTCTCCTCTCGAGGAGGTAATTTCTGGGGAGATAGACGCACACATCGGCGAGAACTCTAGCTTTTCTGGAACGCGATCGGTTAAAATTCAGGCAAATATAGCGCAAAAGATTTAGCACAATAGCTGCCAGCCAAACGCCCCAAATTCAGGAGCGCGGCTGCAATTGACAAATGGTATCTGTTTGACTCTGTAGGTGGAAAAGCTCCCTGGAAAATCTCAAATCTACGCTCTACACTGGGTTGAGCGTTCGCCTTCACAGCGGCTCGGCGTTCCCCGTCTATTTTTGCCTTATACCTTTTCTTTTCTCCTGTATAGGATATGCGATCATTTCCAGAACCTATCAGTTTATCTGACAATGTATACCAATTCTCTAAAGTTATGCTACAATAGCCAAAAAGAAGTCCATAAGGAGT
>CAYOOD010000159.1:0-13577 GCA_964405435.1 uncultured bacterium
CCGCCTCCCCCCCCGCCTCCTACAGCGATCGAGACGCCGCACGCACCAGAGCAACCCTCTTCCCCCAATCCCCCAATCCCGGCTCCCCAACCCACCGCCGCAAGCGAACCCTCTTCCCCCAATCCCCCAATCCCGGCTTCCCAACCGCCTTCCTACCAACCTGTGTGGCGCAATGCCGGACGAGCCAAAAAAATTCGCCCCCTGAAAGCCGTCAAAAAATGGCGTCTGTGGTTGCTGCAAGCCGCCAGCGCGATCGCCCTATTTATACTGGCGCGCGCCGGAATCCAGTTCTTCCTCGGCACCACCAACGAACTTTTCGTCCAACTGCCCCTGATCGAGCCCATTCAAGATTTTTACGTCTTCTACTACGCCCCAAACAACCCCATCCTGATAGCGATCGCGCTGCTGCTGGTTGTATCTCCGTGGCTGTGGGATGGACTGCTACAGCACTTTTACAGTCAAAAGCCCCTGTCTTGGAACGAATTGGCGAAATACAGTCCCGAATCGGTGAAATCGCTCAAGGGCTATTGTTGGAAGAAAAACCTGCCCTGGCCCAAGTTAAAAATCCTGCCCGTTGCGGCTCCCCTGGCCCTGAGTTATGGCAACCTGCCCCACACCGCCCGCATCGTTGTCAGTCAGGGTTTGTTGGAGCAGCTAGCAGATGACGAAATTGCCACGATCTGCGCCGCCGAATTCGGACATGTCATTAATGGGGATTTTGCTTTTATGTCTTTGGCCGTTTTGGCGGCCCAAATACCTTATATTGTTTATTGGCAATCCGCGCAATTTGCGGACAACCTGCAAAAAAAAGGCAAACAGCATTTTCTTTATACCGCTGGGGTTTATGGGGGAGCGGCTGTATCGGCTCTGAGTTACGGCCTCTATTGGCTGCTGCGCTGGCCGGCTTTGTGGCTGTCCAGAACTAGGGTATTGTACGCCGATCGCTTTGCCGTCGAACTCACCACGAATCCCAACGCCTTAACCCGCGCGTTGCTCAAAATCGCGATCGGTACGGCTGCTGACATCCAGAAACAAGGACAAACCAGTCACCTCTTGGAAAGCTTGGAGATGCTGATGCCCGTGGGGCACCGACAAGCCCTCACCGTTGGCAGCCTGCATTCAGTTGCCCCCCTCGAATCCGTGCTGGAGTGGGATTGCACCAACCCCTACCGTCGCTGGCTGGCTGTCAACAATTCTCATCCGCCCTTGGGGGAGCGCTTCTATATATTAGGCGCGATCGCCCGTTTCTGGAATCTAGAAACCGAGTTGGATTTCCCCAAAGAAACGCCCAAAACCGCCGAGAAGCAAAAATCAAATCTTTCTCCCCTCTTCCTGCAAGCTGCCCCTTTCGTTGGCGTTGTGCTGGGTTTAACCGTTGCCTGCTTTATCTGGCTGATGGTGTGGACGAGCGTCCAGATGCAAGTCCAGATCCTCGCCTGGATGTTGAACTACAGCGGTTGGCTGCAAGACTGGCTGCTTCAGGCGTTGCTGCTGACTGGATTTAGTCTGGGCACTTTCACGCGCATTAATGCCTTTTTCCCGGATATCAAACCGTCCAACCTCCAAGTCGATCCCGGATTGCCCGCGATTCTTGCCAATCCAGCCGCCCTGCCCCTCGACAGCCTGCCCGTCCGTTTGGAAGGCAAACTGATCGGGCGCGGGGGGACTAGCAACTGGCTGGGACAAGATTTGCTCTTGCAAACCGCCAGCGGTCTGGTGAAATTGCACTGGTTTTCCCGGCTAGGGCCAATTGGCAATTTCTGGCAGCGATCGCCCCGCCTCAGCACTCTGATAAACCAGCGCGTTGTCGCTACGGGCTGGTTTCGCCGAGGAGCCACTCCCTGGATCGACCTCGAAACCCTATCGGGGAGCGATCGCCACCTCCGTCAGGGCGGCCACCCGATTTGGTCGGCCATTTTGGCTGGCGCGTCGGCCCTCTGGGGGGCCTACCTGATCTTGCGGGGTGGCCTGTAAAAAGCGCTCAGCCTGAAGACTGGAAAAAAAATGTAAAGAAATATTGCAGCAGCGGCCCGATAGTGTTACATTTATTTACAGAAAGCCGAAACCAGACGTGGCTGAGAGTGTTATCTCAGTTAGTGCAGATGCTCGATCGTCTAGGTATCAGGTTTTCCTTCTCCCAACACAGCAAGCTCAGCCAGCCGGAGCCATCGGCTGGTTTTTTCCGTATTTGCGCTTGAAGAGCGAGGAACGGCAATACTTCCGGACAGACAGGTCAGCCCTATTATCGGGTTGCCTGAGTGTTGCTACTTATCGCTTGTGGATGAGACAGGAAAATTGCGGCTCGTAGAGGGGGAACCCCATACACCGCAGACGCTCTGAAAATGGGCAGGCTGCTGGCATCGCTCCCCCATGCCGGGACAAGCATATCGGGAAAAAACGTCGCGACGGAGCGCTTGTGGAAAAAAAACGGAAATCTCTTATCAGAACTAGCTCCCGGCTCGAGGCTGTGATACCTTAATGAAGGGTTAAATAATTAAATCCTCAAAGCGAGAGGATAATTGGGTCGCTCGCTGACAGGAGAGTTACCCCAGAAGTATTTTCCTAAGAGCATGTCTGGGCTGTGTTATCCGTTCTCAAGCGCGTCAGATCCCGGATACCCGAGGGGACGAATCAGGTCGGTAACGTGCCAGTTGCTTGATATACTGGGCTCCCACGAGGGGTTTTTAAGGTGGTTTCTCACAAGATAGTGCGGCAGCAACATCAGAAAACAACATTAAGCTTCAATTCCCCAGTGACGGTCGAAAGTTTACGCAGCGATCTGACAGGTCAACTTTTTCGGCGTAAGGTGCTTTTCTACCGGCATAACGCTCTTGAATCCGGTTGCGTTCAGGGGTGAACTGTGCTGTTGAGTATGGCCATGAGAACTCTGAAAGTCGGCTTTCTTCGAGCGCGGTGTCTCAACCCGACTCTCCTCTTGGCCACCGAGCGGTAAAGGTTTGTCAATTTGTTTCAATCCAACCAATGGAGGTATTTTCGATGTCGATTCGTCTTTATGTCGGTAATTTGCCGAAAGAAATAGACCGCAAGGAGCTGCAAGCCGTTTTTGCTGAGGCAGGTGACTCGATCACCACCAAGGTGATCACCGATCGCAAAACGGGCAAATGCCGGGGGTTTGGTTTCGTCACCGTCAAAACCGAGGAAGAGGCTGACCAATTCATCGAGAAGTTCAACGGCTACCTTTTCAAAGAGACGCCCTTGAAGATCGAAAAGGCTCTGCCTCGCTCGAAGGGCAAGGGAGACGAGGAACCGCGTCCTGCTGCCCCTGCCGGGGCTCCGGCTAGTTCGACTCCCGCTCCCATTCCGGCGAGCGCCGGCAAAGGAAGCGGCGGTGGCGAACGTTCCGGCGGTGGCGAACGTTCCGGCGGTGGCGAACGTCGCAGCAGCTCGAAAAAGAGCCGTCGCGGCTCGCCTGCAGCCGCTTCTTCTGGCAGCAGTTCCTCCGGATCGAGTTCTGAAGCCTCCCAGCCCGATCCGCGTTGGGCACAGGCTCTAGAAGAACTCAAACAACGGCTGGCGGCTCAGGCAAGCAATCCATAGGCACCAGTCGGCTGCTTCGAGACAGTGAAAAGATGGGCGCTAGAACAGCTCGTTCCCCCAAGTCGAGCGGGGAAGGGCCGGCAAACCGCGAGTTCGTCGCCAGCGCCCTATTCTGTCTTGCCGGCAATATTTCCCCCGAGATCGGGAGCTTTAATCTGGATCGCGGGTAATTGCTAATTGGTAATGGGTCATGGAGAGAGTGGGAAATTAATTTTTTCGAGGAACCAACGCGATCGGGGAATGGTTCGCCCGCAAATCCGGCGTTGTATTGCGAAATATATAAATTTTTTCTTTATAAGAGAACTTGATAAGAGAACTTTACAAGAGAACTTGATAAGAGAACTTTTGTAGCGATCGCCCGAGTCTGGCGAATTGAGGAAAGCAAGGTGACGATATAGGGGCGATCCCCTCGCGCCGCAATCGTTTTCGGTCCGACAAACCGCCTTAAATCGCAAGGGATTCGCCCCCTATTGCGCCTGTTTTTCTCATCTGAGTGAGAGGGGAATTGGCTAAAATAGACGGAGCTTGACTTTTTTTGCGTTGATTTTTTCAGCGAAATCGGCGCAGCGATTCGCACATAATCTCTCGCGTTTCAGCCAGTCAAAGCCCGACCGATGGTAAATATAATAGGCCGATTTTCGCAGCCGGAAATATTCTTTGTTAACGGCGATGTTGAACTGCGGCAACTTGACTGCCGATCGGAGAAATCGGATCGCCGACGCTTCGGGCGATCGCCCGAAGCCCGACTCCCCGCTCACATCACTTGCGCCCTCAGCCAAGCCACCGGCAAGCACAGAAGCTTGCGCGGCTTTTTCACATAAGCACGCTGCCGGAATACGTCATATTGATTGCGCTCGATCGCATCAAGAATTTGGCTGTAAAGCATCAGAGCCGACCAAACCGGCCAGCGGGCATCGGCGTTGAGAGCGCTGACGCCCTTTTCTGCCTGGGCAAAGAACTTGCGGGCGCGTTGAATTTGGAACCGCATCAACTCTCGCCAGCGTTCGTCAACCACTCCGTTGATTAAATCCTGTTCCGTGTAGTTAAACAGGGCCAACTCTTCCAGAGGCAGGTAAATGCGCCCCCGGCGAACGTCTTCCCCGACGTCGCGCAAGATGTTGGTCAACTGGTTGGCAATGCCCAGGGCGATCGCCTCAGAAGCGGGACTTTCATCAGACTGGGGCTGCCAAGGAGCCGTCCCCTGGGGATTGGCCAGCCCCATCACCGGCAGGGTCATCAACCCCACCGTCCCGGCAACCCGGTAACAGTAGAGGTTGAGTTCCTCAAACGTCTGGTAGCGGCTGCGGGACAAGTCCATGCGCTGTCCGGCAATCATGTCTCGAAACGGCTGGATATCTAGCCCGAAGCGCTGCACCGTATCGGAGAGCGCCACATCCGTGTCTTCTACGGGGTGGCCGGCAAAACTCGATTCCAGTTGACTTTCCCACTGGTCGAGGGTTTCAGGCGTTGTCAGCCTAGCGCGGGGGCCATCGACCAATTCATCCGTGCGGCGGCACCAAGCGTAGATGGCCCAAATAGCGCGGCGTTTGGCTTCCGGCATCAGCAGCGTGCCGAGATAAAACGTTTTAGCGTATTTGGCGGTTATCTGGCGACAGAGTTCGTAGGCATATTCGTTTGATGCCAGCGGCGGTTTCATTCGCGGGGACTGAGACAGTTGCAGCATTCTTGATTGAGCTATCAGCGTGAGCGCGTATCAGCTATCAGTTGGCAGTCGTCAGGAGTTGTGCGACTCCTCGTGACAGGTGAAGTGTGCAGTGTGCGGTCTGAAATGGGAAGGACAGAAATTTCCTCCTTCTGCTTTTTGCCGTTTGGCTGTTGCCTGGAAGCAGAAAAGCCTTCATCCTGAAAACGCGGCCACTGGCTGACCGCTTTTGGCAACCGGTCGAGCGCGCGCGATCGCCTGCGCTGTCAGCTTACCAGAAAGTACGGCCCCTTCCATACTCGCCAAATAGCGTTGCATAGTGTAATCTCCCGTCAGGAAGAAATTGGCTATCGGCGTCACCTGCGACGGGCGGTACTGCTGGCGTCCCGGCGTTGTTTTGTAGACAGAGCGGGGCGTCTTGACGACGTGATATTTGAGCAGCCTCGCCGGCAGCTCCGAGCCAAAGTGGTCGGGGAACAATTTTTCCAGCTCGGCCATCGTAGCGTCTGCGATTTCCTGGTCCGACTTGCTTATCCAGTCTTTGGCCGGCGCGAGCACCAACTCCAGCATCGAGCGGTCGGGATTGGCGTATTCCCGGCAGGTGTTGCTCATATCGGCATAGACGCTCAGCAGGGGCGATCGCGAAAACAGCAGGTGATCGATGTCAGTCAGCTTGCGATCGAACCACAAATGGATGTTAATCACCGGCACTCCTTCGAGCCCGTCGAGCTTCTTGAAGAACTCCATCTCTCTCCACGGTTGAGGCAGCATCACCTTCAGCGGATCGACCGGCATCGCCGAAACGTAGGCATCAGCGGTGAGAACCTCGTCAGCAGCCCCGTTCAATCCCCGGATCGAGAAGCCCCGCACCGTCCCGTCTGGATCGAGCAAAAACTCTTTGATCGGCGCATTCAGCCTGACTTCGCCGCCACGAGCGGTAATGTAATCGACGAGCGGCTGACACAGCCGCTCTGTCGGCGACCCGTCCAAAAAGGCCATTTTCGAGCCATTTTTCTCCTGCAAGAAGCGATTCAGAGCCGTCAGCACCACGGTGGCCGAAATTTCATCGGGATTGATGAAGTTCAGCGCTTTGGACATGGCGATAAACACTTCCTTCTCGACTCGCATGGGAATGTTTTGCTTTTGCATCCATTCCGACCAGGAGTATTTGTCCATCTCCTCGACGTACTGCTGACCTTGAATCATCGCCGGGATCAAGCCCAGACCGAAGCGAATTTTTTCTGGCCAAGTCAGCATGTCGTTATTGCGGAGGATGGCCGTCACGCCGTTGAGCGGAGCTGGTAGGTCGGGAAAGTCAAAGCGGGAGTACGTTCCCGGATTGTCCGGCTGGTTGAAGATCATCGTGTGTTCTTTCCACTGCAGCCGGTCTTCTATGCCCAGTTCTTTGAGCAATTGAAGCATGTTGGGATAGGCACCGAAGAATATATGCAAGCCGGTTTCGTACCAGTCGCCGTCGGAGTCTTTCCAGGCTGCTACTTTGCCGCCCAGGACGTCCCGCCGTTCCAGAACTATGGGTACATGACCCGCATCGGTTAGATATTTAGCGCAGGAAAGCCCTGCTAAGCCGGCCCCGGCGATCGCTACTCGCGCCATGATGGTACTGCCTTTCGGTGATTCTTTAGATATTCTTAAGGGGTTTGTTCCCCGACTCTCATTATACTTTGCAATTTGTTACATTTTTTCGGCATTTTTACGCGGTTCCCGATCGCGCCGCCGCGATCGCTCGGGCACGCCAACGCTACGCCTGACAAGGATTTCCGTGGCGATCCCCCCTGTCAAGATTCGCTGACGTTGTTGGCAAATCCCTGCCCCGGACGGGAAACTCTCACCGCACTCGCGACGCGATCGCCCGCGCGACGGGTGTTCTCCCAGAGGCGCGCCGCTCTGGGGTTCCCCTTCCCCACTTCCTAGCGATCGCCCGCCACCGCGACCATCCGAGGGGGGAGAACAATTGTTACTGAATCGCAAGTTATATTTAATATAAATCAATTGAGAGGTGCCAGCGATTTCGCTTAAAGTTATAAACCTGCAAGCAGCGTCACCTGCTCGGCGGTCAGGAGACTTGCAGGCTTTTTGAGGGGGTGTAGGGGTTTTTATCGATCGCTTTTAATTGCCCTTTTATCAGTGGCGATCGCCCGTTCTCCGGCTTGATTTCTCCGTTCAATCGGATTGAATCAGGGGTCAAAATTCGAGACTGGTACGGTTAACTCTTTTTCTCTCATACAAAAATGAGTTATAGAATGAACTGAAAAATATTTCTTAAAAGTGAGATTTTTTCAAAAGTGAACGCGCGCCAATCCGTGACGAATTCAAATATGATGTCCTTGAGAGCGAGAACTGACAATCCGGCGATCTCAATTCCAAGACTCCTGCCCGCAAAAGTCGGTCACAGAGGCGGCGATCGCGCTTTAGCTCCTTCAGGAGCGATCGCGCCTATCCCCAGATGCCAGAATCCCTCGGCGGAAAGCAGATTTAAATGGCCGCAAATCGCCAGAGTACCGGCTCTCCTCAGCCGCTCGACCGACTGCCGCTCTCGATCGCTTTACTGCCGGCGATCGGGGGCTGTCGCAAGCGCCCCGCTTTCGTGCGAAAATAGTTAATTAAAAATAGAGAATTCCCCCGACGGTTCAAGACTGCTTCATTCTTTATTCAAAGTGCCTATGGAAGACGGATTAAATAGCGATTTTCTTAAAAAAGTCTAACCGACTTAACTGACACTAACAAAATCCCGGAAAATCCCATTCACTCGATTCAATTCACCTGCAGGGCAATTAATCAATGAAAAAATCGCGTCCGCCGGACGGGCAAGACCAAAAAAAACTGTCTGAGCGAAAGCAAAATAGCCGAGCAACTCATGCTAAACAAGCCGAACAATTAGAAGGGTTCGTTGGGGAGCATCGCGTTTTTGTAGTCCGAGCATCTGGCTCGCTATCAATCCCATCGCGAGCCAGATGCTCGCACTCCTCAAAACAACGTCTTTTTGCAAAAACGGGATGCTCCCGGTTCGTTGCGAAGTTAGGAACGCCCGTCCTCAGCAAAAAAAACTGGCTCGACCCTCTCAAGGCCTGCACCAATAACCCTCAAAATTTGAGTAAATTCGTCGATTTAAAGCCGACCTCGAGACCGAAAGGAAAAGCCTGCTCTCCCTTTTACAGCGAACTGTGCAGTGAGGTTTTCAGCGGACTGGCACTGCCCAATTCAGCAAAGCCTGCCGGGTGCAATTGGCTGACCGCTCGCGAGCGGTCAGCGAGGGAAAACTCCTGGTTTTCAGCGATCGCGAGAAAGGCGCAGAGCGAAAGTTCCCACAAAATATCTTTTCTAATGCCTCAATCTCGCGACTGCAGAACAAAACTCCTTTACCAGCGCACCCAGTGGTTTGCCTGTTTTCCGAAGGTTGTAGAAACTGTGTCAACCGAAAGTGATAGCGTCATTGTTTTTAACCCGGACAAGCGAATCTTACACCTCGAAAACAGGCCCGATCTGCGGAAAAATTCATTCCACGCTCGGAGGCAGCAAAATTTTCAAATGTCCGAGCTGCGGGTTTACAGATCCGCGCGATTGGGCGGACGCTGTTAACAACCTGTTGGCAGCTTTGCAGGCTACCGCCCTTACCGGACAAGATGGCCCAAGATTTATTGGCTTTCCTACACGGTGATGTTAGAGTTGCACAATTTTGTTAGAGTTGTGAGGCTTAAAGGTAGCACAGCATGGGAAGGTTCGCTATCTCCTTAAAGTTTCAAACCAGCAAGTAGAAAGGGTATTATGAGTACAGTTCTGATTGTGGACGACAGCGTGACGCTACGCCAAGTAGTTGCAGATCTACTGAAAAAAAGCGGATTAGACGTGATAGAGGCATCTGACGGCGTTGAAGCAAAGGAGAAAATACAGGCTAACCGTCCAGACTTAGTGATTACGGATGTCGTCATGCCCCGGATGAACGGCTATGAATTCTGTCGGTGGCTCAAAAACCACCCAACAGCCCGTCAAATTCCAGTGGTCATGTGTACGAGCAAAAGTGAAGAGTTCGATCGCTACTGGGGAATGAAGCAAGGAGCAGATGCCTATATTTCCAAACCGTTTCGCCCTGCAGAACTGGTGGAAACCGTCAAACAACTGCTGCGCTCCGCGTAAGGATGGGGGCAAAAAGTGGCCCTGGCGCGGACAGCAAGAACCAACCGATGGACGCGGTTGGGCGAAGCAAGGGCATTAAAAACGCGATCGCCTTTCGTCCGAGCGCTCCCTTACCAGGGCAGGGGGTAGAGCCGGCGTCTTCTCGCCAGCTTCCAGGGAGAAGCTGGCGAGGGAAAATGTCGAGCGCGCAACCCCGTGGCTCTATCGGTTGCTAGCAGTGGGTGCAAAATTCAGACGCAGCGGCAGAAAGCCTCCGAGCGCCTATACCACGACGCGATAGCGGCGGATGTCTCCCGGCATCGCTAAAAGGGCATCTAACTGGGATATCGCCTCCTTAAAGTGTGCAGTTTCAAAATGTGCCTGTAGCGCCGCCTCACTTTCCCACTCCTCCACAAAGACAAAATCCGTCGGGTCTTCTTGATTTTGTATGAGTTCGTAAAGGATACAGCCAGCCTCTTGGCGCGTTGGCGCGACGAGTCCGACAAGAACCGACTTGAGTTCTTCTACTTTATCGGGACGCGCAACAGTACGAGCCACAACTCGCAGCGTTTCTTTTGCCATTGGTTGATTTTCCGAACACGCAGTTTAAGGACAAACCGATCGTAGCACTTTTTCCTAAGTACGATCGCTCATTCGCTCCCTCCGTCAGGGATTTTTAACCATTTTTTTATTAATTAATCGCCAAACTTCCTTCAATCCATAAAGTTTTTATCTGAGGTCTGGCCAAAAAACAGAGGCAACAAGAAATTTAGCGCTTAAACTCCTGTATTTTTTATTAAAACCTAAGCGAACTTTTGTTGAAAAATAATTCATTTAAGACCTCAAGTTAAACACTAAAAAAACAACTGGTATTTGAAAAAAATGCTGAATAATATAAAAATCCAAAACCTTTGTTAATAGAGTAAATACCAGCCGATCGGTTTCCGATGATGCTGCGTTTAATATCCCACAAAATTTGCAAGATATAAAGTCATACAAGAGGTAATCATGCGCGAAATTGCTCAATATGTTGGTGGTGAGTGCTGCACCGCACGAGAATGGTCCCCGCACCCGTTGAAACAGGTGCGAGCTTGAGGGAGAGAACGGAAAGGCTCGTCTTAAGGAAAAGCATAAATTTCCCCCCGTATGCGACCGCATAACGGCTTCAGATATGGATGCTGGCGTTAATGGTTTATGTCGGTTCTGGCGGTTGCATCTGAGGAATTAAACTGGCCAAAGCTGGAAGTTTGAAAGCCAAGGAAATTCGATCTAGAATGTATTGGTAAAAATTGACTCCATTTTTTCGGCAAGTGTCCACCAGAGCCAGAAACACTTCCCAGGCTTGCGTGCCCCTCTCAGTGCGCGTCCCATTGGATATCTTGCGCTTAATCACATATTCGCGGAGTGTTCGCTCTGCTTCATTATTATCGAGGGGGACTGAAGGGAAATCCAACACTAACAGTAAATGAGGCTTTTTAGCTTTCGTCAAAGAAATTCTGTTGTCTAAAGCTGCATAGCCCGTCTTTCTGGAAAATAACTGCTCAAACTCTCGGTTGAGCTGGCCTCTTGTTTGGAGCTGTTGTTCGGCAGGTTGTTGCTGATAATCTTTGAGCTTGTGGTAATAATCCCAGAAATCTTTGAGAAATTGCTCCAAGCATTTTTGATGAAAGGGAACCAGCGGAGTCAACTTTTCGTAGTGTCGCCCTTCATGAATCCAGCACAAGCTTCTCTGGGAAGTTAGATTATGAAATTGCTTGGCTCGACTCAGCTACCAAAATCTTTATATAGTTCCCGATTAGCTGATTGTTCGGCTCTAGAGAAATCGAGGGAGTATTACCATCTAATTGAACGGCTCCCGATTCTCCCGAATGGCCCAGGTTGAATTCATTTAAGATTTGATTGACCGTTTCAGAGTTTTTACGCCGTCTGGTAAAAAAACTGCTATAGTAGGGGTTACAGAGCGTAAAAGCATAGCAATTTTCCCCGTTCACCCGCATTCCCGTATCATCAATTTGTTGATAGCTCGTGCTGTTCAGTCCGGCTTTTAAGACAGCATTGGCTCTCCTGACTTTGTGGTGGAAAACCGGGCTTTTCCGGGCTTATGGCTTATGGCTCATGGCATGGAAAATGCTTTTCCTGCAAGGCTTTCACCAAAAATATTAGTTTTTCTTATCACCAAGGAGTCGGGAGAGCCACAGCATTCCGCTCAGATGTGAATTTTTCCAGGTATTGCTGACTTATCAAATTTGAAATTTTTCCGGCGGAAATGGTTATTCCTTGAGATTGCAGTAACTTCAGAATCTTTTCTTCGGGCACCCGCAATTGATAATACAGCATCAGAACAAAGGCTTCCAGTTCACAGCCGTATGATTTTCCCTTCAGCCCAGGCGGCAGTTGAGCTTCATAAATTTTTCCCGTCCTGTGGGAATAGAGTCTTTCTAATCGATAAACAACCGTGTCGGTTTTAAAAATAATGTTTTGAATGGTGACTTTTCGGTAGCCCCGATGGGTGACATCTTCTGGTAAGTCGGTGCGGTCTATTTTAATAACTTCTTCTCGGTCAATTTTTAGAAGTTGGCATCGGTTGGGGGAGGGGGGCTTTTTCTGCTTTGTCTGTTTTTGCTTTTGCCCTTGACGCTTAGCCACTTCAGAGACAGAAGAATTATCTGCTTGCCGATTAGGTTTGATGTCAGGTTGGCCCTTGTGTCCCTTGAGAGCGGCTATCTCATCTCTCAATCGTTGATTTTCCGCTTTCAATTCCTGATTTTGGCTGCTTAGGTTTTCGAGATAATTAAGCAATCGCACGAAAACTTCCCGATTTTTTGGGTCGAGATTCTCCGTGTCCTGGTCAAAGTCTTGCAACCAATCTAATGTCATGCGTTTTAGCTTACGATGCCATTGGCGATCCTGTCAAGGTCTTTAGGGGAGCGACTGCCACAGTAAGCTGCTAGTCCTTCACCACCAACATCTTGAGCAATTACTCATGCGCTATTATTTTAATTAAGTAATAAGCAAGTTAAATGCAATAGAGGGAAGAGAGGCAATCTCGAACGCTCCGGGCGTCTGGAGAGCGACTTGTGGAGGGATATCGACCCTCCCAGACGGGCAGGCGGGTATAAAAACAAGACGCGATCGCCAGAAGCAGATAACATAAGGATGAGCAGTTGCGAGGCTTTTAATTTAGAAAAGCGCGGCTTGTCAACGTCGCGGTCAAGCAGAACCCTGGCAGGCACAATGGCGATCGCTTTTTGCTAAGGGATATCTGCCAAAGCAGGCGTTTCTGGAGGACAGAGTAGCTCAGGGCGATCGACACATAATCAGATTTGAGGAAAATTGTTCAGGCACAAACAAAAATGACAATAGAGGAACTCGTACAACTTCTCAACGCCAGTCAGCCGCAACCTCTAACAGAGACACAAGAAAGACTGCTGCGTTGCGCGTGGTAGAACAACACCCACAGCGCCCAGACGGCAGAAAAACGCCACGCAGAAGACTCTGCGATCGCAGTCGCTGGCGAATTGTGGTATAAACTGAGCCAATTTTGGGGAACGCCCATCAGCGAATGCAACTTGTGCTCCGCCCTCGCATCCCGCCCCTGACGCGAGAGCCGCAGCAATTAATCGAACAGCACCGCCCCAAAATAGCGCCCCCAACCTTGGAATTTCCCAGCGGGGCGGTTTCCCTGGACTCCAAATTTTACGTCGAGCGCCCTCCCGTAGAGGAGCTGGCTTGCGCGGAAATTACCAAGCCGGGATGCGTCCTCAGAATCAAAGCGCCCAGACAAATGGGAAAAAGTTCGCTGGCGCTCCGCATCCTCGATCGCGCCGCTTCTTTGGGCTACCGCACCGCCAGCCTGGATTTTCACACCGCAGACGCCGAAGTTTTTACCAGCCTCAACGCATTTTTGCGCTGGTTTTCTGCCAATGTCACCTCTGAGGTAAGGCTGGAATTAAAACTCGATTATTATTGGAATCAAGAGATTGGCAGCAAAGTGATCTGCACTCTCTATTTTCAAAAAAATTTACTCGAAAAAAGTAACCAGCCAATCGTTTTAAGCAGATGAGCAGAAATCATTGCAGTAGGGTTGTGGGAGTGCGGGCGTCCTCGCCTGCTTCCTTAATACCGTTTTCTCTAACTCTGATAGAGATGGATCTCTTTAGCCCCCCTTTTTAAGGCAGGGCTGTTTCATTCTAATAAAATTAGAAGTCTGTAAACCCTGTTAGCA
>CAYOOD010000160.1:0-13382 GCA_964405435.1 uncultured bacterium
ACAAACAGTGGCAATACTACTTTTCCTCTGCCTAGAGTGACAGAAGAGGGATATAGGGACATTCCTGCACCGGAAGATTGCGACTTTGAGTTTGAAGAAGATGAAAGAGAGGTTCTCGAAGAAGTTTGGAATGCCTATGGCGAGTTAAGTGCCAAGCACCTCGAAGAGCTGATCCACTCGGAGACTCCTTGGCTCAACGCCCGTGCTGGTTTATGCCCCGCTCAAAAATCAACAAATGTCATCTCTCACTCTGACATGCAATCCTACTATTCCCCTTTTGTGAATGCTTAGTAGTGATATCGAAAAAATAAGATTTAAAATTTTTCTCATTGATAGAGACGCACAAAAACCGACTGCACGCGATCGCCTCCCTGGATAGAATCCGCGCGGCATTGGCAGCGCGAGCGCAGACAGCGTTACAATTAAACAATATTACCGTTATAGAACGAATAGGTTTAAAATCATGCTGTCTGTCGAGAAATCTACCACCGGCCTTGCCCCTGGAACTCTGCGGCGCGTCCACCACATTGCCTTTAACGTGCGCGACATCCAGGCATCCCGCCATTTTTACGGCAATATCCTCGGCTTGCACGAACTCAGCGGCGAGGAAGTTCCTACAACCCTGCGAGAATTGGTTGCAGCGGGGAAAGTGAGCAATTTTGTCACCCCAGATGGCACCGTTATCGATTTATTTTCAGAGCCGGAACTCGCGCCGCCAGACCCCGATCCGACACGCGCTTTTACCCGTGCAAATCACCTCGCCTTCGACATCGATCCGCACTTATTCGACACTGCAGTGGAGGTGCTGCGAGAAAATAAAGTGCCTCTGGATCATGGCCCAGTCAGCCGCCCGACGGGACGGGGAATCTACGTTTACGACCCCGATGGATTTATTGTCGAGATTCGGTGCGATCGCTTGTAGTACGCACTTTCTGCAAATTTTCGGCAGCTTGTGGCAAAATGTAAAGAAGTGTAAACCACACAGCACCTCCAATCCTGGGGATGCCAGACAAATCTACCTCAATTGCCATAATCTGCCGTGACTGCCAATCGAATCATCATCTGGTATCGCAACGATCTGCGGCTTCACGATCACGAGCCGCTGCACGAAGCGCTCAAAGCAAAAGTCCAAATCATCCCCCTTTATTGCTTTGACCCCAGGCAATTTGGCCAAACCTCTTTTGGCTTTCCAAAAACAGGTGCTTTCCGGGCTCAATTTTTGCTAGAAAGCGTTGCCGACTTGCGCCAATCTCTGCAAAAATTAGGAAGCAATCTCGTCATCCGCCGAGGTTTACCTGAAGAAATTATCCCACAACTAGCTAAAGATTTAGGAGCCTCTGCCGTCTATTATCACGAGGAAGTCACCTCAGAAGAATTGCAGGTCGAAAAAGCCATCAACAAAGCGCTAAAACCGCTGAAAGTGGAACTTACTTCTTTCTGGGGGCATACCCTTTATCACCCAGATAATTTGCCTTTTGATATCGCCAATATCCCAGAAGTTTTCACCAGTTTTCGCAAGAAAGTCGAGCAAACCTCAATTGTAGATGTCACTTTTTCAACCCCCAAACGCCTGCCGCCACTGCCCGACGTAGATGCGGGTACGCTGCCGCAACTTGCAGACTTCGGACTTGAGCCGCCCGTACAAGACAACCGATCTGTGTTAAAATTTAAAGGTGGAGAAACTGCTGCATTAGCCCGACTTCAGGATTATTTTTGGAAGCAAGATTTGCTGAGAGTTTATAAAGAAAACCGCAATGGGATGCTCGGCGCTGATTATTCTTCCAAATTTTCTCCGTGGCTGGCATTGGGGTGTCTCTCGCCGCGCTACATCTACGAGCAAGTTCAAGAGTACGAATCGCAGCAGATTAAAAACGATTCCACCTACTGGCTCATCTTCGAGTTGCTGTGGCGAGATTATTTCCGTTTCATCTGCGCGAAGCACGGAAACCGCATTTTTCGCCTTTCTGGCTTGCAGGGCACTCCGATTCCCTGGCAAGAAGATTGGGAGTTATTTAGTATTTGGAAGGAAGGTAAAACCGGCTTTCCTCTGGTTGATGCTAACATGCGCGAACTCGCTGTAACTGGCTTTATGTCCAATCGAGGGCGGCAAAATGTGGCTAGTTTTCTAACTAAGAACCTGGGCATCAATTGGCAGATGGGGGCTGAATGGTTTGAGTCTTTGCTGATTGATTATGACGTTTGCAGCAATTGGGGAAACTGGAATTATACCGCTGGCGTTGGCAATGACGCGCGGGGTTTCCGCTTTTTCAACATTATCAAGCAGTCGAAAGATTACGATCCGCAGGGCGAATACGTCAAACACTGGCTCCGCGAACTGGCAAAGCTTCCGGCATCAAAAGTACACGAACCCTGGAAACTTTTGCCCGTGGAACAGGAGCGTTTCGGCGTGAAAATAGGTGTGGATTATCCCCAAGCTGTGGTAGACTTGTTCAAGTCGGCTGAATTGAATGAAAAGATTTACAACGCAGCTTTGAGACGCCAACCCCGCCCCCGCACCCTATAAGGGTGGGGCTATACGAACAAAGCCCGCCTGCGCGGGCTTCTATAAATGGCTCGTTGCGTTGTTTCAGTAAGGAAGACATGCAAGTCAATCAACTGGCGATCGCCTACTTGCAGGCAATATAAACGTTAGAATGGAGAAGAGATTGAAATTTATAATTTACCAGGGTAAACGTCTGAAGTCAAATGAAAAATAATCCTCTAAGCAATAAAGAGCGATTCTTCGATCGCTGGGCTCCGAATTACGATTTGCTCTTTCCCTCTGTCTTCTACCAAGCTATCCACCAGCGGCTGCTCGACTATGTTAACCTGCCAGAGCAGGCTGACGTACTCGATCTCGGGTGCGGCACTGGTCGCCTGCTCGATCGCCTCGCCAGCGAGTTTCCTTCCCTGCGCGGCACGGGGGTAGATTTTTCTGAGGAAATGCTCCGTCAGGCACGCCTGAGCAAGCGCGATCGCCACCGTCCCCGTCTCATTTTCGTGCAGGGGAATGCTGAAGCGCTTCCCTTCGCCGACGAGCAATTTAATGCTGTTTTCAATACTATCAGTTTCCTGCACTACCCGAACCCCGAAAAAGTTTTCTCTGAAGTCAGTAGAGTGCTGCAACCCGGCGGACAATTCTACTTAGTCGATTCAGCGCCCCGATGGGAAAACAGCCCGCAATTTTTCACCCTGACTCCGGGCGGAATCAGACTTTACAGCCCTGAAGTGCGGGAACAATTCGGCAAGCAAGCAGGACTCACTTGTGTGGGGCATCACTATCTTTTTGGCCCTATTTTGCTGTCAAAATTTGCCCGTTCGTAGTGAGGACTAAAGTCCTCCTCTTTCGGAAGAAAAGAGCGCTCCAGCGCTCACTACGAACGGGTAACCCAAGCCCCTATTTCAAACTTGCCTGCAATTGTCGTTAAGATACAGAATACAACTGATGGAAAAAATCTATAAATATCCCCGAACCTACCATATTGAAGGTTCGCGCAGTCAGCCGGGGGATGAAGACCTCGAAAACGTGCCTTTTAGTGCCATAAAAGACCAATATGTCGTCATTGAAGAAAAAGTAGATGGTGCCAACGCCGCTATCAGCTACAGCCCCGACGGACAAATGCTTTTACAGAGTCGGGGGCACTATCTCACGGGCGGAGCGCGGGAAAAACATTTTAACCTGTTCAAACAGTGGGCATATACCCTAGCCGGTACATTGTGGGAGGTGCTGGGAAGTCGCTACATTCTTTATGGCGAGTGGCTGTATGCGAAACATACGGTTTTTTACGATCGCCTGCCGCACTACTTTATGGAGTACGACATCCTAGACGTAGAAACGCAGCAATTTCTCAGTACCGACAGCCGCAAAAAAATGTTGGCGGGGCTGCCACTGGTATCGGTGCCGATTCTTTTCGCCGATACAATAAAGTCTCACAAGCAGATGATTCAGCTCGTAGGGCGATCGCACTTTATCCAGCCGGGGCATTTGGAGCGGTTGCGGCAAGTTTGCGAGGAGCGGGGATTGGATTTCGATCGCTGCCGCCGCGAAACCGACAACAGCGAACTGATGGAGGGCTTATATATTAAAGTAGAAGAGGGGGGAATCGTTAAAGCGCGTTACAAATACGTTCGCTCTACTTTTTTGACAACTATCGTTCAATCCGAAACTCACTGGCTGAATCGCCCGATTATTCCCAACCTCCTGCAACCGGGTGCGGAGCTATTTTCTAATTAAAAATGAGGTGAAATTGTGACAAGCTTATTAACGCAATGGACTTTCCCGTTTTGTCCCACAGCGCCCTCTTGGGCGATCGATTGGGATAGCCTTCTCTTCCATTTCGACTGGCTGCGAAACCTCGCAGGGTGTCAGCAAAACCCTTTATATCACGCTGAGGGAGATGTATTAACTCATACCCGGATGGTTTGCGAGGCACTGGTTGCGTCTCCAGAATGGCGTCAGTTACCTACAGGCGATCGCTCGATTCTTTTTGCTGCCTGTTTGCTGCACGACGTTGCCAAACCAGCCGCTACGCGAGAAGATGAAAATGGCGAAATTAGTTCTAAAGGGCACGTCCGTCAGGGTGCGAGAATGGCGAGGCAAATTCTCTGGGAATTAGAAGAACCCGCCCCTTTTAATTATCGCGAAAGTGTGGTAGCCTTGGTGCAGTTCGGCAGCCTGCCTTTCTGGTTTCTGGAGAAACCCAACCCGCAGCGGGCAGTGATTCGCGCCAGTCAGGTTATTCGGTGCGATCGCCTAGCCATGCTGGCAGAAGCCGACGCGCGCGGGCGGCAGTGCGACGACCAAAAAGAAATTTTAGAGCGCATTCAGCTATTTCGGGAATTTTGCCAGGAAAATAACTGCCTCGACGCTCCCAGACAATTTCCATCCGCTCACAGTCGATTTATTTATTTCCGCAAAGAAGATGGCTATCCCGATCGCGAAGCGTTTGACGATACCCGCTGCGAAGTGGTGATGATGTCGGGATTGCCGGGGAGCGGCAAAGATTCCTGGATTGCCGAGAATCTGCCAGATTGGCCGGTGATTTCGCTGGATGCGCTGCGAAAAGACATGAATGTATCGCCTGAAAAAGACCAGGGAGCGGTCGTCAATCGGGCGAAAGAACTCGCAAAAGACTATTTGCGATCGCGCCGTTCTTTTGTCTGGAATGCCACCAACACCACCCGCTCGCTGCGGCAGCAGTTAATCGATTTCTTCGTTGCCTACAACGCCCGCATCCGCATCATTTACCTCGAAGCGCCCTTTGAGGAATTGCTGCGCCGCAACCGAGAAAGAAGCGCAGCCGTGCCAGAAGCCGTGATTTACAAACTTGCTGGCAAACTCGACGTTCCCGACATCACCGAAGCCCACGAGGTGCAGTGGATTGTTGAATAGGAACAGTCAATTTTTTTCTTTTTAGCGGGGTGGGGGCGGGCACGGGGAGTAGGGGGTGCAGCGCCCCTACGGGAATTGTACAAATTATTTATGTTAGCTATAATAGGTTAACGAAAAAAATTAAGTGACTGAGGTCAAGCCAATGGTTGCTCATCGAAGCGAAAATTACATCTCTCCACAAGAGTACCTGCACGGAGAGGAGATAAGTCCCGTCAAGCACGAGTATATTGACGGGCAAGTCTACGCGATGGCTGGTGCAAGTGAGGCTCACATTAGCCTTTCTCTCACCTTAGCTTCAGCTTTGAGAACTCACGTTCGCGGGAAGGGGTGTCGCGCCTTTATATCTGACATGAAAGTTCAGATAGAATCACGGAATATTTATTACTATCCTGACGTTATCGTCACCTGTGACGAACGGGATAGAGCTTTTCAATCCTTCAAGCGATATCCCTGCTTAGTTGTCGAGGTACTGTCTCGGAAAACAGAAGCGTTTGATAGGGGAGATAAGTTTGCAGATTACCAGGAAATAGAAACGCTTCAGGAATATGTGTTGATTAGCCAAAAGCGCCAGCGCGTGGAGTGCTTCCGCCGCAATGCTGAGGGGCAGTGGGTTTTATATTCTTACAACCAAGGTTCGGAAGTTTATCTGGCTAGCGTGGACTTTCGCATTAGCATTGACGCTCTGTATGAGGATGTAGTCTTTACAGACGAGGAAGCACAGGAGGAGAGTCATTAAGCCTTTCAAGAGGCGATCGCGCTCGAAAGGCGTCGCGGGCATGGCAGCGCAGTTATAGAGCGACTTGTTGAAAGAGTCATGCCATGCTATACTCAAAACATATTCTAACTTTTTGCCAATATGTCCAAATACCTGACTATCGCGGAAGCACAACAACAACTGCCAGCATTGCCAGATGAGTTGGCAGATGAACCAGCGATTATCACGAGGGATGGCAAGCCAGTCATAATCGCTATGAGTCTCGATCAGTTTGAATCTCTGGTAGAAACCCTAGAAATTCTATCGGATAAAGAATTTATGGTCCAATTGCGAGAGGGTATCCGACAAGCCGATGCAAGGGAACAATGAAGAATAAGTCCCATCAGCAGCAGTATATTGTGCCCAGCTTCACCTCTGCGCCTGACTCAAAATCTCCATAAATTCCCGCACCACTCTATCCGGTTGTTCGCTGCACAAACTAGCATCGTAATGCTGGATAATCTGGATGCCGTGTTCTTTAAAAAGGCGAAGCTGCTGCAAAGCCTCCACCGAATGGCTGACGCGCTCCTCTTCAGTTGTTGCATCTTGATGCCATACTCCGAGAATCCCCAACTTGCCTTCGTGGCAAATTAAAAAGTCAAAATCTTGGTTCTGCCTGCCTTCGGGAGTTGTCAGCCGCGCTCTCGAATTGGGAAAAAAAAGAATTCCCGCGCGATCGAGCGCTTCAGCAATTTTTACTTCTTCTGGCGATCGCAAGCGCCACCCATTCCAGTACAGGCTTCCCTCCTCAGAGTTTGGCTGAATTTCCTCGTTAGGCTCATATTCAGTGGGGATAATTTTTCTACTGGATTTAGTATTCTCGTCAGGCACGATGGTTTTGCCTGGATTTCTCGAATGCCAATCCGCTTCATATAAATTGGCAAATAGCCCTGCTCCCCGTAGGTTAGCACCGCTGAGATTCGCACCGCTGAGATTGACTTTGATTGTGAGATTTCTTTGTGAGTTGACTTGAGTCCGTCGCAAGTAGCGCTTCAAGACAGACTGGAGGTTATTTTTTTTCACCTCTTCCCCCAATGCCTTTGAGAGGAGCTTCCACAGTTTAGCACCTGTATCTTTGAGATAATCCGCTTCATATCCGCTGCTTTTGGCAATCTCGGTATAAGAGCGACCTTCCCAAGATTCGCGAAACACCAGCTCTTGCACTCTGTTGAGGCGATCGTAGTCCAGCACAGTTTCTACAAGCGCCAGGGCTTCGTCAACCGTCATTGCTCCCATCCCCTGAAAATTCACTTTGTATCGGGTTGTGATTCGACTCACCCAACAGGCGATCGCTGTCCCCCTGCGGGCGGCGCTGTAGGGGCGGTGCCCCCGGGAGCGCTCTCTGGGCGATCGCGTGGCGCAGCGCCCAGCATAACCCCTTGGATATGGAATCTCTCCCCAGACACAGATTCTAGCGCAACAAGCTGGCCGTTCGGTATTTACATTTTGTTACAATAGGCGGCGCTTGACTTAAGAGATGCGGACTCGTTCAGACAGGCTCTGAAAAGAGCAAGTGAGAATGTCACCGAATCCGGACTCGAACCGAGTATATATAAACATTTCTGGTTTTTATCAACACGCGCTGTTATATTTATTACTTTATTCTTACTTTTTTACTACTTTATTCGGCTCTCCCGTAGGTGTTATGCTAAATTAAATATTAAAGTGCCAGTTTAGAAGGCTCCTTAATTTAAAATTTTCAAAATTCCGAAACCCATACGCTGCTCTCTTTATAAGTTTGAGTTTATTGTTAATTCCTTCTACCACTCCATTAGTAGTCCGATGCTCGAAATAATTAATAATGTCCCCAAACCATCGAACTATTGTCTGACTAGACTTGGGGAAATCCCGCGCCGCATCTTTTAACCAATCGAGCAATTTTAATAAACCTGTTCCCGAATTTGGGCTAGTTTCAAAAATTTCTCTAAATTCTTCCTTCAGGCGGTGCATGTTAGCCAGTTTAGGAAGAACCTTTTTTACCTCGATTAACTTTTGTTCTTGCTGAGGGTTTAAATCTTTTTTATTTTTCAAGAGAGCATACTTGCTTTTCTTAATGGCCGATAATCGTCGCTCTTTTTCAGCTCGGTCTTTTAGAGATTCTGCTTCCTTTTTCTCCACTTTTCTTTGGGCATCTAGTTCGTCAGTGACTTGCTTCATTATATGGAATCTGTCCGGGACAATTTCAGCATTTGGCATCAATTCCTGAACGAGACTTTTATAAGGTTTCCATAAATCCATGCTCACTTCTTCTATTTGACTGAGAATCTCGTCGCCCCAGCTCTGCAATACTTTTCGCAATGACTCTATACATCTAGACTCAACAATAGCCAGCAGTTTTCCTGTATCTATATCTACTAAAACTGCGCAATAATTTCCCTGACCTTTTACCAAACTAATTTCATCAATTCCTAATCTTCGGAATGGCTTTGGTTTGTCTTTTAAAAATTGAAGCGCCGCATCTTTTAAGATAGTCTGGATTTCCTCTTCACTTAATCCATTTCTTTTCGCCACGCTTTGAATATTGCTGTCCAACACTTCTTCTACAATACGGTTTGTCAACCTTTTGGTATAAGTTCTATTCTTTTCTACATAATCGGCTCTCCCGACTCCTTGGTGATAAGAAAAACTAATATTTTTGGTGAAAGCCTTGCAGGAAAAGCATTTTCCATGCCATGAGCCATAAGCCATAAGCCCGGAAAAGCCCGGTTTTCCACCACAAAGTCAGGAGAGCCACATAATCCAAAAGTTCACTAAAAGGTTTTTTGCAGGTTTCGCATTTAAATTGACGGCGATTTACTTTTAAGTAAGTCGCCCAGCCACTCACAGGCAAATCTTTGACTAGATACCAATGATTTTGGTGAAGTCTGTTACTTATATTATGGCAACGAGGACAAGGAACTTGCTGTGACTTTGACTCTAAATATAAAATGATTCCTATATTTTGATGGAGCTGATAATCGCTAACCTTAACTTCAGGTAGATTTAGCAGTTGAGTGAGCAGATTACAAAGAGGTTTAGATGCCATCTCGGTCAAGTTTATAAAAATTTATATTTTTGTCAAGGTTATTATAGCACGAGGAAGAGCTATAAGTCAAGCCCTGCCTGATGTTTTTCTCAAAAACGGCTCAACCTGACTTTAAAAAAACCGCCTATTATTAACATTTTAGCATAGCCACTACGGAAGAACCCTTTATTCTTACTTTTGTACTTTTCAGAATTGATATCGGCTTGTTAGACTGTAAAAAAAAGTCCTTAGCGCGACTTGAACAAAAAAAGCCAAGAAATAGGCTAAAATAGATACAGTACAAGCGTTTTAGGTTGAAGCAGCTCCTTATGAGAGAGACCACCCCATCAGCCATGCCCCCCTGCTTTGACAGATGGTGCCAAAAATTTGACGGGTGCTTCAAAACCAAAGCACAGAAAGCTGGATTCCGTCATTACATCGCCGGACTACTCGGAGAAAGCTTGCCGCAAAAATCTAACCCAAATGGCGAAAAACGCTGTCGGAGTAGAATATAACCGATTGCATCACTATATTACGGCGGCTGACTGGTCAGACGAGCAGGTCAATGAACAACGCCTAGCCGTGATGAATCAATGCAATCAGACCCGCATAAGTCGAGGTTTTGCTCTGATAGTGGACGACACTGGACACCGTAAAAGCGGCAACTTCACCGCCAGTGTAGGACGGCAGTACATCGGAGAAATTGGGAAAACTGATAACGGAGTGGTGACTGTGACCACCCATCTATGGGATGGAACAAAAAGTCTGCCCCTAGATGTAGCTTTGTATCATAAAGCTGATACCTTGCCAGAGGGAAAACAAGACAAAGACTTTTTCAAAAAGACCGAGTTGGCTCTGCTTCTGATTGACCGCTATCGACGGTCAATTAAACCAAGCATAGTCCTGGTGGATGCGGGCTACGGCAACAATGGCCAGTTTATACAAGGACTGGAAGAACGTAATTTGACCTACATCGGGGGAGTGGCTAAAAATCGAAAAGTCCTGTTGACCAATGAAGCTGGGGTTCTGGAGTGCAAGCGTTTAGATGAAGTGGCGGTAAGTCTGTCGGCAGATAAATTTGAGCCAATTACTCTGGAGTTAGATAAACCTAAAAAAGTGTGGGTGGCTGTTGTAAGCGCCTCCCTATCATCTATGGCTTCTGCAAGAAAGACATTTGCTATCGTCATGAATGCACCGTCTGTGGAAGAAGCTACAGAAATTGATTACCTGATGACCAATGCACCGTCAACAGTGGCGACAGCCGCTTGGTTTGTCAAGACTTATTCTCAGCGCAATTGGGTGGAAGTTTTCTATCGGGAAATTAAGGGGTGGTTGGGGTGGCGAGAATACCAGGTTCGGGACGCTCGAAGCCTGATGCGCCATTTTATATTAGTCTTTTGTGCTTATACTTTTATTCTCTGGCACAAATTGACTGGTGGCCTCCGACGACGATGGGCTACTCACAGCTTGAACACCTTTACTGAAGTTTTAGAAGCCTGGAGGACTGCGGTTTCTTTCAGGTTTGTTCGCTGGCTGACGGAGAACCTTGACGTTTTTGCCGCCTACAAAGCCTCTTTTGGCTTAGTCTGGGCTTGATTTTTGTTTAAGTCCCGTTAGCATTTGTCCTGTAACCGGGACAATGCAATATCGCCCATCAAGCCAAGAATGGTAGGAGCAAAGAAAGGCAGCATTTAAACCTGTTATCCGGCCATTTTATGGCCCCATACAGCTTTCAAATCTAGTTTACATAAAGATATTGATATTATGACCACACCCCCACCGTCCGAAGATAAACCAGAAGAAATGATTGTTGCGATTATCGTCGGTTTAGCTATAATAGTTGTTTGTGCAATTGCGGCGGGAGTTCCTATACAAGTTATCATTGCAGTTCCAATTGTTGGAATTGGAATCATTGGATTTATTATCAATTTAGGCTCTGGGAATTATTAAACTTATGTCTTGGCAAGATTTTCAAGCGGGATTTTTTCGCGAGTTAGGGGGAAAAGTAGCCAGGTTATTTTTTTGTCCGACTGGTTTTGTTGTCGCCTGCTCAGCATTGGGAATTGGCATATTAGTCTATGCGCATGACGTGAAAAATTCTGAGTCCAAAGCTCAGGTTACGGTTGAAAATATATGCAGAATAGAATGGGACTACTTTTATCATTATCGCAGGATGAAAAATAAGTCCCAATTTATGTATGCTGACGAAAAATATATCTACAAGTTAGTAAAATTTTCCAGTTACTCGAATGTAGCTGTCATTGTATCTCAACCAAAAAACTTTGATTCTCAGAAAAAAGATAATTCTTCCCAGCAATTTTTTCAGCTTGTAATTCCAAGAAAAAGCTTTGTCGGCATTGCTTTTGGACCTGGAGGGGCGCAACGAAACTATGCGTGTCGAATTTGTAAAAGTAAAACGACCTCCACTACAAATACATCACCAGTAGTTACCCGATCCGGAGTTGATTGCCCTAGTGGCTATGAATTTGTTAATAACTTATCCCGTTAAGGTGCTGTAAGGGCTTTTCTGTAATGTTTCCCTCTCTGCTCCTACTCCCCTACGGAGGCGTATGGAAGAATCATTTTTCTGCAAGTCCCTAATATCAGTAAACGTAATTCAACTCAACACCTCCACCTTCCATACTACCCTCTCCCCAGAAACCGTCAATTTTTTCTCTCTTTCAGTTGTCGCAGAATCGGGATAGTTTCTAGCTGCTCCGGGCGGATGGCATCCCAATCTAACCCGGCGGGGCGCGATCGCATCGCATGGGTGGCAATCGCCTCATCCTCAGTCACCACCCAGTCGAGCGCCCAGTCGTGCGCTTGCATCGGCAACCGGGAATCCTCAACCACCTGCAGCGGATGCACGGTTGTGACGACAGGAGTATCGGGCTGTACCAATCCAAACTCCTGCAGCATCGCCAGTTCCAAATCTGCAAACCCTGCCCCTTTGCCAGTTCGCCCCCCGCCGCGCGCCGCCGCCACGCAGCCGACGACAACTATATCTATAGGTTGCATTTCCTCAAAACTCACCAATCGCCCGTGTTTGAGAGCGTTTCGCGCGATCGCCGCTTCTTCCAGAGGAATCTCGCGCGCGAGCAAGTCAGCAGCCGTCAACTCCACAAAGCAACGGCTGCTCGTCAGGCGCGGCACTGCCATATACAAACGTTTGCCATCCTGCAGCGATCGCAACCGCACGGGAATCTGCGGGGCATCGGGGTTGCACTTCACCGCCTTTGCCTGCTGCCAAATCGGCAAAGCCGCCAGTCGCTCTGCCGCCCTCTCCGCTCCGATAAAGTTCGGAATGTGGCCAAACGGAGCCCCGACGCACGCTTTCTGGCGATCGAGCAGCGACCAAATATCAGCCCTTAACTCGTCTTTGTCGGGATGGTATCCGCTCCATTCGGTTTCGATGCTGTTGCCCATTGCCGCTTTCTGTTCTCACATCTCAATCAGCATAGCTGCTTTGTCCTGCGCTTCTACTGGCCACTGCCTCTCTGATTAGCTCTGCTTATGAATGAGTTAAGAATAACTGTTGATTAAACCCCTTTACAAACCTTAACAAACTGCTTAATATTAGAAACATCATAACCAACCTCGAAAATTCAATAGCAATCATAAACACATGACCACCACTTTACAGCGTCGCGAAAGCGCCAACGTTTGGGAACGGTTCTGCGAATGGGTGACTTCCACTGAAAACCGCCTGTATATCGGCTGGTTCGGCGTGCTGATGATCCCCACCCTCCTAACCGCTACTGCTTGCTTCATCATCGCCTTCATCGCTGCTCCCCCAGTGGACATCGATGGCATCCGCGAACCTGTTGCTGGTTCTCTGCTGTACGGCAACAACATCATCTCCGGCGCTGTTGTTCCTTCTTCTAATGCGATCGGTCTGCACTTCTACCCGATTTGGGAAGCAGCCAGCTTGGATGAATGGCTCTACAACGGTGGCCCCTACCAGCTCGTCGTTTTCCACTTCCTGATCGGTGTATTCTGCTACATGGGTCGCGAATGGGAACTGAGCTACCGCTTGGGTATGCGTCCTTGGATCTGCGTTGCCTACTCTGCACCCGTTGCAGCCGCTACCGCAGTTTTCTTGATCTACCCGATCGGTCAAGGTTCTTTCTCCGACGGTATGCCTCTGGGTATCAGCGGAACTTTCAACTTCATGTTGGTGTTCCAAGCTGAGCACAACATCCTGATGCACCCCTTCCACATGCTCGGTGTGG
>CAYOOD010000161.1:0-13227 GCA_964405435.1 uncultured bacterium
TCCTTATGGACTTCTTTTTGGCTATTGTAGCATAACTTTAGAGAATTGGTATAAGCAGTATATTCTCGTCCGTCGGATGTCTTGATGCCGAAGGATTTCTCAGAACGATTGAATTTGGTGATGTACCCTGCAATCGTATCCGAGAATGAAAAACTCATTCGATCCATTGGATTGCTCCTGAATTACAAGTTTTGAAAACGGTCTTAAAATGTTTCAATGTCGGCCACTTGCGAGTCTGTCGCCGATCGAACTGCCGCGCCAGCTTTCAAGAGGGGCTGAGGTAGGGGAACAATCTAGGTCGAGACGGCGACGATATATGTGAATCTCGCGATCGCCTCCCGTGTCGGTGGGAAACATTCAAATACGCGCTCAGCAGAAAACGGATCGCCGCCTGCTTGCTCGGTGTAGTTTTCGCATCCCTGCACAGTATATCTAAAATTGTTCCGATTGCCAACCTATTTACCGCCCCAGTCAATACTGGGATTTTTTGTTGGGGCAGCAGGTGCAACGCGCGTCCTTTTTAGGAATTTTCCCTACTGGATTCCTGGTATTATTCGGGCGATCGCTTTTTCGCACCTTTATCTATTCGCGCGATCGCGCCAGCTATCTCAACCGATTTTGAGAGAGCAGCGAGAGAACTTTGAGAGGGCATTAAACTGCTTTCTCTCGGCTCCTCCTTTACCAAATAATCTCGCAGTTTTTCGCGCGTCCAATCCGAGCGGCGTTTCCGCCTTGCCCTTCAGGCGAAGTTCGGAAGCTCGGACGACATCTATCATTCCAGGGGGGGCGGATTGTCTTCGTCGGTAAATCCCTGGCTTAGCTCTACAATATTGCCGTCCGGATCGGCTATCCAGACTGTCCGCCAACCGGGAATGTAATCGTCAAAGTTGAACGGCCCTAGGGTGATTTTGGCATCATCCCCCATTTCTGCTAGTTTAGCATCTACGCTGTCAACTTTAAACCCGATTTGACGAACTGAGGGAAAATTATATCCGTCGTTGGTTGCTGGCGGTATGGGCGATTCTTCTTTCGCTTGAAACAGTTCCAAGTAGAAGGCGCTGTCCATCATCTTGATAAAGACGATCTCAGCCCCATCTGGCAATTTAGCGACGCGAGCCCGCTTGAACCCGAAATATTTGCTGTACCACCTTTCGGTAGCCTTCTGATCTTTGCAAGTCAGGGCCAATTGAGAAAAAATTTGCAATCCCATACTTTTCCTCGTTTCTCTACTTTATTCTAAACTACCGCTCTGCCAGAATTTCAATAATTTTCTTAGCAAACACGTTAGCGTGATCGCCACTGCGACCTGTTACCAAATCTTCACCATCTACAACCACATCTTCATTGGTGTATATGGCCCCCATATTCACGACATCGCCATATAGATTGTTGTGGCAAGTCACTTTCCGCCCTTTGACTAATTCTGGGGCGGGAGAAACCAGCCACATGCCGTGACAAATAATCCCTTTGAGAACGTTCTTGTTGGCAAAAGCTCGCTTGAGAAACTCGACTGCTGGCGAGAGTTGGGTAACGTCCGGCGTGTATCTGAGGCGGTCAGATACCATCGCCGACGGCACGATTATCGCTGAATAAGTATTTAATTCTTCGTCGCTTATGCCTTCAAAACTCTCGTGGCACTTGAAGGGAGCGTGATATTCGTGTCCCTTAAAGGTTAGTTCGGGTTGACCCCACAGGCGCGTCAGAAAGTGGAGTTCGGCACCTTCTTCGGGAAAGCGATATTTGTAGTACCATATCTCGTGTTCGTAAAAGTCGCTCTCGATTAAAATTCCAATTTTTTTGCCTTGCAGTTTCATGGTTTTCCGTTGAAGTTGATTGGTTTCTTTCTGGGAATTAGTTCTCGGCGATTTGCATTTTCCCTGACCGAGTATCCCGCCGTAAATCTTCTAAAATTTACGCAATTTCTGCGACTATCTTCCCGCGAACGTGGCGTTGGGAAAGCCGCACGAGCGCTTCGGGAATTTCTTCTAAGCTGATGAGTTCAGAGAGCATCGGATCGAGGTTCTTTTCTGAGACGATCGCCCCCAGTTCCCGTCCGATCCGCCCCAAATCTTCTCGAGCTTTTTTGTCTCCCGATAAATACGCCCCTCCCAAAGCGACATCGTGGATGGAAATGGCTTTACCAAAGGTTTTAAATCCGCTGAAGTCTGGCAATTCCGCTACGCAGGCGATCGCCCCTCCAAATGCCAGCATGTCCAACCCGGCTGTCGCACTGGCAGAGTTGACGTTATCTACAATAGCATCCACCCCTCGCCCGTTCGTGATTTCGCGCACTCTCGCCGCTACATCTTCTGTATTGTAGTCGATGACTTCTGCGGCTCCCAACTGGCGAACAAATTCAAAGTTTTTTGCCGAACAGGTGGCGATAACATACAGTCCCGAGTGTTTGGCTAGCTGTACGGCGAAACCTCCTACACCCCCCGCCCCTGCTTGAACCAAAATCGTTTGCTCCGGCTGAACGTGCAATTTTCGATAAAGCACTTGGTAAGCAGTAAAGCCCGCGCAAGGCAAGGCTGCTGCTTCGGCAAATGATAATTTATCAGGCAAGGGGGCGATCGTGCAGGCAGGGGTTACATGCCACTCGGCAAATCCCCCCGGCTTGGCTAAATTTCCGTGATAATAAACCGCGTCCCCTACTTTCCAGTCGGAAACTTCCGGCCCTACTTCATCGATGACTCCCGCCACATCCATCCCGATTATAAAAGGATAGTTCCAAGTTGGAAATCCCCGCGCTGCAAATTTATAATCAGCCGGATTCAGCCCTGCTGCGCGGACTTTGACGCGCACTTCACCGACTCCTGGCTGCGGAACGGGCATGTCGGCAACGTAAAAGGTTTCTGGGGTTCCTGGTCGGTCGAGTATAACTGCTTTCATTGGTTTTTTTATTTTTACTTTGCCGTTTCTCGCTAAAACTGCTCAGTTCGCCAAATTTTGTTGCACTTGCCAATCAGCACAGGCCAAAACGCCGGCTTTCAACATTCCCCCTCACTGCAATGCTTGCCGGAAGGACTTTCACAACTTCCCTCTATTTTTTGGCCTTTGGTTGTTACCTACCTTAATGAAAATTTCTTTGAAAACTTATTTTTGCATACTACCAGCTTTAATAGGGCAGTCGATCGGTCTTTATTTTTTCTTAATATTCTTCCAAATTTGTTGAGTTCGCGTGCGGGCAGGAAAGGGGCCTATTTAGTGTTAATTTTCACTTAAGATAGTGAGTCCAATGACTCACGGAAAGACTCTTTCTTGAGAGTTACTTATCGTCAAAGTTCCGTTACTTTTTTTTACAATTTTTTTTGAAAGGATTGATGGCGATCGCAGCTTCTCGCGCCGGCGATCGCTGACAGCAGACGAGGAATCCCCAGCACTGCCCTCTTTAGAGCCCTATCGAGTTGGATAAAGTACAAGCCAAAAACCCGGCTTCTTCAACACTCCCTTTGCCATGATTTGCTGAGTTGGGTGGAGCGGGAAGCTTTCACCCAAAGCCCTTGTAGGATTTCGTGCCGCAACCCGACCTCCGATTGAGGGCATTTTCATTTTGGCAAAAAGATGATTTGAGAAAACCGGGTTTTTCAACGCTCAAAGCACAAAAGCGTCGGGGTGGACTTTAACAGCCCGCCTCAAAAGCTACTAGGCAACCGAGCCATCTGGATACTGAGTCATGCCAGCGAAGTGAATGGCAATCTTTCCATCCCGCAACACCCAACTATCTGCAAACCGCATGGAGGCTTCGCCACCTTCAGTTTGTAGTTTGATAGCTTCCACGATCATCAGCGTGGTTGGGTTTTCTGTTTCTGCCCAAAAGGCAATATCCACTTCTAGCCCTTGAATGCCCAAAATCCCTTGGAAGTGTTCTTTCAGTTCTTCGCGCCCTCTGAAATATTTGGGCGTTTTTTCAAAACTGCTGATCAGGACGGCATCGTCAGTGTATTGATCCAAGAGCGCATCAATATCCTTTTTCAGGATGAGATCGATGTGCTCTTTATACATTTTCCCCAAGGCAGTGTCTGGTGCGTGTCCCATTTTTGAAGTCTCCTATGTGGGTAATTATTGGGGTGATGGATAAATTTTATCCAGATCGAGCGATTAAAAACGGCTGCTTCACGATTCTTCAGAAAAGCTTTAAAGTTCTCGACAGCCTCGCGGAAGCTGCGGCTCAGTACCGCCAAACATCCGCATAATCGCGAACAAATTCTGCAAAAGTCGTGCCCTTGTGACCGATTGCGGTTTCAAATCCATCACTCACATAACCGAGCCAGCCGTCTTTCATATCGCCGTAGATGATGGTCATTTGTGCAGCAGTTGCCTCGTCGAGCCCCGACTCCAACATGCGAGTTTTGTAACTCTCAGGCGGCACATCTGCATACTTCATTTCCTGACCAGTCGCTTCGCCAATCAGGGCTGCTACCTCCGCGCACGACACGGCGACAGGGCCAGTCAAATTATAGACCTTCCCCTCGTGCCCGGGCGTCGTGAAAGCGCGAACCGCTACAGTCACAATATCGCGCAAGTCCAGCCACGCGACTTTTGCATCGCCGATGGGCAGGTAAAAAGTATCTTCCCCGCGTCGGTAAACCCAGGGAAAAATGCCCGTGAATTGCTGGGCAAAAGCCGTGGGACGAATGAACGTGTAGGGGATTCCCGATGCTTCGATGTATTTTTCCGACTTGTAATGCAGGCGCGAACCGAGGAGGGGAGACTCTTCGCGAGCTCCCATCACGGATTGCTTGACAATGTGCGTGACAGTGCCGGCAGCTTTGGCAGCTTCGCAAAGGGTGCGGGTTATTTCGTCGGCATTTGGGGTAAAAGGCGTGAGGAAAAAAGCTTTGTGTATGCCGACAAAGGCAGCAGCAATCGTGTCGGGTTTTGTCATGTCCATTTCTACGACCTCCACGCCCAAAGCCTGATAATCCATCGCTTTGCTAGCGCTGCGGACAGCCGCGCGGACTTTGATATTTTCCATTTCTGCCAGTTTTTTGACTAGCACGGAGCCTGTATTGCCTGTAGCGCCTGTTACTAAAATACAAGTGCTTTCGGTCATAATGGATCTACACCATTGTATTTGACTTGTGCAACTCTGTCCTTTCTGGTAGAAACGCGAGAGATCGCGGCGCTAAAGCGCTTTCTGCGAACCGCTATTTTCCGGGAGGATTGTACTTGTAGGGGAAGTGGCGGCGGTGGTTGAGAATTTTATATTCTACACCGCCGAACAGCAGGGCGCGGGAGTAGAAATTGGGCAGCGCCGGAGAGCCGTATTCCAGCATCGGATAGGGATAGGGGCCTACTTCCGGCATGACGGAGTTGAGCGCGGGCAAACTGGCTTTATCCAGTTTTTGCATTTGCTCGTCGGTGAGGGTGAAATCGCAGGCTCCGATATCTTCTTTGGCTTGCTCGACGGTGCGGGCTGAGAAAATAGGAATGTTGACAACTTTTTGCTGCATCAGCCAGCGCAAGGAAACTTGAACGGGCGGCTTGCCGATTTCGTCGGCGATTTTTACTACCTCGTCCATAATTTTCAAGTTGCGCTGGGTGATGTCTACCCAGAAAGCGTTGCTATTGCGATCGACGTGAGGAATCAGCCGGTGGGGCTGGTTCGGATCGAGCGATCCGCGATTGTACTTGCCCGTCACCAAGCCGCCTGCCAGTGCCGACCACGAGACCATGCCGATGTCGAGTTCGTCGCACATGGGCAAAAATTCCGGCTCGCAGGAACGTTCTACCATGCTGTATTCTACTTGCGTGGCGATGAACGGTGCCCACCCTTGGAAATCGGCGATCGTATTGGCGCGTGCCAGCCACCAAGCCGGAAAATTTGACGCGCCTACATAGAGGACTTTTCCTTGTTGGATGAGATCGTTAAGCGATCGCTGGATTTCGTCCATTGGGGTTGTGAAATCTTCGATGTGAATCCACAACAAGTCGATATAATCGGTTTTCAGGCGTTTGAGAGATCCTTCGACGGAGCGAAACATATTTTTGCGGTGATTCCCGCAACCGTTGGGATCTTTTCCGTCTGTAAAGCCGTCAAAAAGCGAGTATTTGGTGGCGATGACGTAGTAGTCGCGGTTGGGATGGATGAAGTCCCCTAGAAATTGCTCTGACTGACTTTCTTGGTAGCGATTGGAGGTGTCGATAAAGTTTCCGCCCGCTTCTACGAAGGTGTCAAAGATTTTCTTGCTTTCTTCTTTATCGGAACCGAGGGTTCCCCAGTTCGTGCCGAAGGTTCCGCATCCCAAGCACAGCTCGGAAACCCGCAGCCCGCTCCTACCTAAGAGTTTGTACAGCATGAGATTTGTTTTTCTTTTTGGTGTGGTTCGGTCAAGTCAGGTGCCGTGCAAAAGTTTGACTGTGTTGGCTGCAGTTAGGGAGAATTGGTCTGGGAGATAGCCCAGATTGTTCGGTCGTTAAGGGACTGTTTTTTCGCCCCCTGCACGACTGGCACGCCCAGCCATCTTTTTACAAATTGGTCGCGATCGCTTGCCAATATCGGTCACTGACTCGACTTTTTTAATGCTTGTTGGAGCCGCCCAGAGCGAAGGCGTCCACTTGACTTTTTTCAATGCAACAATTTCATCAACAATTTCATCAAAAAAAGTAAGGCGAACGCTTTCTCACTTTTGGCTTTGCCAGCTTTTGCGCTTCTGCTGAAGCGGTTTTTCAACCGTGCATCTGGCTGAAAACACATTCTTCAAGCGGTGCCCGATCGTCCGTTTTTTGAAATTCCACTCATTGGCGATCGCCTGCACGGTTTTTCTGCTGGCTTTCCCTGCACTGCGCCGCTTGAGGTTTGTTTTCCCTGATAGTTTACTCGTTCAAATCAGGTGCCCCTCTTAAAGCGTGGCAGAGCCTTCATAATATTTGAGTTCGTCTACGATATAGGTGAGAACTGCGGGTTTTCCCGTCTTGGGCGAGCGGATTACTTCCCAAGTTTGATAAGCATCTAAAACAATCCGCTTGCTGTAGGGTTCTGGTGGATTCCACACGCTTGCTTCCCATTTCACCACCACTTTCACTTCCCCTTTCCCGTCTTCTTTGGGAGTCAGCGTCGCTTCTTTGACTGTGTGGACTTCATCAAAGAAAATTGTGATGACGCGCTCGTACCAACCTTTAAACCCTTCAAACCCTTCTACGGTTGCTTCAGGAAAGACCATTTTTAGCCCTTCTTCAGCCAACATGGGAACATAGTCTTCCAGCGGCGCGTGAACGTCTAGTTTTTTGTACCACTCCGCTGCCATTTCCTGCACTTCTGCCTGCGTTAGAGGGGCTGCATTGCTCATATTTTCCTTCCTTTGCTTGGCTCGACATTTTCAAATTTAACACGGCGATCGGGGAAATATGAATCTATGGGGGGGAAATTTTGCATCCACCATACTACCCCTGTCGGCTTTCTGTCAACGGGGGGCTTTTCCCCTCTTGACCGTTTGTAGGGGCACGAAAAGCGAAAAGGTTAGCTGTTTGATGGAAAAATTGTCTGTCTTGTCCCGCCCCTGCGGTTCAGTCCGCCGTTCGATAGTTGATCCAGGTCTACTATTGAAGCATTGACCTTTGACTTCGTGGAAAATTAACAGATTTTCTTAATGTTATCCCCCTACAGAAACTCTGTCGTTTGGGAAGGCGATCGCGAAATTATAAGTAAAACTAATTTTTTTGGGGCTGTGAATCCCGCAGGTTTTCCTCAGAGCCGTCACCGATCGCAGCGTAGCGCGTTTGGCGAGAGAGCGAGCCGTTGTATTGGGCACTAGAGGAATAGCATTGTGAGGGAGCCTGCCGCGATCGCGCCATCGTTCGCTCGCGAAGGAATAAAATTTGAGATTACTCTTCTGGAGCGAAGAGCGTGGCGAAGGGGGCAAAAGCTCCTAGGGGAATCAGATCGAAATCCACCAAGCCAGCTTTGACTAAAGGCAAGCTGTTGATAACTGCCCGAGCCTCTTCCACAGACGCGCACTCCAGCATCAAAACGGCACCGGGTCGATCTTGGCGGAAGTAAAGCTCGCGGATCGTGCCTTGGGTGTGGAGTTCCCAGGCTGTGGCGGCTTCTTCTTTGAGATTGGGATAGATTTTCTCTGGCGTGGCTCCTGGCAGGATTTTATCAAGGGCCAGAATCTTCATGGTTGGATGCTCCTCAATTCGGTGGAGTTGATAAAAAAGTTAATAAAGTTGCGGTTCACAAACAGCGATCGCTTCCCTGAAAGGACTGCCAGGAGCGATCGTCCGAGAGCGCAAGTCCTGCACGTTAGTTACTTTCTCAGTCGTACCATCCAAAAGATATTACGAGCGATCGGCGAAAATTAACTGTGACCTGCGTCATATCCCTGCGGGAAAGTGCGAGAGACAAACGCCACGGGTTCCTTAAGAAAGCAGTGCGTGAAGTTCTGTGAGGAAATGCGTTCTGCATTAAACAGCCGCCCTGTCAGAGGCAGCGTGCCCGCCAACACCCGGGGCGATCGCCCTCAATTTGACACAAGAACAACTATCGGGTTGCCAATGGGCGGACGGCAAAGCGTCAGAGCGATTCACCGGAGACGGCGGCAAGCAACAGCGGGGTTGTCCGATTTTCGGAAAAGACCAGCCAAAACCGCTGGCATCAAAAATCGCGATCGGTTCGCAGGCGATCGCGAGAACATTATAGCGTTTTTCATTTCGCGCCAATAAAAAAACCGGATTCCCCCCTATAGAGAAATCCGGGTGCTGTGGATAACGAGGAGCGAATCGCTTGTCGGCGATCGAAAACATCGCGCGCTGGCGATTTGCACCTTAGTAAAAACGCTCGGCGATATACAGCGGGCTGGTTGTACGCGCCACCCCGTCAGCATCGAGAGCCAGAGCCTCCGCAGGCAGAGCGGGCGTGATAGCACTGCCAACAAGCTGTAAATTCGCATCGTAGCGAGTGATGCTGCCTGCTGCCGCGTTCGTCACCAAGACAGTGTTGTCCGGTGCCACATTCACCCCACTGCTGTTGCCAACACCGAGAGTGAGGGAATTAGCCAGAGTTGGTGCATCGAGTAGAGGGTGTACGCTGTCGATGTTATAAACCAACAGCCGACTTTCCTTCGCCGGATCGATCGGTTGCCCAGTCACGGGGTCCTTAATCTCCGAAGGATTGTCATTGATGTAGAGGCGGCCATCCGGGCCGAAGTCCAAGTCTGAGACGTAATCCAGACCCGCAATGCTGCGCGGCAGTTCTTGTTGGCCCGTGTTCGGGTTGTAAGCGCGGATCTGGGCTTGTCCCAGTCCAGGCGTAGCTGGATTGACAGCGACATAGAGGCGACCGTCAGGGCCAAACGCAATAGAAGTCAGGCGATCGGTTGCCGGATTCGCCGTGACTGCAACCCCATTGGGAGTGCCATCCTGATTCGTATCGTTGCTGTCGAACTCGCCAGTAAATCCCTGGAATCGGAGCACGCGCGCGTTCCCTTGGTCAACAACATACAGGTCATTATTCGAGCCGAGGGCCAGACCTGCAGGCGAGTTGAGAGGCGTGCCATTGAAAGCAGTAGAGCCGTTTAATTGCCCGAATGGGCCGACGTATTCGCCATTTAAACTGTCGAATTCCAGCACTTGATTGGTCAGCTTGCTGGCAACGAGGATGTGCCCTTCTGTACTCAACACCGCGCCGCTGATGCCGTCAAGGGGGATGTTGTTTTGCCCTGCTGGTTCCTCACCGAGGTACTTGATGAACTTGCCATCCTTGTCAAAAGCGGCCAGCACGTCCGCACCATCACTAGCCGACTGCCCTGCTGCCGTGTCAGTATTGACGCCCACCACAAACGAGATGCGGTCAAAGCGTTTTTCCGGGGTATTCTCCTCGACAAAGGTATTTTTGTCGAAGACAAATTCCGGAGTCGTGGGGTTAGTCAGGCGGCTGATTTCCGTAGTGACGTCTCCATAAGCACCGAGATATTGTCCCGGAGTAGCAGACAGGGGCCCGGAATAGCGGCTGAACTCGCTTCCGGCAACCGGCGCTCCCAAATCCGTTCGAAAAGAGTTGCCCACTAACAGGTCGCCTTCTGGCGTGAATCCCATCCCGGAGAGGGCGAAGTTATTGGTAATGCCTCCCCGACGAGCGCGAACGTCTTTTTCGACATCGGCATAGACCCCGAGAAAAGCGCCGGCGTTGGCTTTCGTTGGCCCAGCGTATCGCAAAACCTCACCCGTGAGCGCGCTGGCAACGTAGAGGTCGAGATCGGGGCCGAATGCCAAAGCACTCGCTTCATTCAGTCCGCTATCGGCGTTGTTGGCTTGACCGAAGATGCCTTCAGCGGCATGAGTGCCGAGGCCAATTAAGGTGCCGGGGGCTTCGCCGTTGGGGCCAACTTTGCCGGGGCCGACAAATCGGACAATCGCACCTTCCCCGTTGGCGCGGTTCTCGTCCGGGTCCAAACGGGCACTGCAGGCATAGATGTGGCCGTCTGGCCCGAAGACGAAGACGGTCAAGTCTGGCGGGCCAGAAGCGGGGTTGATGACGTTGCCCGGTTGACCGTTGTTGCGCTCCGCGAAAAAGCCCTGGAATTCACCGGTTTTGCCGTCAAACCGCACAATTCGAGACGTGAATCCGCTGACAACGTAAAGGTCTTCCTCCCCTGGATTGTCGGGGTCCGGTCCGAATTTCATCCCCGTAGGAATGAGCAACATCGGAACGGGATAGGGCAGCCCCGTGGCGGGGTTGATGCCGGCGGCGGGTTGCCCCGTCGCGGGGTCGATCGTGGGCGGCGTCAGTTGTCCGGTGACGGGATCTAAAAAGTTGGCTTGACCGTCGGCATCGCCAAAGGCATCTGTAACGCCGCCTTGGCGATCGCCGGTGTAGCCATTCCGGGGATCGCCGCCGAGAAATTCTCCGGATACTCCGTCAAACTGCAAAACGGCATTGAGAATCGTCAAATCGCTGCGGCGAATGCCGGCATTGACATAAACTTTGCCGTCGTGCCCGTAGGTCAGTCCGATCGGCCCGACGAATTCATCGGTATCTGCGTTGTTTGCCTGACCCAAAATGCCGATAAACTTGGCATTTTCATCGAAGGCTAAAAGGGCGCTGTTGATCTGGCTGGCCGTTACGAAGTAAGGGGGAGCGTGCCGGGTTTGTGCCGGCGAGGGCGACAGGGGAAATAGAGCGTCCGGTCGCAGCGCCTGGACGGTTTTGTAGGTATCGACAATGACTTGATTCGACTTGACTTTGCCATTCTCGACGGTAATCCAACTGAACAAGTCGAGGTCGTATGTGTTGCCAGTTTCTATGGCTCTGGCTCCGGTTTCGCGATAGTGCAGCAAAACCCGGTTGCCGTCGGCAAAGCTGTCAACCAGATCGAAACGGGTTCCCGGGGCTACGACGGCCCCCAACTTCGACAGCAGTTCGTCTCCTGCATTTTGCAGCCCCGTAGCCGCTCCCACATAGGGCAGGAAACTCGGCCCGCCGACGGCAAAACTCCACGTTACGTTCGGGTCGCTCAAGTTGATGACAGAATTGGGATCTGCCGGATTGAAGTTATTGCCAATTAACGCACTCCACATTCCCTTCGCTACTTGCAGCGCCGCCGCTTCGTCGGCAGCGGGGTCTGTGGGAGCTGGCTTTCCAGTCAGCGGGTCGTCAGATGGGATGGGCGGCGCATTTTGATCCGCGTTGATCGCCGCTAGGGCATAGGTATTGTAAGAACCCTCAACCGCCGAGACTTTCCCGCTGGTTGGGTCTACCGTGACCAGATACGTCCAATCGGTATCGAAAAATTTGCCCGTTTGCGTGCCCACACCTTGCTGTCTCACCCGCACCGCATACTTGTTCGGGTTGTCGGGGCTCTGGAGAAACTCTAGAGGTTCAAAGCCGTTTACGTTGTCGGTCGGGGGCGTCGGGTCAATGGGAAAATAGCTGGCCAGCAGACGACCGAAATAACTTTGAATGTCTGAACCTGCATAACTGTCGGCAAAGGGGATGCGGTTGCGATCGCCAGCGACAGTCCAGGTGGCGTTCTCTGTCATCAATTGCAGAACCCCCGGCGATTGCGGATTTGTCAGCGCTTCTTCATACGCTGCAAATAACGCTTTGACCGTGCCGAGGGTGTCTGCTGCCAGGGTGAAAGTATCGGAGGTGCTATCACCGCTATTGTCAGTCGCCGTGACGGTAATGTTATAGACTAGGCCAATTGAGGGATCGCCTGCGGGTAGCGTGCCGCTGAAGGTGCCGGTTGCGGCATCTAAACTCAGCCAGCTAGGCAGGGAAGCCGGATTGCCAGCGTTGTCTGTTACATTTGTTACCGAGTAGGTGAGAGTATCCCCAGCATCAGCATCGAGGAAGGGGCTCTGTTGACCGGTAGCGACGTTTTGCTGAGAAATCTCGAAAGTGAAAGGAACGCCGGTGAGGGCAATCTGATTGCTGAGTACGTTGTCAATATTCAGGATGGGGCGATCGTTGACGTTGGTAACTGTCAGCGCGAACGTATCGCTGAAGTTTTCACCCGCCGCGTTGGTGGCGGTGACTTGGATGTTCAGCGTGCCGACATCATCCGTCAAGACGTTATTCATCAAGCCCGTCGGTCCGGGCACGAGGTTGTTGTACTGGTTGCGGGGCGTGCCGCTGAAGGTGCGCGTTGCCGGATCGAAGCTCAGCCAGTCGGGCAAGCCGTCGCCATTCGCATCGACGGGCAATTGTACGGGATTGCCGCTGGCATCAACGGCTACAGCTTTGTAGGTGAGCGGATTAGCCGGATCGACAGCACCGAAAGCGTTTTCCGGCAAGGTGTAGGTGAAGGCTGCGTCTTCCGTGGCCGTCTGGTCTGGCAGGAGATTTGTGCCTATGTCCAGGGTAAAGGTGGTCGTTGCGGTTTGGTTCAACGGATCGATCGCCGCAACTCGGATATTCACGGTGCCTTGGTCGGTTGGGCCAGGAGTACCGCTGAAGGTGAGGGTGTCGGGATTGAACGTCAGCCACGACGGCAGGGGAGTGCCGTCGTCTTTCCCGGCTGTATAGGTGAGTATGTCCCCGTCGGGATCGCTGAAGGTGCCTGCTGGCACGGTGAAGGTGAAGTCTGCGCCCGGTAAGGCAATTTGGCTGGCGATCGCCCCGGCGACGGGCGGGTTATTTGCTGAAGGCGTTGGCGGCGGCGTTTCCGTGTCGCTCGGAGGGGTGGTGCCGGTGTCGCTGCCGCCCGTGTCGCTCCCCGCAGGGGTGGTGCCGGTGTCCGTGTCGTTCGCCGGAGGAGTGGTGCCAGTGTCCGTGTCGCTCGT
>CAYOOD010000162.1:0-13101 GCA_964405435.1 uncultured bacterium
TTGGCATCTACTATCGCCAAGCAAAAACCCCCAGTGCAGCCGACTTGCACCTGATAGAAATAGCGGCGCACCTCGCCGGAATTGCGATCGAACGCCAGCAAAAAGACGAAGCCCTGCTCGCAAGCGAAACCCGCTTTCAAAAGCTCGCCGCCAACGTACCGGGAATGATTTATCAATACCGCCTGACTCCAGAGGGAGCGGCTTCTTTTACTTATGTCAGCCCCGGTTGCCGCGAACTTTATGAAGTCGAGCCTGACGTGATGCTGCAAAGTCCGCCGAATCAATGGTGTTATCCCGATGACTTGTCCGAGCTGATCGAGTCTGTTGCAGCATCTGCTCGCACGTTAGAGCCCTGGACTTTCCAGTGGCGCATCGTCACGGAGTCCGGCAAAATTAAATGGGTGCAGGCAGCTTCCCGCCCTGAAAAGTTTGCCAATGGGGATATTATCTGGGACGGGCTGCTTATCGACATTACCGATCGCAAGCTGGCAGAGGAAGCGCTGCGACACAGCGAAGCCAATCTGGCAGACGCTCAAAAACTCGCTCACGTCGGCAGTTGGGAATTTGACCTCGCTACCCAGACTCTGAGTTGGTCTGACGAATTATATCGCATTTTCGGCTTGCCGACAGACCGATCGGTGCCGACTTTTCCCGAACTCCGCGAGATGATTCATCCTGACGATCGGGAATTTTGGGAAACCAGCATATTGCAAGCGATCGCAGAAGGAAAAAATGCTGCCTTCGAGCATCGAATTATTCGCCCTGACGGTTCTGTCCGCTATCTCGACAACCAAGGGCAACCGCTTTTCAAAAAAGACGGACAACTGCTGAAGATGTTCGGCACTTCCATCGACATCACCGAGCGCAAAACCGCAGAAATTGCCCTGCGCCAGTATCAGGAACACCTCGAAGATTTGGTAGCCGATCGCACCGCTGCCTTGGCGCAGACAAATCAGCAGCTTTTGGAAGAAATCGCCGAACGCCGCGCGGCTGAACAAGCATTACATGAGAAAGAAATACAATTGAGCCGCTGCTTGAAAGCAGCCAGAATGGGAGTTTGGCAGTGGAACTTTAAAACCGGGCAAACTCTCAATTCTGAGGGAACGGACTTGCTGTTCGATCGCCCTTCTGGCAGCCTCAATAGCTTCGAGAATTTTCTCAACTGCCTGCATCCAGACGATCGGGAAACTCTCGTACAAGCCGTGCAAAAAGCCGTAGAACAGCAAGTGAATTTAGAACTAGACTATCGCGTCGTTTGGCGCGATGGCAGCATCCGCTGGATTGCGGCGAAGGGTGACGTGCTGCGAGACGAGACGGGCAACGCGGCGGGCATGGCGGGGACTTGCATGGATGTCAGCGATCGCAAGCAAGCCGAGGAAATTTTGCGCCTGTCTGAAGCGCGAGAGCGCGAAAAAGCTACCCAGCTCGAACAAGCTCTCTACCAGCTCAAACGCACTCAATCCCAACTCATTCAAAGTGAAAAAATGTCGTCTCTCGGGCAGCTCGTCGCCGGCGTCGCCCACGAAATCAACAACCCCGTTAATTTCATCTACGGCAACTTAGTCTATGCCACAGACTACGCGCGAGATTTGCTGAATTTAATCGGGCTATACCGACAGCACTATTCCAAACCCGTCCCGCAAATTCAAGCAGAAATCGAGGCGATCGATCTAGATTTTTTGATGGCAGATTTGCCGAGATTGCTCTCTTCTATGAAAGTAGGAGCCGATCGCATCCGCGACCTGGTTCTGTCCTTGCGCAACTTCTCCCGATTGGATGAATCCGAAAGAAAAGCTGCCGATATTCACGACGGAATCGAGAGTACCTTAATGATTTTGCAAAGTCGCCTGAAAGCCAAATACGAACGTCCCGGCATTCAGGTGATTAAAGAATACGGCAATTTGCCGAAATTCGAGTGCTATCCGGGGCCGCTCAATCAGGTATTTATGAATATTTTAGCCAACGCAATCGACGCCTTAGAAGAAGCAAATCGGGAAGGCAATTTACCCGAAAAAAATGCTTCCTGTCCGACGATTCGGATTGCGACTGAAGTTGTCGATACTGACCGGATCGCCGTGAGAATCGCTGACAATGGCCCCGGAATGCCGGAAGAAGTCAGGCGCAAAATCTTCGACCCGTTTTTCACCACGAAACCCGTAGGCAAAGGGACGGGGTTGGGGCTGTCGATTAGCTATCAAATCGTGGTAGAAAAACACGGCGGAAAGTTGGAGTGCCATTCTCAGATCGGTCAGGGTACGGAGTTTGTTATAGAGATTCCCAGGCGGTAATGGGGAATGGGGCATGGGGCTCAAGCGCATCGGGCATAGCGCATAAAAATCAAACCAATTCCCAATCCCGAATGCCCCATTACCGAACTATTTAAACGCCTTGAGCCAGCCGCGCTGGATGGCCAAATCCAGAACAAGGGCGGCAAGGGCAAACATCAGCACGCTTTCTGCTGCCTGCACGGCAAATGGCCACAAATCTTGCGGCCCTCTCAGTCCCGCCTCGCCTCGGGCCAACCCCCGCACCAGTCCGAAAGCGATCGCCGCCCCGGCTTTGAGTTGGGGGTTGCTGTCGGTGCGGATGACGTAGCGGTAGGTAACGCCGAAGAGAAAGCCGCTGAAACAGGCGATCGCGCTACTCGATAGCAGGGTTAGCGGGGTAGAGGCGAGCGTCGGGGCGTGAAGCGCCTGCTCCACTGCGGCGGCGACGCCAAACGCCAAAAGGAGGGCCACAGCCGCCAAACTGCCCGCCTTCAGGGATTCGATGCGTTCCGCCCCTAAATCAATCTCGGATGATTCTTTCACAGTCCTCCCCGCGCCTTATGTGACTCAAATTGACATAATATAAGCCTTGGAGTTATTTCTAGCGTTTTTCTTTAGACACGATTATGGATATTCTCACGCTTGGTTGGACGGGTCTGCTGGCTGTTTTCAGCTTTTCGATCGCGATGGTGGTTTGGGGCCGCAACGGCATGTAGAGCCTCGCGCTCGGCGGGGGGATTCCCCTAAATCTATTGTGGGGCGGGCTTTCCGCCCCTCTTTTTTTTCGGAACTTGCCGGGAAACGCGGAATTGCGGGCCAGCCCCCAGGGAGCCACACGGGATCTGAATGGGAGAGCGATCGCCAATATATCTCAAGGATAAGATAGGCATCTTATCAGGCACAAACGCCCCCATAAAATGCACCAAGCGATAGAGTTGTCGAGTCGATTTACAGTGTTAGTTTATTTTCAAGATACCTGCAGTGCGGGATGAACTGAAACGGGCGGAGCGAATCTAGCGCGCAATTTAGCGCCCGTTCGCTCTGCGGCACGCCCCTGCTGGATCTCTTGGCCAAAACGAGATAATTTTCTCGAATTATTTTCAAAATATATGTCAAATTACAATCCCAATCAGAAAATTTTAATGACTCCTTTTATTGACGAAAAAAAATCGAACACTCCGGAAGATAAAAATATCTGGGAACGCCTGACAAATTCCGCCTTAATTCGCTTTTTGCTGCTGTTTGCTTCCGGGTGGGCATTACTCCAACTTTTGGCTTATTTTGAAACGGCAATCGTCGTTTTTACCGTAGCGGCAATCGTGGCGTTCTTGCTCAGCTATCCGGTGCGATCGCTCTCTCGCTTTTTACCGAGAGGGGTTGCCGTCGTTGCCGTTTTCTTGCTCAGCCTTGCCCTCGTTGGCGCTCTCACCCTTACAGTCGGCTTGTCCCTGCTCTCCCAAGGGCAGCAGTTAATTGACAGTGTAACGGAGTTTGTCAACGCACTCGCCCCCCTCTCCGAGCGCGTAGAAGCTTTTTTGCGCGATCGCAACCTCCAAGTCAACCTGCGGGCGATCGAAGAGCAATTGCGCACTCAAGCCCTAGCTGTCGTGGTTTCTGGTATAACAATTTTCCAAGTCTTCCTAACTAATTTAGTCAACTTAATATTAATTACTGTGGTTTCTTTTTTCATGCTTTTAGATGGAGAAAGACTCTGGAATCTGCTTTTAAAATTGATTCCAAAGCACCTGCGGAAGCGCTTGACTGTCACGATTGAGCGAAATTTTTTGGGATTTTTTAAAGGGCAAATAATTCTGATGACATTTTTAATAACAGCGAGTTTTATTGTGTTTTTACTGTTGGAGGTTAATTTCCCCCTAGTTTTAGCAGTGATTGTCAGTGTTTTCGACATGATTCCTGGGATAGGAGCCACATTAGGAATTGCTTTAGTCACCTTTATTGTCCTGGCGCAGAATGTCTGGCTAGCCCTAAAAGTATTATTCGCTTGTATCCTCTTGCAACAAATCCAAGATAACCTAATTTCCCCAAAAGTCATGCAAAACTCCCTCAACCTTCATCCGGTTGTCGTCTTCTTGGCTTTATTGATCGGAGCGAGAGCGGCTGGACTCCTAGGCATATTTTTGGCAATTCCCCTGGCTGGAGCGATCGTGAGTTGGTTTGAAATTGACGAAATGAAAGGAGAAGCGTAATTGGGCAGAGGCAGTCGGAGGCGATGGCGCGATCGCGCCACCCACCAGCCAAATGCGCCTTGCTCCAGTGCTACCTTAATAGAAGCCAAGGTAATCAAGACACAATTAGGAAGCCAAATATGCCTGGAAAGAAAATCTTAATGCTCGTCGGTGACTTCGTGGAAGATTACGAAGTAATGGTGCCCTTCCAAGCCCTGCAAATGGTCGGGCATACAGTCCACGCCGTCTGCCCCAACAAACAAGCCGGCGAAAAAGTCCGCACGGCAGTCCACGACTTTGAAGGCGATCAAACCTACAGCGAGAAACCCGGGCACAACTTTTCCCTGAATGCCAGTTTCGATGAAGTCAACCCTGCCGACTACGACGCCCTCGTGATTCCGGGGGGTCGCGCGCCGGAATACATCCGCCTCAACGAGCGGGTGCTGGAAATCACCCGCCACTTCGCTCAGGCGAAAAAGCCGATCGCTGCAGTTTGCCACGGGTTGCAAGTGCTCGCTGCGGCTGGCGTCCTCGAAGGCAAGCGCTGCACCGCCTACCCAGCCTGCGGCCCTGACGTGCTGCGCGCCGGCGGTAAATATACCGAGGTTTCCGTCGATGCGGCGGTGGTAGACGGCAACTTGGTGACGGCCCCGGCATGGCCCGCCCATCCTATCTGGCTGGCGGAATTTTTGAAGGTACTCGGCACCAAAATCGAACACGCCGAGATGGCGGCTGTTTAGCGTTTTACACGGGGCGCTCGGTGGCGTGCCGGGGCCTCGTCGCCAGACTGTAGCGACTGTCACATATCACATCTTTGCAAAAATCGTTATAACTGTAACAAAAATTTAAAAAAATCTGCGCTAGATTGAGAGCTGTAAAGCAACAAGTCTGAGCGAGGAAAAGTCACGATGGGTCTGAGTAAGCAAGTGGAAATCCGGGCGTTAACGTCGATTGAGTCGGGCATGGCGAAGTTCTACACGCCGCAATCCAGTCACGAAACGATGTTAGTGCAGGTGCCGGCGGGCGCTCGCGACGATCTCTTTTGCCACCACTTCCAAACTGACCAACTGCTGGTCGTGCGGGGCAGTTTCGTGTTAGTGGTATTGCAGAATCGGCAATATCGGTACATTCCCCTGAGCGATCGCCACCCAGCCGTCGTCAAGATTCCCCCCGGAGTGCCCCACGGCTCGATCAATTTCAGCAGCGAACCCTGCCTGGTGGTGAACGCGGTTTTGCGGCATGGCCCAGTTTGCGAACGGGACTACCGTCCCATGAAACCCCCGATTCCCTACGATATCAATGCGGCGATCGCTGCAATGGAACGGCTGCAAGCCACCCCCATCAGCGCCTGAACAGGAACTCCCCTCAATGGCTCTCTTAAAAATCAAAGTTAAACCCAATTCAAAACAACAAAATATCCAACAAGAAGCAGACGGCAGTTTCACGGTGCATTTGAAATCGCCGCCAGTTGACGGCAAGGCAAATGAAGAGCTAATCAAACTCCTGGCCGCAGAATTTGACGTACCCAAATCTGCCATAACGATTAAATCGGGTTTGTCCTCGCGCAACAAATTGGTTGAAGTGCCGCTACAGGAATAAGCAGGGGCGACTCAACCGTGCTTGCAGTCACTCTCGTTAACTCTCGTTCCCAGGCTCAGCCTGGGAACGAGAAATAAGAGGCTCCGCCTCCTGTAGCGAGTTGTTCGCAAATCGCGCCAGATTGATATATTGCCGTTGAATAACCTACTGAGAGCCTGCGAACCAATGCGCGAAAATCAACTCAAGCGAAAATTAAAACGCGGCGAAGTCGCGATCGGGCTGTTTGTCAACTGCGCCTATCCCGCCTTTATCGAAATCTGCGGGCACGCGGGATTTGACTTCGCCGTCATCGATCTAGAACACGGCCCCCTGCATACCCTCGCCGCTGAAGATCTCTGTCGCGCCGCCGACTGCACCGGACTCGCCCCCGTCGTGCGCGTCCGCAAAAACGACGCCCCCCAAATCCAGCGCGCCCTCGACATCGGCAGCGCCGGCGTGCAAGTACCCCAAATAGAAACCAAAACAGACGCAGAAGCGGCGGTTCGCGCTGCCAAATACAACCCCCTGGGTTCGCGCGGTCTTTCTTTCAATACCCGCGCCGGGATGTATGCAGGGGCGGGCACGCAAATCACCGACAAGCTCAATGAAGAATCGCTGGTGGTGGTTCACGTCGAAGGCACGCGCGGAGTGGAAAATCTAAAAGAGATTGTCAGCGTACCTGATATAGATGTTATTTTTCTCGGGCCTTACGACTTGTCCCAGTCCCTGGGAATTCCCGGACAAGTGCGGGACGAGCGCGTCGTCGGGCTGATGCGAGAATGCGTCGCCACCATCCGCAGCGCCGGAAAAGTCGCGGGCACCTTTGCCGACAGTCCCGAAGTCGCCAAGCAGTGGATGGAAGCAGGGGTGCAGTACGTTGCCGTCGGCGTGGATGTCGGGATTTTCATGCGGGCGTGTTCGGCATTGGTACAGGCGACGCGCGCGTGAGTGCTGAGTGAAAAGTGCTGAGTGCTGAGTAGGGAGTGGGAGAGTGGGAGAGTGGGGGAGGAAGAAGAAATAGCAGGTTTGGGTAGTGTTGTGGCGGGATGGGAGGCGATTTTCCTGAGAGCATCCCGTTTTCCTAAAGAGAAAAAAAATTATAGCGTTTTTCAGTCCGATGAAGTACAGGCAAGAAACCCGGCTTCTTGAAGAAGCCGGGTTTCTGACGTACCTCGCGCTTCTTGAAAACTGCTACACGCAGGTAAATCACTTCTCCCCCTCCCCTCCCTCTCCCCCTCCCGCCCTCTCCCCGCGATCGCGCTTTTCCGAGAACCCCGAAATTTAAGTATTCTTACCTTTCCGAAAACTTTTCCCGATCTGGGCAGGTTTTGTTATAAAAACTGCAGCGCCTTCAAAAAAACCGATCTATACTGAAAATATAAACCTTCTTGAGGAAAATTCAGGGAAGGAATCGGGGTAAAATGGAGGAAACGCCATGCAAGCGGTATGGGGATCGACCGAATGGGATTGCGCCATTAGTTTTGCCTTGGAAAAAGTAAGCTCTATAAATCTAGCGGGATTTCGGAGATTTTTTGAGAATCTTCCTGCCGATCCGTATGTGAAAGAAAAGTATCGCTTCAGACGGCTGTCGCGGTTTGCCATCAGCGGAGGTGGCTTAATCAAGCTCCCTCACGGCTATTTTTTACAAAGCAAAGATTACAACCCGCTAGCGGGAGATATCAAGCGGGAGTTTGCCGAACTGGACGAGGCACTGATCGCCTTAGAAGCGTTTAAGAAACTCGTCTTTGAATTTAGCGATTACTGCAAGCTCAAACCAGGAGCTGAAATCGGCGTTCACCAAATTCGGATCAGTTGTTCGCCGGCAAATTTTGGCAACCCAGCCCCGGAGGGCATTCACCAAGACGGGACGGATTATATCGGGATATTCTCAGTTGAAAGAGTCAATGTTCAAGGCGGAGAAACGCATCTCTATACCGCCCGCAAAGAGAAACCGATGTTCAAAAAAGTGCTGCACCCTGGCGAATTACTGCTGGTGAATGATAGAGAGTTCTATCACTTTACTACGCCTGTAAAACCGCTGGCTGATGGGGAAGGAACGCGGGACGTTTTCGTGCTGACGTCTCCGAGTTTGCTGTTGGATTTTTAGGACTGTGGCAGAAACCGGGTTTCTCAACCAGATATCTTGAGGTTCAGGCGGCGAAGTGAAAGCAGAAACCCGGTTTCTTTCGCAATTGATGTTCATCGGGCATTGCCTCGACGGGGGTGGAATGGCAGGGGGTGAGGTTTGGCGATCGCATATCCTTGGGCATAATCTACCCCGATTTCTCGCAGCTTGGCGAGAATCGCGTCATTTTCGACAAACTCGGCGATCGTTTGCAATCCCATCAAGTGCCCGATCTGATTGGTGGCTTCCACGATCGCGGCATTAATCGGATCGCTGACGATATTCTTGACAAAATTGCCGTCAATTTTCAGGTAATCCAGGGGCAAGTTTCTCAGATAAGCCAGACAAGAGACATTATTGCCGAAATCGTCCAGAGTAAAGCGGCAGCCGAGGGATTTGAGCGATCCGACGAGGGCGGCAGCTTTGCTGAGATTGCCGATCGCAACCGTTTCGGTAATCTCGAAACAAAGTACAGAAGGGGGAATCTCGTGCAGGGAGAGCTGCTCCGTGACAAAATCGATAAACCGAGCGTCGTTGAGACTGGCACCGGAAAGATTGATCGTGTAGAGGCACTGACAGCCTTGGAGCTGGCATCGATTCCAAGCTTGGCGGTAGTGCTGCCCCTGACTTTCAAACAACGTGCGGATCACCCAGCGATCGATTTCGGGCATGAGGTTGTAGCGTTCGGCAGCCGGCAGAAACGCCGTTGGCGAGACGAGATTGCCGTTTTCATCCTCCAAGCGCAACAGGACTTCATAATGTTCGCTGTAGGCGTCAGCGGCAGAGAGGGAAACAATCGGCTGGTGGTAAAGGCGGAAGCGATCGGCTTCTAGAGCTTTGGGGAGGTGTAGCGCCCACTGCCGCTCGCCGCTGAGGCGCGATCGCTCTTGTTCCGAGAGCTGGTAAACCTGCACGCGATCGCGCCCTTGACTTTTCGCCTCGTAACAAGCCGCATCTGCCGCATTCAGCAAGCTCGCCGGAGAGCTGCTGTTGGCGTCAATTCCCACCAAGCCTATACTCACGCCTATTCCGTAAGTTTTCTCTTCCCACAAAAACCGAAATTCTTGGATGCTCTGGCGCAGCTCGTTCGCCACTGCCGCCGCCCCATCCGGCGAACAGTGCAGCAGCAGCAGCCCGAATTCGTCGCCGCCGAGGCGCGCCAGGGTATCGGTTTTGCGAACCTTGCTCTGCAGCAGGCTGCTGATTTGCCGCAACAGCTCGTCACCCGCCAGGTGCCCGCAAGTATCGTTGACGAACTTGAACCGATCTAAATCCAGATAGCACAGGGCGTGCTGTTGCTCGTGTGAGGTTGCCGAGAGCCAAGCCCGCTTTAAGTGCTGCTCGAACTCGCGACGGTTCACCAATCCGGTGAGAGAATCGTGGGTTGCCTGCCACGACAGGCGGCGGGCGAGGGCGCGTTCTTCCGTCACGTCGTGAAATACCAGCACTGCGCCGAGAATTTGGCCATCAGCGGTGCGGATCGGCGCGAGGCTGCGATCGATGGCCACTTCTTGGCTGTCCCGCGCCAGCAGCAGGATCTCGTTGCTCGGCTGTTTGGCTGCCTGGGATTGCAAAGCTGTTTCTACCAGATTTTCGATCGGCAGGCGGGTGGCTTCGTCAACGATGCGAAACACCTCGTTTGCCGACTTGCCCAGCGCCTCGGAAATTGGCCACCCCGTCAGTCGCTCGGCGGCTCGGTTCATGGAGGTAATGCGACCGAGGGCATCGGTGGCGATCGCGGCATCGCCGATCGATTGCAAGGTAATTTGTGCGAGTTCTTTTTCTTGGAAAAGGGCTTGCTCGACGCGCTTGCGCTCGACGATTTCCTGGCGCAGTTGCTGGTTGGTTTTTTCCAGTTCTGCAGTGCGTTCTTTTACCAGTTCTCTGAGTTGTTCTTTGTGCTGGCGCAGTTCTTTTTCTGCCCGGAAGCGCTCGACTATCTCCTCGACCAATCGGTCGTTAGATTCCCGCAATGCCGCCGTGCGCTCTTCGACTCGGCTTTCCAGTTCGTCGAGGGCTTCTCTGAGGGCGGCTTCGGCTCGCAGGCGTGAAGCGTAGCTATCGCGCAGCGAATCGCTGATGTCGATGCCCGTGGCGATGACGAATTCCAGGGAACCGTCGCCATTCAACCAAGTAGTATTCCACCAGGCGATGCGGCGGCGATCGCCCGATGCAGTCACCCAGTCATTTTCGCAGCGATCGGGAAACTCGCTCACTTCTGGCATCTCTCCTGCCGGCAGGAACAAGTCCTTTACCCGCTTGCCTTTCACTTCCTCGAAGGAATAACCCGTCGTCTGTTCGCAGCAGCGATTGAAGCGGACGATGCGCCCTTCGCGATCGAACGCTGCTACTAAAACCGGGGCAGTATCTAGAACTGTCGAGATAAACTTGCGCTCTTTTTGCAGCGCTTCCTCGGCTTGTACGCGATCGGTGATGTCGCGTTTGACCCCCAGAAGGTAAGTTTCAGCCGCTGCGGGTTCTTCCCCTATCGAAAAACTTTTCAGCGGCTTTTCGACGGTTTCCATCCAGCGCGTTTCCCCCGATCGGTTGCTGACGGGTTCTGAGGAAATAACGCCTTCCTGCTGTTTGTGTTTCGCCCTTGAACGCTTCATCGCGCCATTAGAAGCGGTTTCTCCGATTGCGTTGAAGAGTGCCGTTTGGCTTTCGGCAAAGGCTCGGTTGGAGAAGACTAAGTTTCCCTGCCCGTCTTTCACGAAGATCGGATTCGGAAGCGCGTCAATAACTGTTCGGAAAAATTCTTCCTGGGTGGGGGATGAATTTTCGGCGGTTTTGTACTCGGTAATATCGAGGCAACAGCCGACGTACCCGCCAAATTCGCCGCTTGTTTCCGTGACGGGCACCCCTGCATCCAAAATCCAGCGATACTCTCCGTCGAACCGCCGCAGGCGGTATTCTATTTTAAAGGGCTGGCGGGATTCAAAAATTTGCCGGTAGCTTTCCATGCACTGCTGCACATCTTCGGGATGGACGCTTTTCACCCAACCGGTGCCCAGTTCTTCTTCGAGGCTCCGACCTGTAAATTCCAACCATGCCTGATTGAAAAATGTACACAGAAACTCAGTCCCTGACATCCACAACATCACCGGCAGGGTGTCGGCGATCGCCCGAAAGTTTGGATTCTTCGGGTGCAGCGCCGCCCAGCGCCAAGGGCTCGCGTCGGGGAAAACTTGCGGATCGGGATGGGGTTGGGCGCGCGTCTGGTTTGCCCCGGAAGCGTTCTTCTTGTCTTTCAGCTTCCGCTTGCCCTCTTTGTGGAGGAGAATCTCGCTGCGGGCTTTTTGACGGAGAGGGCGGTTGACGGTGACGATGCCAACTGCCGCCCCTCCCTCGTCTCGAATCAGCCCCGCTGAGGATTCGACGGCGATCTCGCTGCCATTGCGGTGCTGTTGCACGATTTGGCCTTGCCAGTGGGAATATTGGTAGAGGTGGGCGATCGCCTCGATTCGACTGATGCCCTCGGCGTAGCGCAGCGCTGGGATGGTTTCCCACAGCGATCGCCCTCGCACCTCTTCATCCTGCCAGCCGTAGAGCGCTTCAGCCGCTCGGTTCCAAATCTGAATTCGCCAGTCGGTATCGGTGACGATCGCCGCCTCGTTGAGATTTTGTAAAATTAACGCCTGGTATTTCAGGCGATCGCTTTCGTGACTTGGCAGTAGAGCTGATGGCATTTTCTACCTAAACTTCTGGCGGGGGTGGATGCTGACGAGAAAAAGGCAGCGGCTCGAGAATAAGTGCCGCTCCGGTAGAAACAGACCCTACTGTCCGCCGCAAGCGCGATTTCCTCCGATCGAGAAGAGATTAAATTCCCTGTGAGAGTACGCTTGCGAACTGTGAGGGCTTGTTCAAAAATAACCTCTGAACCGGCTATTTGACAGGGATGTCCGCTGCTGTGAAGTCAGCAACCGAAAACCTCCCTCTCTCCTAAAACAATTTTTCCCGTTCTCGCGCCTCTTCTCTCTCAGAAGGGGGCATCCTACCGCAATCCGACAGGAATGCCATCGCACAGTCAAGGAAGGTTAGTTTTCCAGAGATAGCGGCGTTGGAGAAAGTTTCCCAGTTCGCCAGCGGGCTCGATTAGTCTGGCTGCACTTGCCATCCGGGGTGCGGGGTTCTCGCCGTCAACGAAAACTGATGCCTCGATCGAGGACTCAGTTAAAGAAAAAATTAAAATTTGCAGCAAAAAGTACCGCAAAATAGTAAAATTTAATACCGATTAACCCTTTTTTTGGATTTTTGCAAAAAACAACAGGCAGGCGCTTCCGGGAGGGTTCGACCGAAACTATCTGCGGCTAACAGATAATTTCTATTCACCCCGCCCCGCCACCCCCCCGATCGTCCTAAGAAAGGGCTAACAGGGAAAAATGGATTTCCGCGACCGGCTGCGTTCAGGGCCAAAGTTAGGCAGATCGGAAAGCGCTGCCGCGAGCGTTTTCTGCGCAAGCGTTCCTGGAATCGCGCCTCGATGGGTTCTAGGTGGCTTGCGCCGCTGGGGAAGAAACCGCGCCACTCGCGCTTCGGGATCGGTCGGGTCAGATCCGGCACCGAACCGCGTCTTTTTAAGTTTTATAACAGATTGCGTGCTATTTTAGGGATTGGATTTTAAATTTGAGATGAGAGCCGTTGAAAAATCAAGCTGCCAGAAATGAGAGAGGCTGACAAGCTAGCCGCCATGCGCATTTTGTCGGCAGCCGGAGCCACAGCCTATCAAGCCCTGCCGCCACTGTTGCCATTATTAATATTCAAACAAATCGCGCTCTCTCTCGATTGCGGAAATGCCGAACAGTCGGTGTGTGCGTATGCTGTTTACGGGCTGATTCTGTGCGGGATAGTCGGAGATATCGAATCCGGGTATCAATTCGGGCAACTGGCTGGCTCTCCAGACTTTGAGGTGATAAAATTATTTAATTAATTTTAGCTCAAAAAA
>CAYOOD010000163.1:0-12953 GCA_964405435.1 uncultured bacterium
AAACACAAGACGGTGCCCATGCCTTCTTGAATCATACAGCATCTGTGCAACGCCACAAAGACGGCACGGGCTTTATGGGCACCGACTTCAATATGGGTCCCCCGCCCTATCCCCTGGAATACATCCTCCGCGACGCCACCGGACCGGATGGAGCCTATATCGGCAACTTCGGGAAGGAAACGTCCGTGATTGTGGACTATCCCTTTATTACCGGGCGTTCCACTCCTGACTCCTATCTGACCGGCGAAAAAATGGTGGAAGTCCTGGAAAAAGGACTGAAGCGGTATGGTTGGTAAGTAGGTCGGCGTTGCAATGTAGCGCGCGCGACTTTCGCGATCGCGTTCTTCATATTGCACTCGCTTTGTAAAATCGTTTGCGGGCACCAGTGCTGTACCTGGTGCAGGTGCCCCATTCACAATAAATCCCTCTCTATAGAGGGCTGCAGGAGCGATCGCGTCGTTCGGAGTCAGGGCTTCAACCCTCCCGTTCGTAGCGAGGGCTTCAGCCCTCCCGTTCGTAGTGAGGTTAACCTCCTCCTGTCGCACTGCATCCAAACAGCGATCGCTCCTGAAAGTTCAAACATCACGCCGTGGCGCAGCCGCTTTCCATCAGCGGTGCTGCGGGAGCGATCGCATACTATTCCCTCGACTTTCGCCACTTCACGCGGCTGAGTCCTATCTTCGATCGGGTGCCAGCGATCGCCACTTCTCCAACAGCGCCCTCTTCAACTCGGCAGTCACTCTCAACCGGGCGCTAGTCAGGGTTTTTTGCAGCATTTAACCTGAACTTTATCTACAATCGGTTCGATTTCTCATTCGCAAATACCGGGGAAAAGGCCAAACACAAAGCCGTATAATAGAATCAAGTTAGAAGCAATGAGTCTTCTGACGGAAACAGATAATTTAGCCACGACTTTCCCCGCTAAACTACAGAAAAATTTACTCCCAAGGAAGGCAGGATTTATGGCCGGAAAAACTGGACGTTTCGCCATAATCGAGCAACTGCTCGCAGACGGTATCACCTACATGTTCGGCAACCCCGGCACCGTAGAGCAAGGTTTTCTGGATGCCCTGTGGGATTACCCGCAGATGAAATACATCCTCACCCTGCAAGAAAGCATCGCCGTCATGGCAGCAGACGGCTACGCTCGGGCAACGAAAAAGCCTGCATTAGTGCAACTGCACAGCACCCCCGGAGTCGGAAACGGAATCGGAGCCCTTTACCAAGCCAAACGCGGACACTCTCCCCTAGTCGTCATTGGCGGAGATTCCGGCATCAAATATCAGGCAATGGATGCTCAGATGGCGGGAGATCTCGTCGCACTCGCCGAACCCGTCACCAAATGGTCAACAATGGTGCAAGACCCCTCATCGGTACTGCGCGTGCTGCGACGGGCGATCAAAATTGCCAGCACGCCGCCAATGGGGCCGGTCTACGTCTGTTTTCCCCAAGACATTTTAGACGCGCCCACCGTTGAAGACGTTTTCCCCACCTCCATGCCCTCCACGCGCGTCGTTCCCGACGACGCCACCATTAAAGATATCGCCAACCATCTCGCTGCCGCCAAAAAACCGATGATTTTCATCGGAGACGGCATCGCCTATTCCGGAGCGCAGGAAGAACTCACCAAAGTTGCAGAACTCCTCGGTGCCGAAGTCTGGGAAGCCGACAATGGCGAACTGAACATGAGCCAAACTCACCCCCTCTACCAAGGAGCCACGGGTCACATGTTTGGCTTCCAGAGCCTTCCAATAATGCAAAAAGGGGATGTCAACTTCGTTTGCGGCACCTATATTTTGCCAGAAGTGTTTCCGGAACTGGGCACGATATTTGCCCCCGGAGCCAAGGTGATTCACGTCGATTTGAATGGGTATGAAATCGCCAAGAATCACCCCGTCGATATCGGCGTCGTTAGCGATCCGAAACTGACTTTAGGGAAATTGGCTCAAGCCCTCGAACAAATATTGACCCCCGAGCAGAAAAGCGCCGCCAAAGAGCGAACCGCCGAAATCGGCAAAGCCAAAGAAGAAAAAATCGCTAAAGCCAAAGAAGCCGACAAAGCCATCCGCGACGACGTGCCCATGCACTTCTCCCGGTTTATGGAAGAGTTCGCGCCCAAGTTGCCGGACGACGTGATTATTTTCGACGAAGCCCTCACCTGTTCGCCGCCCATTGTCCGCTACAAGCCCACCAGCCAAGTCGGACATTATTTCCTCACGCGCGGAGGCTCTCTCGGCGTCGGCATTCCCGGCGCGATCGGTGCCAAACTCGCCAATCCAGACAAAACCGTCATCGGCTTTACCGGCGACGGCGGCAGCATGTACACCATTCAGGCGCTGTGGACGGCGGCTCGTCACAATGTCGATGCTAAATTTATCATCTGCAATAACAGTTCTTACCGGCTGCTGCAGTTGAACATTCAGGCTTATTGGAAAGAGATCGGCGTCCCCGAACACGATTTCCCCCTCAGCTTCGATTTGTCCAAGCCAGCGATTCAATTTGACCAGCTCTCCAGGGGGATGGGCGTTCCAGCCGTTCGCGTAGAAAAACCGGAGCAAATTGCCTCGGCGATCGACCAGGCTCTGTCTCACAAAGGGCCATTCTTGATCGACGTGGTTTTGGAAGGCAACGTTCACCCGGAAATGATTGGCGTCAAGTGCGGGCAATAGGCTGCTAAAAACCAACGGTTCGCCGCTAAAAACTCCCAGTGAATGACCGGGAGAATGCAGGATCTGGGATATGCCAATTTTGCCAGCCAAGCTGTACTGGATGGGAAATTGGCTCCTGCATCCCCCGATTCAAGTTGTCAAAAAACTCGCAGAGGGGAAAAGGAGAGAGCGATGGTCAAGCGCTGCCGCCTGGAAAGGTTAAAAAATATTTAATGAGTCGGTGGCGAATAAGCCGATTTGGAGCGGCTGCCAGCTAGGGAGCGGGATAGGGAGCGGGCGATCGTTCAAAAGTCTCGCCCTCCTCTAATGTTGCAAAATTTTAAAAAAAGTATAGATATAATTGACTGTGAAAATAAATGTTGAACTGAGCATCTAGTCTATTGTAAACAGCCTACAATATTAGTGATAGGCGGGTGCGAGAAAAACCAGCAGCACATTCACAAATTTGAGACAATTTTGAGAGGGAGAAAATAATGAATTTTGAGCAAGCATTTGATTACATCGTCGTCGGTGCAGGTGCGAGCGGATGCGTAGTAGCCAATCGCCTCAGCAACGACGCTAAAGTTTTACTTCTAGAAGCCGGCCCGTCGGATGACACGCCCTACATCCACACCCGAGAATACATGAACGGCTTTATCAAGACGTGGGGCACCGAATACGATTGGCAGTTGATGACCGAAGAACAACCGGGACTCAACGGGCGCAAAATTTTTATTACCCAGGGCAAAGTCATGGGCGGCGGCGGGTCCGTCCACGCGATGATGTATGTGCGGGGCGATCGCATCGACTACGACTACTGGAACTACCTGGGCAACGACAACTGGAGCTACCAAGACGTCCTCCCCTACTTCAAAAAATCAGAAGACTGCTTGGAAGGAGCCAGCGAATATCACGGAGTCGGCGGCGAAATGAAGGACATGAAATGTCCCGACCTCACCCCCGTTGCCGAAGCCTTCCTCAAAGCAGCAGCCGAACTCGGCCACGAAGGCGGCCCCGATGTCGATTTGAACGCCGCCGATCGCGCCGACAAAGCCGGCATCATGCAGTACAACTTCACCCCCGATGGCAAGCGCTGCAGCGTCGTCGATGCCTTCATCACCCCCATCCTCGACCGTTCCAACTTGACGGTGAAAACCAAAGCAGAAGTCACCCGCGTTCTCTTTGAAGGCACCAAAGCCGTCGGCATCGAATACGTCCAGGACGGTCAAACCCATCAAGTGAAAGCCGACAAAGAAGTCATCGTCAGCGCCGGAGCCTTTCTGTCCCCCAAAATCCTCATGCTCTCCGGCGTCGGTCCCGCCGAACACTTGCAATCCCAAGGCATTGCAGTCGTCGTCGATTTGCCGGGAGTCGGGCAAAACCTGCAAGATCACATGCGCCTGATGGTGGGTTACAAATCCAAAAAAGAACTGCCCCTGCCCACCACCGTCGCCGAAGTCGGCATGTTCACCCGCACCCGCCCCGGCATCGCGCAAGCAGCCCCCGACTTGCAAATCAACTTCAATGCCGGCGTTCCCGGCTTCATCCCGCCGGAATTTCCGTTTGAAGGGCCATTCTTCATGTTCGTGCCCATTTTGGTGCAAGCCCAAAGCCGGGGTTACGTCAAACTGCGTTCCTCGAACCCCCTCGACAAACCGATCGTCAATCCCAACTACCTCAGCGCCGACATCGACGTCAAAACTTACGTCCGAGCCGTTGAAATCTGCCGCGAAATGGCAAATACCAGCGCGTTCGCCGAATTCAACGCCGGAGAAATTTGCCCGGGAGATGGCAGCGATGTCGAACAGTTTGTCCGCAATTATGCTCAGACAATTTGGCACCCCGCCGGCACCTGCAAAATGGGTCGCGACGCGATGGCTGTCGTCGATCCGGAACTGAAAGTTTACGGAGTCGAAGGATTGCGCGTGGTCGATGCGTCCATCATGCCCGTCGTCACCAGCGGCAACACCCACGCTCCCTGCGTTATGATTGGCGAAAAAGCAGCCGACATGATTCTCGGGAAGGCGTAAAGGATGGCGTAAAGGATTTCGCCGAAATTTCCCGGTCTGTAGTGGCGCTGTTTACACAGCGCCACTGTAGTTTTGCGAGAAAAAAATCAGTCTTTAGATAGATGTAACTGTTCTGGTTACCTATCTCTGAGGGGGGAGATGGGCGAATAGGGGTGTTTTGCCTGCTAGGATAAGGCATGATTAAATAATTGTTAATATTGCCAGCAATGTTTGCTGGCTGTCCGGAACATTCTAAGAGCTGTTGATATAATAGAAATTCTGTCAAAACAAGGAGCAGCACCAATATGGCCCTAGATTTGTTTGATGCACAATTTTACGCCTACGCTAATCCGGACTTAGCTGCGGCAGGGCTTGATACGGCAGAAGAATTACTCAGCCACTTTCAGAATAACGGGCTAAAAGAGGGCCGAAAATTTTCGCCTTTTATCGATTTGGAATTTTACAAAACAACTAACTATCAGCTCGAAAGCCTTGGATTGAGTACCAACGAGGAGTGGTACGACAATTTGGTGAATTTTGGGGTAAAGAATGGACTGCGATTCTCGCAAGTCCTCGATCTAAAATATTACGTTAACACTTACTCGGACTTAACGCAAGCTTTTGGAACGGACTACGAGCAAGCTTTTCAGCACCTTCAAACCTTTGGGTTAAGTGAAAATCGCGATTTTGTTAGCGATTTAAATTTGACTTCTTACTTGGCTAACAATTCAGACGTCGATATCGCTGCTAAGGGGGAAAGAAAGCTAGCTTTAGAACATTTAGTCGTTTTTGGTGTGAACGAGCCGAGGGTTGGAATTCCAGAACAGATCGACTCTAATAGCGTCCAGTTAGAAACCGTCAAACAACTGATTGAGGCTTTGCGAACTGGAGACAAGGACGAATTCCTCAGCCTTCACGCCTACAATGCAACTTGGACAGTAGCGGGTCGAAAGGATTTAATACCCTTTGCTGAAGAGTGGTATGGAACGTCAGGCGTTCCCGGTCAAACATTAGATGACTTTTTTGAAACCAGACAGCAAACAGTAACGGTTCAAGAGTTTCAACCCCTGGATTATTTTCAGGATGACAATGAGATATTTGTGCGGGTTTTTGAAAATGCAATGGTTGCCAGTAATGGATTTCCCTATAAACTCGATCAAACTTACATAATCGAGCTGGGAAATACTGCCGCTGACCTCGATCAAATAAAGTCAGTGAAGGTGATTGGCAATTCCTTCGTCATCGCAGAGGCGATCGCCGGTAAAGCCCCCTCTCAGGAAGCACTCAACGTCGCCGCTATCGATCCGATGACTGGGATAGATCTAAGCGTGAATCCCAATGCAGATTCCGAAGAATCCCTGGCAGTTGCCGTGGACGCCTATACGGATTTTGGAACGGGTGGCGCGTCTGCTTTCTCCGAGAATTTTACAGACGATGCAGTGATTGACTTCCCCGGAGATCCGAGTATATTACCCTATGCTGGCGTGGAGTCCGGCGGACCTAGTGCCGTAGTGAAGAAATTTTCAGACCTCAATACATACGTTCAACAAACAGTCTTCAATGGTCAAGAGCGAATCGCGAATGGAGATAGAGTAGTCGCGAGAAACGAAGAAGAACTCCTCAGCACGGGCTTGCTGTCCAATGGAGAACAACTTCCAATAACTTTTGAAACGATTAATTTTCTCACCATTCGGGATGGTAAAATTGCGGATTTTCAGGCAGTTTTAGACACGTTTGTCATATCTAGCGCTGTCAACCCAGATGCGGTGCGGGAGATTTTTCCCAACTTAGAAACTGCAGGAGAGCCGTATCTGATTTTTGCCTAAAACTCAGCCATCGCGGTTATGGATGAGAGGGCACGTTTCGGGGGATCATTCCGTTTTTGTCGAAACACCTCTGCTATCAAGCTCAGAGCGAACGAGACGTTCGCACTAGAAAATCGGGATGCTCCCTGCTTCGTAGCCCTCTTTTTGCTAAAGAAAAATGGCTCTCCCGTACCTGTTCTGCTCGTGCGCCCCTATACAAGCACCCCTAATTTTGTAGGGGCGATTCGCGAATCTCCCCTACTTTGAGACGATTCATCACTTGACTAAGTGCGATCGGGAGCAAGTATACCCTGTCTAATCCAAGTGAGATAAAGGTTTGAACCTTATATAGCGCGTCTAAATGATTCGTACACACTCGTATATACTGAGATGGGGCTTCTCCCGGGGGCACCCTCGCAGTACAGAAGTTGTCCAAATCATTTAGGTTCGCTATATAGCGGTTCTATTTGAGTTGTGGAACCTCTTCAAAGCGGTTTCTTGAAGAAACCATTTTTCTAGCCGTCACAGCCGTTTGCCAATCAAATAGAACCGCTATAGTGCATGTCTGTCACCCTAACAGGAATGGGAGAACCCCACTCGTAAAATAATTAAATAAATATAAAATTTTTTTGGTTCATGTCAATATAAGACTATAGTTTTAAAAAAAGTTTGGCATTGTTTGCCAAAAAGATAGAAAGAAAGGTGGCTTAACCAAAAGCAAAAAATATGGCAATGGAATTATTCGATCCGCAATATTATGCGGCAGCAAATCCTGACCTAGCGGCTGTAGGAATAGATACCCCAGAGGAATTGCGGCAGCATTTTGACCAGGTTGGCTTGTCAGAAGGCAGGCGATTTTCAGCCTTTATAGATTTAAAATTCTACAAAGAAAGCTACTCGGATATCGCCGCTTCTGGCTTGACAACAAATCAACAAGTGTTCGATCACTTGCAACAGTTTGGGATCAAGGAAAATCGGCGAGTATCACCGATTTTAGATCTCAACTATTATGCGGCGAACAACCCGGACTTGCTCCAAGATTTCGGAAATAACTACGAACAATTATTTGAACATCTAATCAATCGGGGAATAAACGAAGGACGGAAAATTGTCAGCGGGTTGGATTTGAGGAGCTATTTAACACTCAACCCGGACGTGAATGCAGTCGTCGGGGGATCGCTCGTAGGAGCATTACAGCATATAGAAGCATTTGGGCTGAAAGAAAAACGACAGGGAATACCGCAGAGTTTCGCGGGGGCAACCTTCCAGATCCAAGCAGCGCAGCGCCTGTACGAAGCACTAGCCTCGTGGTCGCTCAACCCGAGCAATACAACCTCGATCCTGCAATTGCTGGCACCGGATATCGACTGGAAGGTGCATGGAGATGCAGATAGAATACCGTTTGCCGGTCAGTACGTCTATCAAGCAGGCGTGCAATCCTACTTGCAACAGCTCAGCAGGACGCTGCTGCAACCGGTGGGAACGCCGCTGGAGTTCGTGCAAGACGGCGATCGCGTCGCAGTCCGCACGGCGCAAACCGCAACTGTCTTGAACAGCGGCGAAACGTTTCAGCGCGATGTTGTCGATGTGCTGAGCGTGCGCAGCGACGGACTGATTTCCTCATTTGAAAGCTATGCCAACAATTTCGCTCTAGTACAGGCATTAGGTGGCGTGACGCCCGCGCTTGCCGGTGCAAGCGATCCGCTGACGGGAAAACCCGCTGCGATCGACGAGAGCGCCGACACAGAACAAGCGCGCGCAGTTGCCGAAGGAATGTGGCAGGCGTTAATCGCCAACAATTTCAACTCAGAAGATCCAAAATCCTTCCTCAACTTAGCAGCAGAGAATATAGAGTGGAGCTTTGCCGTCGGTGCCGATCCGAACCTGCTGCCCTATTCGGAATACGTCACAGGCATTGGCGGTGTAGTCGAATCAGTAGGGATGAAACAGGCGGCGATCGCGCAAGCCGGAAAAATTACCATTGAAGAATCTTTCGCCGAAGGCAATCGAGTTTTAGTACACCTGAAAGAGCGAGGAGCGAACGTCAGAGCCACCGGCGAAAAGTACGACCAAGACATTTTCAGTTGGATGACGGTCAAAGATGGCAAAGTGCAGTCAGCGCAATCCGTCATCGATACCAACCTCACCCTAGAAGGGCTGCGACTGGGCGCGAGATACCCCTTCCCGACACAACCCAGACGCACCCCACCCTACTTAGTCACCACCAGCTTGCTCACCAATCAGCTTCTCACCTTCGACGAGCAAGGGAATTTTACAGGCGTCTTGGGCGACGCCAGCCAAGCTGAAAGTGGTCTTACCAATCCCAGCGGCGTTACCTTCGGGCCAGACGGCGATATTTATGTCAACAGTCGAGCCACCCATCAAGTGATGAGGTTCGACGGGGTATCGGGAGCGTTTCAGGGGGTATTCGGTCAAGCAGACAGCACCAACAGCGGACTGCTGTATCCCACCGGCATCAAATTCGGGCCAGACGGCAACCTTTACGTCGCCAGCGGCTGGACATCTCAAATTTTGAAATACAGCGGCACAACCGGGCAGTTTCTCGGCGTTTTCGCGCAGCGACAGAACGGTTTCGCCAACAATACTATTACCCCACAAGCACTCAGTGCTTTGGGCTTGCCAGCCGACTTGCCAGATTTCACGGTCATCCAATTCGGGCCAGACGGAGACTTGTACGTCGGCAGTCTCCTCGACGATCCCGACGGCAACCCCGCCAACGGTGCGGGTACGGTTCGGCGATATGCAGGGCCAAACTCGGCGAACCCTGGAGAATTTAAAGGCGTCTTCGGTGAAACGTTCAACGTCGCGCCAAATTCCTTAGTTTTTGGCCCGGACAGCAACCTTTACATTAATAAGGCGACCGGTCAAGTTTTAAGCTTTGCAGGGCCTACCACCACCAATCCGGGCCAATCCCTCGGCGTCTTTGCCGACGTGGGAGCCGATCTGCGATCGCAAGGAGTAGATTTCGATATTCTACAGCTCCTGGGCATGGAATTCTCGCCAGACGGCAATCTCCAGACCGGAAGCGTGGCCATCAATCTCGTCTCCGGCGCTGCTCCGACAATCACCAGCCAGCTCAATATTTACGGCGGGCCAAATTCCGCCAACCCCGGACAATACGCGGGCACTTTTGGCGAAGCGTCTACCCGAGGCAGCGGCATGTTAATTCCCACTACCCCCGTGTTTGCCGCCAATTCATTTGAGCGCCCGTATTTTATCGTTTCCAGCAATACCGATCCGAACGGATTCTTCGGCTCCGACGAAACCGATGCTTTCGCCGCTTACGACAAAGCAGGCAACTTCATCGGCTTTTTCAATAAATATCCAGGCGAAGACAACCCCCAAAACGGCATCGGCGGCACGGTTCTCGCACCGAACGGCCACATCCTAGCCAGTTCGCAAAACTCGAATCAGGTGCAGCAATACGATGCCCTCACCGGGGAGTACCGGGGCGTCTTTGGCGATGCCTCGCCAGAAGGGAGCGGACTGGAGTTTCCCGCTGGCATCACTCTAGGGCCAGATAACAATGTCTACGTCAGCAGCCTGGGCACCGAACGCATCCTCAAATACGACGGCATCACGGGCGAGTCACTGGGCGTATTTGCCAAAGGAAATACTGAAGACGGCATTTCAGAACGCTTCACTGATTTGGCCTTCGGTCCTGACGGCAACCTCTATGTGGGTTTCAATCCGGAATTTGGCAATCCAGGACTGGCTCGGGCGAAAGTGCGCGTCTACTCCGGGGCTACAGGGGAATTGGTGCGGGAAATAACGGGGCTGGATTTTGTTGCAGCTATAGACTTCGGCCCCGATGGCAACCTCTACGTCAGCGACGATCCTACCGCCGTGTTCCAATCCCCGACCACGATCGTACCCGTCGCTCCGCAAAAGCCCGGTCGAGTCGTGACTTTCGATCTCCAAGGCAACCAATTGCGCAGTTTTAATGTGGGCGTGGCTAATGCTGGGAATATTTCTTTCTCGCCGGACGGACTGCTGTACTTGAGCAACCCGGGCGGTGGGACGGTTACTGTCTACGATCCGGTCAGTGGTTCGCCGCTGGATAGTATAGAGGTTCCGGCGATTACGGGCGGCACGGGACGACCGACTGGGGTTAACTTTTTTGTAACAGATATGCCCTCGCCAGTCCTTTAAGATGGCGAAGTTCTCAGTTAATGTTCGCTGCCCTCAGCTCGGTACTTGCCAAGGACGTGACTGGGGGCGCATTTCTAGAAGGTATCGAGGGTGGCGATCGCCTCTGCAGTCGTGTCACTTATTAGTTCACTCCCCCCCCTTTACAAGCGACCCGGACAGTTGGTTTTACTTCCCATATAACGCTCCCTGACGAAGAGCTGCGTGCTATTATTTGGACCTAATTTGTCACCGCCTCTGGCATTTCTAAAACCCCTTTGGCTGGCGACGAGTTGCCAGCGCCAAACGCACAGCCGACTAAACCCAATGCCGGACAATTCCCCAGCGTCTGCGCCGACTGCCGCAAGGAAATGTACTGACGGGCTGGGAGATTGTTGAGGCCGTGACTCTGAAATGGGGGGCAGAGCCTCTCAATCTCCCCATCGGGACGGACGCTGCGAGCGCAATTTCTGACAAGTTGCGATCGCGATCGCGTTTGACGACGCCCCTCGTGTTGTCAGAACCAGTCAACTGCCGGTTCTAGCAATCTCTCATACAATCGGGCAGTCCTTTTGGATTGGCTTGCCGCCGTTGGCAGCACAGTTTCTTCGTCAGGAATTGCCCGCCTCACCGACGGGATCGCCTTTCCTACAGGGATGGCTATATCTTTCACATCGTCTGTGCACTCGGACGCTTGCCAATAACCTTATCTGCAATCCCCTCCGTCTCGCCGTCCGCGCCTGTATGCTGCCCCATCTTTCAGCGCTTCCCGATATTCTTTTGTGTAAGTATTTAACCGGAGAATTACAGCAATAACAAGCTTTACTAAAATTTAGCTTTACTAAAAATTAACTTTTACTTGGAATCAAAAAATAATTCTAATAAATTTTACGAATAAATACTTATTGAACTAGGAATTGCATGGCCAACCAAATCCTCGTCCAAACTATTCGTCAAGTTATGGTAGTTGCCATCTTTGAGGGAGATTGCCTGAGAGTAGCGGGCGTGCTATTATATAAAAAATTCACACGAGCTGGGCGTATGAATGCGTTTCAGGGATGGAAATAGGGTGAGGTCTGCGTACCCGTTCGCTGGTCAGTCAGCAAGTAACTGATGAGTCTGTCGTCTGGGGGAACTGAATTGTCGTGTTTGGCAATAGTGCTGTCTGCGCGATCGCTCAATATAGCGGTTCTATTTGAGTCGTGAACACCCTATGGCTGGGCCAGAGCTTACAAACTAGGCGTTACGAGGCTTATGCCGGGTAAGGATTAAGGAAGTTGTTTTCACAAATCAACTAGGAACGCTATACCTAGCGTATTGAGTAAACGTCTGAATGGCAAATTATCTGACAAAAATCATCCAATACACCACTAGTTAACATACATAAACGCCAACGATGGTACAACAAAAAATTTCCTAGTATCCGCAATTTCTCCGGGCTCCCATCCGAAAGTATGGACTGAACAGGGGGTTTCAATTCCTGCAACGGGTTCGGACGTCAACCGGGCCTTTTTCTAGAAGAAGAGATTGTCCGATATGGGGACGGGTAAAACCCTAGAAAAATAACAAACACTGGACAAGGCAAACAGCGACTTGCCTCTGTTCGCGACTTCATTGACGCGGAGTAACCGGGGCTAGACTTGATGTTGCTACCAGGTCCGCCCAACAAACGGAAAATCGGAAAACCGACTTGACAGGAAAAGCAAAAATCTATACATTTAAAATGAAACTTAGTGAAGAATTTTTAGTTACCCGAGTTGTAGCTAAAGCCGATCTAAGTTCCAGATAGGATGCAACGTGGAGCCACATGAATGCCAGTCCATAGCGATTGGCTGTCGAGACTTCATGGCAGAAATTCAGCCGAAAAATAATGCTATCAAAACTTGGAGAGAAAAAAATTATTGACTAAAAGTAGCCCGCCAAAAAAGTAGCTCGCAAAAAAAGCTGACGTACAGAGCAAAAACTCGATTAAATGAGTGAGGGAATTACTCCCTAGTTAGCTTGGTTTTCCCGTGTCGAACGCCGACAGAGGCTGGCAATTTCAGTCAGCCTAAATTTCAGCGGTATCAGAGAGGCAATCGTTGGAAGAGATTCTCACTTTTGTAGGAAAGCCAAGCAGGCGCAGATAGCGAATTCGGAAAAAGCGATTATTCTTGGCGCAAAGGCTTGCCTGCAGAACCGAACGATTTACAGGCATCCAGATGCTACCAAAAAGAAAGGCGATCTCCCCTCAATTATCTGAGAGTCATGTTAAGACCGATTGCACAATCAAGCTGCGCAGTCAGACGCCTGAAGACTTCCAGCCGCACTCAGAGGGGATACATCGGTGCAAAAAGCAGCTT
>CAYOOD010000164.1:0-12458 GCA_964405435.1 uncultured bacterium
TTATAATTAAACGCAATGCGGGCAATACCCAGCATACCCGAAGCCCTCTAGTGAGAGCCAAGGGGGGGAATGCCCGCATTATCACGTTTGTATAGTTTATTTCAGTTAACCTTTTTAGGTGGGGAGGAAAATGCCCATGACAGTGCATCAAACCGGTCTGGTGTTTGAGCCGGGGCAAAGTGGCTCGTATTCGGTGGTGGGCACAAAGTATACTTTTAAAGCAGTAGGCGAAGAGACTGGAGAAGCCTACGCGCTATTTGAATTGACAGTTCCGCCGCAGGGTGGAGCGCCTCTGCACCGCCACCAGTTGGAAGATGAGGCATTTTACGTTCAGGAAGGCGAGGTGGAGTTCCAGCTCGGCGAAGAGGTGATTGTTGGGACTGCTGGCACCTGCCTGCACTCTCCCAAAGGGCAGTTTCACCGGTTTAAAAATATCGGCTCCGCGCCGGCAAAATTATTGTGCTGGGTTGTACCGGCTGGGCTGGAAAAGTTTTTTGCAGAAGTGGGCAAACCACTGGCAAGTCCCGCCGATATGCCGCCTCCCGTCACTCCTGCCGATGTGGAAAAACTGCTAGCAACGGCTCCAAAGTACCAACTGGAAGTGATTCCGCCCCCTTCGGAATGCGCTCAGTAGGAGGCATCGATCTATTTTTTCTTTATAGCCTTCCCCATTGAAAAGCCAAACTTTCTACAGAATTCGTTACCCGGATCAGCCGGGTAACGCTTAGAGGAAGGTTCTGCCTCCAGATAGAGGGTTTTCACAACTCAAATAGAACCGCTATTTTCGGGTTAAATTCAGATTTTGCACTCGGTTCAATTCGAGGCTGAGTCCGGGAACGAGGAAAATTTGCAAGGGAGGGGGTAGGGGAGAGACTTCCTCAAGCGATCGCGCCGATTTCTTTGAGAAAGACGCGGCTGAATGGTTCGCCTTCTCCGAGCTTGTACTGTTCGATCAAGCCCTTGCTGCGGATGGAAACATTATCTCCTTCTCTGATAATTAAAGTCACTTCTTCAGAGATATCCCGCGCCAGCATCCTCTCGGTTTCCGTCGGATTGTCCAGCACCACCATATTGCTGTCTTCGTAAAACATTCCTTCCCTTTCGAGGATGTCTTCGGGGTACTCGGCAATCAGCAGCTCTAGTTTGGGATGGCGCAGCAAACTTTGCACGTTGCTATTGTATTCTTTATTGAGGACTTTTTCCGATCGGTTGACTAAGACAGTTTGCCGGCAAACCGCGCCGATCGTCCAGTCAGGGTGCAGCAACAGAATGTGGTCGATAATTTCCTGCAGTTCGGGAACGGAAATTCGGTTGAAGGTGACGATCGGGATTCTCGCATCTGCTCCTGATGTAAAGAATGCGTGCAGGATGTGCGAGGGGACGTCAACGCTTTCGCCGATCGCGGGTTTCAGGTGCATGGAGATGCCCGGAGCAGCGTTGATTTCCAAAATCGCAAAGTTGCCGTCTTTCCACGAGGTGGCAAGATTGGGAGCAATGACGTCAATGCCGAGGCAAGTGAGGCGGAAATATTGCGCGACATCTTGCGCCAAAACGATATTATCCGGGTGAACGGTTCGCGTGGCGTCGATGCTGACGCCTCCGGCTGATAAGTTGGCGACTTTGCGCAGGTAAACCGTGCGGTTGGCTTCTATGACGCTCTCCATTGACAAGCCCTGCTCTTGCAAATACATGAACATGGATTCGTCGGACTGAATTTTGCTCAGCGGCGAGGTGGGGGTGTCTTGTCGCGCCAGCGTGCGGTTTTCGCGATCGATTAATTCGGCAAGGGTCGATCGCCCGTCGCCTGTCACCCACGCGGGGCGGCGTTCCGTGGCGGCGACAAATCTGCCGTTAACGCACAGCAGGCGAAAATCCGAGCCGGCTATGCTTTTTTCAACGATAATCCGCACTGACTGCTCCTCGGGAATTGCCTCGATCGCGCGAGCGAACGCATGTGCTAACTCTGCATCATCTCGCACGTCTGCCGTCACCCCGATGCCTTTGTGCCCGACAACCGGTTTGACGGCGACGGGGTAGCCAATTCTTGCCGCTGCTTCGATCGCTTCTTCTAGCGAGGCGACGATGCTGCCCCTCGGTACGGGGAAGCCGAGGGAATTGAGAAAAGCTTTGCAGTCATCTTTGCGCGTCGTGAAATCCGAATCTAGATGGCTGTCGCAGTCAAAAGTTGTTGCTTGCCCGCGAATCAGTTTTTTCCCGTAACCGTACTGCATTAACCCTTCATCCCACAGGTAAAAAGTGGGTATGCCTTTCTCGCAGGACGTTCGCAACAACGTGTAAACAGTTGGGCCACCGTAAACGGAGAGCCTGAACATATTTTGAAGCGTTTTGATTTGCTCGTCAAGGGCAACGTCTTTGCCGTCAGTGATGGCTTCAAACCAATCCCAAACGGCGTAAATCACCGATCGCGTCGAGCGCGCGTGTAGGGTTTGAACGGCAATCCTGACAAAATCAGGATATTCTTTGATACTCCAGCGATCGAGGTGCAAGCCCATGTCGAGTTTGTTGACTTCTGCAACGGTGCGGGCGAACAGGTGCGCAAAGGAAGCGTAGGGCTCTTGGCTCAGTTGCGGGTAGCGATCGCCGACAATTGCCGCATAATCCGCGATCGCTTTCGGGCGCAGATACCCAGTCAGCGCGAAATCGAATACCAGTGCCCCCCGATTTAAATAGGGGTTGGCACCGATATAGTGCTTGATGTTAAAAATATCAAAGGCGTCAGTCTGTCTGGCATTGATGCGCGGGGCATCGACTAGCATGTCTTGGAGCATCGAGCGTCACCCTTTTACTAAACAGTTCGAGCTTAACTTTATTGCTCCTGCCTTTTCAGCTATCTAAAGGCATAGTCCCCTCAGCAATATTCCCCCAAAGGTAGAGATTGCGGAAGCCTTTTCGGCGGCAATACAGCGGGCGCGAAACGGCGCTTGCATTGCTGTAGTAACGCTTGCCCGTTCAACCCTTGCGCCTCTTACAGTTGAGCGGTTTTACTTAAGGAAGAGGAGAAAAGTAACCGCGATCGCGCAACCTCTAACTTGAGACAGGTGCCGCAACCTGTTAAAATGTTTATAACTTTAATAAAAGATTCAAGAGGCAGCGGGATATGATTTCGACAAAGAACGACCTCAGAGAAGAGGTGAAACATCTGGCGGAAGAAGCGTTTCATCACAAACTGATTTCCGGTTACGGAGACGGGCCAAAAAACGATGAGTTTCAGATTGTTTGCGACGGCAAACCCAAGCATTTTCGATTGGAATACGCGCGGTTTTTATTAAATCAATTGCTGAGAAGTCGCTTTGATTGAGCCGCGCCGGTTGAAATTTGACGCTGGCAGGGAAGCGTTGGCGCTTAACCCAGCCTCGATCGATCTGGCAGCAGTGACGAACCATTGAGTTAAATTAAATGTAGGGAAGGTGCTGGGGAAGGAAACCCGATTTTTGCCCTCCTGAAAAAAGGTAGAGGGGGAATCCGCAAACCGGGTTTCAGGATTTCCGCTGTTTTGTGCCTATTGAGTTATTACCACTTCTTGTAGGGCAAAAATTTACCGGACATGGTAATTTTGACGCGATCGCCTTTGGGATCGGCTTCTTTCTCCACGTCCATTGTAAAATCGATCGCGCTCATAATGCCGTCGCCGAATTGCTCGTGAATGACGGCTTTCAGGGGCATCCCGTACACCTGCATGATTTCGTAGAACCGATAAATCAGCGGATCGGTGGGAACGACCGGCCCCAACCCTTTTAGAGGCGGTTCCGCGAGGATTGCGATCGCGCCCGCATCGAGCCCGATAGCGTCTGCAAGTTTTTTGGCTTCCTCCTCGGAAGCACTCGCCTGTCGGTAAAAAACGGCGGCAATCCACACTTCATCGCGATCGAGAATTTTTTCCAAATCTGCAAAGCTGAGCCCCTTGGCTTTTTTCGCAGCTAGAAGCTTGGAAGTAATTTCTGGAATTTCCATTCAGCCTCCTCGGCTTTCGAGAAAAATAGCATAGTTCATCAGCTTATCAGATTGGGCGCTCGCATTAAGGCAATACGGTTGAGGAGGTGAAGGGATTCTGGGGGTTGAGAGTTTTCCATTTCGTTTAAAAATTCCTCTCAGTCTGCGTTTAAATCGCGCAGGAAATAGAAGCGATCGCTCTCCCAGTCGCTTCCCTCTTCCCGTCCTAAATAACCTGTCAGGGGCGAGGAAAGCTCTACAAGAATTTCGTGAAATTGTTCGCGGCTCAAAAACAGCCCAGTTGAAGTAGATATCACATAAGCGCCGTGCAGCGCATTAAAATCCGCCCTTTCACTTTGGGCTCTTGCCAAGTAATTTTTTACGACGCTGACAACCCGCGATCGCAGCCGAATTTTCTTCCATACTTTGTCAATGTACTGATTCACTTTAGCGTCAGCTTCCTCGCCAAAGGGCTCTTGCTGGAGATAGGATTTTAGCTCAAATAAGTCAATCGAACCCGGATATTTTGCCTTCAGTTCGAGTAGCCTTTGTAGGGTTTCAGGACGCATAACATTCATTTTATTTTCACGAGCTGCTTTCCGAGCTGCTTCAGTTAAGGGGCCGGCTGCTACAATTATCTTAACTGAACGTTCAAACTGTGCTTTACCGAGATGCGTGTGCCCCAGATGAATCAGTTGGGCAGAGACGCTATTGGGTACGCTTTCATTTTTACTGGCTTTGCACTCGCCGACGACAGGATAGGGCGCTTCGCAATAAAAATCTAAACCTCCAGCGCCGCCCGTTGCATTCGGATCGAGGCTGGCGGCGGAATTGCGGTTAGAATTGGCGAAGCCGAGTTTAATGAAACTGCGGCGGACTAATTTCTCAAATGCTTGCCCGTCGCTAGAATTGCCTGTAGTGGCGATGGTTTGAATCCAAGCGATATCGGAGTCTGATTGTGCTGTGGGCGATTCTTCAGTCCAACCCAGGAAGATTTTCAGATCGCGATCGAGCTGTTGGGCGGCGGGGTTGGTAAGAGAAAGAGGAGCGATCGCCCCCTGCAACTCCTCCAATTCAGGATGCAGCGGCGGCAGTCGATTTTCTAGCTGGTGGCGGCGACGGGCAAAAATAGAATCGCTCAGCACTGGCAGAGATTCCGCAACCGTCAGACGCGGCAAAGGCACAAAGTGACCTTGAGTATACACCGGCACCTCTATCGGCTGAGGCAATAGATAAACGCGCAGGTGAGCGAGATAAATATAAGGTCGTTCCCGGAGAATTTGCTGTAATGCCTCTGCTGTCCAGATCGTTAACCGCGACAAAGCCGCTAAAGATTCAGGATCGTTCAGCATTTGGCAAGCTTCGCACCTAGCCCAGGCTTTTATTAAAACTTGTGTAGGCACAGACAGAGGGAGTTCTAGCTGTTCGGGCTCTGGAAATAAATTTAATTGTCTAGATTTTGTCAATGCTTTCTCATAATTCAATTGACTTAGAACAGTTTGGACAATAGGTAAAAAATTTGAGCGGTAGTATCGATCGGGTGGCAAGACATCCATTAAGGCTGCGGCTGGATAGAGGGCAAATTGCCGCCCCGGAGTAATAAATATCCGAGGCATCGCCGCAATCATTCGCCCTTGGATTAAAGCGGCAATATCAGCAGCCGGTAAACGCAGGGCTGTTTCAAGCACAACTAATCCACTCATGCTTAACTAAACTCATCGTAAGGATTGGTATCATCCGTTTCATTTGTCTCATCGGTCTTAGAAAAATTGGCAAAGTCATTGTAGATGTCTTCTAGCATATTCTCATCGATTCCCCCGGATGGATCGCTCAAAATCTCTCGCAGTAAAGGATTGTCTAAAGTTAGCTTCTTTTGATCGATAAACTTGAAAATTTGCTTCTCAGTTAGATCGTAATCTTTCCGCTTATCATAGACAGACTGAAGAGCAATCAGGGGCCTAATTTGCTCTTCTACTAGCTCTACCAACTCTCCCCCCAGTTCTGAGGTAAGGCGATTGAGCAGCCTATAGGATTCAGCGTTTCGCCTGATTTTTCTTCCAGGCGATCGCACTAAACAACCGCGCGTTAAGTCAAATTTTTGGTAATCAGTCAACCGTTCCAAGCAGGCTTGTAACGAACCTCCCTTAGCAGGTTGATTGACCGCCACTCCAATTTTGACATCTTTGCCATTCTCCGTACAAATTACCTTGAAGTTGATATAGCCTTTATTGTCGATTTTTGGCTGAATTTCGGCAACATCTTCAATCGTTATTTTTTTCAAAGCCTGCCCCGTCATCGTCTCGCCCTCCAAGGATTTACCTTTCAACGTCTGAAAGCCAAAGCGTAAAGCCTCACCAATCAGTTCATTTTTTTCTAAGTAATCTCCGAAATCGGCCTCGAGTTCTTTCATTAAAGCGAGTTCAAACCGCTCAACTGGTTTTTCTGGGAGGGGCTGGCTATACACTTTAAAGTTTTCGGCACACCATCCCAATAATTCTCTTACAGTTAACTTTCCTTTGCCCAATTCTAGCAGTTGGCTTTCTTCAAAGGGGTAAACTGGATGAGGCGGCGTTAATTTACGCGGCTCGTACAACTCTTCTTTCAGCCAAAGACTGACTAGCTCGACAATTGACTGGCCATTTAAGGGTTTTAGCTCTATTGGTTTTCGTTTCGTATATGTTGAGGTTCGATCGGGTATACCACCAACCATTAAATCAATCGTATTGATCCATATATCAGGCAGCATGACTGTGATAATGACAACCCCTTGACCGAGTTCCGATTGACTGAGCGTATTGTACAGGCTACTCACTAATTCAGCAATTACCTGTGGTGTGGTCAAGCCAGCCTCATTAACTTTCAATGATTCGAGTTGATCAAAACAAATGATGACTGGGTGGCGATAACTCACTAAATTCAAGATTTGCAATATAGTCGTTAATGCTTCAGCCTCCCTGTCTTGATTAGTTTTGTTGGAATTGGCGGGCAGTCCCATATACTCTGCAGTAGACTGATCCAGACCCTCGCCAGACAACCACCTGATTGCAAAAGGTACATAATTTTCAGAAAGTGTCCACAAAATGGCTCGAAGAATGTAAGGATCTGTGTTCGGCTTGGCTTTGCTAACTTGTTTGGTCAGGTATTCCATTAAATTCTTGTTCCTAGCCAGCCAGTTTGCATACACTTGGTCAAATCTGTTGACTAGCTGTTTGGGAGCCAGAGGTTGAGCATTTGGGTTGCTGGCTTTGAAGCCTTCGTTGGCCATTGCTGCCGCAACTTCCTGCCACTGCATTACCTCTTGACTGCCCCTGTACTTCAGACTATCTGCCAAGGTTTGCTGGAATTGGTACTTGATCAGGTTTAAATCCGTGTATTTATCAGTACCGGCATAGACAAATAAACCACCGCCATCACGTTCGAGCCGATGGCGGATGCGACTGAGCGAGTGTGTTTTACCCGCTCCCTGCGGAGCAGTTATAGCGATTGTCGTCACTTTTTCGTGACTGGCTTGGCTCGTTTTGACCTGCTCAACTGCTTTAAAAATAGCATCAGAAGCTTTTTTGTTCAGAGAAGCCAGATCGGGGAATCCTTTACCCCAGACATTTTGCTCCGTGACAATCCCAGCATTTTTGAATGGGTTGTGACTTTGGATTGCAGCATTGATGGCTTCTATTGGAGAACCCGGTAAACTGTCCATAGCGATTTACTGTGAGGTAACGAACTGCAACAGAATTTAAGTCAATCTTCGGAATTCAGGCGCTTCGCGTAGTAGCGCAATCCACCGCCAGGAACGTTGATCGAGTCTTCACGTTTATCAGGAGTGATGTCTGCCATCTCTCCCGCCATCAACTGAAAAATATCGTTGGCTTGCATTTCCAGCAGCCACTCGTTGAACTGGGAGTGGGTGACTTTTGCGCCCATCTCCCGCCGCATCCGGTAAATCGGCACTAGGTCTTTCAGGTTGTAATCGCGATTCAGGCGATCGTACACCTGCAGCGCTACCTTCGCAAACTCCTCGTAACCGTCAATCGCCTCTACTTTCTCTACTTTGGGTGCCGCCGCCGCCGCTGGCACCGCTGCCGCACCCGCGCCGCTATCCATCCCGAAGCGAATCCACTTTAATAAAGAATTGGCCAATCTCGATCCTACTTGCGCGCCGTCAAACCCAAAATCGGGGTTTTTCAGCCCCTCGACGAGCTGTTGCATTCCCTGCTCGGTGAGGGCAACATACGTCACTCGCTTTTCCATGCTCATCGCGATCGCCCCTTCCTCCCGCAGGCGATCGTATATTCCCTGATAGTGCGTCGCGTTCTCGTCTTTCCGCTGCACTTTGGTGTTGAGATCGCTGCGCTTGACTTTCTGTTGCGCTCCGCCTAAATCCCACAACGTCAGCAGCAGGCGAGTTTTAGCCTGATCCTCATTCCCCCGCAGACCCTTGTTTTTCGATGCCATCTCTAGTAATTCCAAACCAATTCGACAGGAAATTCTTTGTTCAGGTATTTCTACCTGTCTCTTTCGGCGAACCTCAACCAATATGCTACGAGATTGGCAACTCATCTGGCTGGCTCTATTGCAAAGAAATTACATAAATTAACAAAAATACAAACACAGGGGAAAAACGCGCTTATTTCTTATCACGCTTTTGTCACCCTTACAGTTATAATTCACTCAATTTGTCGGCAAATTTTGTCCGGTTGGCGATTATACCACTGTTTGGAGCGGGCGCAGACAAGCTGAGAACGCAGCGAGGAATCAGGCAGAAACCGGGTTTCTTCAAGAGCACGTCTTGACTTGCAGCCGTCTATCTAGTAATATAAACCCGGTTTCTTTTACGCCTAAACCAATTCCCCGCGCAGCACCGTCACCGCTTGCCCGCTTAAATATACGCGATCGCCTGCCAAGCGAGCCCGCACGACGCCGCCCCGCGCCGATGCCTGATAAGCAACAAATTCGTTTTTATTCAGCCGCCCGCTCCAAAATGGCGCGAGACAACAGTGCGCCGAACCCGTCACCGGATCTTCATCAATTCCCGCTGCCGGGGCAAAAAAGCGCGACACAAAATCATACGCCGATGACTGCGCCACACTCGTCACAATTATCCCCCGCGCTGGCATCTTTTTCAACAAAGCAAAATTCGGCTGCATTTGCCGCACTTGTTCCTCGGAATCCACCTCAATTAAATAATCAAACTGGTTCTTTCCCACATATTTCACTGCTACGCCCAGCGCCTCCTCTAGCTTCTCCGGCGGTAGGGCGAGTTCTGGCGGCGTTGCCGGGAAATTTAGTTCTATCCAATCCCCCTGCCGTTCAGCCGTCAACAAACCGCTGCGAGTCTGAAATCTCGCGGCTTTTGTCGCTTCTAAATAGCCCAATTCCCACAAAGCGTGAGCGCTCGCTAAAGTCGCGTGCCCGCACAAATCTACTTCTACCGCTGGAGTAAACCAGCGCAGGTTGAAGCCATCTTCTATCGGGTATAAAAATGCTGTCTCGGACAAGTTCATTTCTTTGGCGACTTTCTGCATCCAGCTCTCATCCGCCGGTTCGCTCAACAGGCAAACCGCCGCCGGATTGCCGCTGAAAGGTTTGTCGGCAAACGCATCTACTTGCACCAGTGTGATTCCCACCATCGCCTCTCAACTGTATTCAAAAATCCCGAACTCAGAAACCCGGTTTTTTGGAAAAACCGGGTTTCTATAAAATTTTATCCCATTTTAGCTTTACTCAGCACTCAGCGCTCAACACGAGCGCACTTTTCACTTCACTCAGCACGAGCGCACGAGCGCACTCTTCACTTCACTCAGCACGAGCGCACTTTTCACTTCACTCAGCACGAGCGCACTTTTCACTTCACTCAGCGCTCAACACGAGCGCAATTTTCACTTCACTCAGCGCTCAACACGAGCGCACTTTTCACTTCACTCAGCGCTCAACACGAGCGCACTTTTCACTTCACTCAGCACGAGCGCACGAGCGCACTTTTTACTTCTTGCCGCTCGGCTGAGTCGAGGAAAGGAGCGATCGCGTCGGATTCTTCGCCGACAACCTCAGCCGCCTCTACCACTTCAGCGGCTATGGCACTCCCCGGCTGTCGCAAAATCTCCCGGATTAAACGATTATCTGCTGCAATCCGGCGCGCTTGCACGAACTCAAAGATTTCTGGTTCTCCCAATCCGTACTCTTCGCGATGCTGATAAATCCGCCAAATTGTCACCAGTGGTTTGATATCCTCTGCGGCGATTGGCACCCACTTTCCCCCCATTTCCGCCGTCAGTCGGTGCAGGGAATGGTACGCCAGCCAGTGCCGGGGGATTTCTCTTTCGGGAGAACGCACCAAACACGCGCTGGTTAAATCAAAGGTTTTGTATTGCGTCAAGCGTTTCAATCCGGCGAGTAAAGATTGGCTGGTTGCATCCTGCAAAACAGCGACGCCTATCTTGACGATTTCGCCATTTTGTCTGCCGATTATTTTAAACTGAATGTAGCCGCGATTGACCGATCGCGGTTTCACCGAGTCGGTGACGCTTTCGATCGCCACTCCTTCTATCACCGTCGCGATCGCGTTCTGAAAGCCAAAATAAAGGGCTGCAGCCACTAGGGAATTCTCTTCTAAATCGACGAGTTCGCCAATCTCAGAAGCGATCGCTTCCTCAAACGCCCTTTCCACCTTTTCGGCGGGATCGAGTTCCGCCGCACAGAAATTTTGAGCGCACCATTCCCACACTTGCCGCAGCGTCAGATTTTCCCGCCCCAGCTCCTGCAACTGTCCGATTTCAAACGGATAAATCGGCGTCGGCGGCGCGAGATTGCTAGCCCGATAAAACTCGCGCAGGATCGGCGTGACTAACTCCACTATCGCCTCTTCTGCCACAATCGTCTTCAACTCAAACGGCTCTCTCTGCCCGGAAATATACCCGGCGATTCCCGGCGGCAGGGTTTTAATTTTTTCCCTCCACGTCGCCGGCGACATCGCGATCGCCAGCACCACGCCGCAACCGAGACTCGCCATCTGCAAGCTGTCCCACAGGCGCTTCACAATACTAGCAACAATCCGTTCCCGTTTCAACCCGCTTTCGCCGCTTTCCCCGGCATCCAAATCGTCAAAACAAATCAGCAGCGGGTAATACTCGCTGATTAATTGCAAGACATGCACGACGGTTTCCCAAGCCGCTGATTCTGCCGGCTCGTGGGCGTGATTTGGCAATCCCAACTCGTCCGCTTTCCACTGTCCGAGCGATCGCCCCGCCAGCCATTTTATCGCAAAAGGAGCTTGCGCGTTGCTGAGCGTCCAAATCACTGCCCGCACGATATCCGGTTCGGAAATGTCGGGTTGTGTTTTGAAGAGTGCCTCTGTGAGTTGATTCACCCAAGCTTGATTTTTTAGCTGCGTATTCGCCGCTAATTTTCTGACGAGTTCGATCGGAGTAAACGCTTTTGCACTGGGAGTCAGCCCTTGTATGGCTCGATTCACCATTGCTGCTGCCAACTGCTGGCACTGCAAAACGCCGCCCGCACCCGGGCGTCGCAAACTATCGACGAGCAGTTGCAGGAATTGGTAGCGAATCAGATTGACATCCTGAAAGTGATGGGCGCTAGCATAGGCGAATAACCCGCTATCTTCCCGCTGCAATCGGTTGCGGGCGCGGCGGAGCAGGTGAGTTTTTCCGGTGCCGCTCTCGCCGACGATCGCGAGAGAAGTGACTTTCATTTGGAACGCGCCTGCCCGTTCGAGAGCTTGAAAAATGGCAGCGGTTGCCTCGCTATTGACAGCAGGCGCATCTGAGAATCCCTGCCCCCAAATTTCCGGCTCTCTGAGGATTGCCGGCTTGTCAAAGGGGTTGTGACGCGCGATCGCTTCGTTGATATCTTTAATGGGAGAAATAGAATCACTAGCCATAGGCAATTCCTGTTAAGTAGCAGCTCGTCAATCCTGACACAGCCGCCAATTGGGTATAGCGATTTTCCTGTCAGTATGGCTCGGCTCCTGCTGGCGCGGTACTTTATATATAGCCGATTTTTCTGGAGTGCATCAACCCTGTAAGGGATTGAAAATCCAGGCTGGGGCTGTTCGCTCACGGCAATCCCTGCAAGAGATTGCCATAAAATTGATGGATTGAATAGAGAGACAGCACCCGATCGCGCCTTAGAACGGCGACTCCTGCTACAGGTTGCGATGCACGCCCTTTCCCCGTGCCAGTCCCCAAGCAATGCGGTTGCATCTCTGAGATTGGATAACAGTGTACAGCAGATTGCTGCCGCGATCGACAGCTACTTCTGGCAAAGACTATTTTTGATTTAAAGTTGACTGATTTAATCGCTGTGAAAAGCTTCCCAGCCATTCGTTATGAAATTTTGAAAAAATGCAATCTTATAGAAAAATTTTTTAAACATCGCCAGATGCCGTTCGTAGTAGGGGCTAAAGCCCTTTAAAACCTCGCATGTCAGGGGCTAAAGCCCTAGCCCTGTCAAGGTGGTAGATTGTGAGCTAAAATAGATGTAGGAAAAATCCC
>CAYOOD010000165.1:0-12203 GCA_964405435.1 uncultured bacterium
ATGATATTTTATCAGCTTTATCTGTAGCCGGATTTTAGAGAATTGGTATAACAGCTAGGGTCGCTGCCGAAAAAGGCCAGCCTGCCAAAAATGGCAGCAGGCTGGCCTTCCGTGCTCACTCGTTTTATTGCACCTCTTTCCTATCCGATGGCACTTTCTACCAGTTGCCACTGGCGATTTTGCGTAATAGACTGCTGTACCCTGTCGAATATTTGACGGCAGTGGTTGTCAGTGTAGATGGGTAATTCCTCGTTTTTCATAACGATATTCATGCGAATTTCTCGATCGTTGTTGTTCGAGCGGTTGATGAGCACTTCCACTGTCACTAACTTGCCAAAAGGGACTTGGCCCGGTGTTTCTCGGGCCATCATGTATTCTCCCGTGTCGTAGATAATGTTACAACCGCAGGATTCTAAAACGTCGATCGCTAATTGCCTCAGACGTTCGATCGGAACTGCGACAACAAATAAACCAGTGTAGCGAGCCATAGGCAACTCCGGAGGCGCAACATTAAGACCCTCCCGATCGTAACGCACCCACAACCGATAGTCGGAACGATACCAGGAGTTCTATTTACTATAAATCCCGTGCGATAAACCTACCACTCCCGATGCGCTGCGTTGAATTCCGGACTTTTACGCAACTGCCGCGCCACAGTACCGCTTTGCCGGTACAGCGGGCTGTCGGAAGAAAGCCGCCAGACAAAACATCTGGAAAAAAGCAGGCAGTGCATCGGGCTAGAGCGTCAGAGCCCTATGCGACAACTTGTAGATTTTCCCGCCCGTGCAGTTCAAGAATCCGGGCAACTGTGGTACACTGAAAGCATCGGGCTAAAACGCCCGCGTTCTCAGTTAGCCAGCGAAACAACGTTCGGATTCTGTTGCAGGTGCGGCAATCATGCCCTTCTGACAGACGCGATCGAGGCTTGAAGCGCAACGGCATCCCAGCGCTCCGGGAAAGACCCTCTTTTGGCAGCGATCGCCTGCACGCAGAAGATCGCGCGTCACCGACAGCTCTGACGCAGAGCGGTTCACTGGCTTTGAAGCGGTGGTTGCATCAGTGCGAACGCACTCCCAGTCGCGTTAAGCGCTAGCTTTTGCCATTCTCCAGCAGGGAAAGCGCTTTCCACCGGCAGGTAGGGCGATCGCGAAAGCAATAGCGAATCGCGAAAACAAGCTTGTCCGTGTGGCGGTTGCGGCTGATTTAACTCTGAGGCTGGCGCTCTCTAGCGGTATAAAGGAGAATTTTGTTTTAAATCGCACCGCTCCGTTTATCAGAAGATGCTGACAAGCAGCTTTTCGATTCTGGAGTGACTGCCCGATGGCTCTCGCCAATTGCGCTCAGCTAGTTTCCGGGGTTGCAGTGGTTGTACAGTAGCCTTTCAACGGGAAATGTTGTACAGTTGAGCGCATCGGTTAAAATCGACCTCACAATCCATTTCAAAGGTTCAGTGCCGATTGCATTCCCCGACAAAAGGCCAAAAGAGCGGAGAATTGAGCCGCTCTCAGTGGGGCAGAGCGCAAAGCCATCAAGCGCTTTTCGCGATCGAATCGTTTCCAAATCCTTCCGTCAGAAACTACAAAACCCAAAAACCACTTGCCAAAACCGGGCGTGCTACGATAAAAGATTAAAAGGCTTTATCCAGACTGCCTGCTTTATCTACGCACGGGGGACAATCGGTACTGGCAAGCCAACCGTAAAAAGACTTTGAAAAATTCAATCATGGTAAAAGGTGGTATGAACCAGCAGGTTATTCACCCGATGGTGAAGTTCCAGCGTCAGGTGCGTTCTCTTGTGGACAAAAAAATTATCAGGCCCTCAGACAGCCTCTGGAAGATAGCCCTGCTCTATGGCGATGAATGGCCCTATTGGAAAAAAGAACTCCTGGAATTTGAATTTTCCATGCAAGATCCCGTCAGCGAATTGTTAGCCGTGGAGAGCTGGGAAGAAGAAGAATAGGATTTTAACCGCTGAAGGACAACCCGGGCGGTCAGTGCAAGTCATTTGCAAAAATTGAGATTGAAACGAGAAGAGTCGGCGCGATCGCCGACCCTGACAAGCTCTCACCTACAAACACGCAGCTAGGGAACTGGCAAGTTCTCGAGCGGTTTGGTAGCGATCGCCCGGGCGGGATTCCGTCACCCGCTCGATCGTCTTTCGCAATTGAGGAGTAATCGTCGGAATACTGTCAAGAACGTAACCGTAGCCCTGGCCGCGCCGCTGATAAAAATTGTAGGGACTGCTGCCGGTGAGCAGAAAAATTAAAGTCGGCCCGATCGCGTACAAGTCGGACTGGGGCTGTGGGTTGCCGCGATTCTGTTCGGGAGCGCTGTAATCCGGGGCACCGATGCGAGTCCCTACTTGAGTGCCGATTTCTTTGACCGCTCCGAAGTCGAGAACCACAATCCGATTGTCAACGTGGCGCGCCATCAAATTCGCCGGCTTGATATCCCGATGCACGATCGGGGGAGATTGACTGTGAATGTACTCCAACACTTCGCACGTCTGCATCATCCAATCGATCGCCACCGGCGGAGCAACCGGCCCCCGCTGGATAATCCGTTTTTCTAAATCCTGGCCGTGGATGAGTTCCATCGCCAGATATTTCTTGCCGCCCTCGACAAAAGAATCAAAAAATTTGGGAATGCCGGGATGGTTGAGCCCTTGCATGACGCGAGCCTCGCGCTCAAACAGCTCGCGGGCTTTGGCAATTTTGGCCATGTCCGCATTCATTTCCTTGAGAACCAGCAATTGGGGGCGTTTGGGCGGGTTCGCTTGCTGGCACGCCAGATAAGTCGTGCCCATGCCCCCTTTCCCCAGCGATCGCAGTACCTGATATTGGCGAATCGTGCGTTCGACTTTAATGGGCTGACCGCAGTGGATGCAAAACAAATTACCCGGCGGATTGCCAGCGTGGGTGCAAGCTTGGGGAAACTGGGGAGTTGCGATCGCTCTCTGGGGAGGGACAAAAATCTTACCGTTCCCCAACCCAGTCTCAAATTTCAACAGGGGGCCTCCCCAAGCAAGCTGAAAAATCGTTCCATCGGCGATCGCTCCCCCAGCAAAAGCCGTGCCATTCACAAACGTGCCATTGGTGCCGTAATTGACCAATTGCCACTCGCCCCTGCCGTCGAGCTGCAGCTCTACATGCTTTCGAGAAACCTGGGGATCGTTGAGAACGACGTGACAGCTCGGAGAGCGGCCAATGCGAATCACTGGCTCGTTTTCAAACTGCCACTGTTGCTGGGGAGTGCGATCGTGGGGATCTATAAGGGTAAGTAAAACCACGTCAGAAAACGGGCGAGACGATTGTAGATTTTAGATTTGATAGTTTAGAGGCAAGGAAAAAATGCCTGCTCTCCAAGCAAGCAATAATTTTTAGCAAAGGCCCCCTGGCAAAAACCAAGCGCGTCTAACGGAAGTTCCTGTCGGAAATGGGCAACAAGCGTGCTGCGCTTCGCGCTCCACAACCCCTTACCCATTCCCGATCGCTCCTAAATCTTGCTGGGCTTGACGAGCGCCCGAATCAGGATCGCCGTAATATTGTCGTGGCCATTATACTGATTGGCGAGGTCGATCAGGCGATCGACCCCCTGCGTCAAGCTGGCGTCAGGCGCGAGCAAGGGCAGTAGGTGAGTTTTCCAGTTCGCTTCCAGCAGGTTATTATCCGTCAGCCCGTCGGAAGCGAGAATCAGCAGGGTGTCTTCATTCAAATCAAAAAATTGCACGTCGGGACGGATAAAATCGTCATCGCGCGGCCCCAAAGCTTGAGTGAGCTGGTAGGCATCGGGCCGGGAGTAGGCCACTTCGGGAGCGTAGCCCCGCTGAATTTCCCGCTGACCGACCTCGTGATCCGCCGTCACTTGCACGAGCCCCTGCCGCCGACTGAGGCGGTAGAGGCGGCTGTCTCCTACATGGGCGACGGCAACGCGGGTATTTTGCTGCAACGCCAAAACTAAGGTCGTGCCCATCCGACCGCTGCCAGAGCTTTTCTCCTGTTGGTTGACGTCGTAGATCGCTTGGTTGGCCAGCAGCACCGCCTCCCGGATCGCGGCTTCTGAGGGCATCTGTTCGCCCCAGCGGACTTGAAAATAGTGCCGCAGGGTATCGACAGCCATCGCACTCGCGACTTCGCCGCTGGCGTGTCCCCCCATGCCGTCGCAGAGAATGTACAGCCCTTTGGCCCGGACAGATCGGCCCAAGGGGCTGTCGGCAGATTTGACATCCGTCTCGATCCCAAAAGAGTCCTCGTTGTGATCTCGCTGGCGACCGATATCGGTGCGACCGGCATACTCCAAACCGACCAGTTGCATGGGCAGGACGATGGTGGGCATGTCTTCGTCGTCGTCGCTGTCATCTTCTATACTGGAGGCGCTGGAGGTTTCGAGTTCGTCGGCGATCGCTCGCAGGCGCGATCGCAGCACCTCGACTGTCTGAATTTGCCCTTGGCGCAAGTCAGCCAGCAACTCCGTCACCGAACCGATTTGAGTGCGCTGCGACTTTTGAAAAAGCAAGTGCCACATTTCTCCAAAGTCCTGCACTTCCAGATAAGTATCCGCTTTTTCAAAATACAGCCGTTGCAGGCAAACGAAGCGATCGGGATTGACGCGCAAATTTGCTTCCTCTAACAAACTTTGACGGCACTGCCACGGTTCTAGAGCCGCCCACAGTTCCGTCATGTCGTAGAGCCACTGCAATAGCTGCATCGGCTGTATGTCGTCATCGCTCCACTTTTCCGCCAGCGAGTCGAAATCAGACCGGTCTTCCAGCAGCAGTACCGTCTCTTCTTCCTGCTGCCACGCATCGTGAATCGCTGGCAGGTTTGGATAGAACTGCGCTCCCAGAGCTAAATAAGGCTCGGCGATTTCAGGAATCGCTGCCGCGATCGCTTCTGGATTGTCAGCTTGTTTCTGGGCTCGTCCGGCGGCTCTCGAGGCGGCAAATGCTTGCAGGGGAGACATCAAAAAGGGATTGCAATCGAGTACCCTCACCTGAACCTCTGTCGCTTCGGCGATCGCTCTTGGCGGCAGCGGTTCTAAGAGTTGATAGCGCTGCTGGGCATCTAAAAAGGCACCCGCCGGCATCGGGGGAGTGGTTTGAGGAGAAGCCCCTTCAATCGGACTGGCTGCGGCGGGATCGGAGTCACTCGCCGCATCCGTCGCTGATGTCGCCGCCTCTGGATTGCTGCTTTCGAGGCTGTCATTGCCTTTATCGCTATCGACATCAACATCAACATCGACATCAATATCAACGGACTCACTTGCTTCTCCGATCGCGGTGGGCTCGTCTGCAGCGCTGGCGCGATCGCCCCCCTCCTGAATCTCTGTCGCCGCGCCATCGCCACCCTCCTCTAACCCGACATCCCCTGCCATGACTGCTCCAGCCTCTGGGTTCAGTTCCGCAGTCGCTACCTCTGGCTGCAGCGATGGCGGCTCGTCCGCATTGTCTTCTCTCACATCCGAGTTCTCAGACGCAATCAATGCGGGTGCCGCTAGCCCAGTCCCCCGTCTCGACAGGATGGCCAGCCACACCGTTCCCACAGGGGTACTACAGTTGGGGCAATTGAGAGCGTTCAACGCCACTGCTGTCCTGCATTCGGGACAGGCTTTCTGAGTCAGGGAAGTGCCGCATTGCTGACAAAACTTGTTCTGTTGCGGGTTTTTAGATTGACATTTGGGACAGATAAGCATATATGTGAGTCGATATGGGCGCACTTTGTAGAATCAGCCTAGAAGATTCGTCCCTCGTGCCGGAGTGGCAGGGCTGGGGGAAATCTGGCATACAATTAATGCGAGAGAGGAAATTCTGAGCTTTCTCATTCCAATCGCGATCGGTTCTCTGGTCGGCCTGTGCGGGCTTGCAGCAAGTTTGCTCTTTTTTGGCGCGCAATGCCTGTAAGTATTTCACCCGTTACTGTTTGCGGAGCCTGCTAGCTTTCTTCTGTTGCAGACATACCCGGACACTCGCTCCGCTCATCTCCCTTCGCACCCGACAAGAATTCTAGATTATCGAGGCATACAGACATTTCGGCTTGAGTGCCTTTCTCCCTCCCCCGCCAGCCAATCAAGCAGAGCGCGGAAAGAGCCACTCTTAGAATCCTATCCTTTTCAGGGATGGGAATGCGCGGACGGGCAATCTATTTTCTCAGTATCGCCAACTGCACCTGACTCTGGCGATCTTTCTCAAATTTTCAAGGATATTGACAACCCGCTAATTTTTATGCTACTATTAAGCGTTTTTTTCGCAAGTTAATATCGCGATCGCTATCTTCTGGATGGAAAAAACCGCTCTCGCCCCCTCGATTTGGCACGCGCTCGTTTGGCAACCTGCGTGCAGCCTTGCTAGTTTTGGATGAAATGGTTATTTTGGGCTTTTGCCGGGAAAAGGGGGATTAGGGGATTTGAAAGCGCTTTGGGTGAAGGGTTAAAAAAATTGTGAAATAAAACAATTGTCCTGTGGTGATTGTTAGAAAAGTCAGGGTTAGAGGTGGCGTGAATATAATAATTTATTTTTTTAGGGTGTCAGTTAGGATGATTGATTTTTCGAGGATTATTTTTTTGTCTTTCTCCTCTTTTTCTCGGCTGTTGACACTTCTGTGAAGAGGGGTGTTTTTTAAGGGGTTCTGTAGGTGAGCGAAGGGTTGATTGATTGAATTGAGCAAGCAGTTTGAGTTCGTCAGGAGTGAGATCGCGCCACTCACCGGGTTCTAGCCCGTCCGCGCCCAGGTGCCCGATCGCAACTCGCACCAGCCGCAAGGTTGGGAATCCCACCGCTGCTGTCATTCGCCGTACCTGACGGTTTCGTCCCTCGGTTAAGGTCATTTCCAGCCATGCTGTCGGGATGTTTTTGCGAAAGCGAATCGGCGGATTGCGTGGCGGAAGTGATGGTTCGGCTGGCAGCACTTTCACTAAAGCCGGTCGGGTTAGGTAGTTTTCAATGATAACACCTTCTCGCAATTGTCGGAGGGCTTCTTCATCTGGAATGCGCTCTACTTGCACCCAATAAGTCCGGGGATGGCTAAATCGCGGATCGGAAAGTCGGTGCTGCAAGAGTCCGTCATCGGTTAAGAGCATTAAGCCTTCGCTGTCGAGATCTAAACGACCGACGGGGTAAACTGAGGACACGGGCACCCAATCTTTGAGGGTGGGGCGCTTGGCAGCGTCGGAGCTGCTGTCTGTGAACTGGCTCAAGACGCCATAAGGTTTGTAAAAGAGCAAATATCGATAGGGCACGGGGTTGTTAGGGGTGGGTGGGCGATCGCTATTTTCCCATTCAAAACTTATGGAAAAACTTAAAATAGCGATCGCCGATTGGTTACTTGAGGTTTTTGGTTTGCAGGCTCAAAATTGGTAGGGGAAGTTCGCTGTGGTGAGAGAGCGGGGCTGGGCGATCGCCCGTTGGCGAGGACAGTACCATCAGCAGGTGGAGCAAGAATGTGAGAATAGCAGCTTGTCGCAGTTTGTCCAGCATGGCAGGCTCCCCTGATTTGGCTTGTCACTGTTGAGGTAGTATCGTTCGGTGCAGTCGCCGTCAATTCAGGCAATTCACCAGACGAAGCGCGATCGCCAGCGTTCCCATTCATCAGCACGCGGTTGGCTCAAACTCCTTCCGACGGAGCCTGTATCGGTTCGCTTTCGTTGGGTTGAGCGGCTGGTACTTCCTCCGCTGCGGGCTCGGCTGTCGGTTCTGGTAGCGGCGCTGCCTCCGGTGTTGCGGCAGGTGCAACCTCTGATGGCGGCACTTCAGGCTTGCTTTCCGGTTCTGACGCTGGCGCTGGTTCCGGCGTTTCTGTCGGTTCTGGTGCAGGTGTCGGGATTGGCGTTTCTATCAGTTCCGGTACGGGAGTCGGTTCCGGCGCGATCGCGGGTTCGGGTGTGGGGGTTGGGGTAGGTGCCTTCACTATATAGTTGGGATCGACGATGGCACGGGCGTCGGCTGCGGAAAGTTCGCCCCGCACGAGTTTGGAGAGGGTATCTTTTCCGCGCGGAGAGTAGGTGATCGCTCGCACGGTGTTGTTAAAGGCATTGTTGACGGGATTGCCGCTTTCGTCGAGAACCTCGAGCTGCACCCAGTTTTTTCCCGGCTTGAAGCCTTTGAGATAAATGGGCTCCCAGCGATCGAGCAGGAAGCTAGAGCCATTCACCGTAACGCGAATTCGCCAATCGGCCACCTCGTCGTCCGGGTTTTCGCGGGCCACGAGGTGCAGGGGGGCGTTGGTGAGGTAAAAGTCCAGCATAATCGGTTCAGCCCCGTAACTGCCTGCAGGACGGTTGTAAGTCAGCAGGGGTTTGCTGGGATCGGGGTTGTTTTCCAGGGTTTGGGCAAAGATGTGAAAGGTGGTTTGGGCGTAAGCGCCTTCGTTTTTGAAGCTTTCGTCCCAGGGACGCGAGGCGAAGACGCGCAGGGTGTGAGTTCCGGGCAATACATCCTCGAACACTACCGGCTCAGTCAGGTTGTAAATCTCCCGATCGGGTTGGTTGTCGAGAATCAGGTGCAGGTGAGGGCCAAGGCCCAAATCGGGGTTTTTAAAAATGGGCAGGTCCCGAACCGCCAAGCGCACGGGAACAGTGGTGTCCTGGAGGACTTCACCGGGCTTGGGACTCAAAATCATTATTTGAGGTCGATAGACGTCCAAGCTCTCGCGCAGCCCTTGAATGGGATCGGGGGGAGAGACTTCGGATATTTTTTCGACCGCTGCGGCGGGTGAAGCACTGCTAGGGGGAATTTCCCTGGACGTGGCGAGGCGATCGCCACAGCCGACCAAATTTAATACCAAAACGACTGCCATCAGCGCTCTCAACATTACTCTCGCAGCAGTCCGGAGCCAATTCATGCCAAACACGCAGCCATACTCCTTTCGCGTTCTATTGATTTTTTTAATCAAATACCGAGAAATCTTTCAATCCAGTCCGAGGGAGTCCCTCAATTGCCAGCATTGCAATTGTTTTTTTCCCTCACTTCAACCATCTTCGCAGGTCTTGGCCTTTGAGAGAGGGTTTTCGCTGGATTCCTTCCTTAAGGAGGGTAGACTCAAAAGCCTTACCCAGTTTCGCTTCGGCTCTCCAAGCTTAACCAATTGTTTAGTTTTGCAAAGTTTTTGCCATCCCCCTTGACTTTTTTCAAAGATTTTGGAGGTGCAAGCCGTACTGCGGTTAAGGATTGGCATTTTTTAATTTTTGTTAAGCAATGTGAGAGGCGATCGGAAGCTAGACCTATAATTCAGCAACGGTAGTTCACCGATGCGGTTCCAAGCGCTCGTCCAGCCCCGAGCTGGATAGGTGATAGGAGTTGCCTCTCTAAACCTGAAGCGTGCACTAAACTATTAAAGTTAAGAAGCTCAACACGGGTTTAATGAGCATCGCGTTTCCAAACCTGCCACCCACTGCTCGCGAGAGAGGCGAAGCGTTGCCAGAAAGCAACGTTTAGGGTGGATCGTATATTCGGTTCTTGTTTATAGAGAGGAGAGTCTCGATGACAATCAGTCCTCCGGAGCGAGAGGCGAAAGTCAGGGTAACAGTTGACAAAGATCCGGTTCCTACTTCATTTGAGAAGTGGTCCAAGCCCGGGCACTTCGACCGCTCCCTGGCTCGCGGCCCCAAAACCACCACCTGGATTTGGAACCTGCACGCCAACGCTCACGATTTCGACAGTCACACCAGCGACCTAGAAGACGTATCCCGCAAGATATTTAGCGCCCACTTCGGGCACTTAGCTGTCATCTTTGTCTGGCTGAGCGGTGCGTACTTCCACGGTGCCAAGTTTTCCAACTACGAAGCTTGGATGAGCAACCCCACCGCCATCAAGCCCAGCGCTCAAGTAGTCTGGCCAATTGTTGGTCAAGATATCCTGAACGCTGATGTTGGCGGCGGTTTCCACGGCATTCAGATCACCTCTGGTCTGTTCCAACTGTGGCGCGCTTCCGGCATCACCAACACCTATCAGCTATACGTCACGGCCATTGGTGCTCTGGTAATGGCTGGACTGATGCTGTTTGCCGGTTGGTTCCACTATCACAAGCGGGCTCCCAAACTGGAATGGTTCCAGAATGTCGAGTCGATGATGAACCACCACTTAGCTGGGTTGCTGGGACTGGGCTGCCTGTCTTGGGCTGGCCACCAGATCCACGTTTCTCTGCCAATCAACAAGCTGCTCGATGCAGGCGTGGCTGCTAAGGACATTCCCTTGCCCCACGAGTTCATCTTGAACCCCAGCTTGATGACAGAGCTCTATCCCGGCGTGGAATGGGGGATTTTCAAGGGCGTCATTCCCTTCTTCACCCTCAACTGGGGTGCTTACAGCGACTTCCTCACCTTCAAGGGCGGTCTGAATCCGGTCACGGGAGGTTTGTGGCTGTCTGACACGGCACACCACCACTTGGCTCTGGCAGTTCTGTTCATCATTGCCGGCCACATGTACCGCACCAACTGGGGCATCGGCCACAGCATGAAGGAGATCCTCGAGGCTCACAGAGGCCCATTCACCGGCCAAGGCCACAAAGGACTCTACGAAATCCTCACCACTTCCTGGCACGCTCAACTGGCCATTAACCTGGCCATGATGGGTTCTCTCAGCATCATCGTGGCTCACCACATGTACGCGATGCCTCCCTATCCGTACATCGCCACGGACTACCCGACGCAGTTGTCCCTGTTTACCCACCACATGTGGATTGGCGGGTTCCTGATTGTCGGTGCTGGCGCTCACGGCGCGATCTTCATGGTGCGCGACTACGATCCGGCCAAAAATGTTGACAACCTGTTGGATCGGGTCATTCGTCACCGGGATGCCATTATCTCTCACCTCAACTGGGTCTGCATGTTCTTGGGCTTCCACAGCTTCGGGCTGTACGTTCACAACGACACCATGCGGGCTTTCGGTCGTCCCCAAGACATGTTCTCGGATACCGCCATTCAACTCAAGCCGGTGTTCGCGCAGTGGGTGCAAAACCTGCACGCTTTGGCCCCCGGCAATACAGCTCCGAATGCTCTGGAAATTGCCAGCCATGCCTTCGGCGGCGGTACAGTTGCCGTAGCTGGCAAAGTGGCAATGATGCCCATTACCCTCGGCACAGCCGACTTCATGGTGCATCACATCCACGCCTTCACCATTCACGTCACCGTTCTGATCCTGCTCAAGGGCGTTCTGTTCGCCCGTTCATCTCGCCTGATTCCAGACAAGGCGAATCTCGGCTTCCGCTTCCCCTGCGACGGTCCCGGTCGCGGCGGCACCTGCCAGGTTTCTGGTTGGGACCACGTTTTCTTGGGTCTGTTTTGGATGTACAACTCCCTGTCGATCGTCATTTTCCACTTCAGTTGGAAGATGCAGTCTGACGTGTGGGGTACGGTTGCGCCAGATGGCTCCATCGATCACATCACCGGCGGCAACTTCGCTCAAAGTGCCATCACCATCAATGGTTGGTTGCGCGACTTCCTGTGGGCACAAGCTTCTCAGGTAATTCAATCCTACGGTTCAGCCCTGTCTGCCTACGGTTTGATTTTCCTCGGCGCTCACTTTGTCTGGGCATTCAGCCTCATGTTCCTGTTCAGCGGTCGCGGCTACTGGCAAGAACTGATCGAGTCCATCGTCTGGGCTCACAACAAGCTGAAAGTCGCTCCGGCGATTCAGCCTCGCGCTCTGAGCATCACTCAAGGTCGGGCTGTGGGCGTCGCTCACTACCTGCTGGGAGGAATTGCGACAACTTGGGCGTTCTTCTTAGCGCGGATCATTTCCGTCAGCTAGCATTCAGATAAGTGGCTGTCAGCTAGCAGTCAAAAGCTGTTAGCTGATAGTTCCACCCTGAAAGTGACAATGTGAAAGCAAAAAAAGTCAGTTTTTTTCAAACTCAATTTTTCTAAAAAGTGGGATAATAAAAGAAAGTCTTGAATCTGGTATAATCGGAACGAAAGCTTGAATTCTTTAGAGCGGTTGCAGGCAATTATCAAAAAACCAAAAACTCGCTCTAAAAGAAAAAATTAAAGCTTTAAGTCTCTGATAAAATCTCGTAAAAGACTTTCGATAAACGTCTTGGGTAAAACCAAGCTTTGAGGAAAACCTCCAATGCCGTCCAAAAAACGACATTGCCTGTGTTGAATATTCTGCGAAAGAATTTTCAGCAAAATCTATCAGGATTTAGCTAGAACTTATGGCGACAAAATTCCCGAAATTTAGCCAAGACCTGGCAGCCGATCCCACCACGCGGAGGA
>CAYOOD010000166.1:0-1292 GCA_964405435.1 uncultured bacterium
GGCATGATATTTTATCAGCTTTATCTGTAGCCGGATTTTAGAGAATTGGTATTACATCACCCAGATGTCCGACCAGAAAGTCTTGTTTGCCAACCGGGCTGCCCTGATGGCAAACAATCGCAATGCTGGGGAGATGGTGGGCAAAGAAGTCACGCCTCTTTGGGACGACGACGTGCTCACCGAGTTGATGAATCGCCTGCAGCAGGATGGGGAACTTTGGCAGTACAACTATCCGGGCTATCGCTGGTCAAAAGACCCGGATTCGCCGATTTGGCGGCGCGATCGCTTTATGTTTGTCGCCAATTACAAAATGGTAGAGTTTTTGGGTTCTGCTTGTCGCTTCTGCGTGATCACGTCCGCCGAAAAAATGTCGCGATCGGCAGCCTGAACGTAACTGCTTATTTCTTACCCGCCTGGGGTTTTCACTCCAGGCTGATAGCTGTTTGCCAGGTAAAACTCGCATCTGGCACCACACCGGCTCGCGCGCCGGTGAAAACCGGGCTGCTTTCCTCCCGCTGGAAAAACCGATCTCGAATGTATCGCCTGTATCGCAACTGCCATCCTTCCCCATGCAGAAACGGGCGGCTCGAACTAGGCGGCAGGGCATTTAACGAAGCTTGTAAAAATTGACGGCAAAACGGGAGACGGAAAGAGAGCGCGGCGGCTTTCTTCCCGCTCCCGTAACAAACCTGTGCCACAAGTAGAACCGCTTATCTGCGGCGCTTACCTGCGACATAATCCTGATTGTCTTGGCGCATAAAATGGGGGTTGACGCGAGCGCCAGAAGCCGCGAGGCTGGCTTCGGAATCTTGCCGCTTCCTGGCAGCGATTACGGGAGGTTGCATCGCAGCGGCAGGCGGAGTCATCTCGTCTGCAAAATCCTCGCGATCGCTGGGGAATCCGGCATCCGCTTCACTCGCCACATCGGGCTGAGTCAGCGCCATATCTAAATCTTCGAGATTGCTTTCAACCTCGTCATCTGCCTCAACCCCACCATCAAACAGACTCATCTCCATATCCGCGTCTTCGCGATCGTTCGCAGACATGCCATTTGCTCCCATTCCCGCTCCGGGCGGAGAAAAATCAGCCTGCGGCTCCGGGCGAGTGCGGCGGCGGGAGCCTCCATTTGCCTCCATTCCCGCATCGGGCGGAGAAAAATCAGCCTGCGGCTCCGGGCGAGTGCGGCGGCGGGAGCCTCCATTTGCCTCCATTCCCGCATCGGGCGGAGAAAAATCAGCCTGCGGCTCCGGGCGAGTGCGGCGGCGAGAGAACCCATCCCCCTCCATTCCCGC
>CAYOOD010000166.1:1392-12166 GCA_964405435.1 uncultured bacterium
CCTGCGGCTCCGGGCGAGTGCGGCGGCGAGAGAACCCATCCCCCTCCATTCCCGCATCAGGCGGAGAAAAATCAGCTTGCGGCTCCGGGCGAGTGCGGCGGCGAGAGAACCCATCCCCCTCCATTCCCGCCCCGGGCGGTGTGGGTTCCCCGCCTCGCTCCTGCCGAGCTCTTATCGGTGGAGGCTCTCTAAAGGTGGGGGTACTTGCCGGGGTGTTGTCGATGGCTGTAGCGGCGTCTAACTCCTCGCTGCTGGATGCAGATTCCTGCAACGTCGAACGAGTAGTCGTCTGAGAGATGGCGCGAGTATCCGTGACAGTCAGCTTCGACTGCTGTAAATTCGAGAGGGTATTGGCGACGGCTTGCTTGCTCTCTTCTTGCTTCTGCTTCGACATCTCGACGTAGCTTTGCACGTCGCTCTGGATGAGGTTCTCAATTCGATGAGCAAATAGGGAGTAAGCTTCAGAGTGGGAGGGAAAGTTATAAGACCCGGTTAATTGGAAAAATTGCCAGCCTTCCGACTTCAGAAGTTCTGAGCTTTTGCGGTATTGATTCCAGCGATCGCCGTAATGAAAGAACTCATCGACTGCGGCACTGATTGCGACTACTTGGCTCAGTCCGAAGGTCATCCAAATCGCATAGGTTCTCGTTCTCTCGTCGTTGAGATTCAGACTCACCATCGCTGGAATCACAACGCCGCCGATGATCGTCATCAGGCGCAGCCGGTGATACCACTTCTGAGAATGCTTAGCTTTAGATGACAGCCACGATAGCTGATCCAGCCAGCGGGATTTCATAAATTTTTTCTGTAAATCGCTCAATTCAAGCCGATCGATAATCTCGATCATCTCTTGTTTGAAGCGATTGCTATAAGAATTTTTATTTTTTGCTGCCATCGATCGCTCCTCGGTAGTTTATCCGCTCTCTTGACTCCCTCTTTCGGACGTTAAAATTTGCCAATACCCTACCTTCCCAGGAAATTTTTATCCGAAATCAATCGAGTCCCTGCATCAACAACCCTGTTTGGAGAAGACCTTACTCCAAAGCAGGAGAGCGAAACGCTTACCCAAGCCATATAAATGCTTGAATCCTGCCTATCTCAGGATGGCTCGATTGAGTTTCAGGTCTTCCTCCCTGGGTGGAATCAGCTCAATTTTATGTCTCTTACCGCCCTATGGTATTGTGAAATACCACGGAAGTCACTCCCGCTAACTGGGACAGGTGAAGTTTTTTTGCCCAGCTTCCGGCTCCGCTGGCGGGACTCACGAAGAAAGCATGTTTTCGAGTAGCTCGGCGATCGCTCTGGTATCCCGCTTCATGTCGATCGCCTGCAACAGCCCGGATTTGGCGATATTTTCTGCCCGCTCGTCAGTGGGTTCCCCGCGCAGCGCCGCCGCCAGTTTGTCAGCCGTTCGCCCGCTCCCAGCCAAAACCACTGTCGAGCGCTGCTCTCCGACGCTGTGGGATACATCCAGCCAGGTGATCTCGCCGCCGTTAATCGCCAGCGTCACCGAGGGCGCTCCGTTGGCGATGAACCGCGCCGCCCGCGCCAGCCAGGGCGATTCGTCTCCCCAGTGAGAACCCGGAACAAAGATAAAATGCGTGTGGTTTTGCTCTAGCTTTGCTCCCTCGCTTTTCGATGCCGCCACCTCCGGCACGCACACTGTCCCGATCGCCGCGACGCCAATTAAGGGGAAATTCGCTCCTATCCGCGATCGCGCCTGCCCGATTAACCGCATGATTCCGGCATCCGTTCCCCCATCCACCACCGTTGCCCCCAACTTTTCCGCCACGGGGGCGATGACTTCTACAAATAGCTCCTCCAAGCGGGCTAAGTCTTCCTCGCTGATTTTGCTGGCACCTCCCACTAAAACCAGGGTGGGATGCTTGCCGCCAAACTCCAGTTCTTTGAGCGCTTCGCTCAAGTCAACGAACAGCTCGACTTGGATGGCATCTGCCGCTTGTCCGTTCTCTAACGTAACTTTAAAAACTTGAAAAGGCTTTTCCTGCATGAGGGGTGAATTTTCCAGTAGCGTGCCGCACCTCATCTTTTCGGCACGCACTTAGGAAGCATCCGTCAGTTGGGCGATGCGCGAATCGAGGCTAACAACTTTTAATGTTTATCAATAACTGCCTTCGCTCAATTATCGCTTCTTTGGCTGCGATCGCCTACCTTATTCAGAAATTATTTACATTTCAACACAATTCTATACACTTGCAGGGGGACGACGGATTTTACTCGCTTATGCTGACATCTAGAAAAGCTCAGGCGTTCCTAAATTTGGTAAAAATCGCCGCTTTTCCGCCTGAACAACCACAGAAGCGATCGCCTCACGCCTGCAAAGCTCGAATCAAATACTGCGTCAGCGTAAACGCATCCACTCCCAGTTCCGTGCGCTCCTGCGCCGCCAAAATCCCGGCGCGCGCGTGCCACCACGCCGCCGTTTTAGTTAACTCTTCAACCGGATGATTTGCAGCCGATGCCTGAGCCATCAAGCCGCCCAGCAAGCCAGTCAGGACGTCGCCGCTGCCGCCGCGCGCCAAAGCCGGGGTGCTGTCGGGCAGGATAGCGATCGAGCCATCCGGGAAAGCGATCGCCGTTCTCGCGCCCTTCAACAGCACCACCGCCCCCGTCTGCTCAGCCGCCTTGCGAACAGCATGAATGCGATTATTTGTCAAGTCAAAATCGGGAAACAAGCGCTTGAACTCGCCCGGGTGGGGCGTGAGGACAGTAGGGGAGCGCCGTTCCCGGAGAGTCGGGATAGTGCCGAGATGAGAGAGAATATTCAAGCCGTCGGCATCGACAACGAAAGGGCGATCGCGTTCGAGGAGAGACTCCAGCACCGGAGCCGCCAGCAGCGTCAGCCCCGGGCCGGTGGCGATCGCGCTGTAGGAATCGAGTTCCAAACCGGGAGACAGAGAAGCGATCGCGCCAGATTCCGTTTCCGGGCAGCCAAAAATCAGCGCTTCTGGCAGGTGAGAAATCAGCAGCGGCTTGATAGATTCCGGCACGGCGATCGACAGCATCCCCACCCCAGAGGCGCGCGCCCCCAACCCGCTCAAAATCGCCGCCCCCGAATACTTGCGAGAGCCGCAAACTAAAAGCAAGTGACCGTTTTTATACTTGTGGGAATCCAGCGAACGGGGCAGGGGAAGGCGAGCCAAAGCCGACGCCGCCGTAATTCTGGCAATCGGCGGTTCGGAGTGCAGCACCGCCTGAATATCCGCCAAAGGCAAATCGAAATCAACTAGCTCAACCCTTCCCAGATACTCCAGCGCCCGATCTTGCAGCAAGCCCAGCTTCCACAAACCCAAACAAAACGTGTGAGTCGCGCGAACCGCCGTTCCCAAAACTTCCCCGGTATCGGCGTGCAAGCCTGAAGGCAAATCGATACTGACAACCGGTTTACACCACTCATTTAGTTCGTTAATAGCGCTAGCAATCGGATCGGCAAGAACTCTCTCCAGCCCAAACCCGAACAACCCGTCAACGAGCAAATCGCATTGAGACAGGGGGGAAATTTCCTGATAAAAAGGAATCCCCAAACTAGCCGCATACTTGGCGTGCTCGCCGGTGAGTTCCTTGAGCTTGTGCAAAGGAGCGTAAACCATAACCTCCCAGCCGAGGAAGTGCAGCTCCCGCGCCACCACCAAAGCATCGCCGCCATTGTGGCCAGGGCCAACCAAAACCCCCGCCCGTCCCGGCTGCGGGTAGAGCGCCCGAACTTGGCGAGCGATCGCCAGAGCCACCTTTTCCATCAAAGCCGCCACCGGCATTCCCGCATCAAAAACTCGCGACTCGATCGCCCGCATTTGTTCAGCAGTGACGACAACCTGCTGAATCATTTCTTGGCGGTTTTCTCTCTTTGTCACGGCATCCCTTCCCTTGCTCTATTTCCCGTAATAAACCCGCGCATTCGTCAGCCCGAAATCCAATAAATAACTGTTCCAGCGCTCGGCATCGTCCCGAACGGCAAATGGCCCCACGCGGACGTGAGTCCCGCGCGGGACTTCTCGCTGGCGGACGCCTCGGGCTGGCGCGCCCAGCCGGATCACTTGGTTTTCAATCTCTTGCAAATCTTCCAGCGGTGCAGGAATAACCACAAAATAATTTTTCCGTCTGCCGAGATTATTCGAGAAAACCGGGCTCGGCAAAGAGCTGGTGTATGGGGGATAATCGGGAACCAAAGGCGGCGGGGCAGCGTAACCAATCGTGGCAATTTCTGCGCCGATGCCCTCGCGTTCGAGAGCCTTTACCCGGCGTTCAGCCAGGAGGCGATCGTCAAACACCCCAGCTTGAATTCTCGTTCGTCCCTCCAAATTCGTCCTAAACGCTTCCGGCTCCACCTTGCGGACTTGTTCGAGCAGCAAGTCGCTCTCCCCGTTGATGTAAACCAGATATTGGCTGACATTTTCCGAAACTTGGTAGCTGGGCAACCTGGGGATTTGGAGGACGTCAGATTCAGCCCGGACAGCAGACGGGCTCGCTGCCAGCAGACATCCCGCCAACAGCAAAGCGATTTTCTCCGGTCGGGGCGTCCAATCTGCCTGGAAAACAGACAACCCCTTCACAGCGGTTCTGGGATTTGAGAGCATCTTCGGCATGTCAATCGCTTTCTCATCACAACGGCTGGGAGCATCCCGCTGCCAGCAACAATCCCAAACGGCAGGCTTTCAACGAGATTCCCGATGCCTGTAGTATATAAAATCAAAAGCCAGCCGAGCAGGAGCGATCGCCGCTTCCTCTGTTGACTCTGCGCCCTTTGCCACAAAGCGGTTCCTAAAATCCCCTTCCTCTGTTGACTCTGCGCCCTCTGAGACGAAAGCGGTTCCCAAAATCCCTGCAATTTCTTCTATAAGTGCTAGCTTAAGAATAGTTAAATTTTTTCCACAGTTCAAAAGATGAACAAGATTGTGGTGGGCCTCTCCGGTGGGGTCGATAGTTCGACGGCTGCGGCAATTCTACACCACCAAGGTTACGAAGTGGTAGGGCTGACCCTTTGGCTGATGAAAGGAAAAGGACAGTGCTGCACGGAAGGAATGGTCGATGCTGCCTACATTTGCGAACAGTTGGGCATTCCCCACCACATCGCCGACAGCCGGGAGGTTTTCCAGAGCCAGATCGTCGATTACTTGGTAGCAGGTTACAGCGCGGGGGTGACGCCGCTGCCGTGTTCGCAGTGCAACAAAACCGTAAAATTTGGCCCGATGCTGGAGTATGCGCGGGAAGAATTGGGGATTGACAAAATCGCCACGGGGCACTATGCGCGGATTCAGTACAGTGCAGAAACGGGGCGCTACCAATTGCTGCGGGCGATCGACAGCTCGAAAGACCAGTCTTATTTTTTGTATGACTTGCCGCAGGAATTGCTAGCGGGGAGCGTGTTTCCGCTCGGAGACTATACGAAAGTGCAAACGCGGGAAATGGCGGCGAAGTACGGGCTGAAAACGGCAGACAAGCCGGAAAGTCAGGATTTGTGCTTGGTTGAAGCCAATGGCTCGATGCGGGAGTTTTTGGATAAGTACCTGGCTCCGCAAAAAGGCGAGATCGTGGATAAAGAAGGGCGCGTGCTGGGATATCACGACGGCATCCACCACTACACGATCGGACAGCGTAAGGGAATCGGAATTGCGGCGAGCGAGCCGCTGTACGTTATCGGGCTGGATGCAGTCCGCAATCGGGTGATCGTGGGCGATCGCTCCAGCGCTCACCAAACGGAGTGCGCGGCACACAGCGTCAACTGGGTAGCGATCGCCAAACCGAAAGCGCCCATCCGGGCAATGGCGCAAGTGCGCTACCGATCGCCCGCTTCCGCCGCAACGGTGATTCCGATACAAAACAACGGCGTCCGAATCGTGTTTGACGAGCCGCAGTTCGGGATAACGCCCGGTCAAGCTGCTGTGTGGTACGATGGCGACGTGCTTTTAGGCGGGGGAATTATTGAAAGTTAAAAGTAAAAATTCCCGTGCCGGGAGAAAGTTGAAATCAAACAGACATCACAGGGGTGCGGTATTGCCGCACCCCTAACAATTTTGGCGATTTTGGCGATTTAGGCTTTTTGCAGGCGGGCTGGAGGGTGACAGAAAGGCGCGCGAGAAAGGCGATCGCGTCTTACCGCGACCGTAATACCATAAAAAATGGCAACGCAGTCAATAAGGTAGGAATCGCTTTGGGTTACAGTTCAGACGGTATCGCGCCGCACGGCGGCAAACTCATCAATCGCATTGCTACACCGGCAGAAAAGCGAGAATTTCTCGATCGGGCAGGTGAACTGCCGCGAGTGCAGCTAGACGAGCGATCGCTTTCCGACCTCGTAACGATCGCGATCGGCGCGCTCAGTCCGCTGACAGGGTTCATGGATCGAGCCAATTACGAGTCAGTCGTCACCGAAATGCGCCTAGCCAATGGGCTGCCCTGGTCGATCCCCATCACCCTCTCCGTCAGCGAAGAAGTCGCAAAACCCCTCACAGAAGGCAACTGGGTGCGCCTAGACGATCCCGACGGACGGTTTGTCGGCGTACTCGAACTCAGCCAAAAGTACCGCTACAACAAAGCACACGAAGCCATCAACGTTTACCGCACCGACGACGAAAAACACCCGGGCGTGCAAGTAGTCTACAACCAAGGGCCAATTAATCTAGCAGGGCAAGTCTGGCTGCTAGAGCGCGAAGCGCACCCGCTGTTTCCCGCCTATCAAATCGACCCCGCACAGTCGCGGTTGCTATTCAAAGAAAAAGGCTGGAAAACCATCGTCGGCTTCCAAACCCGCAACCCCATTCACCGCGCCCACGAATACATTCAGAAGTGCGCCCTCGAAGTCGTAGACGGATTATTTCTGCATCCCTTAGTGGGCGTCACCAAAGACGATGACATCCCCGCCGACGTGCGGATGCGCTGCTACGAGATATTACTGGAGAAATACTTTCCCCAAGATCGGGTAATTTTAGCTATCAACCCCTGTTCCATGCGCTATGCCGGCCCGCGCGAGGCTATTTTCCACGCCTTAATCCGCAAAAACTACGGCTGCACCCACTTCATCGTCGGGCGAGATCATGCCGGCGTCGGTGATTATTACGGCACCTTCGACGCCCAGCATATTTTCGACGAATTTGACCCCGCTGAACTGGGCATCGTGCCGATGAAATTCGAACACGCTTTTTACTGCAAAGTTTCGCAGCAAATGGCAACCACGAAAACCAGCCCCAGCACGCCCGATCAGCGCATTCACCTGTCGGGAACGAAGGTGAGAGAAATGCTGCGGGCGGGGATATTGCCCCCGGCGGAGTTCTCGCGTCCCGAAGTCGCTGCTGAGTTGGCGCGAGCGATGAACGTGACGAATTACCAGATTTAAATGGGTGATGGGTAATGGGTAGTTGAAAGATTTTACGTTTTTCAGCCAATTCCCTATTTCCTATAGCGTTTTTCATTCCGATGAAGTACAGGCTAGAAACCCGGCTTCTTCAAGAAGCCGGGTTTCTGTCTCCCCTCTGATTGCGTTTATTTGCGCCTAATTACTTAACCGTTCAAGGATTGGTTAAGGGCTTATGCTAAGTTAATTAAGTTAATTACAGGTTATTTTCACGCTCCATTTATTGCATTTTTTATAGGATGCTTTACTAAATTTTAAAAAATAAGCCTATTTTTTGAAACTTGATAAACGCACATATTTGAATTTTTCATTGAATAAATAATTGGCTAAAAATTAATTTTTAAACTCTAATTTAGAGAGTTGTTTATTTTTTAGGGAGCATCTCAGTTTTGTAGTGCGAGCCAGAAAGCCCGCTTTTCAGAAGTGGGAGCGTCTCGCTCCCTATCAATTCAATAACGAACGAGATGTTGCTGCTAGCTCTTTCGGAGCCGCAACGCTTACGCACCCGCTTCGCGAATGCACTGCAAAAATGGGATGCTCCCCCATATCTATACATTCAGTTCGCAATCTGCTAAAATTTTTCTCTATCCCTTTTCTTCCTGAGTGGAAACTTCAAAATGCCAAGCATCACCTTTTCTGAATACCTCGAACAAGAAAAATCCAGCTCAACTCGCTGCGAATACGTCAGCGGATATTTATTTGAGTTGTCCGAAATCAGCGAGGGACACAACCTGATTCTCACCCATATCAGCAGTCGCTTCTCATCCGGCAAATCCGAAAATAACCTGAAACTCTTTATTGCCGATATGAAACTCTGGATAGAATCGGCTGATGTCTGTTATTATCCAGATCTGATGGTCGTTGACGAAAGTCAAGATAGCAACAAGTCTTTCAAAACTCGCCCCTGCTTGCTTCTAGAAGTCGTTGCCCCCGGTACAGAAGGCACCGATCGCAGCGAAAAGTGGAAGGCTTACCAGCAATTGCCCAGCCTTCAGGAATATGTCTTAGTCTACGAGCATAAAATCAAAATAGAAGTGTTTCGCAAAGATTCTCAAGGCAATTGGACTTCAGAAACTTTGAGAGAAGAGGACAAGCTTTCGCTGAATTCAGTAGGGTTATCGGTGGAAGTATCAGAAATCTACGAATATGTGTTCGATCCCGAAGAGTAAATTTTCGGTATCGCGACGTAACAGCAGTGAGAAACCCGGTTTCTCAAAGAAACCGGGTTTCTGAAACTGTTCACTTCCACGCCTGAATCACTTGCAAACTGCCGCCAGCATACAGCGCGCGATCGCACCGACTGAATCCCACCTGCGAAAGCAGCGCTGCCAAATCCGTTTCTAGCAACTGCCAAGAAGTCTCCGTCTCAAACAACCAGAGAAATACTGCCAGCCCGGGCCAAAAAATCGGATTCCTCGGGCGGTGAAAATCTATCATTGCAAACACCCCCCCCGGTTTGAGCACCCGATACACCTCCTGCAGAATTTGCCGCAACTGCTCCGGCTCCATCTCGTGCATCGCCGCGCTCGAATGCACTAAGTCAAAATGCTCATCGGGAAATGACATCCGCTCGGCAAATGCCTCGACATACTCCGCCTGGGGGACATTCTGCCGCGCTCGTTTCAGGGATAAGGGCGACGCATCCAAACCCGTCACATTTTTAGAGTATTTCACGAGAAACTGAGTCGTCTGCCCCGAACCGCAGCACAAATCCAGCACCTTTGTCTCGCGATTGATGGCCAAGGATTGCAGCGCTAGCTGGCGGAATCGCGCCTCCCCGCCGACTGCGAGGGTGGCGACGCCGGCGATCGCGTCGTACAGCCACTGATACCGATAGCTCAAGTCTCGCAGAATTGTGGCCACAATTCTCCCCCTCTTGTTAAGATCTGTTACCCGTGTTAATAACCTTAAACTTCTGTGAGGATTTTATTGTTAAAATCAGTAACGAAAATGAAAAAGTGGAGAAGCTGTTAATATTATGGGCCGTGTAGGGGTTTTACTGCTCAATCTAGGTGGGCCGGATCAGCTAGAGGACGTCGGGCCCTTTCTGTTTAACCTTTTTTCCGATCCAGAAATCATTCGCCTGCCCTTTCCCTGGCTGCAGAAACCCCTGGCATGGATGATTTCCACGATGAGAACCCGCAAGTCTCAGGAGAACTACCGCCACATCGGCGGCGGATCTCCCTTGCGCCGGATCACGGAAGAACAAGCCACCGCCCTGCAACAACACCTGCAGCAAAAGGGCATTGAGGCGCAAGTCTATGTGGGGATGCGCTACTGGCACCCCTTCACGGAAGAGGCTCTCGCCCGCATTAAGCGCGATCGCATCGAAAAACTGGTCATCCTCCCCCTCTATCCGCAATTCTCCATCAGCACCAGCGGTTCCAGCTTCCGACTGCTAGAAAAACTCTGGCAAGAAGACCCCGCCCTGCAGCGGATCGAATACACCGTCATCCCCTCCTGGTATCAGCGACCGGGCTACCTGCAAGCAATGGCCCAGCTAATTGCCCAGGAACTCGACCAATTGCCCGATCGCGATCGCGTTCACATCTTCTTTAGCGCTCACGGCGTCCCCCTCAGCTATGTGGAGGAAGCCGGCGATCCCTACCAAGAAGAGATCGAAAAGTGTACCGAGCTGATCGTGAAAACCCTCAACCGCCCCAATGCCCATACTTTGGCGTATCAAAGTCGCGTCGGGCCGGTGGAATGGCTCAAACCCTACACGGAAGAGGCCATTCCTGCGCTCGCCGCCTCTGGCGTGGAGGATTTGCTCGTCGTCCCGATCAGCTTCGTCTCCGAACACATCGAAACCCTGCAAGAAATTGACATGGAATATCGAGAGCTGGCGGAGGAAGCGGGCATTCACAATTTCCACCGCGTGCCGGCGCTCAATACTCACCCCGTCTTTATCGACGACTTAGCCGAAATGGTGGTGGAATCCCTCGACGCCCCCAGCCTCAAGCTCGAGCAGGTGATGCACCCGACTAAAAAGGTCAAAATGTATCCCCAAGAGCGCTGGGAATGGGGCATGACGACAGCCGCAGAAGTGTGGAACGGTCGTTTGGCCATGATTGGTTTTATGGCTTTGGTTTTGGAACTGCTCGCCGGTCGCGGACCTCTGCATTTTGTCGGGTTGCTCTAGTCCCGTTGCGTTCTTAGCAAAAAAACAGCGTTTGCAGTGAGGATTTTTGTTCCCGAATGAGGACTAAAGTCCTCACTACAAACCCAAACAACAAGTGAAATTGATAACAGTTCAATATATTTTCAGAAAAGATAGATGCCCTGGATAAAATAGTCGGCTAGAACGATTTGCCAGTTCATTCAATGCCTCTGGCACCTAGCAGGCTGGCATCTAATACTAAGTTGGCTAAGATAGTATTATACTATTAGAGAAAAACATCAGGA
>CAYOOD010000167.1:0-12059 GCA_964405435.1 uncultured bacterium
ATATTCTGACTGGATAGGAATTACATGACTATCATATCATATATGTGCAACGCCAGTGTACCCGCAGGGGCACCTGTTTTAAGGCTGCTTCGACATAATCGGGATCGGGCATGACTTCTAGGAAGTTACCCCCGACTGAAAATAAGACATCCAGACGCTTCTCGCGAGCGGCTTCGATCATTTCGCTCGCCGTCAGCCCCCGCGTGGCGGGCACGTCAAATCCCCAAATTTCGCTCAATTGCGCGGCATTTTCCGGGGTGACGGGCTTGCCCCCGGGAAAGGCGGTGGCGTAGGCTCCCATTTCTGCGCCGCCTTGAACGCCGGAGTGCCCGCGAATCGGCATCAATCCGCAGCCTTCGCGACCGACGAATCCTTTGCTCAGGGCTAAATTAATAATAGAGAGGACGTTATCTTCGCCGCATTCGTGCTGGGTGATTCCCATGCTCCAGACGAAAACGGCGTTTTTGGCTTCGCCTAGCATCTGGGCAAAGGCGTGCATTTCTGCGCGGGTGCTTCCCGATATTCTTTCGAGTTCTTCCCAGGATTGGGTTGCGATCGCAGCTTTCAATTCCTCGAAGCCGGCGGTGTGGCGGTTGATGAAGGATTCGTCGAGCCAGTTGTTGGCGATGAGGTGTTTGAGGGTGCCGTTGAGAAAGGCGATGTCGCCGCCGACGTTGACGAGGAAGAAGCGATCGCTAAATTTCGTGCCGAATAGGGCACTTTCCACAATCGAGGGCACCCAGTACCGCTCCATTCCCGGTTCGCGGTAGCTGTTAATCGAGATGATTTTCGTGCCGGCTTTTTTCGCCCAGTGCAGGTATTTTACGGTAACGGGCTGGTTGTTGGCGACGTTGGAGCCGACAAATATGAGCAAATCCGTTCCAATCCAATCTTTGTAAGAGCAAGTGGTGGCGGCGACTCCCAGAGAAGTTTTTAGCGCTGCCGTGCTGGGAGAGTGACAGATGCGCGCGGCATTGTCGATCGCATTGCTGCCCATTGCTCTGACGGCTTTCTGAGCGGCGTAATAGGTTTCGTTGGGGATGCCCCGACTGGTGAGGTAAAATCCCAATCTTTCGGGTGTCGCGGCGCGAATGCGATCGGCGATTAATTCCAAGGCTTCTTCCCAACTGACGCGGGTAAATCCCGGCGCTCCTTTTTGCCGCACCATCGGATAGGGCAGACGCCCTAACTCGCGCAATTCGGCACTGCTTTTCCCCTGCAACTCGGCGATATTTTCGAGCAATTTTTCATCGAGGGCGGGCATGGTATTGAGCCGGAGCAGCCGCAGCCGCACGTTGCAGACGTGGATGCCGTCTACTGTCCAATCTTTCATGCCAGTTGTCCCCAGGGCGCAGCCGTCGCAGACTCCCTCGTTGAGGATTTTCCAAGCGTAGGGAAACTCATCGAGATTTTCCACAATCGCCCGGAATACTTCCCAGTAATTGTTGGGATATTGTTCGCCGATGCCAAACGGTTTCCAACTTGCCCACAGAGAGGGCGTCCAGTTTTTTGTCGGTTTTTTTAACATCTTCTATAGTGCTGAGTGCTGAGTGGGGAGTAAAGAGTGCTGAGTGGGGAGTAAAGAGTGCTGAGTGGGGAGTAAAGAGTGCTGAGTGCTGAGTGCTGAGTAGGAGAGCAAAAAGTGGGGAGTGGTGAGTGGTGAGTGTGGAGTGTGTAGGGGCTTTTCGCGAAAAGCCCGTTATTGAGTGGTGAGTGGGGAGTGTGGAGTAGGGAGTGTGGAGTGAAAAAAGAGTTAGGAGTGTCGAGTGGGAGTACGGGCTTTTCGCGAAAAGCCCGTACAGGAGCGTGGAGTCAAAGAAGAATTGAAATAATCGCTTTTTCTCTTCCCCAATACTCCACACTCTTTCCTCCTCCACTCAACACTCCACGCTCTCATTCCTCAGCACTCAGCACTCAACACTCAGCACTCCCCACTCAGCACTCCCCACTCAGCACTCAACACTATTACAATTTCGTGCCGCATTCGGGGCAGAAGTGGTTGAGCGCGACGTTTTTAGCGCCGCAACTGCTACAGTAAATCAGCTCCGTGGCTTTTTCCAGTTTTTTGAGTTCTGGCAATCCGAGCATCTGAGCATTGCTCTTGCCGGGAGCTACCATTGGGTAGCAGTTTTCATTTTTGGTGACGCGCACGTCGAGTAAAAATGCGCCGTCGTGAGAGAGCATTTCTGCAACGGCTTCTGATAACGAGGCGCGATCGCTTACCACCCTTCCCTTAATGCCAAAAGCATTCGCCAGCATCACGAAATCCGGCATTCCCGCTTCCATATTAGAAGACGAGTAGCGCCCTTCGTAGAAGGTTTCTTGCCACTGCCGCACCATGCCCTGCCAGCCATTGTTCACGAGCAAGACCTTGACTTTCAAGCCGTATTGTGCTAAAGTTCCCAATTCTTGCAGGTTCATCATAAAGCTGGCATCCCCGGCGATACAAATCACCGGATCGTTTGGCAGCCCGACTTGCACGCCCATCGCCGCCGGCAGCCCAAAGCCCATCGTCCCCAAACCGGCGCTGGAAATCCAGCGGCGCGGGCCATTTTTCAGGAATTGAGCGGCCCACATTTGGTGCTGCCCGACGTCGGTGGTGTAGTAGGCGTGAGGAGCCTGACGCCCCACCTCGACGATGACTTCTTGCGGCGACAGTTGCTCGGCAGGTTGCGGCACTTGCAAGGGATAGTCTTCCCGCCAGCGATCGATCCGTTCCAGCCAAGCTTGGGTGAGATCGGCGGGGGTAGAAATGTTTTCTTCCCTACAGCGGCGCAGCAAGTCGATGAGGACTTGCCGCACGTCGCCCACCACCGGCACTTCTGGCGATCGGTTTTTGCCGACTTCAGCCGGATCGATGTCGATGTGAATCACTTTGGCGCGGGAGGCAAACTCCGACAGCTTGCCGGTAACGCGATCGTCGAACCGCGCTCCTACCGCTATCAATAAGTCGCACTCGCTGACGGCAAAGTTTGCATACGCCGTGCCGTGCATTCCCAACATTCCCAGAGAGAGGGAATGGTTTTCGTCAAACGCCCCCTTGCCCATCAGGGTTGTCGTCACCGGAATTTTGAACATCTCCGCCAGTTCCAGAATTTCCGCGTGAGCGCTGGCGGAAATCGCTCCCCCACCCACATACAGCAAAGGACGTTTCGCTTGCCGAATTAGGGCGATCGCTTCTTTGATTTGGCGGGGATTTCCCTTCACTGTCGGACGGTAGCCGGGGAGTTTCACCGTTCCCGGCTCCACTGGCAGGTAGTCGAATTCTTCTAACCCCACATCCTTTGGCACGTCGATCAACACCGGCCCGGGACGTCCCGTGGCGGCGATGTGAAAGGCTTCTGCGACTATCCGCGCCATATCTCTCGGATCGCGCACTAAGTAGGAATGCTTGACAATTGGCAGGGTAATGCCGAAAATATCAGTTTCCTGAAAGGCATCCGTGCCGATCGCCGCCCGACTCACTTGGCCTGTTACGATCACCATCGGGATCGAGTCCATGTGGGCATTGGCGATGCCGGTGACTAAATTGGTCGCCCCCGGGCCAGATGTCCCGAAGCAAACGCCGACTTTGCCGGTGGCGCGAGCGTAGGCATCCGCCGCGTGAGCTGCGCCTTGTTCGTGTCTGACGAGGATGTGGTGCAGTTCCCCTAGGGATTCAAATCGGTACAATTCGTCGTAAATTGGCAGGATAGCGCCACCTGGGTAGCCGAATATATGTTTGACGCCGTGACGCTTCAAGCTGTCCATTAGGGCATAGGCACCCGTTCTGCGGCTGGGCAACGCTCTTTTTACTTCTCTTTCCGAATCGCTTTGCGAAAGCACTGAGCTAACCTCCCACAATCTTTATTAAACTTACTATTTTAAAACTTCCCTGTCCTCCGTGTCTGTTAAGCGCTTCTAAAGAATAGGGAAAAACATTTCTCTCTTCTCTCCCCCTCCCGCTCTCCCGCTCTCCCGCTCTCCCGCTCTCCCGCTCTCCCGCTCTCCCCCCGCCCCTCTTCCTCTCCACGGTTGCGATCGCGGCTTCTCTACCTATAGGAAGATGCCGCGACAGTCTCTTTTGTTGTTTCTTGGTAGATAGAGGGCGTCTTTCGCTTCACCTGCAGTTTTCACGGAAACGCAAAAAACTTTTTATTTTAGCACATTTTTAGGGTTCTTCACGCGATCGCGATCGCTTTTGGCGAGTGACTGCGATCGCGATCGGGGGCGTTGGCGGCGGCAGAACGGCTCACAGAACCTGGTAAACTAGGTTTCTTTCACGAGAGGCGATCGTGAAAAGATCCGACTTTTCAGGGAAAAGATCCGACTTTTCCGCAAAAAGATCCGACTTTTCCGACTCAAAGATCCGACTTTTCCGACTGGTAAAAGCTTGCCTGACAGGCGAAGATATAGATGCGTGGATTTGGAACGGGATGGAAAGTGGGTTAGTTGGGTTAATGACTCGATGGGGAGTCAGTGAAAAGCAAGCTGGAGGAGGTTGACTTCTGAAAGCGGAAAGAACAAGGACAAATACACGCTTCGCAAAGCATATCGGGCGTAACCGTCGTTACGCCCGATATTAAAAATCTGGGGAATGGGGCACGGGGCAGGGAACGCGGGAAATGGGGGATGGGGCGAGGCTGAAAAAGTTAGGCAGGAGGGGGCGGCAGACGCTGCCCAATCGCCAGCGCGATCGCAACTGCGAAATAGCGGCAAATCACTGCAAGGGTTGTGGTAAAATCCGCTAAAAAGCAGATTGTGTCGCACGGGCATTCACTCCCGATCCCCATGTCCCCAACGCCAGAAGTCAGCCCAACCCTCAGCAGCGATCGCGAATTTATCCCCTGGTTGCAACAACAGCAAATTAGTTTGGCGTTTACCACCTATCAAACCGGTTGGCTAGCCCTGCTCGGCGTCAATCCCGAAACCGGACAAATTTCTGCCTTTCAGCGGCAATTCGATCGCGCGATGGGGCTGTATTGCACGTCAGAGCGCCTTTATCTCAGTGCTAAATATCAGCTCTGGCAACTGGATAACGCCCTGGCATCGGGACAAGTTTATTATGGCTACGACAAACTTTACATTCCCCGCATTGGCTACACGACGGGAGATTTGGATATTCACGACGTATTTGTCGATGACGCGGGGAAACCCATTTTTATCAGTACGTTATTGAACTGTCTGGCAACGACGAGCGATCGCTACAGTTGTAAGCCGCTGTGGAAACCGCCGTTCATTTCTCAAATTATAAACGAAGATCGCTGTCACCTCAACGGGCTGGCAGTGGAAAACGGCAAACCCCGCTACGTCACTGCCTGCAGTCGTTCCGACGTGGTGGATGGGTGGCGCGACAGGCGGCGCGATGGCGGCGTCGTTGTCGATATCGAGAGCAATGAAATTATTCTGAGTGGCTTGAGTATGCCCCATTCCCCGCGCCTGTATCGCGGCAAATTGTGGGTATTGAATTCTGGTGCAGGAGAATTCGGCTATGTTGATGTCGCGGCGGGGAAATTTGAACCCGTCACGTTTTGCCCGGGATATGCGCGGGGGCTGGCATTCTGGGAAAATTACGCCATTATCGGGCTGTCGAAATCGAGAGCGGGAGATGGCACCTTTTCGGGGTTGTTGCTAGATGAACGATTGGCGCAAAAAGACGCAGATGCCCGGTGCGGGTTGCTGGTTGTCGATTTGCATACCGGCACCATCGTACATTGGGTGAGAATAGAGGGATTGATTGCAGAATTATATGATGTCGGGGTGCTGCCGGGAGTGCAGCGCCCGATGGCGTTGGGCTTTCAAACGCAGGAAATCGAGCAGTTAATTACTTTGGAAGTGACGGAGGAAGCAACGCAGGAAGCGCCGAGCCGCGCCTCAAAAATCGAAAGCGCTGAGAGTAATTTTCATTCCGCTAGCGCATCCTCGCCGGAGAAGATAGAAAGGGAGGCACCAGAAGTCAGGCAACAAAAACCGCCAACTTTTACCAGCAGCCTCGCCCTAGACGATGGGAAAGACAATTCCCAAATTTTATTAAATCGCGCCTTCCAGTTGCACCAACAGCAGCAATTTGAAAGCGCGATCGCATTTTACCAACAAGTCTTAGCCCTCGAACCCGAAAATCTTCTCGCCCTCACCAACATCGGCAAAGCCCTTCAACATCTCAACCGCCATCAAGAAGCGATTCCTCCCCTGCGTCGCGCCCTTCAGCTCAACCCCGCCGCCCCTCAACTGTACTTTTACCTCAGTCAATCCCTCAAATGCCAAGGCGACATCGAATCCGCGCGCCAGTGCTTGCGCGAAGCGATTCGCTTGCAACCGGATTTCTGGGGCGCGTACAATAACTTGGGCACGATATTGCAGGCGGAAAATCAATTAGAAGAAGCTGCCGACTGCTATCAAAAAGCGCTGCAATATAACCCCAACTTTGCCGATGCCCATTCTAATTTAGCGAGTCTCTGGCAACTGCAAGGCGAATTAGAACGGGCAAAAGCTGGATTTATTCGCGCTTTGGAACTTCAACCTAGATACGTTCCCGCTCTGCTGAATTTAGCGTATATTTACAAACAGCAGGGAAATTCGCCGGCTGCCATTGATTGCTACCAGCAAGTTATTGCTCTGGAACCCCGCGCCGAGGCGTATTACAACTTGGGAGAAATTTCAGAATACCAAGGCAACATCGAAGCTGCGATCGCGTGCTATGAGAAAGTCAAGCAACTGGGCGGCGAAAACTACGGCATTGACGGCTATATTAACTATGCCCGGTTGAAGGTATGCGACTGGAAAAATTACCAGCTTCGTACTCAACAAACGCTCGATTCAATCCGCAAGTATTTAAACAACGAAACCGCCTACAGCCTCAGTCCCCTCGCCCTAAATGCGTTTCCCCTGTCTTTGGAGCTGCACCGAGAAATGGCAGTACACCAAGCAGCGAATATCAGCCAGAAAATGGCTGCCGCGAAAGCGCGGTGCAATTTCCAATATCCGACAGCCGCAACCGATAAATTGCGCATTGGCTATATTTCTCCCGACTTCCGCGAGCACGCTGTCGGCAAAATCGTCCGGGATATGTTTGCATGTCACAACCGCGCGGCGTTTGAAATTTACGGTTATTTTACTGTCGATTATAATGATCCCATTACCGAAAACATTCGCGCTGGCTGCGACTATTTTATCAATATTTCTGGCATGACGGCGGAAGAATCCGCCCGGAAAATTAACGCCGACGGCATCCATATATTAATCGATTTGGCAGGGAGAACTATCGGAAACGCGATAGAAGCCTTGGCGCTGCAACCTGCCCCCATCCAGGCGCAGTTTTTGGGCTATCCCGATACGATGGGCGCGGAGTTCATCCAGTACGCGATCGCAGATTCTTGGCTAATCACCCCGGAAATTGCTGCTTCCTACACGGAAAAAATCGTCTATTTGCCCCACGCCTTCTTTAGTTCGCCGATGGAAATATCTAGCCGCAGCTTCGCGCGTTCTGAATTTGGCTTGCCCGACGAAGCCTTTGTATTTTGCTGTTTCAATTCTCATTATAAAATAAACCCGGAAGTTTTCGACATTTGGATGCGAATTTTACAGCAAGTTCCCAATTCCGTACTGTGGTTAACCAGAGGCAGCGAAACCTTAATGGCGAACTTGCGGCGAGAAGCACGGCAGCGCGGCATAGAAGAGAACCGCTTGATTTTTAGCGAGAAAATCGCCCTGTCGGAATATTTATCCCGCTACCGTCTGGCAGACTTATTTTTAGATACCTTCACCTACAATGCCGGTTCGACGGCGATTAGTGCCTTGTGGGCGGGATGCCCCGTTTTGACGCGCCCCGGCAATACCAACGCCTCCCGCATGGGCGCGAGTATCTGCGCCGCTGCTGACTTAAACGCTCTCATCTGTAGCAGCAGCGAAGAATACGAAAAACAGGCAATTTATCTGGCAACGCATCCGAAAGCCCTGGCATACCGCCGCCGCCACCTCGCCAAAAATCGCGACAAATTGCCGTTATTTGACGTGAGCGGGTTCGTGCGAACTTTAGAAGATGCTCTCTGGCAAATGTGGGAGAACTATCTCACGCCGACTCTGTAGTGTTAGCAGGAGCGATCGCTTTTTGTGTCTGGGGAACGAGAAAACCTTGATATTCTGCGAAAAATAATGCTCTGGGGGGGGAAATCGAGCAGATAAAAACAGGGAACAAGCGATCGCGAGCGTAAGTCGCAGGTGAGGGTATACTCGAAAAAAAATATCCGTCTTCTGCCCTGGGAAATATTGACATCAGGGAACAGGAGGATTCTTGTCGCGAAAAGCGCGATCGAGACCCCATTACTGCACAAATCGCATTACAATGTCGAAACACGCTACCTTACAAATCGAACACGCCATCCCGACTGCTAACCCCGCACCCCGGCAACTCGCCATCATCGACGCAGGCGTAGCAGAGCATCACCTCCTCGCCGGCGGCGTCAAACCGGGCATCGAAGTGCTGGTGCTGCATCCACAAGAAGACGGCATCGCCCAAATCAGCGAAATTTTAGGCGATCGCCACAATCTCGAAGCGCTGCACCTAATCAGCCACGGAGCCGCAGGCACCCTCTACCTGGGCAACGCCATCCTCAACAGCGACACCCTAGAGCGCTACCGCCCCCACCTGCAGCAGTGGAAAACAGCCCTCGCAGCCAACGCCGAAATCCTTCTCTATGGATGTAACGTCGCCGCCAGCGACAAAGGCATAGCATTCATCTTGCAACTGAGCCAACTGACAGGCGCGAATATCGCCGCCTCCACCACCCCCACAGGCAGCGCCAAAAAAGGCGGCGACTGGCGATTGGACGTGGCTACAGGAGTTGTCAAAGCCCCACTCGCCCTGCGTGCGGAAACCACAGCAGCCTATCCGTCAGTATTGGGGCTGCAAAAGATTGACATCTTGCCCGGGACGGGCAGTTCATTCGCTAGTAGCCTCACCAACGTCAACGGCACCCTGTATTTCCAAGCCAATGACGGCATCAACGGCCCAGAGTTGTGGAAGAGCGACGGCACCGCCGCCGGCTCGGTTCTCGTCAAAGACATCTACCCAGGGCCTAACAGTTCATTGCCTCGCTCCTTCACCAATTTCAACGACACCCTGTATTTCTCTGCGGATGACGGCACCAGCGGCTATGAGTTTTGGAAAAGCGACGGCACAGAAGCCGGCACGGTACTCGTCAAAGACATTGTTCCGGGGGCTGGCGGTTCATTCCCTAGCGTCTTCACCAATTTCAACGGCACCCTGTATTTCTCTGCGGGTGACGCTATCAACGGCGCAGAGCTGTGGAAGAGCGACGGCACTGAAGCCGGTACGGTACTCGTCAAAGACATCAACCCGGGGGCTGGCGGTTCATCTCCTGAATTCCTCAGCAACGTCAACGGCACCCTGTATTTCTCTGCGGATGACGGCATCAATGGCGCAGAGTTGTGGAAGAGCGACGGTACAGCAGCCGGTACGGTTCTCGTCAAAGACATCAACCCGGGGGCTGGCAGTTCAAATCCTAACTACCTCACCAACATCAACGGCACCCTGTATTTCGTTGCGGATGACGGCATCAACGGCAGGGAGTTGTGGAAGAGCGACGGTACTGAAGCCGGCACGGTACTCGTCAAAGACATCACCCCGGGGGCTGGCGGTTCATCTTTTGACTACCTCACCAATTTCAACGGCACCCTGTATTTCGCTGCGGATGACGGCATCAACGGCAGGGAGTTGTGGAAAAGCGACGGTACTGAAGCCGGCACGGTACTCTTCAAAGACATCAACCCGGGGGCTAGCAGTTCAGCGCCAGAGTACCTCACCAATTTCAACGGCACCCTGTATTTCCGTGCCAATGACGGCATCAACGGTGCAGAGTTGTGGAAGAGCGACGGCACAGCAGCCGGCACGTTTCTCGTCAAAGACATCAACCCGACTGGCAGTTCATCTGTTAGGGACTTCACCAATTTCAACGGCACCCTGTATTTCCGTGCCAATGACGGCACCGATATAGAATTGTGGGTACTCGTGCCCACCACCGTCACCGCCGTCAGCTCCCCCACCCCCGACAGCACCTACGGCATCGGCACCACCATCCCCATCACCATCACCTTCAACGATACCGTCACCGTAGACACCACAGGCGGCACCCCCCGCCTGCAACTAGAAACCGGCACCACCGACCAATATGCCAATTATGTATCAGGTAGCGGCAGCACCACCCTCACGTTTAACTACACAGTACAGCCCGCAGACAGCTCCGCTGATTTAGAATATCTCGCCACATCATCCCTAGAACTCAACGGCGGCAGCATTAAAGACAGCCTCAACCTCGACGCCATCTTAACCCTGCCCACCTTAGCAACTCCCGCCTCCCTCGGTGGCGGCAAAGCCATTGTCATCGACGCCGTTGCGCCAACAATCGCCAACATCACCTCCACCACCCCAGACGGCGCATACAGCACCGCAGGCAGCATCGACATCACCGTCAACTTCACCGAATCCGTCACCCTAGCAGGCGGCAACCTCACCGTCAACCTCGACACCGGCGGCAGCGTCACCATCGCCCCCTTCAGCGGCACCTCAGCATCCGGCACCTACAGCCCCGCCGCCTCCCAAAACAGCATCGATCTCAACTCTACCAGCCTTCTCCTCGATACAGGTGCGACGCTAAAAGACGCTGCCGGCAACGACGCCACCCTCAGCATCCCCGCAGGGCAATCCTTAGCCGACAGCAAAGCGATCGCGATCGACACAATCGCCCCAACCGTCACCATCGAACAAGCCACAGGGCAAACCGATCCCGTTTTTGCCGCCTCGATAAACTTCACCGTCACCTTCTCCGAAGCCGTAACAGGTTTAGAGAGCGCAGATATCGCCATCAGCGGCAGTGCCGGAGCCACCACAACAACCATCAGCACCGCAGACAACATTACCTACAATGTTGCCGTATCCGGCATGACGCAAAACGGAACCGTTATCGCCAGCGTCAATGCCGGTGCTGCCACCGACGCAGCGGGCAATCCCTCTGCTGCATCCACGAGCAGCGACAACCAAGTGACTTACAGCGACGGCAACGATACCCTCATCGGCACTCCCAACATCGACACCCTTTCTGGCGGCGCTGGCAACGATTCCATCCTGGGATTACCCAATGACGACTTCCTCGATGGCGGAGCCGACAACGACACCATTGACGGCGGCGAGGGCAACGACATTATTACCGCCGGCGACGGCAACAACATCGTGACAGGCGGCGCTGGCAACGACTCCGTTACAGGCGGCACCGGCATCGACAATCTCGACGGCGGAGCCGACAGCGACACCATAGATGGTGGCGAGGGCAGCGACATTCTCTCTGGCGGCGACGGCGATGACGCGGTAACGGGCGGCGTTGGCGCAGATTCCATCAGCGGCGGCATCGGTAACGACAATCTCGACGGCGGAGCCGACAATGATACCCTCGACGGGGGAGAAGGCAGCGACATTCTTGCAGGCGGCGACGGCGATGACGCGGTAACGGGCGGCGTTGGCGCTGACTCCATCACTGGCGGCATCGGAAGTGACAATCTCGACGGCGGAGCCGATAACGACACCATAGATGGTGGCGAGGGCAACGATATTCTCTCTGGCGGCGACGGCGATGACGCGGTAACGGGCGGCGCAGGTACTGACTCCATCAGCGGCGGCATCGGCAACGACAATCTCGACGGCGGAGCCGATAACGACACCCTCGACGGAGGAGAAGGCAACGATATTCTCTCTGGCGGCGACGGCGATGACGTTGTAACCGGCGGCGTTGGCTCCGACAGCATCAGCGGCGGCACCGGCAACGACAATCTCGACGGCGGAGCCGATAACGACACCCTCGACGGAGGAGAAGGCAACGACATCCTCGCAGGCGGCGACGGCGATGACGTTGTAACCGGCGGTGTAGGCTCCGACAGCATTAGCGGCGGCATCGGCAACGACAATCTCGACGGCGGAGCCGATAACGACACCCTCGACGGAGGAGAAGGCAACGACATCCTCGCAGGCGGCGACGGCGATGACGTTGTAACCGGCGGTGTAGGCTCCGACA
>CAYOOD010000168.1:0-11780 GCA_964405435.1 uncultured bacterium
TTACTGGCAGATTTGAGCCACGTTAACGCCACCGTGCGGCGGATCGCACGGGATCAAGGAGGTCTGGATCTCGACAATTTAGAACGGCGCATCCGCCAAATCGTCGAGGAAAATTAATCCGAGCACTTTAGGAACGCTGGCGCATTTGAGGAGACTGGCGGTACTGGCCAAAAATGGGCCTCTGAGGGGGGAGCGGGCGTGAGTGGGAGAGCCCGAGAGCGGGAGAAGGATTTAACTCAGCCGAGGCACCACGCAAGGGAGGCACTTTTCACTCCTGTAGGGGCTTTTTGCGAAAAGCCCCTACACACTCCACCGCTCAGCACTCAGCACTCCCCACTCAGCACGAGCGCACTACTTGCGGAGGCACTTATCACTCCCTACTCAGCACGAGCGCACTTTTCACTCAGCACTACGCGCGACAGAGCCCGATTGAGGCTCAAAGCCGGGAGGGGCGGGGGTGGAGAGAGAATTTCTCAATCTGGCCACGGTAAAAAACTCTGCGATCTGTGCTAGAGAGCGCCCTAGGGAATTGTTACCGGCAGCTTACAATCAAAGAATATAGATTTAAGCGTCTATCGCAGCAACATTTCCACAACCGCCTGCGACGTCCTCCTAATTTTCGTGCTAACCGTGCCCCACAATCTCCAAGAGCAAGCGCTTGACCTGAAGACACTGTTTCCGTTCGAGCTGGATCGGTTCCAACTCGAGGCGATCGCCGCCCTCGATGTCGGTCGCTCCGTCGTCGTCTGTGCCCCTACCGGCTCCGGCAAAACCTTAATTGGAGAGTATGCCATCCACCGCGCGCTCGCCAGAGGGCGGCGAGTCTTCTACACCACTCCCCTAAAAGCACTCTCCAACCAAAAACTGCGCGATTTCCGCAACCAATTCGGAGCCGACCAGGTGGGACTGCTCACCGGAGACGTATCGGTAAATCGAGACGCCCCCATCTTGGTGATGACAACGGAAATCTTCCGCAACATGCTCTACGGCACCCGCATCGGAGAAGTGGGCACCTCCCTAGTCGGCGTAGAAGCCGTCGTCCTCGACGAGTGCCACTACATGAACGACCGACAGCGGGGGACGGTGTGGGAAGAATCGATTATTTACTGCCCCTATGAAATTCAGTTGGTGGCCCTGTCGGCAACGGTAGCCAACAGCCGCCAACTGACAGACTGGATCGGCCACGTCCACGGGCCTACCGAACTCATTTACTCCGATTTCCGACCCGTACCGCTGCAATTTCACTTCTGCACGCCCAAGGGGCTATTTCCCCTGCTCGACGACAGCGGCAGCAAAATCAATCCCCGCCTCAAACCCAAGGGAGGAAAACCAAAAGGAGGGCGTCCAGAATCGCCGAGCATGGCTTATGTGCTGTCTCAGTTGCAGCAGCGGGACATGTTGCCGGCCATTTACTTTATTTTCAGCCGCCGGGGCTGCGACAAAGCGGTGGCCGATTGCGCGGAACTGACGCTAGTCAACCCGCGAGAAGCCGCAGAGCTCAAACAGCGCATTGACGAGTTTTTGGAGCGCAACCCAGAAGCCGGTCGTGCCGGTCAGGTGGAGCCGTTGTATCGGGGAATCGCCGCTCACCACGCCGGTGTCTTGCCCGCCTGGAAAGGCTTGGTGGAAGAACTGTTTCAAGATGGGCTGATTAAAGTGGTATTTGCCACGGAAACTCTCGCCGCTGGCATTAACATGCCCGCCCGCACGACGGTAATTTCCAGCCTGTCCAAGCGTACCGACGACGGGCACCGACTGCTGAAAGCCTCCGAGTTCCTGCAAATGGCGGGACGGGCGGGCCGCCGGGGCAAGGACGTATTGGGCCACGTCGTCACCGTTCAGACTCCCTTTGAAGGCGCGAAAGAAGCCTCGTATTTAGCCACGGTCGGGCCGGATGCGCTGGTGAGCCAGTTCGCGCCCAGCTACGGCATGGTGCTGAATTTGCTGCAAACTCACAGCATCGACGAAGCCCGGGAGCTGGTCGAGCGAAGCTTTGGCCAATACCTCGCCAACCTGTCACTGCGACCTCAACAGGAGAAGATTGCGGAGCTGGAGGAAGAACGCGATCGCGTCAAATCCCAGTTCTCGGCGATCGACGCCAATCAACTGGCTCGCTACGAGAAATTGTACGAACGCCTCAAAGCCGAGCGGCAGCTCTTAAAAACCCTGCAAGAGCAAGCCATGCAGGTATCCGCTAGCGAAATCTCGATCGCCCTGCCCTATACCACTCCGGGCACCGTCCTGCAACTCAAAGGCAAGCACGTCCGCCACAGCGAACCGATCGCGGCTATCTTAGTGGCGCGGGTGCCCGGGCCGGGACAATCCCCCTACTTGGTTTGTCTGGGACAGGACAACCGCTGGTATGTGGTGACGAGCATCGACGTGACGGGATTGCATCCCGAATTGCCGCGCGTCCGAGGCGTCGATCGCTTGGAAGGGCCACCATCCGACATGCCCTTGAAGCCCGGAGCGTCGCGCTACGGCACAGAAGCGAGCGCTCTGGTGGCGCAGCAGATTCCCACGCCTTCAACCTCAGACGACGCGCCAGAAGTCATCGCCCAGATGCACCGGGTGGCAGCAGTACAAGCCCAAATGGAGGAACACCCGCTGCACCAGTGGGGCGATCCGGGATATTTGCTCAAGCGCTACCGCCGCGTTACCAATTTAGAAGAAGAAATCTCCAAATTGCAAACCCAACTGCAGCGACAAGCCGAGCGCCACTGGGAAGAATTCGTCGATCTGATCGCAGTTTTGCAGCATTTTGGCGGGTTGGAAGATTTGAAACCCACGCCCCTCGGGGAAGCCGCCGCCGCGATTCGCGGCGATAACGAACTGTGGCTGGGGCTGGCGATCGCCTCTAGAGAATTAGATCGTCTCGATCCCCACCACTTAGCGGCTGTCTGTGCGGCATTGGTGACGGAAGTGTCGCGCCCGGATAGCTGGACAAACTACGACCTCTCGCCGCAAGTCGAAGAAACCTTGAACGCCTTAGCGGGCGTGCGGCGATCGCTCTTTCAGATGCAGCGGCGCTATCGCGTCGCCCTCCCTATCTGGCTGGAGCGAGATTTAATCGCCCTCGTGGAACAGTGGGCGCTGGGGGTAGAGTGGATGGTACTCTGCCAGAATACCAGTTTGGACGAAGGAGATGTCGTGCGCATTCTCCGCCGCACCCTCGACTTTTTATCTCAAATTCCCCACGTTCCCCACATTTCAGAGTCCCTGAGAATCAACGCTTATCGCGCTATGCAGTTGATCGACCGGTTCCCGGTAAATGAAGCGATCGATTAAAGAAGTGGTGAGTGCTGAGTGCTGAGTGCTGAGTTTTGAGTATCGAGTTATGAGTGTTGAGTTAGGAATGTTGAGTTAGGAGTTAAATTCTTTTCTTTTGCCTTGAACGCTCAACATTTCGCATTCAACTCTCAGCCATCAACACTTTTGACTACTTCCCACTCAGCACTCAGCACGAGCGCACTTTTTACTCAGCACTCCTCATGCCCCTAGATCCCCAAGCCGAACAACTTTTACAACAAATCTCTGAGTTAGGATTGTCGCCGCTGCCCTCCCTAGCGCCGGCGCAAGCCCGCGAACAAGTCGCCAAACTGCGCGGCAAACCCCTAAGAGTTCAACCCGTCGATCGCGTGGAAAATTTCACTATTCCGGGGCTATCGGGCGAGATTCCCATCCGCACCTACGCGCCAAGCTGCGCGCCAGAGAGCAGCACGCCCTTGCCCGTGCTGGTTTACTTTCACGGCGGCGGTTGGGTGTTGGGCGATTTGGATGCGGCAGATCCCACCTGTCGCTTTTTGGCAAATCGTGCGGGCTGCGCGGTGGTATCGGTTGATTACCGACTCGCACCCGAACACAAATTCCCCGCAGCGGTAGAAGATGCGTTTGCAGCAGTTGAATGGGTGGCGCAAAACGCCGAGAAAATCGGCGGCGATCGCAATCGCGTGGGCGCAGGCGGCGACAGTGCCGGCGGCAATTTGGCCGCTGCTGTCGCCCTAATGGCACGGGACAAACACTTCCCCGCCCTAACGTGTCAATTGCTCATTTATCCCGTGACTTGTTATCGTTTCGATACCGCATCTTATCGAGAGTTTGGCACGGGTAATTTTGGTCTGAGTACAGAGGAAATGATTTGGTTCTGGCATCACTATTTAGCCAGCGAAGCAGACGGACAGAACTATTATGCTTCACCCCTGTTGGCAAACAATCTCAGCGGGCTGCCAAAAGCCTGCATCGTTACTGCTGAATGCGACGTACTCCGAGATGAAGCCGAGGCGTATGCTGCGCGGTTGCGAGAAGCGGGTGTTTCGGTCAAGTTGAAGCGTTATGACGGGCTGATTCACAGTTTTGTCGGGCTCGCTTCGGTGCTGGATAGAGGCAAGGAAGCCCTCGGGGAAATCGCAGACGAACTGCGCCGGATGTTCTCCTCAGTGAAAAGTGCTGAGTTCTGAGTGCTGAGGGAAGAAAGTTCGCCCCAGGCTTAAGCCAGGGGCTATACGCACAAAGCCCGCCTGCGCGGGCTAGAAGCCCGAACTGCAAAAACTGAGAGAATTTATCACTTAAGTATGGTTTGGCGGGGGCTTTGCCAACTTCATGCCCCCATCACACCTGAAACCTGCTATAAATTTTATGGAAAGAGGCGCTGGCAAGTGCCGGGAAGACTTGTCGGCAATGACACAGTTGAAATTTACATCAAATATTTTATTCTGCAATGAAGAGATTATTTTTAGGATTGTTAATTTTTTATCTAGTATTGTTCCAGCTTGCCTCGATCGCGACGGCGCAAGCGGTGTTGGGTGTGGTTCGCAGCAAGGAGAATGGGAGAGAGTGGGCGGGGATAGAACAGCGTTTGAAAGCGGCGGGGATTGCCTATCGCGTCATCGAATTGGAGAAGGTGCAGGCGGCGTCGGATTTAGAAGGAACTGAGGTTATATTTTTGCCGAATATTGAAATGCTGACGGCACATCAAGTCAGCGCCTTGGAAGCGTGGATGAGTCGGGGCGGGCGCGCGATCGCGTCTGGGGAGTTGGGATCTCGCGCGCCGGCGGCGGTGCGTCAAACGCTGCGATCGCTCCTGGGTGCCTACTGGGCTTTTCCCCTGCCGCAATCCTCGGTTGTAAAAGCACAGCAGGCGTGTCAGAGCGAAAATACTCCAACTGCCGTGCAAGTCTGCGCGCCTTGGGTTTCGCAAGAGGTGAGCGTCAGCCCGGTGCAAGGGGGCGTGCTGATTCCCGTCGGGGCGGGCAGTCAAACGGCAGCTACTTGGAATACTGGCAATAGTTCGGCGGCGGTGGTTGCCAGCCCGCGCGCCACCTTTTTCGGCTGGAAGTGGGGCAGCGACGCGACAGCACCCCCCGAATTCGATACCGCCTGGTTGCGCGCGGCACTGACTCGTTACGGGTTGAATTTGCCAAATGTTGCCACGCCGATCCCGATACCGATTCCCGAACCTCAGCAGCAGGGGATTTCTGACGTACCGCCACCGCGCGCCACAGAAGAAAAATCCCCCTTACCCTCCGCTCTGCCAATTCTCCCCGTTCCCTCCGCGTTACCGCCTGCTCCCGGCTCGCCCGCTCCCCCGCCGCCGCCTCAAACTTGAAAATTTATGTTTTGAGAGAAGTAGTCAGCGCAAATAACCTGAAGTTTCAGAAACCCGGTTTCTGGGAGAACCGGAGGTTTTCAATTTGGATGATTACTTGAAATCCAAATCCGCCACGCCTTCCCATCCTTCCGGGACTTCATATTGCCGGTAGTGCTGGCAGCGTTTGACGTACAGCAGTGCCGCTTTATCTTCAGGATTTATCGCTAAAATTTCCTCAAACATCGGTTGCGCTCCCGCAAAATCTTGACGGTTGTACGCCATGACTGCGGGTTCAAACATGGTTTTAGTTCGCGTCTTTAATTGGTTGGTCAATCCCGCTTCTTCATCGTAAACCTCATAGATAGCAACGGGTTTATTTTTACCTTTCACCCGGACGCGATCGAGAAAGCGAAAGTTGTAATTTTGGATATCTTCCACCCGGACTAAGGTATGGACGCTAATTAAAATTCCCGCGCCGTATAGTTTGGTTAACCCTTCCAAACGCGAGGATAAATTGACGGCATCCGCGATCGCAGTCGTTTCCATGCGTTGCGACTCGCCTATTGTTCCTAGCATGAGATTGCCCGTATGCAAGCCAATCCCGATCGAAATCGGTGCGCAACCCTGCTGCTGCCGATAGCGATTGTACAGCGCGACTTCTTTCTGCATAGCCAAGGCGGCTTGCAAGGCATCCTTGGCTGATTCGGGAAATAAAGCCATGATGGCATCGCCGATATATTTGTCAATAAATCCGCGATACTGGCGAATCACCGGCCCGACGCGACTGAGATAAGAGTTAATGAAATTAAAGTTTTCTTTTGGCGTCATCGCTTCTGATAGGGTGGTAAAGTCGCGAATATCAGAAAACATCACCGTCATTTCTTTGAGAACTTGGTCGCCAAGCTGAACGTCGAGAATGCTTTCTCGGCTTAAAAAGTTGAGAAAGTTGTGGGGCACAAATCGCCCGTATGCGAGGGTGAGTTTGGCTAAGTTGAGGTGGGTTTTGATCCGAGCGAGCATTTCGCCTTTCTGGATGGGTTTGGATAAATAATCATTCGCGCCTGATTCAAACCCTTCGATGATATCTTGAACTTGGTTTTTCGCCGTGAGCATGACAATCGGCAATTCGTGAGCGGGAAAGCGATCGCGGATTTTTTGACAGACTTCATAGCCCGTCATGCGCGGCATCATCACGTCCAGCAATATCAAATCGGGCAGCGACCCTTTTTCCAACACTGCCAGCGCTTCTTGCCCGTTACTGGCTTCTGCAATCTCGTAATTATACAGGGAGAGGTTGTTAATCAAAACTTGTCGATTTACGGGATCGTCATCGACAATCAAAACTTTAAAAAGTTTTAACTCATTGGAGAGCGAGGCTGAATCTAAACTTGTCATTATAGACGCCAATTCTGAAGGCATACTCTCGCGGATAGCACTGGGTTCAGTTGCGGCGACTTGCCCTTGAGAAATCGGCAAAGTAAAGGTAAATTGCGAACCTTCCCCCAGCTTCGACCGAACGCTAATCGTTCCCCCGTGCAATTCTACGAGCTTTTTGGTAACGGCCAGTCCCAATCCCGTACCGCCGTATTCTCTCGCTGAGGAGCCTTCTCCCTGTTCAAAAGATTCAAAAATGCGCTCGAATTTATCTTCAGGAATGCCGATGCCTGTATCGGAAACGGTGATGGCCAATTGGTAAGCGCTAATGGGAAAATAGGAACCAAGGATGGGGCTTTTTTCTACAGATTCTCCATTGTAAAGGGCCAGTTCTGCTGATACTTTTACGGTTCCTGAAGGGGTGAATTTAATCGCGTTTCCTACCAAATTGTGGAGAATCTGTTGCAGGCGATTTTCGTCTGCTTCGGCGGCGGGCAAGTCTTCAGGAATGGTATTGAGCAACTGCAAATTTTTCTGGTTCGCTAAGGGTTGGCTGAGGGTGAGAACCACCTGCGTCACCGATCGCAAGTCTACCGGCTTCAGTTGCAGCTCGACATTTTTGTGTCTGAGTTTGGAAAAATCGAGGAGATCGTTGACCAAACTAGCCAGACGGCGACCGCTGGAAGCGATTAATTGCAGGTTGGCTTGAGTCGGTGCGGGCAGTTCTCCTGTTGCGCCGTCAATCAGAGATTCGGCAATGCCGATGATGCCGTTGAGGGGGGTGCGCAGTTCGTGGGAAGTATTGGCGAGAAATTCGTCTTTGAGTCGATCGAGATGCTTTAACTCTTCGTTTTGCTTCTCTAAGGTATCAAAGGATTGCTGCAGTTGCCGTGCCATGCTGTTGAACGAGTCGGCAAGTTTTTCTAATTCGTTGATGCCTTTGACTTTGACGAGCTGATGGAGTTGTCCGCTGGCGATCGCGATCGAGGCTCGGTTCAATTGCAGAATCGGACGGGCGATCGCTCCGGCAGTGAGTACAGCCATGCCGGTTGCGATCGCGAGAGCCACTAGACACAGCACGATCGTCGTGCGGGTATTGCGATCGATCTGCTCCATAAAATCGGCTTCGGGGACGACAACAACGACGAGCAAGTCCAACCCTAACTTATCCCGCCAGAGTTTTACCTGGATATCTTGGCGCTGATTCTTCCATTCAAACCAGAGTTGTTTTTGCTCCTGAATCTGACTCAAATCGCCAAATTTTTCTTGCAAATACTGAGCCGTTGCTCGAATTAACTCATCTTGGCTTTCAGTCGCTTTTATCCTTTTCGCTGCAGTTCCTTCCATTTTATAGGGGGGCGCGCTGCTAGAGCTGCCCACAATCAATCCGTTGCGCTCTATAATAAATGCTTTTCCCGATGAACTAATTTTTAATTTTCTTAAAAAATTGCCGATTTCCGCCAGAGGCAAATCAACAGACGTAACCGCAATAAATTTATTATTTTTGTCATAAACGGGAACGCCAGCCGCCACGGCAATCACTTCAGGATGAGCTTGCCACTGGTAAATATCGGTCCAGGTAGGCTTGCCTGCTTGAAAGGGTTTGGCGTACCATGCTTCTTTATGGTATTCATATTGACCGTCTCCATAAACTTGTCGGTCAGTCAAGTTGCCTCGCTCGTCTCTAAGATAAGATTGACAAGTTCCCTTTACACAGCGTTCGATCCGCACGCCACTGTCGTAACGCCCTGCCCCGATAAATTCGGTTTTGTCGTTGCCAATGCTGATATACCCCACGTTAAAAGCCTGAACTTGTTGCCAGAGAATGTGCCCTGTTGTCGGCCAATCTTTAACGCTTAACCTGCCTTGTTGAATGGCTTCTTTATTGGCGGCATTGATTTGATGGGTTATTGATAAATAGGCGTGCAGGTGTTGGTCAATTCTCGAACTAATCTCGCTTTGCAGTTGCACGATCAAATTGCTAACCGCTTTTTGCCCGTTGCGGAAGGAGAGATAGCCCACTAACCCAACCGCTACAGCGATTTGCAGGAGGAAGGGAACAATCAAAACGGTTTGGAGAGAAGTCTGTTTTGAAAATTGAGCAATCAAGCGGTTGCGCGTGCGGGTTGACATAGGCGATCGCTCCCATTGCGTGAACTAACATCAGTCGGTTGCATTCCTCCGACCCTCACCGATCTAGACATATCTCGATGATTTTGTCAATAGCGATCGCTCGACGTTGGGAAATTTTCAACGAGTCAAGTTGAAAATTTTCTCCCTCGATGGAAACGCCGACTTTGAGGGGGCGCTCGCGCTTGTTTCAACCACCCATTCCTCGCCGCACTGCCAACGTTGAGAGAGCGGCACCCATTCCCGACTCGGTAAAAGCGCCGCTTGTAGATTTTTGACCCGGAATAAAAAGGCTGTTTCCTCCTTCACAGTCGGCGAAATTCCTCCTGCAAGGCGCGATGGCGGGGATAGCGCTGGCGCAGGTTGTCAATGTATTGCCGCCAGATGTCTGGTTCGTTGACGATCGACAAATAAATCGATTTAATCGCAGCAGCGTGACGGGCAGCGGCGCGATAGCGATCGCGGCTTTGCAGCTCGATATAGTGCTCTACGAGCTGTTCGTAAATTTCGATCGCCTCTCGGGGATGGTGTTCTTTGACGCCTTCGGCGACTAAAACCTGCAAGCGTTCGTCGTGGGGTTGCTGGCGTGCCAGTTGGATAGCGGCTGCCCAGTCGGCTTGCGAGAGGTAAATCTGCGCCAAGGCTTCGGGATTGCGCGCGGCGAGCGCCAGCAGTTTTGGTTGCAACTGCTGCCACTGCTCCCCGATGGCGCAAGCGGTTTTGACGTGCTGGTACAAATCCAGGGTGACGCCGCTGTACTCGGCTGTAGCCATTAAAATGCGGCACAAGTTTTCGCGATCGCCTCTGAGTTCGTAATAATCTCTTAAAGTCTCCAGTAAAACGCTCGGTTTTGCCGCCGAGCCCAAAGACAAAAAATCGAAACTGACTTGCGGATCGCGACGCTTCTGTAGCAAGTGCGCTGCTCCTTCTTCCAAAGTAGCAATGTATTTCTTTTTCTCCCCTTTCCTCATCCAATAATTGGACAGCTCTACATACTGCGCTTCAGTTTTAAGATTGGCGCGGCGGACTTTTAAATAGTTTTCCTCGTCGCCCAATTTCAGGTAATACTCGGCAATTAATTCAGGAACTCTGGCATAATCGCTGTGTTGCAATTTGGCGATCGCGTAGCGATAGTCGGCAGCTTCGGTACAGAGTGTGGCGATCGCGTTTTCCAGACAGTCGCTCACCTCGCCGTATCCGCACATCTCCCAGGTGAGCGCGCCGACGAGGGCATCCAGATAAGGTTGCTTGTTCGCGCGGGATTTTCCCCGCTCCCCCCCGTGAGAATGGGGCGCGATCGCGGCTCCTCCATTGGAAGCGATCGCTTCCTCCCGAACTAATTGACTGGCTGCTTCAGCATAGGCGGCGATCGCTTCTTCTATTTGCTGAGTTCCTATCGGACACCTCTCATTCTCAAACATGCGATTGCCGCAGGTTATCAAATGCCAAAATACCTCAACCTGCTCTCCGGGATGCAACGTTTTTGCTGCCGCGACAATCGGATCTAATTCGGGATATCTCTCATCTTCGTCATATTCGTGTTCGTTGCAAGTATATTGCTCTTGAATGGATTCAAAAAAATCCTTGATTTGTTGCTCGAGTTGCCCTACTTGTCGAGACGCTTTGGACAGCAGCGGCACGCTGATGTTGGCCAATAGGGCGCGGCAAAAGTCGGCTCTGTCGCTGGCCACTTTCAAGACTAAATCGAGCAATTCCTGGTGCGACATGGCTGTCAAAGCATCCTTTAGGGCACCCGGTTTATCCATATCTATCAGCTCCGTTTCCTCACGTTCGGCTTGCGTTTCAGGCAGGTATTCCGCTGAAACGGAAGTCAGTACGATCGTAAGCGTAGCCTGAAGTTGCTTGCAATCTATTTCGCTTTTTTTTTGGGGGGGAGTGACACTCTGGGGCGATCGCCCTCCTTCCAACTCTGCGAGGGATTCCTGTAAATCTCTCTTTAGAGCGATTCAGCTTTGACCCCCGACAACCCTAAGTAGAGATACTCATCGAATGTCTGTTTGCAGTTAATAGGAGGAAAATCGTGCGATTACTGCTCGCCATTCTAACTGCCATTTTAGGACTGTGGGCCATGCCGGCGCAAGCCCAAATCTCCGACGCCCGAGTCGGGGCGCTGGTGGAAGCGCTGCGGCTGGCTGCCCCAAATACTGGCATCCAAAACGACGGACTCTACAGCGACTGGCAAATCAAACCGGATAACATCCGACGGTGGTCGCGGCTGTGTACCGGCAAGGAACTGACGCCAGCGCAATTTGAATCTTCTCCGGTGACGGCGCGGGGGGTTCTGGCGTGTGTCATGCGCGACGTATTCAAAGACGAATATCAAGCGAGCAACAACAACGAGTCAGTCGCCGTGCGCCGTGCCGCTGCCTGGTGGATGACCGGCGATCCCAACCAATACAATAGCACCGCGATCGCCGCTTATACCCAAAAAGTTCTCGACTTTTACCAGCAGCAGCGCGCCAAAGAACGCCCCACCCCCAATCCCTCTCGATAAAAAATAATCTGCCTGCTTCTACCTGCTTCCGTTCTTGACAAAACCGCAAACTTTTCCCGATTCGCTGCTGTTTCGCTTCTCGGCGCGCCTAAAAGGGATGCAGCAGCGACTTGATAAAGTTATATCATGTCCGGTCGATTAATCCTAATTAGCAGCCTTCTGGCCACCAATGGA
>CAYOOD010000169.1:0-11708 GCA_964405435.1 uncultured bacterium
TAAGTTTTAAGTTCTAGCTAAAAAAAGCGCTCCCAATTGGGGGCGCTTTTTGTTTGGCGTCCATTGAACGCCGACAGCCAAGCGCCCCAGGCTGTGGTTTCTACCTCGCGCCAGCCGAGAAGCGCCATAAGAGTACGTTTGGAAAAATTTTATATTTTATTTAACTTTTATAAAGTTTTTTTGTGAAAAAGTTAATCCCTCAAAATTTGGCGGCACAATACAGCTCGAGAGAGATATAAAAAATTGAAGGGGTATGATATGGCTAAATTAAAAAGTCCCCCATCTAAAGCTCAGTTTTGCGTTGCCCGACATCAAGGATGGCCCTGTGGCATTCTCAGTGAAATAGCAGAAGGGGTTTGGTCAGTCGAGCCCCTCACTTATGAAACGGTTTATGTCAACCCGGCAATCGAAAAAATCTACGATCGCTACAGTAAGGAATTTTACGAGAAACCGCAGTTGTGGAGCGAGGTAATTCACCCGCTAGAGCGCGATCGCGTCCAGCACTCCCTTTCTTTTTTGCGCGAGACTGACTCCGTAGAAACACAGTATCACATTCTCAGACCGTCGGGGGAAATGCGACTGATTCGCAGTAAGTGCTGGGCGATTCGAGATGAAAAGGGCAAGCTGGAGCGCCTCGATTGCATTCAGAGCGATATCAGCGATCGCGTACAAGAAGAAGGGGACTGGCAAAAACTGACGGGGAATGGAGCAGTAATCAGCTATGAGTTCGTCCGACACGCCGACGGCTCTGAGGAATTTACTTATATTAGCCCCAATTGCCGAGAAGTTTGGGAAATAGAGCCTCAAGAGAGGAAAAGTATCAACTTAATGGGGGCGCTGATTCATCCGGGCGATCGCGAAGCCTTCGGTCGCTCCCTCGCCGCATCCGAGAAAACCCTGAAAACGTGGAAGCAGGAATGGCGGCACATTACGCCTTCGGGAAAAATTAAGTGGTTTTGCGGGATTGCTCACCCGCAACGGCAAGCCAATGGAGATGTCATCTGGGATGGCTTAGTTGCAGACATCACTGCAGAAAAACAGCAGGAAAAAGCGGGTGAGGAATGGCTGCCCTACCCAGAACCTCTCAAAAAACGACCGCCAGAAGCAGGAGAAGGGTGGCAGCAACCAGAAATCAGCCAGAGCGGGAAATCCTACGCCGAACTGGAGCAACTTTTTAATCTATCCTCGACGTTGCTGTGCATCGCGGGTTTGGACGGTTATTTTAAGCGGTTGAATCCTGCTTGGGAAAAAGCCCTGGGTTACGACACGGAGGAAATGCTATCGTACCCCTTTTTAGAGTTGGTACATCCAGAGGATGTAAACTCAACATTAGCAGAAATGGAAAAATTAGGGCTGGGCAGCAAAACCCTCTATTTTGAAAATCGCTTTCGCTGCAAAGATGGCTCGTATAAATGGCTGGCGTGGACGAGCGTGCCAGTTTTGGAGTCGGGATTGCTCTATGCAGTAGCAACGGATATTACCGATCGCAAACATTTGGAAGCACAGCGCGATAAATTAATCGCCTCTTTAGAAGAAAGCCGGGAACGTTACCGCTCCGTACTGGCTGCGATCGCCGAGGGAATTATCATGCAAGATGCCTCGGGCTCGATCCGCCACTGCAATGAAAGCGCCGAGCGGATTTTGGGATTGAGTGCCCACCAGCTCTTGGGGCTGACTTCCTTCGATCCGCGCTGGCAGGCGATTCGAGAAGACGGCTTGCCATTCCCTGTAGAAGAATTCCCGATCCAGATGGCTTTGCAGACAGGGCAAACCTGTACTAATCGGGTGATGGGCGTCCGCAAACCCGATGGAACTTTAACCTGGATTTTGGTGAATGCACAACCGTTATTTTCTCTGGGAGCAACCATTCCTCATGCGGCGGTTGCGTCATTTACAGACATCACCGAACTCAAACAAGCCGAAAAAGCTTTGCAGGCTTCGCAGCGCCGCTATCAAATCTTGGCAGATTCGTCACCTGCGGGCATCTTTCACACCGATTCTGAGGGCAATTGCACTTATATCAATCAACGCTGGAGCGAACTTTCAGGACTGTGTTTAGAAGAAGCAAAGGGGACGGGTTGGAGCAAAACTTTGCATCCCGAAGATCGCGATCGCGTCTTCAGGCAATGGTACGAGGCGGCTGAGAATAAACAGCCGTTTCAATCGGAGTATCGCTTCGCGCGCCCTGACGGGAGTACAGTTTGGGTGATCGGTCAAGCACTCGCAGAAATTGGCGATAGCGGAGAGGTTGTTGGCTACGTCGGCACGATTACGGATATCAGCGATCGCAAGCGGGTAGAAGCTGCCTTACAGCAAGCCTTAGAAGAACAACAGCGGACGGCTAACCTGCTCATAAACGTCATCAATACCACAACAGACTGGATTTTTGCCAAAGATCTGAACTTCCGGTACATCCTGGTTAACCGAGCGATGGCGGATGGCGTGGGGATGACGGCAGAAGAAATCGTCGGCAAAAACGATTTAGAATTGGGATTTCCCGAAGAATTGGTCTTTGGCAACCCTGCCAAACAGATTCGGGGATACCGCACGGACGACATCGCCGTGCTGGCGGGTGAAACCCTGGAAAATCCTCACGATCTGGCTGTGGATGCGTCGGGAGTGCAGCATATTTTCGACACGAAAAAAACACCCTTGCGGGATGCGAACGGGAGAATTTTCGGGATACTCGGCTGTTCGCACGAAATTACAACAATTAAAAAGACTGAGGACGCTTTAAGGCGATCGGAAGCGCAGTTTCGAGAACTCGCCCAACGGGAAACACTGCTCAATCGTCTCGCCAGCCAAATCCGCAAATCTCTCAACCTCGACACCATTCTGGAAACGGCAACCGAAGAGATTCGCGAGCTCCTGCATGTCGATCGCTGTCACTTTGCCTGGTATTACCCCTCTCCTCCCCTCTGGAAAGTCGTCAAAGAAGCAAAATCGACTGATTTGCCCAGCCAACTGGTCGTTTACCCCTGTCTGAATGACAGTCTCCTCACCGAAAAACTCCTGCGTATGGAATCCATCCGCATCGATCGCGTGGATAATTTAGAGGAACTTCCGGATCGAACCATTTACCAAGAACTCGGCTATGCTTCCCTATTGCTCATCCCGATGGCAAGTCGATTTGACTGTTTTGGCGTGGTGAGCTGCAGCCACAGTATTTACCGACCTTGGCTCGATTCTGAGGTAGAATTGCTGCAAGCCGTGGCGGTGCAGATCGCGATCGCCGTCACCCAAGCCGATCTCTACCATCAATCTTGCGAGTCGGCTCAACTGGCTGCAGCGAAGAGTCAAGAATTAGAAGCCACCCTCAGCAAATTGCGCCAAACCCAAGCCAATTTAGTTCAGGCTGAAAAAATGTCCTCCCTCGGACAACTGGTTGCCGGGATCGCCCACGAAATCAACAACCCCGTCAACTTCATCTACGGCAACCTCATTCACGCCCGCGACTACATTGCAGATTTTTTAAATCTGATGGAACTTTATCGAGAAGCTTATCCAAAAGCTACCCCAGAAATAGAAGAAGAAATAGAAGCAGTCGATTTGGATTTTTTGATAGAAGATTTGCCAAAAATCCTCGACTCAATGCAACTAGGAGCCGAGCGGATTCGAGAGATTGTCAAATCCCTGCGGATATTCTCCCGCCTGGACGAAGCCGAAATGAAAGAAGTGGATTTGCACGAAAATATCGACAGCACCCTGATGATTTTGCAGCATCGTCTCAAAGCACAGCCCGATCGCCCGCAAATTCACCTGATTAAACGCTATGGAGATTTGCCACAGGTAGAATGCTACGCGGGACAGCTCAATCAAGTGTTTGTGAATATAATCGCCAACGCGATCGACGCGATCGAAGAAAAACACAGGGCATGGCGATCGGGGCAGGCAGGCGAAAATGCCCCATGCCCGGTGCCCGTTATTGAGATCGAGACGGCAGTGGTTGACTCGCAGGTGCAAATTCGCATGGCGGATAGCGGTAATGGCATACCCGCAGACGTGATAGATAAAATTTTTGACCCTTTCTATACGACAAAACCCATCGGTTCGGGAACCGGACTGGGATTGTCTATTAGCTATCAGATTATCGTAGAAAGACATCGCGGCAGCTTGCGCTGTACGTCTGACAGTGGAAAGGGTACTGAATTTATCGTCGAAATTCCGCTGCAAGTAGGGAAAGAACCTGGCAACTGATGCGGGAAGGGGCGGAGCAGGAGGCGATAAGCGTCCCGCTTGTACTGGGGAACTTTTGCTCGGAAGGCGCGACAAGTTGCCTGTTTTCGGTTTTCAATAAACAGAGAACTTACAATGCACAAACAGAATGTCGCTAGAGAGCGCTGATTATAACTACATTCGCCAATTGGTACGCGATCGCGCCGCTATGGAAATGGAAGCGGACAAGGGGAAGCGCGCTCAGTCTCGATTGCTGCCCATCGCCCAGCAAGTAGGGGTGAATTCTGTTGGGGAACTGGTGGCGCTGCTGAAAAATCAGCCGTTCAATCACCTGCACGTTCGCGTGGTGGAGGCGCTGCTGCTGACGGAAACTTCCTTTTTCCGAGATGTTTACCCCTTTGAAGCGCTCAAAAAAGTCGTGCTGCCGCTGCTGTTGAAAAAGCGCCGAGCCGAGCGCTCCCTGAATATCTGGTGCGCTGCCTGCTCCAGCGGGCAGGAACCCTACAGCATCGCCCTATTACTGCGCCAGTATTTCCCGATTTTTTCCACCTGGAAGCTGCGCTTCATCGCTAGCGATATCTCCGGCGAGATGCTGTCGCGCGCGTCTTCGGCTCGCTACAGCCCGCTCGAAGTCAGTCGCGGGCTGCCGCCGGCTTTCCTGAAACGCTACTTCCAACCGGTAGGGCACGAGTGGCAGCTCAACGACGACATCCGCCAGATGGTTGAGTTTCAGCAAATCGACCTGGCTGATGAATGGCCGCCATTGCCCAGCATGGACGTCATCTTCATGCGCAATGTCCTGATTTATTTCGACATCCCGACGAAAAAGGCGATCCTGGAAAAGGTGGGGCGCGTGCTGCAGCCCGATGGCTATCTATTTTTGGGCGTGGCTGAAACCACCGTTGCGCTCGACAGTTCGTTTGAGCCGGTGAAATTTGACAAAGCCGCTTGTTATCGGTTGCGCGGGTGAGTGTAGAGTAGAAATGTTTCCGTTTGATTGAGTTTCCCGCTGGGTAGGGAGGAGAAGGATGGAACTCAAGTTAGTGGCGGTGGAAATTCCAGAAGGGTGCAACATCATCATCGGGCACTCTCACTTTATCAAGACGGTAGAGGACTTGCACGAGATTATGGTCGGCACCGTGCCTTCTGTGAAATTTGGCATTGCTTTCTGTGAAGCCTCTGGCCCTTGTTTGATTCGCGTGACGGGCAATGACGAGACGCTGCAACAAGTCGCCACGAAGAACGCCCAGGCGATCGCTGCCGGTCACAGTTTTGTTATTTTGCTCAAAGACGCCTTCCCCGTCAATTTTTTGAATGCGATCAAGCAGTGTCAGGAAGTGTGCAAAATTCACTGCGCGACTGCCAATCCCGTGCAAGTCATTCTCGCCGAAACTGACCAGGGACGCGGCATTCTGGGGGTTGTAGACGGGTTCTCTCCCAAAGGCGTTGAAGGGCCAGAGGACGTGCAGAAGCGCAAAGATTTTCTGCGGGCGATCGGCTATAAACTTTGATAACTGGTCTGTAAAGAAACCCGGTTTTTTAAAAAAACCGGGTTTCTGGTTTGCGAAGTGATCTGTTTCTAGATAAAGGGGTTTCAATTTTCAAAAAAATCGGCTAAATTAAAGAAAAATTTTAACCTTGGTTATAAAAATTACAGCAAATTAATCGAATGCCTTCTCCTGCCAATTCTAGCCAAACAGTCAAATTAACCGTTCCGATCGAGCTGGAACGCCAAATGAAAGAGCATTTGGAGAAGCTGCAAGCACGAGAGGCAGAGGAATTGCCGCCGCTGCCGAGCAGTTTTGTGGTTTATTTGCTCAGATTCGCGACGAGCGCGCGATCGCTGGCTGAGACGGATTGGGCATACATTCGCAAAACGCTGCAACCTTGGCTGGATATTGTTATCGAAAAATTCGGCAGGGATGAGGCACGCAACAAAATTCGCGGGGAATATGGCGAAAAGTTGCTGGGCATCCTCATGCCCTCTCCGAAATTGCGCGGGAGTTGGTGGGAAGTTTTGGGGGTGAGCCAGCAGGCGACAGAACGGGAGGTGAAAGCGGCTTACCGCGAACTTTCCAAAGAATGGCACCCCGATACCAATAAGTCCTCAGACGCGACTGCGATCATGCAATCCATTAACAAAGCTTGGGAAGAATTCAAGCACGCTTCTCTCTACGGGGAGGCACGATCGCGATCGCGACGTTCGTAGTGGCGGCGATCGCGCGTTTGAAAAGAGAAGGACTGAAATCCTCACGACGAACTGAAGGAAAAACGGCAATTTCCTGCAGCACGGTGCAAAATATCAATAATCCACCTTCGCGAAACCGATCGCCGACTATGACGCTGATGCAGGTTTGGGGCGCTCTACTCATCTTCACCGTCTGCCCGATTTTGGGGGGACTGCCTTTAATTGCCGGGATAACCCGCGCGATCGCTGGTCGGGAACTCGCGGAACTGGGAACGGGCAACGTGGGGGTGCAGGCAGCATTTTACCACGGAGGCCGACTGGCTGGAATTCTGGCAATACTCTCGGAAGCCGGTAAAGGCATCGCAGCGGTTCTGCTGGCAAGGGCGTTTTTTCCGGCGGGTTCGGTGTGGGAAATCGTGGCGCTGATTGCGCTGGTGGCGGGGCGCTACGCCTTCTCCCGAGGGGCGGGCAATACAAACGTGGTTTGGGGCATTGCCGTCCACGACTGGCGCGTCGCCATCTTGGTATTTTTATTTGGAGGCGTCAGCTTTACGATCGTGCGGGAGCGCAAGCTCGGTCACTTGGGGGTTTTGGTGCTGTACTGTGTGATTACAGCGCTGTTGTATCCGCAAGACGGCAAACGCTTGCTGGCGGCGATCGCTCTGTCGTCGCTGCTAGGGTGGATATACCGCACCATGCCCGACGATCTCGACTTGCCAACTGCCTCAGCACAGGAGGATTCTCGAAAAGTGTTTCGCTTTTTCCGAGGCGATCGCGCGATTCTTTCCCTAGACGAGCGACTCGATGCCCGCAAAGTCGGGCAAAAAGCCGCTACTTTATCCACCTTGAAGCGCTGGGGCTATCCCGTGCCCCCGGGCTGGGTACTGCCCGCCGGCGACGATCCCCAACCCCTGATCGACTTTCTCGAACCTTCTGTTTCCTCGCCCCTCGTGGCGCGATCGTCTGCGGTGGGAGAAGACTCGGAACGCGCGTCAGCCGCCGGTCAGTACGAAAGTATTTTAAACATTACCAACCGGGAAGCCTTAGCCGAAGCGATCGCCCGCTGTCTCGCCTCGTATGACAGCCCCGCCGCCCAGGCGTATCGCCTCGATTTCGCCAGCGCCAATCGCGAAGATTCCATGTCCGTTCTCGTACAGCAGCAAATCCGGGGCGTTTTCTCCGGCGTTGCCTTCAGCCGCGATCCCCTTGACAGAGAGGGCGATGCCGTCGTCATAGAAGCCTTACCAGGAGACGCCACGCGCGTTGTTTCCGGTCAAGTTACGCCAGAACAGTACCGCGTTTACATTCGCAACGCCGATATTCGCGACGCCTCCAACTGGCTCCTGCCAGCAGATTTGAACCTGGAAATCGAAGGAAAACCGGGGGACTTGCCGCCAGCACTCATCCAGCAAGTGGCGTACCTCGCCCGCCATCTCGAAGCGCGCGATCGCGGCATTCCCCAAGATATCGAGTGGACTTACGACGGGCAAACCTTGTGGCTGCTGCAGGCGCGACCGGTGACAACGCTGCTGCCCATCTGGACGCGCAAAATCGCCGCTGAAGTTATCCCGGGACTGATTCGCCCCCTCACTTGGTCGATCAATCGCCCCCTCACCTGCGGCGTCTGGGGAGAAATTTTTACCCTCGTGCTGGGGAAAGGTGCGGCTTCTTTGGATTTCAACGAAACCGCCACCCTGCACTACTCTCGCGCCTATTTCAACGCTTCCCTGCTCGGAGAGATTTTCCTGCGCATGGGGCTGCCGCCGGAAAGTCTGGAATTTCTGACGCGGGGAGCCAAATTTACCAAACCGCCGCTATTGTCTACTGTGAAGCAATTGCCGGGATTGCTGCGGTTGCAGCAGCGCGAATGGCGTCTGGAAGAGGATTTTGAGCGAGATTGCCGGCGGTATTTTGCCCCAACCCTAAACGACGCGATCGCCTTGAATTCTGCCAGTCCGGCGGCTTTAATCGAGCGAATTGACTCGATTTTAGAAGTGCTGAAACGGGCAACTTACTACAGCATTCTGGCCCCGCTGAGTTTTTCCCTGCGGCAGGCGATTTTGAAAGTCAGCGATGCCGAATTGGATAACAGCGAGCTCCCCGAAGTGGCGGCAGTGCGATCGCTGCAGGAACTCGCCGCCGCTACCCGCCACCTGCTCTCGAATCTCGCGCAAATGACGCCCGAAACTGCCGCCCTCTTCGCCAGACTCGCCGAAATTCCCGACGGTCAAATTGTCCTGCAACAGCTCGAAGGTGCGATCGACCGCTACGGCTATCTGAGCGAAGTTGCCACCGATATCGCCGTTCCCCGCTGGAAGGAAAACCCCCAAGCCGCCCGCGAACTCTTTGCACAGTTCCTATTTCACCCGCCCGCGCCGTCTCCCGCTCCGGCACCGCCAACGGGGAAAGCGAAAATCGTGCAGCGCCGCCTGAATCTCAAAGGGCGGGTAACGGCGATATACAGCCAGTTGTTGGCACAGTTGCGCTGGAGTTTTGTGGCACTGGAGAAACTTTGGCTGGAGGCGGGCGTGCTGTCGCAGGCGGGGGATATTTTTTTCCTGAAATTTGAGGAAATTCGCCGCGTCGTGGCGGGAGACGAGCGGCTGAGAAGCCGGATTTCCCAATTGATAGAAAATCGGCGATCGCAGCTCGAAGCGGACGGGAAATTAACAAATGTACCGTTTATTGTTTACGGCAGTGCGCCGCCAGAACCCAAGCAATTCGCAGGCGAGCGATCGCGCGCGAGCCAACAGTTGCAGGGAATCGGTGCCAGCCCCGGGCAAGTAGAAGGGCGGGTAAAAATCCTCCGCAATTTGCAGGCAATTCCCGATATCGATCGCGAGACGATTCTCGTCGTGCCTTACACCGATTCCGGCTGGGCACCGGTTTTAGCCCGCGCTGGCGGCTTAATTGCGGAAGTCGGAGGGCGGCTTTCTCACGGCGCGATCGTCGCTCGCGAGTACGGCATCCCCGCCGTCATGGACATCCACAATGCCACTCATTTGCTGCGCGACGGGCAGCGCGTGCGCCTAGACGGGCAGCGGGGAATTATTGAAATTCTTTGAGCAGAGGTTTATGTGATTCACTTAAATATAGCAGTTTTCAAGCGAGTCAGGTACGTCAGAAACCCGGCTTCTTTAAGAAGCCGGGTTTCTTATCTGTACTTCATCTGACTGAAAAATGCTATGGGGGCAGACCAAAACCACGAGTATTCTTCTCAAAAGGAGGGAATTCTGCCGAGTTGTATTTTGATGTTCTCTCCTCTTTAAAAAATCTCATCGGGTTCAAAAAAGTCTCCCTCGCTCCCCGAAATAGCGGAAACAAAATTTAGGGCGAGTCCGTCCGCTGATAGGAAAGCGCGTGAAGCGCGAGCTTAGCGCTTCCTCGAATCGCCCTACTTTTTTTTGTAAAAATAGCGGCGGGTTTCTACCGAAATATCCAAGGGTGCTGCGAACCCGAGCGATCGCAACTTCACGCCGCGCCAACTTCAATCAGATCGCCTAGTTTTTCCGGTTTGTCGGTGCAGCGCCGCGAAAAATATAGACTGTACGGATTGGCAGCCTTGGAGCCAAGGCAATGACAGCCGGGATTAAACACTCCAATGGATACGAGCCGTCAAAAAGCCGCCCGCCTTGGTATATTATGGGCTGAGCCGATCGCGCGTCACTTATTTCGCCACCAAGATAACATGAATTTGATGGCCATCGTTCTCCGCTTTTACAGCCAATTGAGGCTTGTACTTCGCAATTTCACTGCAAAGGATCGGAAAAGCACGACTGGGCGCGAGCCATTCCGAGCATCCGCTGCCAACCCATCCGCCTACAAGACAGACCGCAAAAAAGGCAAAATCCTGATATTCGCCCTCTCTATCCTATTCGGACTCGGCGTGACTCAGATATACGCAGCCTTCCCGCCCGCCGGAGTAGCGCAACAGCCCGGTGCAGCCCCGCAGTTGGCGAACGTCAGCCACTCGCGCGAGTTTCGGGGCGTCTGGGTGGCAACCGTGGCCAACATTGACTGGCCCTCAAAACGGGGACTGCCGGTAGAACAGCAGAAAGCCGAGCTGATTCAAATTCTCGATCAGATGCAGGCGTTAAATATGAACGCCCTGGTTTTGCAGGTACGCCCCGCCGGCGATGCCTTCTATGCCTCGGAGTTGGAGCCGTGGAGCGCGTGGCTGACGGGCACCCAAGGCAAGCCGCCAGCGCCGTATTACGATCCGCTGCAGTTTGCGATCGATGAAAGCCACAAGCGCAATATCGAACTGCACGCCTGGTTCAATCCCTACCGCGCCAGAGCCGCCGAACAAACCAATTTTGCTCCCAATCACGCCGCCGTTCAATATCCGCAATACGTTTACCGATACGGCGATTTGCTGTGGATGGACCCCGGAGTTAAAGCAGTCGAGGACAAGACATATAACGTCATTATGGATGTCGTCCGTCGCTACAACGTCGATGGCATTCACTTCGATGACTATTTCTATCCCTATCCCAAAGACGGCATAGAATTCCCCGATTCAAGAACTTACAGCGCTTATCGTGCGGCTGGCGGCACCCTCTCCCTGGCAGACTGGCGGCGGGATAACGTCAATCGCCTGATGCAGCGCATTTCGCAGGGAATTCGCGCCGAAAAACCCAACGTCAAATTCGGCATCAGTCCCTTTGGCATTTACCGCCCCGGACAACCGGCTGGCATTGTGGGATTAGATCAGTACAATGCCCTGTATGCCGACGCCAAAAAATGGCTGGAAGAGGGCTGGGTTGATTACATGGCTCCCCAACTCTACTGGCGCATCGATCCGCCGCAGCAAAGCTATCCCGCCCTGCTGAATTGGTGGACGCAAAATAATCCCAGAGGGCGGCACATTTACGCTGGGAATTACCTGAGCAAATTGGATGGAGGAAGTTGGTCGATCGCCGAGTTTCAGCGGCAAGTCGATATCTCTCGCGGCAAAGCCAACCAACTTTCTCTGGGCAATATCTTCTTCAGCATGAAGGTTTTCAAGGAAAATCGCTTGGGCGTGAATAACGCTTTCAAGAGTTCGATTTACCGATCGCCTGCCCTGCCACCCACCATGTCGTGGTTGGATAACGAACCGCCTGCACCTCCCACGGGCGTTGCGGCTGCAGTTCGCCAATTGAGCTGGAATCCCGCCCCGTCTGATGACATTCGTTCTTGGACTTTGTACAAGCAGATTGGCAATAATTGGGAACTCGTTCGCATCCTGCCAGCCGCCGCTACGGCGGTTCAAGTTGAGCCGGGAACCTATGCCGTTTCTGCAGTCGATAAAATGGAAAATGAAAGTCCGGGCGTTGTAGCCTACGTTCAATAGGAATAGTAA
>CAYOOD010000170.1:0-10994 GCA_964405435.1 uncultured bacterium
AAAAAACATTGATTTTGCCATTATAGCATAATTTTTAAATTTTGGAGAGGTCTATCGGGCAAGCTTGGAAAGCCTTTGGTTCGGATGGCAAGATTCTCGACGAGAAATTATCCCAGCGTTTCGATCAATTTGCTCAGAGTTTGGCTGACAATACCCGCAAACTCCGAGGCGTTTCCTAACACTGTCTTTTGCCCGATCCTATAGCAGTTTGCTTTCCCTTGTGAGGGACTTCAGAAACCCGGCTTCTTTAAGAAGCCGGGTTTCTCTGTACCTCATTCGTATGAAAACCGCTATAAGCGCTATAGAAGAGAGGGAGGGGGCTTGCAGAAACTCGCCAATGCTGCTAAACTTATTTTATAATCGAAATCCGTGTAATTTTTTTTAGATTGCTTAGATTCCCATTATAAAAATATCTTACCACGCCTCTACCCCGGGAAAATCTAAAAAAAATCTTACTTTCTAGGGAAATTGCAGAAAAATAAGGCTTCCCCCTGCCCATAAGCTGATGAGAGAAAGGGAGGCTGAGCCTCCCGGCAGGTTAACCCAACAGGAAGCCTGGAAACGAGGGGGAAAATGGTTAGTGATGGTGGTGGTGCCCGTCGTGAGAGTGTTCGTGATGTTCGTGATGCTCGTGATGCCCGTCGTGGTGGTGATGGTGCCCGTCGTGGTGGTGGTGGCTGTGAGTTGCTGCCAGTGAGAGGAAGGGATTGACGGCGATCGCAGTTTCTGAAAATAGCGCTTCAATTTGCGGAATAGCCCACTCAGCCGCCATTTGCAGAAAATCAGGATGATCGTTTGCGCAGGGCATCTGCACGAAAGTGACATCAGGATAGCGGCGCTGTACGGCGTGAATGATGTGATCCACATCCAGCAGAGTTTCGTGATTTTCCGTCGCAAAGCCGATAGGCAGCATGATAATCGCTTGCGCACCCAGATCGATCAAGTTGCGAGCTGCCAATTCGGCTCCGGGCTGCGTCCATTCTATCAAAGGCGTATCGTGGTTGAGCCAACCTACGGAGATGAGCGGGTAGCGGTGGATGAGCCGTTCCCGTACCAATTCGTAAAGTGCCTCGCTTTCGAGAATGCCAGAGGTGAATCCTTTGGCTTTATGAGGGCAGCCGTGATTCATCAGCACGATGCCGATTTGAGAAGGCAGGTATTTGTCGGCGAGGAGGGCGGCTATTTTCTCTTCAACCAGCTTGGCTTGGAAGTCGAGATAGGCGGGTTGGTTGTAAAAAGAAGGAATGTAGCGCATTCCTTTTACCCAGTGTTCCTCGCCTTCAGCCATTGCAGAGAGAGCTTTGTTGACTTGCTCGACGGCAATGCCGCTGGTGAAGATAGAATCGACCACTAAGAGGGGGTAAATGAGGATTTTGTCGAAGCCTTCTTCTTGGATTTGTGCGAGGACTTGTTTGGGGAGAAAGGGAGCGCAGAAGTTAAAGGCTTTGAAGACTTGGACGCGATCGCCCCAACGCTGCTGCAAGTGGTATTCAATGCCAGCCCGCTGTTTTTCAAAAATCGCGTTGTGCGGGGAAATAAAATCGTGGTGAGAATGTCCCCACTCGTGGCGGTCAAACACAGCCAAAATCCGCGCAAGGGGGGGATATATCCAAGCCGGAACCGGTGCAAACTTGGCAGTCAGCAGATTTAAAGCTTGTTCGTTATAATTGGCGAAATCTTCGTAAGATTCTACTTCCCCGTAACCCATCAGCAAGACAGCAACGCGATCGCTGCTGTCTGCGTGGCTGTGGCTAGGTGCGTGCTGTTTTTCTGGGGTGGCAACCACGGCAACATCCTCGCTAAAGTTTGATTTTCGGAGCCGGTACTGGGGCATCGCAGAGGCGTGTTGTGTGAGGTTAGCCCAGCTAGCGTGCTTCCGTTTTTCTACAGTAGCATCCCTACCCGGGGGATTTTGTGAAGAAATTGGGAAATTATGGGGAAAGGGAAAGAGAGGACTCAAGCTGCCGTCACGACGCGATCGCGCCCTTCTGCCTTAGCGCGGTAGAGCGCCGCATCGGCAGCAGAGAGGATTGCCTCTGCCGTCGAGCCGTGCTGCGGAAAGCTCGCCACTCCCAGGGAAATCGTCACCGTGCAGCCGAGATCGAGATTGGAAGCGAAGCGCTGCTGCACTTCTTGACGCAGGTATTCCGCCCGCTCTCGCGTCACCTCCACAGAGGCTTCTGGGAGAATCAAGGTAAACTCCTCGCCGCCATAGCGGCAAGCGATATCCGAAGCTCGAATCGACGAGAGTAAAAACGCCCCGAGAGATCGGAGCACTTCGTCACCCGCCTTGTGCCCGAAAGTATCGTTAAACCGCTTGAAATGATCGACGTCCAGCATCACAACCCCCACCGAGTCCCCAGCGCGCTGCGCTCGGTACAGTTCTTGAATCAAGAATTCTTCCATGTAGCGGCGGTTGAACAGATTGGTGAGCGGATCGCGAATGCTGTTGTATTTGAGGGTTTCGCGCAGTTTTAAGTTCGCCAAAGCCAGCGCCACTTGTTCGGAGACGCTCTTAGCGAGGTGTTGTTTGTCGTCGGATAGCCGCCCCGGAACTGGCGAACTCAAGTACAGCAGCCCCAAGGTTTCCCCGTGAGCGACGAGGGGCAGGCACAAACTTTCTTCGGGCAGGGGATGGTTGCCGTGCTGGCAGGCAAAACTGCTGTGGGTGTTCTTGTATATATAAGGTTGACCGTAGCGCATCCCCCAGCACTCATCGGGAGAAAAGACGAGCTGGTGGGGGCTGTGTTCGCCCCAAGTCACCGACGCTTCTACGAGATTTCCCGCTGCAGACGTGACATAGAGGGCTCCCGAGAAATTGGGGAAGAGTTTGCGCATGAACTTGCCAATGGTCGTGCAGGCTTCTTCTTGGGTGAGGCAAGCTTGCAGGGAATTGCTCAGTCGCATGAGCAATTTCATTTCGGCGTTGGCTTGGGAGAGGGAGGCATTGGACTGCTTGAGGGCGGCGATCGCTTGTTCGCGTTGCCGCGAAAGTTGCTCCCGATCGAGGGATCGCAATTGCCCGACGTGCTGGCTGACTGCCAGAATCCCCGTCGAGAAAAAGCCCAGCACCAATGCCGCCCACGCGCCGAAATGCGGCTGAGTCGTCCAATACGCCGGTTCTGGGAGAAATTTGACCGTCCATACCTCGTTGCCGACGCGCAGGGCGCGCGCGATCGCCCCTGTTGCAGTGGCTTCTGCCGCGACGGCGAGGGTTGAGTCTGCCGAGAGCCTGCCAGTGCGGGCATCATAGAACGCCAAAAATTGGGGCTCCGGCTCCTGCGAGCTGCCTGCTGCGCTATTTATCCGAGTGGCAGAGCCGCTGTAAAAAACGATATTGGCGCTATTGGCAAGCGCTGCCGGGAAAGAATTTTGTTTTTCGAGGGAAAGTTTGAGGATCTCAGCGAGATTGAAAATCCCCAGCACGAAGCCGGAGATTTCCGCGTCGGGATCGTCCTTTTCCCCGGAGGGGGGCGAGTGGAAAACCTCAATGCGGCGGATCGCCAAAAAATCTACATTGCCGTTTTTTGGCAGGGCTTGCGGGAGCTGAGAACTGATGGCGATTTCCCCGCTCTTTCGCGCCTGCTCCAGGGCGAATCGCCCGGAAGAAGCGCCCGCGTCAAAACCCACAGCCATCTCGCCATTCCCCAAACCTTCTAAATAGGCGATCGGGAAATATTCCTCTCGCCGTGCAGCCATTCTCTTTATCTCTTGGGAGTTTTCTTCCCTGATGCGAAAGCTGGGATAGCCGAGAGCGCGCATCTCGGCTTCGAGGCTCTGCCGATCTGTGGCAAAGACGCGCGGCATCCATCCGAGCGATTCAATCCCCCGCATTCGCGACAGGAAACCCCTGACAAAGCGCCTGTCATGGGAGGGATTGGCGCGCCAATCCTGTCGGTCGCCCGGGGCGATCGCGCCCGCAGCGTAGTAGTTGCTCAAGTGCTGGAGAACCGCCAAATGGTCGTCAATGTCTCTTTGTAGGGCGGCGGTTACGTCGTCTGAGAAAGTGCGAAATTTTACTAGCCGGAGCGCCTGTTCCCAATGCCACGCCATTGCGAATGCCCCGCAAGACAAGGCGAGCCCCAGCGCCACCGTCAGTTTGACTCGGGTGGAGGATTGCTCAGATAAAAACCGAGTCCCTGTCCTCATCCACTGGCGGGCGTCCGTGAAGTTCTCGCTCTTTTTGAACAGGAAAAATAATTCCACCCCGTCGCCTCTCAAAATTTTTACCTAAGTCAGACGAAAATCGGCTCCTCGTCTCAGATAGTCTTTGGCAATCCATTTTATGACTTTCCGGGAGTCTAATTAATTTGTAACTGATAACTCTAGGAACTCATCGTGAAGAATTCGTGAAGTCACTCCGGCACCGCCAGCCTCCCCGATCCCGGTTTAATGTCTGAAATTTAGATCGGCTGTGGCTTTCAGTATTTTAAAGCTTCGGTAAAGTTTTTCCACCGCCACCATTCTTAATTCTTTTTTTACAATCGAAGGTTTATATTCTGTTAAGAAGCGTAGCAATTTGTAATTAAAAGTAGGAGGATTGTAAATCGCTCGATTGATAGATAGATCGAGAGGAATTATAGAGTAGCAAACAGGGGTGACAGTTCTTCGAGGGAGCATCTCAGTTTTGTAGTGCGGGCCAGAAAGCCCGCGATGGGGTCATAGTTCTCGGGCTTTCTGGCCCGCACTCCTGATAGTCTTTTTACAAAACTGAGATGCTCCCGTGGCGCTTCAAAGAATGCCTTCTCAGCAGCGCGTGACGCAGCGGGCTAAGTAAAAATACTGGAAAAGCGCGGGGGCATGGCGTACAGAAGGCTGAGGTTATTTTTACTCATTATCCGCGATCCGCGACCGATCCCCCATGCCCCCTGTGCTTTTGCCCCAATCAGGGAGTAGCCGCGTCGGCAGCCGGTGCCGTCACCACGCGATCGCGCCCTTGAGTTTTGGCGCGGTATACAGCCGCCTCCGCCGCCCGGATGACTGAAGAGCCCGTCAAACCGCTATCGGGAAAAATCGCCACTCCCGCCGAGACGGCAATCCCGCCGAGAGACTGACGGCGATATTGAATGTCGAGGTGCTTGACGCCTTCGAGCAGCAGCAGAGAGCGCTGCACTGTTTCTTCCAGAGAAGTTTCCGGCAGGATGGCGACGAATTCGTCCCCGCCGTAACGGCAGGCAATATCCGCGCCCCTGACGTGCTGCCGCAAAAACAAGCCCAATTCTCGCAAGACTTCATCGCCCGCATCGCGCCCAAACGTATCGTTAAATTTTTCAAAGTGGTCGATATCCAGCACGATCGCTCCGAGGGGTTGCTGCCTTTTCCGGGCGCGGTAGATCTCGCGATCGAGGGATTCTTCTAAATAAACCCGGTTGAACAGCCCCGTGAGCGGATCGCGAATGCTCTGCTGCTGCAAGGTTTCTCGCAGTTTTAAATTCGCCAGCGCTAGCCCGATGTGTTCGGCGACGGTGGCGGCTAGCTGCTGTTTAGATCGGGTTAGCTGTCCGCTTTCTTGCGCGCTCAGATACAATAAGCCCAAAGCCGCTCCCTGCGCCATCATGGGGATGCAGCAGTATTCAGCCGGACGCGCGTGCAGGTGCTTGCACAGCAAACTCGGGCGCTCTCCCTCAGCCAGATGCGATCGCCCCAAGCGCAGCGCCCAGCATTCGTGAGGCGCGAATACTTTCTCGCTGGAAACGGTTTCTCCCCAAGTCGTTACGGCTTCTACTAATTTGCCGCTGCCGCCGATCGCGAAGACTCCCCCGGATACATTGGGAAATAGGGATTTCACCGATTGAGCAATCACCGTATAAGCTTCTTTGACATTCAGGCAAGCTTGCAGCAAATTGCTCATTTCTCCGAGCTGGGCGATTTCGCGATTGCGCGCCTCGAGTTCGTTCACCCAGTTTTTGAGTTGTTCGTTGGCGCGCTGCACCGCCGCTTCGGCTTGCTTGCGCACGGTGATGTCGCGCACGATCGCCAAAAATCCCAGCGCTTTTCCCTCTCCATCTTTGACGAGAGTGCCGATCGTTTCGCTGACGAATACCGAGCCATTTTTGCGGCGATAATTGACTTCATACGGCTCTAGCGATGAATCGGGCAATGTCTCTAAATAATGGTCGCGATCGCTGCTAAATCGGCTTTTTCTGCGCCCTTCCCAGTCGTCGGGATTGGCGTGCAAACTTGGCGGCGTTTTTCCCACCATTTCTTCTTGACAGTAGCCAAACATTGTGGTAAAAGATGGGTTGGTTAAAATAATTTCGCCGCGAGAATTCGTGAAGAATACGGCATCGGGAATGGATTGAAAAATCGCTTCAAATTCGGCGGTTTTTTTGTGGAGGGCTTCCTCGGTTCGCTTGCGTTCTTCGATCTGTTCGAGGGCGCGATCGCGCATCAATCGGTAATCTTGGAGGCGGTTGGTCAGATCCGTGACATCCTGTACCGCCAAAAGAGCGCAGAACCCTCCCCCCTCCGAGCAGGAATCGGGGCTGGGAATCGGCGTGACTGTTGCGTGCTGGATTCGCAACTGACCGTCTGGCAGCAGCGCGGGAATAACGTGTTTGTGAAGCTGAGCAGAAAAAATCGTCGGCGGACCTCCTTGAAAAATCGGTTCGAGGCGGCTGGAATATTTCGGTTGCGTCAGGTGCGGGAAATACGTCGCAATGTTTTGACCGAGAATTTTTGCCCTGGAAATTCTCGTCCAGTCTTCGAGGCAGCTATTCCAAAAAATTACGGTAAAATCCGACCGCAAAATGCACGCACCAACTGGCATTCTATCCAGAATGCCAAATTTTTCTGCAATCTGCTTTACCTCGCTCGTCATAGCAGTTCAAACTCTCCGTCAATGGCTGACAGCAAAACATTAAAAGAACCGACTTTAAAGATGAGAATGATGTCTCCTTCAACGTGGAGTTGTTCGATACTAAATCGAGTTTGTGCCAAGAGAACGGTAGCCGAAGTATCAAAGCCATTGACGGTTAACAAGCGCTCGACCGTATCTTCTACATAGCTGGGAAGTGAATAATTAAAATGCTGTTCCAGCAAGTTGCTAATCGAACCCATAACGCCGTTGATGACGATATTGCCAACCTCGCTGAGGGTGCCAATTTTAACCGCATCCAAATCGGGCGTTCCCAATTCTTCATTGGTGAGAACCGCAACGAGGGTAGAGGCGCTGTCTGTTGGGAAGACGAGCTGAGCGCTGCCGCTGAGCGAACCGGTAAAGCCGAGGCGCACGGCAGAAATGCGATCGCGTCCCAGGCGTTTTTCCAGTTCGGATTTGACCTCTAGGGGCGAAAGGATGCTGATAAAAGGGATTTGCAAGCTGATGTGGGAGTCGATCATCTCGTTCAAGACGCCAGCCGCACGGCCAACTCCTATGTTAACTAATTCCTGTAAAGCATCCAGTTGGCTGAAGGTTGGGCTCATACGAGTTGAGATTTTAGAGTTTAGAGTTTAGAGTTTAGGTAACAGGAGACAAGTCTCCTGAACGAGCGAATTCATGTAAAAGACTGCCTGATATTTTTCTTCAAAATCTTAACTTTATATTAGTTTAAGGGATCTTTTAAAGCGAGAGCCTTGTGAATGGCAGCGAGCAGTTCGTCCCGGTTGGGGGGCTTGTTGAGTACGAACAATGCTCCCAAGTCCAGGCATTGCTGGCGGGTGGTTTGCTGGATGTCGGCAGTCAAAACGATCGCGGGAATTGTCGAGCCTTCTGCCTGCAGGGCTTCGAGGACTTGCAAGCCGTTCAAGTCGGGCATTAAGAGGTCGAGCAAAATGCAGTCAGGAGCGCGATCGCGAATCAACAGCAGCCCTTCGCGCCCGTTGCTGGCTTCCAGAATTGCGAAACCTTCTTTTTTCAAGAACTTGACGATGATATTGCGGGTAAACTGTGCGTCTTCGACAATGAGAATTAATGCCATTGTTGATTTTTCCTTTATCGGTTGTCCTCTATCCTAGATCATTAAGTGGGAGCGACGGTAACGCGATCGCGCCCCTGGGTTTTGGCGCGGTAGAGCGCCGCATCCGCCGCGCCGATCACCTCATCGCCCGTCAAGCCGTGCTCTGGGAAAGCGGCAACCCCCAGGGAAATCGAAATCGCCCCGATCGGCTGCTGTCGGTATTCTAAATGCAATTGCTTGACCCCAGAACGCAATTGCTCGGCGCGCTGTTTGGCAATGTCTAGAGAAGCCCCCGGCAGAATCAGCGTCAATTCCTCGCCTCCATAGCGACAAACGATATCGCATTCCCGAACGTGCTGTCTGACAAACAGCGCCAATTCCCGCAGTACCAGATCCCCCGCTTCGTGACCGAAAGAATCGTTAAACTGTTTGAAGTGGTCGACGTCGATCATGATCGCTCCGAGGGGTTGCTGCGATCGCGAAGCTCGGTTGATCTCCCGTTCCAGGGATTCTTCCAAATAGCGGCGGTTGAACAGCCCCGTCAGGGGATCGCGAATGCTCTGCTGTTGCAGGGTTTCCCGCAATTTTAAATTCGCCAAAGCCAGGGCAATCTGTTCGGCAACCGTCACCGCTAACAGTTGTTTGTCTTTCGTCAACCGTCCCAATTGTGGCGAACTCAAATACAGCAAGCCCAAGGCTTCTCCCTGCGCCATCATCGGCACGCAGTAAGATTGCGCCGGCTGATTCGCGCCGTGCTGGTGCGCGCAGGGCAACCCGCTGTGGCTGTCTTCAACCAGATGCGCCCGCCCCCGCCGCAGCCCCCAGCACTTGTGCGGCGCGAACAAGTTCTGGCTGCTAAACAGGCTGTTTTCTGCCTCAAAGCTGTTCCAAGTAGCAACGGCTTCTACCAAAGTTCTCGAGGCACTAATCACAAATACCCCGCCGCCTAAATCGGGAAACAAAGGCTGCACCAACTGCGCCAGTTGGTTGTAAGCTTCCTCAACCGTCAAACAAGCTTGCAGCACTTCGCTCAGTTCCCTGAGCTGCGCCAGTTCCCGCTTGTGTACCTCCAGTTCGTTAACCCAGTTTGTGAGTTGTTGGTTGGCCAATTGTAGGGCTTCCTCCACCTGTTTGCGTTTGGTAATGTCGCTAGCAGTGCCGAGAATATGGCGCGGCTTGCCCTCAGCCGTTCTGGCAAAGACAATATCCCGGCTGAGCAACCAGTGCCACGCGCCGGAAACGTGCCTTGCGCGATATTCTATCTCCAGGCTCTCGCCCTCTTTAGCGGTAGCGAATCGCTGGTAGTGTTCGAGGACGTGCGGCAAATCTTCAGGGTGTACGAGCTTTTTGAGCAATTGCGATCCCATCTGTTGTATCTCTTGTGGCGTGTAGCCGAGAATGGCGGTGAGTTCGCGATTGCAGTAGATATTGCACTGCTCGTTCAGGTCGTAAACGTAAATAATGTTCGGTGTGGCATCGGTGATTTTTTGAATGAACCGCTGACTTTCTTGGAGGGCGGCTTCCGATCGCTGGCGTTCCTGCAACTCCTGCCGCAGTTGCTCGAAAGCTTTTTTCAATTCAGCAGTGCGATCGGCGAATTTTTGTTCTAATTCTTGTTTGGCTTTTTTAAATTCCGCCTCGGCTTGGTGTTGCTGGGTGATGTCGTGGATGGCAAAGACCACTGCCTCTACTTGTCCGTCGGCATCTAATAAAGGCGCTGCGTCGATCGAGAGAAAGACGCGCCGCCCATTTGGCCACTCAAGGGCGTGGCGGCTGTCCCACGCGGGCTGGCGCGTGGCGATGACGAGTTGAAATGGCAACTCGGCATTGGGCATGGCGATGCCACTGTCGCTAGTCTGCCAGTTGAGCGATTTGTATGTTTTGCCGCAGAGTTCTTGTTTGCTCATCCCCAGGATTTGCTCCGCCCGATCGTTGACAAAGGCAATCTGTCTGTCGCGATTCACGAGGGTGATGCCAACGGGGATGGTGGCCATCAGGGAAGCGCTGCACCGAGAGCCGCCCGGGGATTCCCGGACATCCGCGAGTCGGTCGAGTTCTTCCCGTGGGGCGGGTTCTGTCGGGGCTGTGGCTTTGTCGCGCGCCCGCACCCGCCATCTGAATGCCGCGATCGCCAGCACGAGCCCCAATGCGGCAGCCGACAGGGTGGCAGCCCGCTGTGGGTTGATTTCGGCGAGGCTCTCTGTTTTGGCAATCTTGGCTAGTGCCGTCAGGCTGCGATCGCCCTTCACCCGCTTGAAAGCGTGGCAGCACTCCCCGCCATCCACCCAGACGACTTCTGTCGTGTCTTGTTTTTCTGAGAGAACTGCCCCGAGTAAAGCCTCGTCTGGCAGCGATCGCCCCAGCCATTTCTGCGGCTCCGGGTAGCGGGCGAGAATCGTACCCCGGCGATCGACTGCCGTCACCACGGTTCCCGGCGTGTAGGGACGCTTCGCGAAGCGTCCCGCTTTGGCGGCTTCTCGATTCAGACTCTCCAAATCCAAGGCGGCAAACAAGATGATTTTCACTTCACCTTTGCCGTCGAGCAGGGGATAGCTGAAGGTTAAAACGGCTTTGTTGGCGGCGAGTTCTCTCTCATACTCGCCGATACTGAAGGTTCGATCCCGTTTCGCCCGCTCGAACCAGGGGCGATCGACAACCGCCACTGACTCGGCGAGATCGAGCCCGCTGCACCAGATTTTGCCGTCCGGCTTTACCGCCCCGAAATTGACATAGTTGGGATACTGTTTCAGCAGGGAAGCCATGAGCGCGCTGCAGGCTGTCGGTTTGCTGCCCCGTACTTCCGGCAGGTGCCCCAGCAGGAAAAGCAGTTGGCGCGACTCCTCGACGGCGCGCTCTAGGTTGTCTGCTGCCAACAGGGCGATCGCTCTGGCAGCGCTGTCGATCTCGACACTCCCCGCTCGTCGCGGCAGTTGCCAATTGCTGTAAACCGCCAGCCCCAACCCCGGAAAAACTGCCAACAGGGCGATCGCCAGCAAGCGAACCCGCAGACTGGAAAAAACATTGCGGCTGTAGGGCAATAAATATCCAGTCACCGCGTGGAGCTTTTTGCGCAATGCACCGACCTTTCCGATCTCA
>CAYOOD010000171.1:0-10223 GCA_964405435.1 uncultured bacterium
CTCCTGATGTTTTTCTCTAATAGTATAATACTATCTTAGCCAACTTAGTATTATAACCGACAGGGATCGGCAAGAAATGGGATCTTCTGGGTTGAACGCAGTTTTTTTTGAGAGCGAGACGCTGATACTATAAAAAATTTATTAAAATTATTAGTAGAAAGGATATCGGTATGAGGCGAGTGCGGGATCGCGGCACAATCGGACAAGCTGACAGCCTTTCCGAAAAAGGCCAAAATAGGGGCAAGAGGCGGAAGCATTCAAACGGCGGTCTTCTGCCCGGGCCGATTTCCCCAACCAATACGCGCGGTTCGCGGACTGCCTGGAAATCCCACTGTTGGACGTCAGCAAAGCAGGTCGCTGTCCGGCGGCTGCGGGGGGGTTGGGCAAAAAAAGCCTGCCGCAGGGAGAACCGCAAAGCAACTTTCACCGCAGTTTGCGCCCTTTGGACGATCGCCCCGGGCGCTGAGCGCCACAACCGCTTTCTACCAAACAGATCGGCACAATCCAGTCACAGCTTCCACAAGGCAAGGGAACTGGCTGCCAGTTCCTCAGCCAGCCAAAGCCAAACCCTCCCTGCCGAGCCATCCAACCCAACGACGCCATGCAGCTAAACGACTTACCTGTTTGTTCAGCATCTTGCGAATCGATCGCCGGCGAGCTCGCCCCAATCCTGGCAGTCGCGCCCCAAACCTCCGTTGGGGAAGTCATCGCCCTGATGAGCCAGACACAATCGAGCTGTGCTTTCGTTGTGGAGGCGACAGCGCCCGATCGCGGGGTGGTGGGCATCTTCACCGAGCGAGATGTCCTCCGGCTGGCGGGAAAAGGTGAATTGGGAAAGCTGCGCCGCCGCCAAATTGCGCGGGTGATGACGCAGCCGGTCATCGCCATTTCGCCAGCAGAGGCGCGGGATGTCTGGAAAGTGCATCAAGTCTTGTGCCAGCATCAGATTCGCCACCTGCCAGTCGTGGACGGCGGGCGGCTGGTGGGGCTCCTCACCCTAGAAAGCGTGCTGCACGAACTCAGGAAAACCTCTCGGAGCCGGGAAGGGAGCGACTCCATTCCCTCGATTGCCTCCCTGCGCAACCGGGCTGCCGAAGAAACCAGCGGCGCGCCTCCCGAACCCCTGCGGGTGCCGCTTCCCGTTGCGCCCCTGCCCTTGGAGAGGCGGAGCATTCTGAACAGGCAACCGCTGCAACCAGCGCCCAGTCCGCGTTCGATACCCGCCCCAACCGGGAACGAGAGCGATCGCTTCCGTCACCTGATCGATCGGCGATTTTCAGATATTATTTATTCCGAATTTGGGGAACTGATCAAAGCGCGATTGAGCCAACCCGAAACAGAAGAGATATCGGTCAAGCAACTGGCTGAAACCGTCGTCCCCTGCGACAGGCTTTTCAGCGCAGAAATGGCAGAGGAAGTCATCTCCCTGCAAGCCTACCTGCTCGACCGAGTGCGCAGCGCGATCGTGGCAACCGATGCTAGCGGGAAAATTATCTACTGGAATAAATTTGCCGAACAGCTTTATCAATGGTCGGCAGCAGAAGTCATGGGTCAATCAGTTATCGAGGTACTCTGCCCCGATAACAACCAAACCCTCGCCCAGGAAATTATGAAGTCCTTGAGCGAAAACGAAGTCTGGGAAGGAGAATTTACGGTCAAGCGCAAAGACGGCAGCTCCTTTGTAGCATTAGTCAGGGATTGTGCGATTAAAAACAACCAGGGACAGACGATCGGAATCGTGGGCGTATCCGTGGACATCACCGAGCGCAAGCGCGCGGAAGAAGACTTGCAGAAATACCGCGATCGCCTCGAGGAACTCGTGCAAACGCGCACCCGGGAAAAAACCAAAGCGATCGTTTCTCTGTTAAAAACCAATCAACAACTGCAACAAGAAATCGCCTACCGCAAAGAAGCGCTCGACCACCTGCGGGAAAGCGAGCGCCTCATCCAACAAATTAACGACAACACCCCGCATATCGTCTATCTCTACGACTTGCAGCAACAGCGCAGCCTCTACGTCAACCGACAATTTACCCAACTGCTGGGCTATTCCCCAGACGCGCTGCTGAAAACGGGAACGCGCTTTTTAAAAGACAAATTGCACCCCGATGAAAAACAGGCAGTCGAGGAACTGATCCGGCGACTGGACAGCACTAAGGAAGGAGAGGCGATCGAAGGAGAGTATCGCGTCAGACACGCCAGCGGCGCTTGGCGGTGGTTGCAAACCTGGAATGTAGTTTTTAAAAGAGATGAAAACGGCGAACCGCTGCAAATCCTGGGGGCAGCAGCCGACATCACCGATCGCAAGCAAACCGACGAAGCCCTCAAAAAGAGCGAAGAACGCTACCGGGCTTTCGTCGCCCAAAGCTCCGAAGCGATTTACCGCTTTGAATTCGAGCCGCCCGTGCCGATATCGGTTAGCGAAAGCCAACAAATTCAGCTTATTTGTACCAATGGCTACCTAGCCGAATGCAACGATGTAGTCGCTCAGATGTACGGGTTTGAGTCGGCATCGGAAATGCTCGATCGAGGAAAGTGGGATTTCCATTCTATCTGGGCATCCTCCGCAACCAGAAAGCAAGTGCAGGAGCTGATCCGTTCGGGCTACCGAATTGCAGAGATGGAATCCCAAAAAGAAGACTCACAGGGCAAGCCAAGATACTTTTTAAATAATTGGCTGGGCATTGTTGAAGGCGGCTTCCTCGTGCGGATGTGGGGAACGCAACTCGAGATCAGCGATCGCAAGCGAGCGCAACGCGCCCTCGTCGAATCGGAGGCGCGCTACCGCCTGCTGGCTGAAAACGCCACCGACATGATTTCCAGACACTCGCCGGACGGAATTTTTCAATATGTTTCACCGGCATGTAAAGCGCTGCTGGGCTGCGAGCCAGAAGAACTGCTGGGGCGTTCTCTGAAGGAATTGTGCCATCCTCTCGACACAGACGATATCGCCGCCACCACTGCCGCGATTCAAACGCAGGCAGTCAGCGCCCTCAGCTACCGCATCGCCCGCAAAAACGGGGAATACATTTGGTTTGAAACCACCCTCAGAGCCGCGCGCAACCCCCAAACTGGCGCGGCAGAAGAAATCATCGCCGTTTCCCGGGACATTACCAGGCGCAAGCAGGCAGAAGAAGCGCTCAGGCAGTCGGAGGAAAGGCTCACGAGCATTTTGAACTCCCTGCAAGACGTGGTATGGTCGGTCAGTCGCAAAAGCGGAGCAATGGTTTACTTGAACCCGATCGCCGAAACCGTCTACGGACGTCCGATCGGGCAATTGCTGAAAAATCCCGACTTCTGGCTGGAGAGCGTTCACCCGGAAGATCGCGAACGGGTGGAAAACAGCGCCGGACAGTTGATGTTGACTGGCTCGAAAGATTTAGAATACCGGATTTTAAGGCCCGATGGCCAGGTGCGCTGGCTGCGCGATCGGGCGTGGCTGGTACGGGATTCTGCCGGGGCAGTTGTCCGCACCGACGGACTCGCCAGCGACGTCACCGCGCGAAAACAAGCGGCGGAAGCCCTTTTTGAGAGCGAGGAGCGCTTCCGGCAGATGGCAGGCAGTATCGATCAGGTATTTTGGATTGCCTCCACTGACATGAATCAAATACTATACATCAGTCCGGCGTATGAGCGGATCTGGGGGCGATCGAGCGCTCAGTTGTACGAACAGCCGCAGGTGTGGTGGGAAAGCGTCCACGCAGGCGATCGCGATCGCCTGCTAGTCGCGATCGCCAGACAAACGCGAAAGCACGGCGAATTTAACGAAGAATTCCGCATTATCCGACCGGATGGCTCTGTGCGCTGGATTTGGGCGCGTTCCTTCTTAATTCGCAACGAGCGCGGAGAAGTTTACCGCCGTACCGGTGTGGGAGTGGACATCACCGAGCGCAAGCAAATGGAAGAAACCCTACTCGTCACCCAGCAGCGCCTGCAGCACTTGCTTTCCTCCAGCCCTGCCGTCATCTACAGCACTAAGATTTTCGGGGAGTGGGCGACGGATTTCATCAGCGAGAACGTCACCGCCGTACTCGGCTATCAACCCGAGGAATTCACCCAACAGGCTTCTTTTTGGCGCGATCGCATCCACCCGGAAGACAAAGCCAGCGTCCTCGCCCAACTCCCGCAGCTATTCCAGCGCGATCGCCACACCTGCGAGTATCGATTTGCCTGCAAAGACGGCAGCTATCGCTGGCTGCGCGACGAAAGACGGCTCGTTCGAGACGCCGCCGGCAACCCCCTGGAAATGGTGGGTTACTGGGCAGATATCAGCGCCCAAAAAGCAGCCGAAGAAGAGATGCGAAAAGCGCTCGCCAAAGAAAAAGAACTCTCCCAACTGCGCTCTCGCTTCATCACCCTCACCTCTCACGAATTCCGCACGCCCTTGTGTACCATTCTCTCCTCAGCCGACTTGCTAGAATACTACACCGAACAAGCAGGGCAAGCCAAAGAGCAACTCGAACGGATGCTCGACGAACTGGCAATCCCGTCAGCGCTGGGGAACCTACATCCCGCAGGAAAGAAAAAGAAAGAAATTCTGCCGCTTCAGAAACTGCGCGAACACGTCCAGCGCATTCAAAGCGCCGCCGTACACATGACACAAATGTTAAATGACATTTTGGTCATCGGCAAAGCAGATGCCGGAGCCCTCACCTGCAATCCCCAACCCCTGGACTTGCCAGAATTTTGCCAGCAGCTCGTGGCAGAAATCAGCAGCAGCTCCGGCGAACCTCTGGGCGAAGAAATTCGTCCAACGCACCCCATCACCTTTGTTTGTCCCGGCAACTGCACCGACGCGGTGATAGACGAGAAACTGCTTCGCCACGTCCTCGGCAACTTGCTCTCTAATGCCATCAAATATTCTCCACAAGGCAGCCCCATTCTCCTAGAACTCACCTGCCAGCATAAAGAAGAAACTCGCCCTGCTGCCATTTTCCGCATCACCGACAGCGGCATCGGCATTCCCCCCGAAGATAGAGAAAAAATATTTGACTCGTTCTATCGCGGTAACAATGTCGGCAACAAGCCCGGTACGGGTTTGGGGCTAGCCATTGTCAAAAAAGCCCTAGACGTTCAAGGAGGGCAGATTGCCCTAGAAAGCGAAATTGGGGCCGGCACCACCTTTACCGTCACCCTGCCACTTTGTCCTGATTCTAACTGTTCCTGTTAATTTCGCGCCGTTTCTCCGTTTGTCGTGAGGACTTCAGTCCTCCTTCCCTCGCCGAATCAGGAGAAGCTGCTAGCTTTATTATCGGCAATTCAATTCGCCCACTCCAGCGCGATATTATTTGCCTTTCCTAATACTATTTTTCGATTGGCCTGACCCTCCCGATTCACAACCCGCAAAAGTTTGAGGCGGCCATCTCTAACAGAATTTTAGAAAAATTATATTATACATAGATCGGAGGCTATGACCACATTTCTAGGGGTTTCACAACTCAAATAGAGCCAATATAGCTAAAAAAATATGCTTTTTTGTTTGAGTTCCGTTAGGAAGGCTAGAATCTCTCTGCAGGTAATGGGTAACAGGTAATGGAGAAGGGGTAATGAATTAATTTTGCTCTAACTTGCCCCATCCCCCATGCCCAATTACCGATTACCGATTACCCATTCCGCACCTTCACCGGGGAAGTGAACGGATTGCTGCCATTGGCGCTAGTCCCTGACAGAGCCAAAGAAAGCGACTGATTTTCATTGCGATCGGCGATTTCCTTCTTGTCGTCGCGCAGGACGAATTCGCGAATAAATCGAGCCACAACGCGCTCAGCCAGACCGCTGGCAATTTGCTGTCCCATGCGCTGAGTTTCGGGCTTGCTCAAGAGCTGAGGCAGCGCTGATGCCACCTTCAGGGGGTCAAATCCGCGCGTTTCTTGGAGAATCGACCAAATCCGCTGAATGTGTTCTAATTTTTGTTGGTCTGCGGGGGAGACTGGCGGCTGATTCACCCGCAACCCAAACCACTCTCCCAACACGGCTGTCGCATTTTGCAAGCCTTGGCGGGAAAGGGTATCGATACTCTTGACAATTTCATCGACCAAGTAATCGCGAATGAAATCGCCGCGTTCGGAGAACAAGAACTCCAGCGCCTGATTCAGGGCTTGGCTGAGATCGTAGTCGTCGCTACTTTTAGCATTTTTGAGCAAGTTTTCCAAGCGATTCCAGCGAAAACTGCCATCTTTAAACAGCAAATCGCGCAGAGAGGAGCGCAATTCAGGAGAGGGGTCAGTTAAAAGCCGCTTGGCGACGTAAGGATAAGCTTTGCTCAGCACTTTGAAATTGGGATCGACATTAATGGCGATTCCTTCTAAGGTGACGAGCGATCGAATGATCAGGGCGTAATAAGCAGGGACTCGGAAAGGATATTCGTACATCACCGCCGAGAGTTGGTCGGTAATGCTTTTGAAGTTGAGTTCTGCGACGCTCGCGCCGAGAGCATTGCCAAAGACGCCGGCGAGGGCGGGAATAATCGGCGTCAAGTCCGTATCTGGGGTTAAAAACTCCAGCTTCACATAGTCTTTTGCCAAGCCTTCAAAGTCGCGGTTGACCAAGTGGACGACAGCTTCAATCAAGCCATAGCGCTGATAGGGCTTGACTTGGCTCATCATGCCAAAGTCGAGGTAGGCTAATTTGCCGTCTGGCGTGGCTAGGAGGTTGCCCGGGTGGGGATCGGCGTGAAAAAATCCGTGTTCGAGCAGTTGGCGCAGGGAACACTGCACGCCCATTTCGATCAGGTGCGAGGCATCGATGCCTTGGGCTTTGAGGGCTTGCAGTTGGGTCAGTTTGGTGCCGTTGACCCACTCCATTGTCAGGACGCGACGGTGGGTGTATTCCCAGTAGATTTGGGGGACGTAAATATCTTTGAGGTGCCCGTAGAGCTGGGCGAAGCGTTCGGCATTGCGACCTTCTTGGGTGTAGTCCATCTCTTCGTAGATGCGACTGGCAAATTCGTCCATGATGCCCACGAGGTCGCTCTTGATGCGTTTTTTGAAGGTTTTTTGCGCCCAGATCGCCAGGGTCCGCAAGATGTAGACATCCAGGGCCATGCTTTCGGCTAAGCCCGGTCGCTGTACTTTGACGGCGACGATTTCGCCGGTTTTGAGTTTGCCTTTGTAAACTTGTCCGAGGGACGCCGCCGCGACTGGATTGGCAGAGAGTTCGGCGTAGATTTCCTCGGGTTTCGCGCCGAGTTCTTCTTCTATGAACTGATAGGCGACTTCGTTAGGAAAAGCTGGCAGTTGGTCTTGCAGTTTGGCCAGTTCTTCGAGATAAATGGGGGGCACTAAGTCCGGTCGGGTGGAGAGTGCTTGGCCTATTTTGATGAAAGCAGGGCCGAGTTTGGTGAGCGTTTCCCGCAATTGCGCGGCTGAGCGCCGCTGCTTTTGGGGGTTGGCACTGCGCCGATCTAGCATCAAGCTGAGGGCAAATTTGACTAAGGGCCAGATAATGCCCAGCCTGCGTCCTAAAACTTGCAGCGGTCGCGCTCCGTAGTATTCGGCGATCGCCACGGGGTCGTAGCGCACTGCTTCGGTTTCGTCCGGCTCTACCGGCGCAGCCGATTTGAGCGGAACCAGTTGCGATGCTGCGGGTTCGGGCTCTCCGAGCGCGGGAGCCAGTGCCGTTTCTATGTTTTCTCTTGTTGCAGAATAGGCAGACCTCTCAGTGCCCAGTCCTGAGTCCGCTTTTCGAGAAGGTGCAGGCGATACCGTCTTGACATTCATGGAGCGACAACCGAGTAGGGGTGACGACTTAACGTATTGTAACAATTAGCATAAAGCAGCGTTGTGGCGATCGCCGCTTGATATTTGTACGGTTTAGAGGATAACCCTGGCAGCGAAAAAATGCTAGGGCGAGAGAACCCTCTATTTTTGGCAAAACTCTCCCCGGGCATATCTCCCGACTTTGGGCCGCAATTGAGAGCGCGCCATCGGGCAGCACCTCCACCACCCCCCTGCTTGCAGGGACTCAATGAGACGCTCTGCGCCGTTGCGCTACCCAGCTAAAAGCTCAGAATCATTCTGGAAATGCTACCTTCTCATCGGGAGCATCCCGCTGGCGTCAATAGACCTGTGGAGGTAAATTTCAGATTGGAGATCGGGCATTCATGTTGAAATTCAGCGCTAGATATTCCCGCGCTTCTCTACCACAAAAGTGACCGCTAAAGGGGCGGGGAAAGGTTCGATCGATTAGCCCTCAGATAGGGAAAAAAATCACACCAGGCTGAAGAAGCTAAAGCAGCCACGCGATCGTTTCGCTACAGGGCGCTAGAATGCGGGGTTTGTGGAGCGCGTTGTTTTCAGTTGTGGTACGCTAATTGAAGAGGACGCTCTTTCAGCACGGTAACATGAGCTTGAGGGCCAAAAAAGCCGCTTCCGGCGCGCCCTCGCAATGCCCTCAGTAACGAAGCGCCGCTTATTGCTTGCTGCGGAGCCACTCCTGCAGTGTGTCGGTGTGAGGAACAATCGTGAAATTCTTCTGGCAATGGTTGGCGATCGGTCAAGCGATCGCGGCAGGCTATTTAGCAGTATTAACCCCAATGACGCTGGCAGAAGTGCAGGGGAATCCGCTCGATCCGATGGCTGGAAAGCCTCAAAATAGGCTAGCAAGTGACCGGGCTGCCTCTCCCGATATATTCGCACAAAATCAGGAGAACTCCTTCAATCCATCCCCGAACATCGCCGATCCCCTCAGCCCTCCAGATGACCTCAGCAGCGAGCCGATGGGGCAGGTGAATTCGGTTTACCAACTGTCTGACGTTCAACCCACGGACTGGGCTTTCGGTGCCCTGCAGTCGCTCGTGGAGCGCTACGGTTGTATTGCCGGATACCCGGACAGCACCTATCGGGGCGATCGCGCCCTGACGCGATACGAATTCGCTGCCGGTTTAAACGCCTGCATGGAAAAAATTACCCTCCTAATCAATAAAAATACGCCAGCCACCCGAGAAGATTTGGCCGTCCTGCAACAGCTAGCCAGCGATTTTTCCGCCGAACTGGCTACTTTCCAAACTCGTTTAGATAGTTTATCCGTTGATTTAGAAAACAAGCAGTTTTCAACCACAACCAGGCTAACTGGTGAAGCTCTCTTTGTCTTGGGCGGTATCGCTGGTAGCGAAAAAGCCGGGGGCGACAACTTAGAAGATCGCGTCATTTTCGGGGAGCGGGTGATGCTAAATTTCGATACCAGCTTCACGGGAAAAGACCTCCTACACTTGGTTTTGCTAGCCAGAAATCTCACCCCTTTTCGGACGAGCGTCACGGGCACGAATATGACCAGTTACGGGTTTGATGGCAATGAAAATAACCAAATGATAGTAGACCACCTCCAGTATCGCTTTCCCGTAGGCGAGAGGGCAACCGTGATGATTGACGGGGCTGGAGGGCTTTTCAACCAAAATGTCGATACGCTCAATCCTTTCTTGAAATCTAGCGGTCGCGGCGCTCTTTCTAGATTTGCGCGATTCAATCCGATCTACAGGCTCGGTGGAGGAGTCGGCGCTTCGGCGGTTTATAAATTGAGCGATAACCTCAGTTTTTCTGCGGGTTATTTAGCGCAAGATGGCAATAAGCCCGATACGAAAGCCGGACTGTTCAACGGTTCATACGGTGCCCTGGCACAGCTCAACTATCAACCGACTCGCAGGATAGGCTTGGCTTTGACTTACGTTAATTCTTATTTTTCGGGAGAACAGGTGAATGCGACGGGCACCACGGGCAGCGCGATCGCGCGCGAACCCTTCGGCAAGGTGGCGACTTCAGCAGATTCCTACGGGCTCGAAGCCAGCTTTCAATTCAACCCGAAATTTAACCTTTCTACTTGGGCGGGTTGGACGATCGCTCGCGCTGAACATAACGGAGTCGGTGTGGCGCGGGGGGATGAAGCGACTATATTTAACTGGGCGGTGACTTTGGCATTTCCAGATTTGGGCAAGCCAGGGAATTTGGGGGGCATTGCGATCGGGATGCCTCCCAAAGCGATCGCCAATGACATTTCTGCCCGCGAGGATAAAGATACGTCTTTGCATCTAGAGTTTTTCTACCGCTTTCAAATAAACGATTATATTGGCATTACCCCGGGTCTGATGATTATCACCAATCCCGAACACGACGCCGACAACGAGAATATCTACATCGGCACGCTGCGGACGACCTTTTCTTTTTAATTCATCGCTATTAGACCTCTCCAAAATTTAAAAATTATGCTATAATGGCAAAATCAATGTTTTT
>CAYOOD010000172.1:0-9655 GCA_964405435.1 uncultured bacterium
CCTCTCCCCCTCCCCCCCCCTCCCTCTTCAGGGGTTAGGTCTTTTTGTGGAAGAAAAACCCTCCTACCCTAAAATAGAAAATATAAAATCTAAAATCTAAAAGCTAAAAATCGAGATGAGCGAAGCAATTCCGCTAACAGGGCAAGCAACGGTGGTGATGGTGGTGAACGGTTCGCCGATCGCCATCCAGGTGAATGGCACCGATGCGCCGATTACTGCCGGGAATTTTGTAGACCTTGTGGAGCGAGGCATTTACAACGGGGTGTCATTTCACCGCGTCGTTCGCCAGCCGACGCCGTTTGTGGTTCAGGGTGGCGATCCTCAGAGCAAAGATCCCAACATCCCCGCTGCGCAGTTGGGAACGGGCGGATTTATCGATCCGGATACGAATCAAGAGCGCACAATTCCGTTGGAAATCAAGCGGCAGGGAGCGGTAACGCCTCTGTACAACCAGACTTTTCAGAGTGCGGGGATAACGAGCCCGCCTCAATTGCCGCATACAGTCGGGGCGGTGGCGATGGCGCGATCGCAGCCGCTTGATTCGGCGTCTTCGCAGTTTTATTTTGCCCTGGATAACCTGCCGTCTCTGGATGGCAATTATGCCGTTTTTGGCTATGTTACGTCTGGATTTGACGTGGTTAATCAGATTCAACAGGGCGATCGCGTCACGACTGCAAAAGTCACTCAGGGAATCGTTCCCAGTCGCGTTTCTGCCATCCTCAGCGATGCGAACAGGCTCAATAGTTTTATCAACTTCGAGAATAGCGCCGAGTTGCCAGTCGGGTTTGAGCAATACTCGAATACCAGTGAAACGATTGCCCTGACGCCAGAGTTTTCTCAGAGAAATCCCGGCGGCGCGCGCGCTCTCAATGGCAGCGATCGCGTCAGCGGCTCCGTGGAGAGCGATGTCATCAGCGGCGGCGGCGGCAGCGACACCCTCGGCGGCGAAGCAGGTGCCGACTATCTCGCGGGCGGCGAAGAGGACGACTGGATTGTCGGCGGCACTGACAGCGATATCATTAACGGCAATAAAGGTGCCGATATCATTGACGGCGGTGCTGGCGATGACTTTTTGCGCGGTGGCAGGGGGAAAGATACGATAACCGGCGGCGACGGAAATGACTGCATCGTCGGGGATTTTGGGGTGGATGTTCTCACCGGTGGCAGCGGTGCCGATACGTTTATTCTCCGAGCGGATACGGCGGCGACTCCTGGGAATTTTACTGCCGTCGATCGCGTGGTTGACTTTAATGCCGAGGAGGGCGATCGCATTTGCATTGTGGGCGCTCTCCAGAAATCCGACATTATCTTTAATATATTCGGCAGCGACACCCAACTAGAACTCGCCAACGGCTACATCTTAGGAAGGGTTTCAAATCCCATGCAAGCCTTCGTTGCCGAATCCACTTTCACGGTGGATAGCTCAGATGCGGCGCTGAGCATTGGTTAATCGATCGGAAAAATACTCGCAACAAACGCCAGTGAAAACCTTTTATTGACTTTTGGCAAATTCTCCCCCGTATGGCGGGCAGTGCCTGCGGCAAAATGGCTGGCTATTCAGAGGGCATTTTTGGCAGGCATTGCCCATTTTATTGATTCCAAATCTTTCGAGAAAGCGGGGTAAAAACCAAAGCAAACAACGCGCTTTTTCGGAAAAAATCCGATCGATTACTCTTGAGCTTCCAAAATTTCAACAATTTGGAATAATGCTTGACTGGCATTCCGCCAGCGTCCACCCGGTTCGCACCTTTTTTCCGCCTGAATCCACTCCACCTCGCAGTAAGACGCCAATTCGCCAATGACAGTTTGCAGCCCGTACCTGTGAATTAAATCTGCGACATTGCGAGGGAGAGTGGGATCGTACCTTTGTTCAGTTTTCATTCTGACCTCCTTTCTATTTGTACCCTGAAAAAAATTGATTCGTGGAAATTGACTTTTAGCCAACTGAGAAGCACCCAGACTTCGTAAAAGTAAAATTTCTACAGCCGCGCCAGCAAGCAGGTAAATAAGCACGACTCCTCGGCCTCTATTTTTGCACAGGTTGCGGCTTTGGGGAAGAAAAAATAATCATTTGTAATATCCCATGCAGTAGAGAACGCTTGCGGCGATCGCGCCCTCGCAGCCACCAGCCGCGACTGCTGCTAGGGAGGATAGCCCGGAAAGCCCCCTTATCGGTTGCCGTTACCTCCTCACTGAAATGCCCATAAAAAGTCTGCTGATATTGCTCGCCAATAAAAGAGCCGGAAAGTACCGGGGAGAGCGGCAGGCTCCGCGCCTGCGGGCTAGCTCTGGCGAACGGGCACGACGCGGCGAGAATGCGATCGCTCCATTTCGGGGGTAATTTTATATAGCGCCCCTAAATGATTTAGACAATTCCTGTAGGGGCAGCCACGGGGGGACTGCCGCGCGTGTACGAATCATTGCGGGTCGCTATCGCAGCAGTCAACTTGGCCCAATGGCCTTTACGTTTTCATCACATTAAACCAGCCTTTTTTAAAGATTTCGCAAACTGCGAGCGATCGCTCTTGACGTTGTAAAGTTGCGTGAGTGACGATGATTGCAGTTGAGTCTGCAGGGTTTAACCCCATCGGGTATCGCGCCAGCGATAAAGCCTCTGTACGGGCTTGCTTGAAAAATTGGCTATGCAAACGCTTCGATAATACTACTATGAAAAACTCAACGGCTCTGATTGGCAAGCTAACTACATCCGCCCTCGGCTGCGCTCTCCTATTTGGCGCGATCGCCCCAAAAGCCTCCGCTTTTAACCTCGTCCCGCAGCAAGAAGGCGAAATAAATGTCGGTTTCGCCAACCCCATGCAATCCGGTTCCTCTTATATCGCCACTCCCGGATTTACAGTCACCAGCCTCATTGATTCGTCTACCACAACCCTTAGCCGCTTGTTTGTAGACAGGGCGGGCACGGCGAACACCTACGGAGCCGTTCGATTCAAAGCCAACGATATCGGCACTGCCGAAGGTACAAGCCAATATTGGTTCCGCCCAGTGGCGATGAAAGCCGATGGCGTGACGACGCGCGTAGAAAACGGACAGTTAGAAGTCGGGACTTTCCGGATTGACTTCGCCAAAACTATGGCGTCTCTCTTAGTTCGGTGGTTCGACACCGAACGCGCCAACGCCACCTCCTACACGGCTTATGATGCCGCCGGAGCACTCGTTTCCTCTGGCGTCGTACAAGCAGGCGCTAACAACAACATCCGCACGGCAACCTTCGCCAACGTCAAATCCCTCGTCCTGAATCTCGGTGAAGCTTACACCACTGGCACGGGCGATGGCGTGAATTTCCAAATGGAAGGAGAAGCCGTACCCGAACCGATGACGATGGGCGGTTTGGCTCTCGGAGGCGCTTGGTTGGCGAACGCTCGCCGCCGTCGCGCTAGCAAAACAGCTTGAGAACTTTCCGCCTCTGCAGTCAGAAACCGGGTTTCTTTGGGCTACAGTCCCGAAAACCCCGGTTTCTGGCATTCCTACAAACCGAATATCTTTTTGAAAATATACAGATTGCCTTGCGTATAGGGCGCATAGCGCAATTTTATATCAAACCAAAGTGTATTTTTCAGCACGCTTTTATACTGAGAAAACGCATCAAAACTAGCCTGGCCGTGATAGCGGCCAATGCCGCTATTTCCTGCGCCGCCAAAGGGCAACTGCGGGACGATAAACTGCATGACGGTTTCGTTGATACCAGCGGTTCCCGATGCGGTTTCCCGCAGCACGCGGGCTTGTTTCTCCGGGTTGTTGGAGAAAAAGTATAGCGCTAGGGGCTTCGGGCGATCGCTCACTTTCGCGATCGCCTCTGCCAATTCCTCATACTCCAACACGGGCAAAATCGGGCCGAAAATTTCATCCTGCATCACGGGCGCTTCCCAGGACACTTCATCGATCACCGTGGGAGCAATGTAGCGATCGCTCCGGTTCGCCTCTCCCCCCACAATAATTTTCCCCTCTTTCAACAGTGCTGCCAATCGATCGAACTGCCGCTCGTCGATAATTCTCGCATAATCCGGGCTTTTTGCCGGTTCTTCTCCATAAAATTCTCGAATGCACCGCGCGATCGCTGCTAACATCTCTCCCTTAACGCTGCGCTGCACGAACAAATAATCTGGCGCGATACAAGTTTGACCGGCATTGAGAAACTTGCCCCAAACAATTCGCCGCGCCGCGCATTCTACATTCACCTCAGAATCGACAATGCAGGGACTTTTTCCCCCCAACTCCAGCGTCACGGGCGTGAGATTTTTAGCCGCTGCCTCCATGACGATTTTCCCCACCCGGGTGCTGCCGGTGAAAAAGATGTGGTCGAATTTCTCGGCGAGCAGTGCTTGGCTGGTTTCTACCCCGCCCTCTACGACAGCAATATAAGCGGAGTCGAAGGTTTTTTGTAAAATCTCAGAAACCACTCGCGAGGTATTGACAGATATCTCGGAAGGTTTTACAATGGCGCAGTTGCCTGCAGCGATCGCGCCGATTAACGGAGAAATCACTAACTGTAAGGGATAATTCCACGCGCCGATTATCAACACGACGCCCAGCGGTTCTGGATAAATGCAGCCCGAAGACGGAAATTGCGCGATCGGCACCGACACCCGCTTTGGTTTTGCCCAGGATTTTAGGTGTTTGAGGGCATAATTAATTTCTGCGACGGCGGCGATTTCTGCATACGCCTCAAAATCCGGGCGTCTCAAATCAGCCTTGACGGCTTCTAGAATGACGGTTTGATTGTCGAGGACAGCTTGTTTGAGTCGTTTGAGCTGTTCGATGCGAAAGGCAACTTCTTTGGTTGTGCCCGTGGCAAAAAATTCGCGTTGCTGGCGGATAATCTCACTCAGTGGCGATCGCGTTAACATCTTTTTCTCCAAGTAGGGGCAGATACCGCGCGGCGGTGCAGCCGTTTGTCTTGTAAAAAAATGTTAACTTTTCTCAGTAAAAATTAATCCTCAGCCCGCTGTACCGCTGTCTGGAGTTGAAACAGCCGCTCCTCCAGGGCTTCGTCAATGGCATCCCTGACTTCCACTGGATAGTCGAAGCGCCGGAATTCCCACCGCGCCGCCCCAGATAGGGCGTGACATTTCTGCAGGGTTGGGCACTTCGCGATCGCCTCAAGCACCAGCACCTGCCAGATGGGCAACCGCCGATAGCTGAAGAATTGGGCGCAGGGGCGATCGTCTGCTCCCCTGCACAGCACCAACATCTGATGCTGCATTAACCGGATGTCATAAATATCCGCTACCGACTTGCCCAGCAGCCTCGCGACTTGCCGCTTGATTTCGGGGATGCAACCCGCCAGTCGCTTTTGGGGAGCGAGAATCCCAGCAGTTATCAGGCTGCGGCTTTTGCCGCTGTAGCGAGAAGAGCAAGTCTTGCGAGCCATAGTAGAAGATCTCTTGAGACAACTAACGGGTTTTGGGCTTTCAGCCCGCCAATCTGGCGGGCTTGTTTCCGAATTCAATCTATACTTTTGATTTTATCGTAACTAAACTTCTATGTCAACCCGAAGTAAACTTGTCAAGTTAGAAGTGAAGTTGTAAGGTGTTGACAAGCGGACTTATAACAGAGCGATCGCAACACAGCCAGTGGTGAACGTCGAGAGCAGAAACAAACTGATCGAGATCGTCAAAGCGGCTCGCGGCTCTATGAGCAAGCGAGCATTTGGCCAGCTTTTGGGCGTTTCTGATACTGCCGTGCGGTTGTGGGAAAGCGGGAAGACGGTTCCGGACACCGAACATCTGGCCAAGATTGCAGCCAGAACGGGCCGCACTCTGGAAGAGTTGGTCGGCTATTTGGAAGGCAATCCCGTGCCACAACCCTCAGAGTTGAGCGTGATTCTCAGACAAATCAAGTACATGCCTCTCTCGCAGGTGGCAGCGATCGGCAAAGCGGTAATGGAGCGGCTGGCGGCTGAGGCTGAGGCCGCTAGAAGGTAGGTTTTTTCCTTAAGAAAAACTGTGGAATCACCAGCCTGTAAAGATTTCAGGATTTAATCGGGAATAGACCCCAAAGTGGAAACAGCCCCGACAGGCTGAATGCTCAGACAAGCGCTCTCAACTAACCTGCAGGAAGGAAATGCTAGGAAAAACACTGCGCGGGCGATATCGAATCATCCGCAACTTGGCAGCTGGAGGATTTGGGGCAACCTTCGTGGCGGAAGACACGGACATGCCCGGACACCCGCCGTGTGTCGTCAAGCAACTCAAGCCGCAGTCTGCCGATCCTGTAAGTTTGCAGACGGCGAGGCGCTTATTCGACACGGAAGCCCGAGTCCTCTACGAATTGGGCGATCGCGACCAAATCCCGCGACTTTTGGCCCACTTTGAGGAAAATCACCAGTTTTATTTGGTACAGGAATTAATTGAGGGGCAGGATTTGAGCCGGGAGCTGGCGGCAGTCAAGTGCTGGAGTGAGGAGACGACGATCGCTTTTTTGCTCGACGTTCTCAATCTGTTAAACTTCGTCCACCAGAAAAAGGTCATTCACCGCGATATCAAGCCGTCGAATATCATCAGGCGAGCCTCAGACGGCAAATTTGTTTTAATTGACTTCGGAGCCGTCAAACAAATCAGCAGTGCGGCAGTCGATGCAGGGGGGAATTGCGGCACAACCGTCGCCGTCGGCACCCCGGGCTACATGCCGAGCGAACAAGCCAGCGGGCATCCGCAACCGTGCAGCGACTTATACGCCCTCGGCGCGATCGCCATTTTTGCCCTGACGGGAATACACCCCCAACAACTGCCGAGAGATCCCGTTTCCCTGGAATTCACCTGGCGCAATCGAGCCCGAGTCAGCCCGGAGCTGGGGAAAATCATCGACAAAATGACGCGATATCATTTCAGCGATCGCTACCAGAGCGCCGCAGAAGTCTTGCGAGAACTCCAAGCACTGACAAAATCCCCGCCCTCCCTCTTCCAGAAAGTCAGCAAGCTCTTTTTCACCCCTATCAACGAGCTGCTTTCCAGCGCAAAAATTGACGAGCCCTCATCTTCGCAACTGCCAACACAACCGCCGCTTTCCGCCGCACTAAAAGTCGAGACAATAACCCTGAACGCACCGCCAAGCGCTAAAATCTTTATCAGCGATCGCGCTTCCGACGAAACAGCCAGCCTCGCCCGAGAACTTTCTCAAGCCTTGAAAGCAGCAGGGCACCAAACCTTTACAGCCGCAGAAACCGGACAGGTAGGCAAAAATTGGCCCCTGCGATCGGGCGAAGAATTGCAGCAAGCCGATTGCTTCATCGTGCTGCTATCCGAGCAAGCTGCCAGCAGCGAACTCGTCACCGAACAAGTGCGAAAAGCCAAAGAGTGGCGCGATTTCAGCGGCAATGGCAAGCCGATAATATACCCCGTGCGCGTCAGCCTTCCCGTCGAAGCCCCCCTAAATTACGAACTGCGCGGCTATCTCAATCAAATCGAACAGCGACAGTGGAATTCTCCCGCCGACACCCCCTCCCTGCTGCGCGAAATCCTCGACTTATTAGCTGCAGAAAGCGCGCCGACAATCGCCGAAACCGCCGAAGAATTGCCCAGTTTGCCCCCTACCCGGGCGAATCCAAATGGCATCCCCCAACCGGCAGCAGAACCCGAATTGCCAGAAGGGCAAGTCGAGCTGGCTTCCGTCTATTATATCGAGCGATCGCCCGTCGAACCGCGCGCCTGCCAGGAAATCAACAGAGCCGGCGCTTTGATTCGCATCAAAGCCCCCCGACAGATGGGCAAAACCTCATTAATGGCGAGAATTCTGCATCAGGCAGCCCAACAAAACTACAAAACCGTGCCCCTGAGCTTGCAGCTAGCCGACGCCAAACTCCTCACAGATTTAGATCGCTTTTTGCGGTGGTTTTGCGGCAGCGTCGGGCGGAGATTGCGCCTGCCGAATCGGCTCTCTGAAATGTGGGATGCCGAGATGTTTGGCAGCAAAGATAACTGCACCGCCTACTTTGAAGAATATTTGCTCCCAGAAATAGACGCGCCCCTCGCCTTGGGATTGGATGAAGTCGATCGCATTTTTGAACATCCCGAAATAGCCGACGACTTTTTCGGCTTGCTGCGAGCGTGGCACGAAGAAGCCAAAAATCGCGACATTTGGAAAAAACTGCGCTTAGTCGTCGTGCATTCCACCGAAGTTTACATTCCCATGAATGTCAACCAATCCCCCTTTAATGTCGGCTTGCCCGTGGAATTGCCCGAATTTACCCCCGAACAGGTGCAGGATTTAGCCCAGCGGCACGGGCTGAATCTTTCCACCCAACAAATCGAGCAATTAATGACAATGGTAGGCGGGCATCCGTATTTAGTGCGGCTGGCTCTGTATCACATTGCCTGCCGAGAGATGACATTCGAGCAAGTCTTGCAAGAAGCACCCACAGAAGCGGGATTGTATCGGGATCACCTGCGGCGCTTTTTGTGGCTGATTCAGCAGCAATCTGATTTAATCGACGCATTCCAACAAGTTGCCGCTGCTCCAGACGGCGTGCGCTTGGAGTCGCGACAGGCGTTTCGACTGCAAAGTATGGGGCTGGTGCATTTGCAAGGCAATGAGGTAAGGTTGCGCTGCGACTTATACCGCCAATATTTCGGCGTCACTGCCAAGAAACAGGTGCAGGAACTTGCCAGCTAAATCCTCTTTTTCCGGCTCTTATAAAACTGCAATGGTGAGGTGATGCCGTGAATGCAACGCCCAACTCGATTTATCAAGTCGGGGGAAGTCTGCCAGCCGATGCCCCGACTTATGTACGCCGCCGAGCTGACGAGGAACTTTACAGCGCTCTGAAGGCGGGAGAATTTTGCTACGTTCTCAATTCCCGACAGATGGGCAAATCTAGTTTGCGGGTACAAACAATGCGCAGGCTAATTTCAGAAGGAGTTGCCTGTGCGGCGATTGATTTAACGGCAATTGGCAGTCAGGAACTTACAAGCGATCGCTGGTATGCCGGGTTGCTTCGCACTCTCGCCAGCAGCCTCGCTCTTGCGGATAAATTTAACTTGCGCAGTTGGTGGAAAGAACGGGAACTGATTTCTTCCGTGCAGCGTTTGAGCGAATTTATTGAAGAAGTTTTACTGGTGAATATTCGCCAAGATATTGTAATTTTTATCGATGAGATTGACAGCGTTTTGAGTTTGAGCTTTCCCACAGACGATTTTTTTGCTTGGATTCGAGCCTGCTACAATAAACGCGCTGACAATTCAGAATATTCTCGCCTCAGTTTCGCGCTGTTGGGGGTGGCGACTCCCAGCGATTTGATTGCTGACAAAACGCGCACGCCGTTTAATATTGGCAAGGCGATTGAATTGCAGGGGTTTCGGATGGATGAAATCCAGCCATTAGTCGCGGGATTGGCTGGCAAGGCAGAGAACTTGCAAGCTGTTATTAAATCCGTGTTAGAATGGACGGGCGGGCAGCCTTTTTTAACGCAAAAATTGTGCCAGTTAATTCTGAGTTTGCCAGAGTCGATCGCGGCGAATGGCGAAGCAGAAGCGATCGCTCGACTGGCGCGATCGCGCGTTACCGACAAGTGGGAAGCGCAAGACGAGCCAGAACATCTCAAAACCATACGCGATCGCCTCAAAAGAAATCCGCAACGCGCCGGTTCTTTAGACATCTCCAAAATTTCAAACCTTTTTCCCCTTAACGCTTCCAGCGTTCG
>CAYOOD010000173.1:0-9370 GCA_964405435.1 uncultured bacterium
CTCCTGATGTTTTTCTCTAATAGTATAATACTATCTTAGCCAACTTAGTATAATTTCTGATATTTTTTTATTCTGAAATTTGGCCAGACGGAGGGTCAGTCCATTTTCCGAACAAAATCTAGAAACTATAGACGTAAAATCCTGGCGATTGTTCCGAAAATTAGAGAGGGTAGCGTTTAAACTTTTTCCGTCAATGCTCAGCCAACTCTTTTCAGTGTTATCTCTATCTAACCCGTCAGCCCATTCATTAAAAACTTGGATTAAATCCGCCCATTCAATTCTTTGAATGGCTCTCCTAATCGTTGAATATGAAGGGACTCGCTGCTTGGGAAGATGGAAGTGTTCCGTAAGAGTTTTTTGATGAATTTTAGCAAAATCTCCTAAAGCTCTATATCCAAGGTGTCCAGTCATCAAGCCGAAAATGACTATTAATAAGATAAACCAGAGAGGATGTCGTTGGCCAGCAGAACGGCGCTCGTCCTTGACTTTTTTCAGATATTCGATTAATGTGTACATAGAATTGAAAAAATGGCGATCTCTTCAAGATTATACCTGAAGCGATCGCTTTTTCTTTTGGCGATTCTAGCCGAGAATGAAACAGCCCTGCTTCATAAGGGGGGATTTGGGGGGATCGTTTTTGCACCCCATCTGATTGCAAACCGCAATCTCATAATTGTGGGGTATTTATTAAGCGTTTTTAAGTGAGCCATCGAAATAAATTAAATATGCGCTATCGCTGTCAGCCCAGGGCAAACGCATCTTATTTAAAAAAATCCTTATGTAGCGCATACATGGAATTAAAAAACACGCTAATCTATAATTTATATTCTCAATCAGTAACAAGAAAGCCGAGTTATTGCACCCAACCCTCTCCTTATTGATATGACGGCGTTTGCCCTGCCGTTCCGATCGAGTTTTTCACCACAAATAAGGGCGAGTCACCTGTTATATTAGCTGGGGCTGGTAAATTAAAAAATTATCAGCTCAGGAGCAATTTGCTCGTACAATATTTACAACAAAGGGATGCTCCCTGCTCAACTCAGTCTACTTAGGCGAAACCCGTGCATGATGAGCCCTCACAATATCTCTAATCACTGCGTCGTCGGAACCCGCATTCATAGTGCATCCGCATCTTCTTCTCCCGATCTCAGTCAGCTTGGAAATTGGTGTAAAGCGGCACTGGAGTATGCTGATACGGTAATCGTCGCTACTGATGACAGCCTGATTGGCCGCATTCGCCGGATTATTGCTCCCCTGGGAGAGCGGGCGCGCGCCCTGCACGTCAGTCCTTGGCAGGGCTTCGCCGTTCCCCTCAACGCCATTGTTGCAGAGGCAAGCAGTCTGGGCGGAGATAGGCTCTTGCTTCAGAGTTTGGAAATTTGCGTGCCGCCGTCAGAGGTGCAAAAACTGCACGCTCACTTGACAAAAAATACCCTAGTGGTTGGAGCAAAACTGCTCGACACCCACGGTGGCGGAAGGGGAATTCAACCTTTAGACGGACAAACTTCTCCCTGGAATACCTTGGCTTTGTGGGATTTGGAAAAATTGCACGTCACGGGTTTTCTGGGAGTATCTAGCGGATTGCTCCCCGGAGTTCCTGGGGGCATGGAAGAAGTCTCGACTATTTCCCTGTTGCAGCATCTTTTCCCGGATCGCGCCGCCGCCAAGCTAGTCAACCTTTCTGGAATTGGGTGGACTACAGCCTGGAATGACGAAAAGCGAATTCACTACCATAATAAAAAAATGTTAACGAAGCGCGATCGCGGAGAAATCCAGCTTCAATATCTAGGAGTACCGCGCGGATGGGTCACTGTTCTGTAACTTCTATAACTAGAGAAGCAATCGAGAAGCCAATGAACCAAAAGCCTTTTAAAAATTGGGCAGGGCAGTATGAATGCACGCCCGCACGAGTGCATTATCCTTCCTCCACTGACGACATCCAGCGCCTGGTCGGCGACGCCGCTCAAAGAGGATCGAGAATTCGCGTTTTCGGCTCCGGGCACTCACCCAGCGATATCGCCATGAGCGACGAAGATTTGGTCATTGTCAACAGGTTAGATCGGGTTTTGAGTGTCGATTGCCGCGATCGCGTCGCAGTCACCCAGGCGGGAGTAACCCTGGCTCAATTAAACCAAGTTCTCGCTGAAAATGGAATGGCACTGCCAAACCTCGGCTCAATTTCCAAACAAACAATCGCAGGTGCAATGGCAACCGCCACCCACGGCACTGGACTGGGTTATGGAGTTCTTCCCACCATTATCCAAGAAATGACCATCGTCACGGCATCAGGCGAAATGCTGCGAACTTCTGCCAGCGAGAATCCAAAAATTTTCAGCGCGGCGCGATGCAATCTGGGAGCGATCGGTTTGGTAACGGAACTCAAATTAAAAGTCTGCGACGCCTTCGATTTGGAAGTAACTGAGCAGCCAAATGATTTAGAAACCGTGCTGGAGAAATTGCCCGATCTCCTGAAAAGTGACCACTACCGATTTTGGTATTTGCCCCACGCCGAGCGCGTTTGGGAATGGACGGCGACGCGCCAGCCCCCTGAAAAGCGATCCCCAAAACTAAACGTGTTGCAGCGCATCCAGGCTTGGTATCGGAATCGGCTGATTGGATATCGCGGTTTTGAATTCCTGTTATATTTGGCGACTTACCAGACGAGGTTGATTCCTCACATCAATCGCTGGTACGCGCGGGAAATGTTCAGCCGCCCGAAATCCTCGCGGGGAGATAGTGTCAGTCAATTTAATTTTGATTGTTTGTTCAAACAGCACGTCAATGAATGGTGCGTGCCGATCGCTGGAACTGCCGAAGCTATCCTGCGCATTCGCCAGATGATTCTCGATCGCGATTACCAAGTTCACCTACCCATCGAAGTGCGCTTCGTCCGAGGCGATGACATTTGGTTGAGCCCTTGCTTTGGCTCCGATCGCTGCTACATCGGCGTGATTGCCTACATGCCCTATGAAAAATCGGTGGATTATCAAGCGTATTTCGCAGATTTTGAAAAAATTATGACAGATTTAGGGGGTCGCCCGCACTGGGCAAAACGCTTCGGACCGGATGCTTCTGTCCTGAAAAATATGTATCCGCACTGGCAGGATTTTCAAGCAGTGCGCAGTCAAATTGACCCGGAAGATCGCTTTGGCAATTCTTACACCGATCGCGTTCTGGGAAACCCCAAAAAATCCGCGTCAGTAAATTAGGAAAAATCAGAATATGGCAACTGAAGTGTTAGTCATTGGCACGGGGGAATATGTGACTGGGTTGGCAGGCGAAGCTGCCGCCAATTCAGACAAGAAAGCGGGTGTAGTCGCTCTGGTGCTTTTCGATTTGCGGCGGCGGAACCTAGTCAGTCGGATTGCCCTTTGCGCTCGAGACGGGCGGCGATTTCCGGGTATTCGCCAGCACTTAGCCGAACAGATTGCAGGGCGGTACGAGGGGATGGACGTATCTGTGGAAACTTTCCCTGCTGATGGGGAGTACGATGCCGATGCGTATAAAAGAGCTTTGGAGGCGCTGCAACCGGGCAGTGCGGTGATAATCGTTACCCCGGACGACACCCATTTTGAACTGGCAATGAGTGCGATTCGTAGCGGAATGCACGTCTTAGTAGCCAAACCGCTAGTGAAAACTCTCGAAGAACACAAGCGCTTGCTGGCAGCAGCGCAGCAGCACGGGGTACTGCTGGCAGTTGAGATGCACAAGCGCTTCGATCCGATGTACGCGGATGCCCGCGATCGCGCGCGCGCATACGGCGATTTCAGTTACATGAGCAGTTACATGAGCCAGCCCAAAAGTCAGCTAGATACCTTTCGGGAGTGGGCTGGGCGATCGTCTGACATCAGCTATTATTTGAATGCTCACCACGTTGACTGGATCGAGTGGATGCTGCGCGATCGCGCCCGCCCCATTCGCGTCAGCGCGATCGCCGCCACTGGCGTTGCCAGCGCTCAGTTAGGTGTCAGTGCTGAAGATACAATTAGCCTGACGGTACAGTGGGAAAACCTTAACAGCGGCAACCTTGGCATATCCCTGCACGCCGCCTCGTGGATTGCCCCAAAATCCGACGTTCACTCCCAGCAGCGCTTTTTCTATATGGGGCACGAAGGAGAATTGCAGGTCGATCAGGCACATCGCGGATATACCAGCGCAACCCCATCTGGAGGATATGCCAGCCTCAATCCCCTGTTTATGAAATACACTCCTTCCGACGGGCGGTTCGCCGGACAGGGTGCCTACGGTTATCAAAGCATCGAGCGGTTCGTCGTTGCCGCGACTGCGATTGCCGATGGGCAGGCAAAACCTGAAGAGTTTGACAATATTTTAGCAACTGCCGCGCAGACTTTGCAGACGACAGCAATTCTTCAGGCGGGTAGAATCAGTCTCGATCGCGGCGGGATACCTGTTGAAATTTGTTACGGCGATCGAGAGCCATTTATGCCAGAATCTCTTAGGAAATTCATTTGAATCCAATGATTTTGAAATGAAAAAAATCAGCGGTTTGGGTAAAATAAAAAAATCGCAGGAGGGGTATGATGGTCAATAATTTATCGGCAGAACTAGCCAGTCAATACAGGGAATACGCTCGGTGTGAAGCGCAGCGCTGGGAAGAATTAGCTCAAAAATGCATCAGCAATTGGGGGGACGCATGGGAGTTGGCCGCCGATAGATGGTCCGACCGTCCGGTTGTCCGCGAAGTGGGTGGTGAGGGATTTTGGACATATCGAGAACTCGATCGCGCCGCCGACAAAATAGCTGAATGGGCGATTTCAACGGGGGAAAAATACATCGGGGTTCACCAGGGAAATAGTGCTGCATTTTTGGCGAGCGCCATCGGGCTAGCCAAGGCAGGAATTGTCGGAGTGTTGTTTAATATCCGAGAACCGGCACAAAAACTGTCAGAATTGGCTGGGCGTTCTGGAGTGGAAATGGTTTTGGGTTCTCCGATTCCGGGAAGGTCGGCAACCGATCCCAAAGAAATTCTCGATCGCCCTTGGCAGGGTAGGAGAGATCGCGAACGCCGCAGTGCTGTAACGTTGAATGACCCTGCCGCAATTATTTTTACCAGCGGCACCAGCGGTCGCAGCAAACCCGCCCTTTTCAGCCACCGCCGCCTGATTGGTGCAGGAATTGCTTGGTCTTTGCGGACAGGACTGTCGGCGAACAGTTGTTGTTATATCCCGCTGCCCCTGTATCACGGCAATGGTTTAGCGATTGGATTTTCTAGTTGTGTGGAGGTAGGGGCTTGCGCTGTGGTGCGCGATCGCTTTTCTGCAAGCGCTTTTCTGTCGGACATGAGAAAATACCAGTGCAAAGCTGCCGTTTATATCGGGGAATTTTGGCGCTATTTGATGGCGAGAGATCCGCAACCGGACGATGCTGAAAATCCGCTGCGGGTTATTTTTGGGAACGGGCTGACTGCCTCGCTGTGGGAAGCGACGCTCAAACGGTTTGCGATCGAGCGCGTTGTCGAACACTACGGCGCGACAGAAATGCCAGCTTCAGCGCTTACGAATTGGACTGGCAAGCCCGGGTACTGCGGCTATATTCCGCCAGAGCATCCCGACGCCGCCGATGTCGTGCTGGTGGACGATCGCGGGCAACCGGTGGCAATCGGGGAAGTGGGAGAAGCTCTGCTGCGCGTTCCCGCAGGTAAAGCATATCGCGGCTATCTCGATCCGGCGCTGGATGAGGAAAAAGTGTGGCGGAACCTGTTTGAACCGGGCGATCTTTGGTGGCGCTCTGGCGACTTGCTACGCCGCGATGCTGAGGGTTTCTTCACCTTTATCGAGCGCGCGGGCGACAGTTTTCGCTGGAAAGGTGAAAATGTTGCTTCTGTGGAGGTAGAGGAAGCAATTTTATCCACTGGAATGCTGCGGGAAGCAGTTGTTTATGGCGTTGCCATTCCGGGAGCCGATGGCAAAGCCGGAATGGCTTCCCTGCTGCCGAAACAACCCCTAATAGAAGGTGATAGTCTCGAAGTATTTCTCGCCCGATTGCAAGAACTTTTAGCTCCCTATGCAATTCCCCAAATTATTCGAGTTGTTTCCCAAAAGCACCCAACTACTTCTACTCTAAAAATTCAAAAGGCCCACCTCACCGATCGAGGATTTCGAGAAATTGACAAATATCCCCACTTTGTCTTGCATCGAGGACGATATATCTCCTTGACTCGGGAGCGATTGTCTGCATTAGAAGCCGGGAAATTGGCCCTGGGGTTTCACTGACAGTTGAGATTGATTGCTTACTTAACTGGCGATTAATTGCAGAGCAGCAACCGCCGCTAAAAGGTAGACAAAAGTATTGAAGGTATCTTGCGAGACTTTAGGAAGTAACCAAATTCCACCAATGGCTCCCAGGAAAATCAACGGAACGGTTAGCAGGTTAAAGCCAAGGGTTTCATTGCCGATCAAGCCCCCTTGAAAAAACAGGGGTAGCTTCAAGACATTTACAACCAGAAAGAACCAAGCTATTGTTCCCATAAAGCGCTCTTTGCTTAAATTTCTATCTTGCAAAAAAATTCCAATAATTGGCCCTGCGGCGTTGCCAATTACGGTAGAAAACCCTGCCAATCCCCCAAAGCCTATCGCTACCAGACCGCTACTGCTCCACTCAAATGACAGACGATACCTCAGCCACTCAACTGCCAATAGAATTAATACCAGCCATCCCATGAGGGGTTTGAGAAGATTGTCTGGAATTCGATCGAGTAGGAGAAATCCGATTGCCACTCCAATCAGGCAACCGGGAAGCAGTCCGATTAGCTCAGTCCAATCAGCACGACGACGGTAGTAGGAAACGGCTAGCACGTCTCCGCAAATTAACATGGGGAGAAGTGCCCCAATTGATAACTTGGGTGGAAAAATCCAAGTCATTACAGGTACAACTAGGATGCCAGCTCCAGGCAAACCCGTCTTAGAAAAACCAACTAGAATTCCTGCTAAGCAACTAAGAATCAGGCGCATCCATTCAGGGTGCCTCATAGTTTTCTGTATGGGTTAATGCCATACTTCTGTTAATAGGAGATTTAGCAGAACGAATGTTATTATACCGGGTTGGCAACTGAGTATTTTTTGTTATTCTGAGGGAACCATCCCAATGCATGTAAATATACCTGTGTGAAGGGAGAGCATTGGACGCGCAAATTTATCGGCCATAGGACGCAAGCAGAAACCGGGTTTCTTCACCTGCACGTCTTTACCTTCAGCCCTCTGACTGATAGCAGAAACCGGGTTTCTTTCATTCAAGTCAGTCCTAGAGCGTCGGTTCAGTATTAGGAGTTGACAAAAAAAGAGATATATGGAGTTACCCGGTCAATGAGTTTGACTCTATGCCTGGTTTAATTGGCAGAACCTCAGCCATTCGAGCAATGACATGAAGATTATGGACAACAGCGACTCGGCGTAGATCGAAGAGATTTTTCCGCTGTCCAAGATACCGGGCGCGGTTCCCCTGCCAATGCCCAATATGTGCTTGCATAGTGTTCAACTGTAATACGTTTTCTCAAGTCTTGGCGACCAATAGCAGTGGATTGACGCGCTCGCAACTCTTGCATTAAGGCTTCATCAAGATGAATTGATACACTCCGTCCTCTTTGACTGTTTGTGCAGTCTTCTCTCAGAGGACAAATGGCACATTCACGCTGAGGAAAATGAACAGTTTTTCCGGGTTTAAATGAGACACTTACCTGATTAGGACAGCTAATTAAATGTGTATCCCAGTCTAGGAAAAAAGAATTTTTATCAAACCGTCCAGAATTTCTGACCGGCCACGCCTTACAAAATATCTGTAATTTATCATCCCGTTGTGTAACCCAATGACTGGATAAATAAGCCCGGTCAATATGTAACTCAGCTAGGTGAATATTTTGAAATTTTAGGTCTCGTTCTAGGTCAACTGTAGCAGCAGATTCTGGAGGATTTGCCCTTGTCAACGCCACTGCGCAAACTACACCACTCTCTAAATCTTTGAGGACGTGGCGTTTATATCCATCTATTTTGTTAGATCGGCTTTTCCGCCCATGCCGCATATCGGCATCCTCAATAGAAATGCGACGATCTTTTGCCACCCCTTTAGCAAGAGTAGGGACTCCTTGAGAGTCTAAAGTCACATTTTGGGATTCAATGACTCGGGCAACATCCAGAGTGTGTTGAGCCCCTTCAAAATCATCACAATCAGACTGGCTTTGCATCCAGTCTTCTAGAGAATCTAAGCTATTTAGGATAATTAAAAGTGCATTTTGACGCTCTACTGGATTATCCCAGTTTAAATCTAAGGCTGTTTTTAAGCTGGAACTATTGAGGATGGGTACATCGGCTTCATCCGCAATTTCTGCTGGCTCCCGCCCCTGCACAGCAGCTATCACACTCACTGCCTTACGCAAAGCATGACCCAATAGATTATATGTATCTTCGACTTTCCCGGCTCCCCATAACGGGGAGGAATCTAAGGCCGCTTTAAGTTGAGATGAGCCAAATCCACCTTTTTGCTTGGCAATTTCTACGGTGCGGTCAATTAAACGTTGGTCCAGTTCTTTTTTAATTAAGCCCTTTCTGAATCTAACCAAAGTAGCTTTGCTAAAAGGGGGAGTTTCACACTTGAGACAATCAAGAACTAACTGCCACCGTTGATCCATCAGCATTTCTTCAATCACTTCATCATCAGAAATCCCCAAATAGGCTTGTAGAATAATTGTCAAGGCAAGTTGTGCCGGAGGAACTGGGCTGTGACCCACTGTACTGTCTTTAAAAATTGTAGCGAGTTCCTCTTGGAACTCATCATTAAATATGAATGAACGGTTGAGTCGAAGAAACGTGAATAATTTGGCTCTTTTTATGCGTTTGATAATCAACGATTCAGGGTCTGAGAGTTCAATTGGAGGATGCCATAAGGGAGGACGCATAAGGTTTTTTCCTTCTTCCTGATTGTTAGAATTGAACAGGCTTTCCAAGCTATATATCATATCTGTCCAGTTTTGTCAATACCGAATACTGAACCGACGCCCTAGGCCAAAATCGAAAATTTATAAGCCGAATGCTCTGCCACTACGGAAGAGTATTTGCAGGCATCGGGATGCTCCCGGGCGGTGCCTCCGAAAGCGCCCCTACTATAGCGTCAGTCAAGTAAGACCAGAAACCGGGTTTCTCTGGATGAGAGCCACAAAATTACGCTCTTATAGCCCAAAGAAACCCGGGTTATCACCCTGCCAGGAGACTACTCGATCTCCTTTCTAGGAGGCTCTCAACTGTTTCATCCAAAAAGAAAATTGGCATTCCCTAAGTTGGCTGGCTCCTAAAGCAGTCGCTGTCCTATTCGTCGCTGACGCGCTCTGTATTGCCGCCTTTTACCCACCCTTTCAGATCGC
>CAYOOD010000174.1:0-4560 GCA_964405435.1 uncultured bacterium
CCCTCACCCCCTCACCCCCCAACCCCGAAAAAACTCTTGCCAGAATCTAGTAGGGAGCTTTATCTTATTTTCAGAGCAGTCGGATACAATGAAAAAGGAAGGTAGTTAGTGATTCAGGTCACAAGCATGGTGTGGGTTATCTGGCGATTGACAGTACCGTGAAAGCGACCAAGCCTGCTGATGAAAGCCAAGGAACGTAAAAGCGTTGAAGCTCGCTAACAACTCAATCAATGCGGAACTAATGCGGAACTAGCCAGAAGTCTCCTGCGTTCGAGGGACAGCCGGCTGGGTGAAAGTAACTGAGTGCCTCACCGGTACTACAGCATTTTCTGGAACTGAATTGTACATATCGCAACGAGCGCGTGTGATCCCTGGCGATCGCAACGAGTTGTTGACAGACTCAATGCAAGGGTGGCAATTCTACCACTCACTCATCTTCAGGGGCATTGCAAAGCAAATTTATGTCTATCCACGTCAAAGCTGCGGGGTTTTTTCCAGTGATTGCAATTTCACGTCGTCCCGGGGAGCGTACCTTCGGAACTATTAGCTTTGCCTCTACCCTCTACCTGTGCCCGATTTTAGACATCCTCCTGGCAGACGTCCCTCCCCGATGGCGGGCGGAACTGCGTCTCGGGCTGCAGGAAGCACTGGTCAATGCGGCGAAACACGGCAACCAGCTCGATCCCAGCAAAGTCGTCGTCGTCCGTTTCTGGGCAAATGCTGATAAATACTGGTGGTCGATTTCCGATCAAGGATCTGGTTTTACTCCTCCTCAGTGCTGTCACGCTGACTACAGCGATCGATTGCCGTGCGATGATGGAGAGTGTGGCCGAGGTTTGTTTATCCTCTACCAAATTTTTGACCAAGTAAAGTGGAACGCTGAGGGCACAGAACTCAGGCTGTGCAAGAATATGGGGGCTCGCTCCCGATTACCGCTTGTTTGTTAAGGTTTAGGGTATTTTTCAGATTTTAGACTTTAGATTTTAGCACGATCTCGCCAAAACTCTGCAACTCCTTTATTTTTTCTTTTTTCTCTTTCCCGATAGGGACGCCTGCGGAAAGCAGGGGAGTTCCCGAAACAGGTTAAGCGATCGCGATAGGAGTTCCGGGCAATTGCCCTATTTACCGTGTGTCGGGCAGGGAGGCGCAGAAATCGAGCGATCGAGCCATCCGACTGCTTGCTGAAGTCGCGCTAGGGCTTCTTCTGGATTGTCTTTCAGAAGAAACACCAGAGCGGCGGCGGCTTGTTCTCCCGCGCGCGCTGGGCGGTTGGACTTCAATCGGTGCCAGTCTTTTTCGGTAATCGCTAGCCGTTCTGCCAGTGCTTGGGCGATCTCCAATGTGCTGAGTTCCTGCAAGCTGCCGCTGCGAGGACTTTCTAAACCGCTGGCATTGGCGGCGCGAGTTGGGGTAGGATTTGGCATAAAGTTCCTGATATGATGGACAAACCCTCAATTCGAGTTTGCGAGTGCTAGGTAAAACTCCTTATCGGTTATTCTATTTTTTTATGTGATTTAAGATAAAAATTACCACAAGTTACTCAAAATGGCGATTTTTGTAATAAAGATTTACAAAAATTGCTCTAGATGTAGAATGCGGATATGAACTCATCGCCCGAGCCGTCTCCTTCTGAGAAAGATTCCAGCCACTCCAGCCGGGGCAGTGCCAACCGCCCGCCAGATGCGGAGGAGCCCGATTTCGAGCAAGCGCTGTCGGAAGTAGAGCGATCGCTCGCTGCCCTGAAGGAACGCTATGCCCAAATTCAGCGCGATCGCCAGCGGCAAAAAGAACTGCAACACCGCCGCGAAGACGTGCGCCAACAACTGCGGGGCAAGGGCGACAAGCAATTGCGGCAAGAGTTGCAGCAAATCCAGGCAGAACTCGAAAGTATAGAACTCAACCTCGAAAGCAGTTTATTTACCTGGGGCAGCCTGAAAGAGCCCTTTTGGCAAGCCGTGCGTTTCGGCGGGCTGGGCATTGCGATCGGCTGGCTGCTCAAATCTTGTGCGGGGTAGGGAAGGGGTGGCACGACACGGATTTTGACACGGATACACGGATGTTTGAACCATTTATCCGTGCATCCGTGGCATCCGTGTGGGGCGGATGGGGGAATGGGTGGCGGCAATCTCTCCATTACTCGCTATAAGTAGATAGAGGAAGTTTGGTATAAGGGATTACTACAGAAAATGGCAACGCGAAGGATTGCAGAGATATTGAGAAATGGCCAACCTGACGAAGCGCTAACCGTTCAGGGCTGGGCGCGCACGAAACGGGAACTGAAAGAATTTGCATTTGTCGAGGTGAATGACGGCTCCTCGATGGCAAACCTGCAAGTCGTACTCAATCCCGATTTGCCAGACTATGGGGACATACTCAAACAACTGAATACGGGCGCGTCGGTGGAAGTGTCGGGGGTGCTGGTGGCGTCTCCGGCGAAAGGACAGCGCATCGAGTTGAAGGCTTCGGCGGTGAAGGTGTACGGGGATGCCGATCCCGAAACTTACCCGCTGCAGAAGAAGCGCCACTCGTTTGAGTTTCTGCGGACGATTGGGCACTTGCGATCGCGCACCAATACCTTTGGTGCCGTGTTCCGAGTGCGCAACGCCTGCGCCGCAGCGATTCACCAATTTTTTCAAGAGCGGGGCTTTTTTTGGATTCACACCCCCATCATCACTGGCAGCGACTGCGAAGGCGCGGGCGAGATGTTTGCGGTTACGAGTTTGAATCTGAAAGACGTACCGAAAACGCCCTCGCAACAAATTGATTACAGCAAGGACTTTTTCGGCAAACCGGCTTACTTAACCGTGAGCGGGCAGTTGGAAGCAGAAGTGATGGCGATGGCATTCGGCAACGTCTACACTTTTGGGCCAACTTTTCGGGCGGAAAACTCGAATACGTCGCGCCACCTGGCAGAGTTTTGGATGGTAGAGCCGGAGATGGCATTCTGCGACTTAGAAGGGGATATGGATTTGGCAGAGGCGTTTTTGAAGCACATCTTCAAATATGTCATGGATAACTGCCGCGAAGATATGGAGTTTTTCAACCAGCGGATCGATAACACGGTGCTGGCGATCGCGGAGAATATCATTAACAACCAATTCGAGCGGCTGACGTATACCGACGCGATCGCCCTGTTGGAGAAAGCCGACAAGAAGTTTGAATATCCCGTGAAGTGGGGCGCTGACTTGCAATCCGAACACGAGCGCTATTTGGCAGAGGACTTATTTAAGAAGCCAGTCATCGTCACCGATTACCCGGTGGGAATCAAGGCATTCTACATGCGCTTGAACGACGACGAGCAGACAGTGCGGGCGATGGATGTACTCGCTCCCAAGATTGGCGAGATTATCGGCGGTTCGCAGCGGGAGGAGCGCCTCGACGTGCTGGAGCGGCGGATACAAGGGCAGGGGTTGGAATTAGAGAATTATTGGTGGTATTTGGATTTGCGCCGCTACGGTACGGTGCCGCACGCTGGTTTCGGTTTGGGTTTCGATCGCGTGGTGCAGTTTATGACGGGGATGGGGAATATTCGCGATGTGATTCCCTTCCCGCGCGCGCCGCTGACGATTGATTTTTAGGGGGAGTTAACCGCTTTCGTCGCAAAGAGCGCAGAGGGGGAGAAAGAAGACTTCGCTCGTTGGGAGCATCCCGAATTTGTAAAAAACCTTTCTCTGTAATGCGGGCATCTTGCCCGCTCTTTTATAAGGATAGCGGGCAAGATGCCCGCACTACAAAAAAGGGATGCTCCCTCGCTTGTTTCTGTGTTTTCTTCCCTTTCTCTTGTAGGAGGTTAGGTTGCCGCCGCGAAATCCTCCACCCCAATCTGACTAACTTGCACCCCACTCACAGACGCCAGCAATTCACCCGTGCCGGCAATACTAATTAACGTCGCGCTGTCGCTTTGCGTGATACTCAGTTGCGCGAATGTCAGCCCCTCACCCAATCCGAGGGTATCGATTCCATCTTCAAAATCGAGTACAGTCTCGCTGCCCGCGCCTCGTACTAAGATAAAGCGATCGCTTCCACTTCCCCCTATCAGAGTATCATTCCCGAAATCGCCGCTCAATACATCATTTCCTGCACCGCCGTTGAGGATGTCATTATCTTTACCGCCGTAAAGACTATCTTCTCCTTCATCCCCATTGAGCGTATCCTCGCCTTCATTGCCAAACAGCCAGTCGTTGCCATTTCCGCCGCACAGGCAATCTTTTTCGCCACCAGCGCCGACGGGTATATCGCTGCCGGTTCCGCCAGAAATGGTATCGTTTCCGTCGCCCGCGCACAAGGTGTCATTTCCTAAATCCCCGAATAGCAAATCTTGCCCGTTTTCGCCATAAATGAGATCGTTATCTTTGCCGCCATAGGCAATATCATTGCCTTCGCCGCTGCTGAGGGTATCCTCGCCTTCGTTGCCGTTGAGGTAATCGTCGCCTGCGCCGCCATAGAGCAAATCTCGCTCTCCCGATGCGCCCACGGGTAAATCGCTGCCGGTTCCGCCAGAAATTGTATCGTTTCCGTCGCCGCCGGATAAAGTATCATTGTCGCGATCGCCGAATATGA
>CAYOOD010000174.1:4660-9370 GCA_964405435.1 uncultured bacterium
GTATCGTTTCCGTCGCCGCCGGATAAAGTATCATTGTCGCGATCGCCGAATATGATATCTTGACCGCTCTCGCCAAAGATGATATCATTCTGCTGACCGCCGTAGAGGGTATCGTCACCTTCACCGCCAGATAAGGTATCTTCGCCTTCGTTGCCGTTGAGATAGTCGTTTCCCGTATATCCAAGCAGCAAGTCGCGCCCTTGAGCATCGCCAAAATCGCGATTTTCTACTCCCCCCAGTAGGGTATCATTGCCGTTATCGCCGTGCAGGGTGTCGTCGCCGCGATCGCCATATAGGAAATCGCCGTCTGTTCCCCCTCTGACTATATCATTATTTTTACCGCCGTAAACGGTATCGCTGCCCTCATTGCCGTTGAGGTAATCGTTTCCTTCATTGCCAAACAACCAGTCGCGCCCGTTTTTGTCGCCTTGCTCGGTTGCGAGGGTGCCGCCGATAATGGTATCGTTACCTTTGTCGCCTTTTAGGGTATCGTTATCGCGATCGCCTGTAAGTACGTCGTCGTCTTTGCCGCCGTGCAATAAGTCGCCGTCTATACCGCCAGAAAGGGTATCGTTCCCTTCATTGCCGTAGAGGTAATCGCTGCCTTGGTTGCCTTCTATCCAGTCGCGATCGCTTGTTGCCCCGACGGGAACGGTGCTGCCAGTACCCCCATCAATTGTATCATTTTCCTCGCCGCCTTTGATATTATCATCTCCGGCTTCCCCTTTGAGGAAATCATCCCCCCTGCCGCCGTTAATGCCGTCATTGCGATTGCTGCCGCTGATGGAGTCGCTGCCTTCGTTTCCGTTGAAGGAGCCTTCTACCGGATGGGGTGCTATCCCAGAGCCAAAGCGATCGCTTTCTGGAAGGGGAGCCACTAGATTAAATTCCGGTATCGGCGGGCAATTGCAATCAGTATCGATGATGGGTTGCTGAGTGCTTGGTGCGGGAGTTGGCGCGGGAGCTGGCGTCGGTGTGGGAGTTGGAATTGGCGTCGGCGTGGGAATTGGCGTCGGCGTGGGAATTGGTGTCGGCGTGGGAATTGGCGTCGGCGTCGGTGTCGGAGTTGAGGCGGTATCGTCGTCAAGAATCGTACCAACTGCTTGACTATCTGCGAGGGTTATATTGGTAGCGCTGGCAATATCCGAGAGGTTGACAAAAAAGCTCTCATCTGCTTCGTCAGCAGTATCGCCATTGACTGCAATGGTGATAGTTTTTGTAATTTCACCTGGGTTAAATGTCAGAGTTCCCGTCTGAGCGATATAGTCGCTCCCGGCTGTAGCGGTGTTGTCAGCCGTCGCGTAATTGAGTGAAAAACTCTGGGCAGAAGCTTGCGAGAGCGAAACGGTAAAAACAGCATTGACGGTGCCGCTATTTCCCTCAGTGACAGTAACGTCGCTGACAAAAAGGCTGGGTGACGGTGCGCCTTCATCGTCTATAATCGTGCCCGTGCCTTGGCTGTCTGCTAGGGTAGCATTAATGGCATCCGATAAGTTGACGGTAAAGTTTTCGTCAGTTTCATCGAGCGTATCGCCGAGTACCGGAATGCTAATCGTTTTTGTGGTTTCCCCCGGATTAAATGTCAAAGTTCCCGTGGTTGCCGTGTAATCGCTTACGGCTGTGGCGCTATTATCGGCAGTAGCGTAGCTGACGGTAACGGTTTGTTCGGAAGCGGCTGAAAGGGTGACAGTAAAATCGGCATTGACGGTGCCGCTATTTCCCTCAGTTACAGTAACGTCGTTAATGGAAAGGCTAGGTGTGGCAGGCGGGGCGTCATCGTCTGTAATGGTGCCCGTGCCTTGAGCGTCTGCGATTGTCGCACTGACGGCATTTGACAAATTGACGAAAAAGTTTTCGTCAGTTTCATCTAGGGTATCGCCGAGTACCGGGATGCTAATCGTTTTGGTGGTTTCCCCCGGATTAAATGTCAGCGTGCCCGTGGTTGCCGTGTAGTCGCTTCCGGCGGTGGCGCTATTATCGGCAGTGGTGTAGCTGACGGTAACGGGTTGCTCGGAAGTGGCTGAAAGGGTGACAGTAAAATCGGCATTGACGGTGCCGCTATTTCCCTCGGTGACGGTAACGTCGTTAATGGAAAGGCTGGGAAGCGCAACGGTATTAATCGTTACCCATTGGGAAAACTCGGAGGTATTGTTATTGGCATCGGTAGCGGTAGCGCTGACGAATTGAGCGCTAGCAACGGCAACAGGAAAGGTGGCGGTAAAGTTGGCGTTGCCGCTGGCGTCGGTAGTGACGGGTTGGAAGCCGAGAAATCGCTCGCCCTCGCCATTGCCGGAGGCATCTTGAGCGCTATTGGCGAAGAATTCCAGTCGGAAGGTACTATTTGGCGTGCTGTTAAGGGTGCCGGTAATGGTGGTGCTGCTGCCGTCGGAAGCAGCCGAGGCAATTATCGGGAAATTTTGCAAGTTATTGGAACCGGTGTCGGCGTCGCCGTCGTCGTTGGGGGTGACGTCGCTGCTTCCAAAATCGATGCCTAAATTGGTGTTAGAAAAGATAGAATTTGCTAAAATAGCATTGTTCGTGCTGATAGCAGAACCTACCAGGCTAACCCCGATTCTGCCGTTAAAAGCGATGATATTACCTACAGTTCCGCCGACGGTATTGTTGGCTGCGCCGGAAAATTCTACGCCGTCGCGTGTATTTCCCAGCGCAGCAGTACCGTTGGCTTGCGTGCCGATGGAATTGCCGAGAATTTGGCTGTCAGTGGCGTTGCTGATGAGTATGCCGCTGGCATCGTTGCCGGAAATAATATTGCGCTCTGTTTCTGTCGCTCCGCCGATAATTGTTTGAGAAGCGGAACTGGATATCTGCACGCCGTTGCTGCTGTTGCCTACATCGAGGGTGCCGCTTACATCGGTGCCGATATAGTTGCCAATAACTTTATTTCCTGCAGCGCTGACGCCTGTGGAACCGCGAAAGATATTAATCCCATTTTGGCTGTTGCCGGAGATGAGATTGCGATCGACGGTATTTCTGTCGGCTCCTTGAATGACGACGCCGTTGCTATTTGCGATCGCTGTAGTGCCGCTGACATTCGTACCAATATAATTGCCGAGGATTTGGTTGTCAGTGGCGCTGCTGCCCAGAATATAAACCCCGTTTTGGGTATTGCCGGCGATGACATTGCGCTCAATCGCATTGATGGACGAGTTATTCACGAACACGCCCATATTCCCGTTTCCAAAATCCAGGGTGCCGCTGGCATCGGTGCCGATGTAGTTGCCAGCGATGCGGTTGCTACTGCTGTTGAGGAGGTTGATGCCGTCGCTACCATTCGCAGAGATAATATTGCGATCGCTCGCCAGTGTTCCCCCTATCGTCGTGTTGCTGGTAGTTTGCCCGACAAAAACTCCCGCTGCTCCATTGCCCAGTGCAGCCGTGCCGTTGAAATTCGTGCCAATCAAATTGCCAACAAGTTGATTTCCCGTCGCCGTGCTGCCGCCGATAGTCAGCCCATTGCTAGTATTGCCGGAGATAACATTGCCTGCGATCGTCGTATTCGGGGCGCTGTTAATCTCCACGCCCGTTCCATTTGCGATCGCAGCCGTGCCGTCGAAATTCGTGCCGATGTAATTGCCGAGAATTTGGTTGCCCGTGCCGGTGCTGCTATTGATGCGAATGCCGTCGCCGCTGTTGCCAGAAATCAGGTTGCGCTCCCCTGGATTCGTCCCCCCTATAATATTGTTGGCGGTTCCTTCAATGGAAACCCCCGTCACGTTGGCGCGGGCGCTTGTACCGCTGACATCGGTGCCGATATAATTGCCTCGGATAATATTGTCACCCGATTTCAGAACGATTCCAGCCGCTGCAAACCCGTAGATAGCTAAACCCCGCACGGTGCTACTGCCAGTATTCAGGCTCAAACCGTTCGCAGCCGCCCCTGCATTGGTTCCGTCGATCGCAATAACAGGAGTGCCGGCAAACCCGGGCTGCACGGTGCCGTCGATAACAACAGACTCAGAAATTCCCGGCAGGGCTGATGTCAGTTGAATAATCTGTGCCCCGGCTCCAGCGATATTGAACGCAATAATATCCGCGCCGGGAGTGGCATTCGCATCTAAAATCGCTTGCCGGAGCGAACCCGCGCCGCTGTCGTTCGTATTAGTAACGGTGAAAGTGGCGAAGACAGAGCCATAAGAAGCGATCGCTCCTTCATCAAACGCCAAACCCGCCTCAATTTCGCCGATTTTCTCCTCAAATTCCCAATCGCCCCCCAAAGTCGAACTGCCGGTTTTATCCGCAGATGCCGCCACATCCGCACCCGTGAACTCGCCCAATCGCTGCACGAAAGTCGCGCCGCTTTCCCCACTTGCCACGTCGCAACCGTACAGGAGAATATCCGCGCCGACTCTCAGCGCACTTGCCCAGCCTTGCAACTGGCTGCCATAATTCTCTAAATTTGCCAAACTCAACTCGCCGCTACCCAGGAGCAACCGCCCCGAGCTGCCGTGCGAGACAATGTGAAGGCTGGCAATTCCGCTCATCCCTGCCAGCACCTCGCCGATTTGTTCCACCCCGTCTCGCGTCGGAGCGATCGCAATTGCCCGAACGCCGGGAGCCAGCCCAGCCATCAAGCTCTGATAATCTTCTACGCGCGAATCGACGAAAACAAGGGCGGTTGGCTGGGTGGTTAAATCAATCCGGTCTGGCATGGTAGCGTCTGTGATGCGTAAAATCCCCGACTTTGTAATA
>CAYOOD010000175.1:0-9156 GCA_964405435.1 uncultured bacterium
ACACAAGACGGTGCCCATGCCTTCTTGAATCATACAGCATCTGTGCAACGCCCAGAGTGGGGGATTGATTTTATTATGTGGATTCGGGGGGCTCCCTGGCGGCGCTCTCAGCTTCACTTCGCTTCAATGGAGCCACGCCTATAGGGCGTGGAGTCGCGCTTCAATGGAGCCACGCCTATAAGGCACGGAGCCCTTCAATGGAGCCACGCCTCAACGGCATGGAGCTGCTGCCTACTCTTGGAGCCCTTGCACTATTTGACTTTCAAGGTGCAGTTGCGCGAGTCGATCGCCTGTATGGCGTTTCGCCGATCGCTTCTCTCCATCATAACACATCCAAAATCCCTCAAACTCTCTCCCACTAAGACTTTCAGCACTTGCGTGACTCTATTTTTCCCCACATTGCCCGAAAGCCTCACCAGTCAAGGGATTCGGGCATTTTTTTAAAACTCCTAAATTTACAGCTACCCCTTCACGCAAAATCACCCCACTGGCACAAACACCCCCAGCCCGTAATGCGCTCCGTAGCCTAACGCGATCGGCCCTTCTTGCGGTTTCTCGAATTCTAGCCGAAATCCCCAGCCCCGATCGCTCCCTTTGTCCCCGCCTCCCTTCAGGCGATCGCGTCGGAACGCATACCACGGATACCGCCCCACTTCCTTACCATCTTCGATGACTTCCACCCTCAGCGGCTCGTCAAAATTTTGCTGTCTCAACAGCTTGCGAATTTGATCCTCTGCTCCGTCAATTTGCCATCCCGTTTCCGGGTCGATTTTCGGCGCTCCGGTGCGGTAAACTTTCGGGTGTCGGGGCAGTACCACCGGCGTCAGGCTTTGCCAGATTCGCCCCCTTCCCACGACGAGCGATCGCCCTTTTACTTCCCCCTTTCCCACATCTGCCCGATAGTCGTCTATTTTCCCCAATCCTACCAGTACCGCTTGCACGTCATTAGCTGAAATTTTCTTAATTTCAGTTAATTTTTGCAACTTCTCCTGCCGCTGGAGAGGCTTTTTGCAATTCGCAGAACTTCCCTTAATGACGGTTAATTTTTGCAACGCCGGCACCGCTTGTTCTAGAGAAAAGCCGCTCCGGGCATACACCACGACACTCTCTATTATCTTACCATACTCGTTCGTTTCTGGCAAGTAGAAAGCATGTTGGTGATCGTCTTTGCTCCACTCTCCCCTCTCATCGCGCCCGGAAAATGCCGAATCCCCGTCACTCAAACACATCAGCGCCGCCCGAATGCGATCGCCTATCCAGAGCGCCTCTGTCAAATTTGGCAGCACGTTTGACACTAAAATATAGCGAGCGAAATTCGGACGCTCCCCCGCAATGTAGGGGCGAAGCATTGGCGTAGAAAATTCTTCGGTTGATTGCAAAGATTTATTCGCCAATGCTTCGCCCCTACAGAGCAGATACGGCACCCACCGCGCCCCCGGAATTCCGCTCCATCCCTGAGCGTGCAAATCCCCCACATCTAATTCTAAAACTTCCAGCACGTCGGCGGGAATGCGCCATTTTTTCTTTCCCTTCCCTGGGGGCAGGGCTGTCAGTGCTGCCCGAAATCCTTCCAATCCTTCCCCAGTCAGGGGAGCGAGCACTTTCACCCGCTCTCCCTGGCAATTCTCCTCGCCAGATTTTTCAATCGGTACGACATTAAACTCTTGCGAGCAAGTCTCGCGCAGCGTCATTTCTACCCAAGATTCCGCCCGCCCTAAATAACTGACGTGGCGGCACAAGTTTTCGAGCAGTTGCCGCTCTGCTGCCGACAATTCTACCGCCTGCCACGCGACAATTACCTCGGCTTCTTTTTCCAAGGCGACAAAGGTATCAAATATTTTTGCCGTCGTTGCTTTGCCCTCTTTCCAAACGGGCATGTAATGGCGCGTGTGAGCGGAAGTGCTGGGCGGCAAAATGTATTTGGGCAGGGATTCAGACAGGCGGGAAAATAAGGGCAGTAAGTCAGATCGATCGGGCGCTTCGGGCATTCTATAATAAGCTGAAACCAAAGCCCTTAAAATCCGCCAGGGAGAGGGTGGCCATTCTGTGGCCCCTTCATTCACCTGCCGATCCCAAGGTGTCGCGTGAAACCTGCCCGCGATAAATTTTATCCCGATGATTGCGCTCATTTTTTCTTAGATTTACCCTCTGATTTTCCCTCCGGTTTTCCCTCCGGTTTCTCAGCCGCCTCATATTTCACTACGGTTATCGGAGGGGAGGCAAAAACTGGCGCTGCTGCTTTTACCAAAGCCGGCAGGGCGGCTGTAAGTTCTGCGCGATCGGGCAAAACGAACCCGTGCGGGCGCGTCACATTCTCCCCCACGGATATCATATCGCAATTACTGCGCAAGCGCAACCCCTTTTCTAAAAATTTTTGAATTTTCCAAATCGCCATCCCGATGAGGAGATTTTCCACCGCTTCCCCCAGGCGATAGCTGCGAATCTGGGCTAAATCCAAGCTGAAATAAGCTGTTATCTGCTCTGCTACATATTCTTGGCGGTGATAGGGAACATTGCCCCCGCCTTTGCTGGTATCCCCCGAAGGATCGACGCGATCGTTTTTCACGCCGCCGAGCGCCACCACGGAGACATTTCGGGCTTCAATAAAGCCGGATAAAGCACGAGCCAGCCTGAAGCGCCCCCCGGCTAATTCTTTTTTAGACAAAAATATCCCGTGCAGCAGGGAATTGACATCGTACTTCGCCAGCACTTTCGCCAGTTTGTGGAAATTTACTGGCGCATCGGCTAAAATATCCAGCTCCTGCTTTAACTGTTCAAAAAAACTCTTGTCTTTCCCTTCGAGGATATAATAAGAGTTGAGGCGGTGTGCTTCTAGGAGGGAATTTGTCAGCACCTCCTCTCCCCGCTGCACCACCACATAGGAAATTCCCCGCAGCGGCGCTATCACATCTTGTGCCACCTCATCCCAGATTGTCGCTTCCAGGCGATTTGCTACACTTTGCGAAGACTCGACTACCAGCATGGCGGTTTTGTCGTGCAGTTGGTAAGTCGCTGCCCCCAAATCGGGAAACCCCGTTGGTTGAAATCGGCTTCCTTGCAGCGGTTTCAACTCGGCTTCGATTAATAAGCGCGATTCGTTTTGCAGTGGGCTGAAATCCATAGAGTCTCCTGGCGAAAGTTAGAAAAATTTTCCCCTCAGTATTTTATCCTCAAATCCGGTTTCTGGGAAAAGGGGTGCTGGTGGGGGCTAGAAACCCGGTTTTTTCAAAAAACCGGGTTTCTGGAGAGCGCGTTACTTCTTCCTGCTTTTTTCTTCCTCACGCTCAATGATTTGCACTTGCTCGAGTAAATTTTCAGTGGATTTGCGGGAAATGGGGAATGCCAGAGCTGCCGCTATGCGCAGAGTTTTTCCTATCGGCTCGTAGATTCCTCGAATGGCTGGTTTGAATCCGCTGGCGTGCAACCGCCGGGAAGCCATCTCGGTAGCACAGAGACAGTCACCTGCTGCCAATTTTGCCAGCATTCCCGGAACTTTGGGCAATTTTATCTTATCTTCTGTCGAGTTGTTGAAGTACCCCCGATAGGCGATAAGTGCCAGCAGGGCATAAGCCGAGGGCGGCTTGATATCGGATTTTTTTAGCGGCAATTCCGGTAACTTCTTCAGCAGTGACAATCCCCGCGCGATCGCTTCTATTTTATCATCATCCGTGTTCCCTTCAATCCAAGCGGCAATATCTCCCAAATCCGCAAAAGGCGGCTCTGGCAATTTTGGCGGTTGCGGCGATTTTTCTGATTCTACCTCCTCTCGCCGCACCCAGGCAATCAGATTTTTGACGAGAGCGCCCTCCTGCCAAATTGTCATCCCGTCTTCTTTGTCACTCCAGCGAGCTTCTCGCACCTTTACCAAGCGCTGGCGCAATCCTTTCCCCGCCAGGGAGAAAGCGAGGCGAAATTCAACGGAGCCGTCATCGCAATCATCTACCCAATCCGGTTGTAGGGTAGGAATTGCGGGGATATTAGCCTCGCGGGTAAACTTAAAAGTTCGATCGCACGCTTTTTCAACTTCTCCCAAGGCGATTAAAATATCCAGCAGTGTCTTCTTTTCCTGCGCTAGCTCAAAAATCGCTGTTTCCAACCGTCGAGCGGCACTGCGAATCGAAGCCGGCGCTTCCTTATTTTTAGCCTCCCTCAAAAACTTATTCAACCAGCCATCTAACTCAGATAACCGGTTGACTTGCGGATTTTCGCGGTTTTTAAACCGCCCCAAGGGTATCGCAAAATAAGACAAGCCGTTGCGAACTTGAAATCCGTACCGCGCGAACCCGTCTATCCCGCGAGCAACTCCCAACGAAGCGATAGCGCGAGCAAAATCTACTCCCGTTTTAGCGCTCCGCTTTCCTACTTTTGCCCGCCCTTCCCGAAACAGCAGTTCGAGTTCTTTCACTCCCGCCGGCGCTGCCCACAAAGGCAGCCACAATTCCCCGCGACTTTCTTGAGACATTTCATCCGTTTGCGCCGCACTCGCATACCCAACACTCGACGGGCGCACCGTAAAAGGATATGCCAGAGAACCCGCTTCGGTTTCATAGCGGCGCGTCGCTCCTGCGGTAAATAGAAGGGTGCCTTCTATCATTAGAATGTAATCCCAGGGATTGACGCGCGAGTCGGCTTGAAATCCCGGCGAGGCATTCGAGCCCCCCGCCGCAATCGGATTGAATTGCCCGATTTTGCCGCTAAACTCCAAACCGGGTATCGCCTCGGCAAATAGCGCCGCTTTTAACAAGGGTGCTGCCTTAGTTTTATCCCGCCCCGACTCCAAATCCAGCACTTCCATCAACTGCTGCATGAAGGTACGGCTGAATTCAAAATTGCCGTCATTTCCCCCCGTACCCGTCAGGGGCGGAAAAGATAGTTTATCTCCGGCTAGCAGGGTACAAGTGTCGAGCCACCGCGCCGATTCATCGGGCAGAGTGTTGCGCAACTGCACTACCAGCCGCCTTTTATCCGCGTCTGTCGGTTTGTCGGTTAAGCCGAGTTTTTCTACCTGTTCTTTAGCAATTGCGATCGCGACTCTATAATGATATAATCTCTCCGCAGAAGAGCGAGCGATCGCATCCAGTGTCGCCTTATTATCCTTCTGCCAAAATCCCGTACTCCCATTCCACGGAGAAACCAGCGGCGTTGGCTTGTATTCGTGCAGGAAAAACCGCTCTAACGCTTCCCTCGACAGTGCCGACTTAATCACAAACGCATCATCCCGCCAGCACCCCTTAGCTCCCGCGTCTTTTTGTTCCGCTACCAGCCGCAAAACCCCCAAAGCTTTAATATAATTAGAAAGCGGCTCTGGAGAGCAAGCCCTCAACTCTATCTCGTGCACTGTCAGATACTCCCTCACAATAAACTGGTTAGATTTCCCTGTCGCACTACCCCACCTAAAAAATCCCCCAATCCCCCAATCCCGGCAACCCTCCAATTAATCACGAATCGCTTTCCTCAAAAATCCCTTTACCCGCGCGCCTTTGAGAACCCCGCCAATCCGCTATCCGCACGATCGCTTCTAAATATGCTAACCTAAAAGGGCCATATTTGTCCAAAAGTGCGATCGCTCGTGCCGCCCAAGATTCCCCCGCTTCCTTCTCTCCCAATTCCATACAAGCCAGGGAGATACGTTGGGCGGGAATTGTCAGCTTATCCCCCAAATCCACTGCCGGCACCTCATCACCTTCCCACACCCCCAATGCAAATCGTTTTCCCCCTTCAGGCGGTTTCTCAGTCGGGCGCGGTTGTATCGTCATCCTGACTTTCCCGTGGTGCGCCGCCACCAAATAAGCCAGCAAAAACTCTTCCCCTTCCTGCAAAGCCACTAGAGCGCTAACTAATTCGTGCCGGAAGCCGCGCCGCTCGTTTGATATCCTTGCGCTGCCGTCAGACTTTGCCCACAAATCCTCCTCTTTCTTCTCCTGCTTGCCGCCCGTCAGCATTTCCTGAAATTCTGCGTGCGCCTTCCCCAAATCGTGCCATCGCGCCGCCCGCTCTAGCAATTCTCCCGGCAACTCGCCCCCCAAAGCTTCGCACAGTTTTTTCGCTTCCTCCGCTACATCCTGGGCGTGTTGTTTCAAGCTGACATATTCCTTAAAGTTATAACTGAGCCAGTCGCTAGCATCCCCGTCAGCTTTTATGAGCTTGCCGGAAGTGGGAGCAGATTTGTCTGCTTTTATGAGCTTGTCGGAAGTGGGAGCCGGTTTGTCTGCCGCATTGCCCGTAAATCCCAATATTTCCGAATAGCCCCCTGCCTCGCAAGGCAGCAGCAAAGACATCCCCGGATAGATTTCTTTTGCGGGCATCCATTTTCCCTCCAAACCATCCCACACCCAAGCCTTTCGCTCTTTTAAAAATTCCTTTGCCCGCCCGATACTGACTCGGCAGAGTTCCTCGTCTCGCAACGCTCCCATATCTTGCGGTTCTTTTTCAAAAATGCGCCAAGCGATCGCAATATCATTATTCTCCGCCTCCCGAATAAACGGAGAAACATCGATATCGTGCCCCGCCAAATCTGCTGTCGTATCGAAGAGCTGCAAAATATCGTGTTTTCGGGGAATCACTCCCGCTCGCTCCTGCTGCGGAGCCTTCACCTGTTTGAGAGATTCCAGCCCGACATCCTGCAGCGGTGCCAGCAATTCTCGCGCCGTTTCCAACTCTCCATCATTATAAGGAAGCGCCGCTCCCCTCTTCTTCAAATCGATATCTATCCAGCAAACCGTCGCCTCTGCATTCTCGCCGTAGCGATTGCACCTGCCGAAACGCTGCACCAGCGACGCCCAAGGAGCAATTTCTGTAAAAAGACACTTGGCGCTGATATCGACTCCCGCCTCTATCGCCTGCGTCGCGACTGCAATACCCGATAACTTTTCCCCGCGCAACCATTTATTTAATTCTTTTCGCTCTTCCACCCGAAACCGACTGTGAATCAGCCTGGGTTTATCTAAGGGTTTATCTTTCCCCAATTTCTCCAACGCCTTATAAACCGCCTGCGCCCTCGTCACCCGATTGACAATTACCAGCGTCAGCGTGCCCGGAGCGTGAGCCGCTGCCACTTCCTTTGCCAGGGCTTTTGCATATTCCTCTTCTTTCCCCGCCAAAACTGTCTCAGCCTTCACCAGCCGCTTTGTCGCAGTCAGGCGCTTCTGCAAAAACTTCCCGTCTTCTTCATTCAAAGATAGCTTTTTATTCAAATCCGGCTTATAATCTATAGTGCCCAGCGCCGTTTCGTCGAGCGTCGCACTCATCCAGAGCGACTGCACTGCTCCCCAAGTCTGGAAAGATTCTCGAAACCCCTGCAGTTGCGCCGTCGTCTGCAACCCTGCCCCCATTAACTGGGTTTCATCCATCACCCAGAGACAGTCATTATTGAGCAGGGCAAAATGAATCGCCCATTTATAGCGGCTCATGGCGTAACCGCGATTTAACGCCCGACTCAATAACTGATCCTGCGTACCGATTAAAATGATATTATCTTCAGGGTGAGCTTCCCAGCGCTGACTGACTGCGCCGCCCATCAATAAATGCACGGCGACTTTTTCAGTCAAGTTTGCTTTTTCCACCCATTTCTGCACTGCCGCCTCTGTCTGCTCTACCAAAGTTCGCACCGGCAGGCAGTAAACTAGGCGTCTGGGGGTTTTGGCGCGAATGGCTGCATCGGCTTCGCACCGCCGCCACATCCAAGCCAATACTGCCGCTGCTGTTTTTCCCGCACCCGTGGGCGCGTCGAGCAGCAAGGGCAATTCTGGGGCAGTGGCTAAACGCTCCTGATAGGGAAAAGGGGACTGATCCTTCATGATGGAGGCAAACCAGTCAGAAAATTTTTTCATCAGTTGTGAATTGTGTGTTATAATAATCGTGAGTGCCGATCGCACCTGTTAGAGGTTTCCCAGCCTCTCATCCGATTCTTCACTTTCCCACGAGTCGGCATAGGAGCGATCGCAATCATAAGAATCATCTGGCTGTTGCATTTCTTCGCGGAGCCTATCTCGCAGACGCCCATTCTCAGCGTGCAAGTCATATTCTAGATAAGCCACTCTGTTCTTAAGTGATTGTACTTCTGTCTTAAGTGATTGTATTTCGGCAATATAACGAAAAGTGACTTGCAAAATATCTTCACTTAAGTCAGGAAAAGGCGAATTGTCCATTATTGTTGTTTACCTTCAAAACTCTTTCGGTTGTTTTATCTGCGGTTAAACCGCGTGAAGAGGCTAACCCATACCCAATGAGTCAGCCACCCGCTAAAAAGCCTTGGCTGTCAAATGCCAACTTCTTCGTCAAGCGCAATCGCTCTAATGTTCGGGAATTCCCGCCCATCCTTGCAAACTGCCCGCCATTGGAAAGCATCCCGTTTTTGGAGTGCGGGCTTCCAGCCCGCTTATTTGCAAGGATTGCGGCATCGGAAAAGCGGCAGAGACGCCGCCACTTCTGATTGTTGGAGCTGGCTGTCACCCGACTGCATCAAGTATGGCATCGTTCTTTCTCGGATGTCAAGTCGTCGCGCAATGGGGAATAATTTGTAAAGGGGGAGTAAAAACTATAAAGCTCCAGTCGGGCGAGTCAAGCGCCCACTACAAACGGGGCGATCGCAGCTCGATATCGGCGGTGGCGATGATACACTCAAAAGGGGGGAGCGGCTCCATTGAAGGGCGCACTGGGGCATAATGGTTCGGTTCTGCAGAACCATATTCCTCCGCGCCGATGAAGCGCGGCTCCATACAGCCAACTCTCCGCACCCCCTTTCTCCTCGTTGCTGAGACAGTCGGCGATTCCCCAGCAACATTACAAAATATTTAGATATTTATGTATTCACTGATAAAGTGAGATATTCTAGCGATCGCTCGCCTCTAGGTATGGTCGCGCAGGCAACCTGAGGGAATCTGGTAGGATGTAGAAAGGATGGCGAGCTGTTGCGTGGGAATCCCTCACAGGGATAGAAACTTTACCAGAGAAACCATTGATTGCTATCATCCGCAACAAGAGCCTATATCGGGCTCTCCTGAAACCGGCAGTCAATTCAGGGTCAGCCGGGGACAGATAACCGCGTGAAGCCGTAGGGGCGGTGCCCCCGTGCCCGCCCCCGATCGCCAGCGAAACGCAACACTTATACTAAGTTGGCTAAGATAGTATTATACTATTAGAGAAAAACATCAGGAG
>CAYOOD010000176.1:0-9104 GCA_964405435.1 uncultured bacterium
CGTAGTTTTGAGACTCGGTTTCAGTGGTTTCGCGAACCAAAGAAGAGGTCACCAAGGAACCGTGCATAGCAGAGAACAAGCTACCACCGAACACGCCAGCCACACCGAGCATGTGGAAGGGGTGCATTAGGATGTTGTGCTCAGCTTGGAACACCAACATGAAGTTGAAGGTTCCGCTGATACCCAGAGGCATACCGTCGGAGAAGCTACCTTGACCGATCGGGTAGATCAAGAAAACTGCGGTAGCGGCGGCAACCGGAGCGCTGTAAGCCACGCAGATCCAAGGACGCATACCCAAGCGGTAGCTGAGTTCCCACTCGCGCCCCATGTAGCAGAAAACGCCGATGAGGAAGTGGAAAACCACGAGCTGGTAGGGGCCACCGTTGTAGAGCCATTCATCCAAGCTGGCTGCTTCCCAAATCGGGTAGAAGTGCAGACCGATCGCATTAGAAGAAGGAACAACAGCGCCGGAGATGATGTTGTTGCCGTACAGCAGAGAACCTGCAACGGGTTCGCGGATGCCATCGATGTCCACGGGAGGGGCAGCGATGAAGGCGATGATGAAGCAAGCGGTGGCGGTTAACAGGGTGGGGATCATCAGCACGCCGAACCAGCCGATATACAGGCGGTTTTCGGTGCTCGTAACCCACTCGCAGAACCGTTCCCAAACGTTGGCACTTTCGCGACGTTGTAAGGTTGTGGTCATGTTATGATGAGTGCTTAATTGAATTGTCTAGGTACAATGATTTGGGCGCTCTTGAGCTTGCCCGCTTATACTCTAACACGCTATCCGCAATATTCGATCGCAATTTTTTATAAAATGTTTTAATCGTTGAGTTTTAATTAACTTATCGCTGCTGTCAGGCGGAGCGTGCCGTTTCCGAATCGGGGATAAAAGGGCTGCCGGGGCACGGATGAAAGCGGTGCCCCTCGGCGATCGCGCGCCCCTCTGAACGCTGAGATTACCAGTTTTCTTCATCCGGATCGGTGGCTTGATTCCAAACTTGCACCTCTATTTGAGAGAGATAAGCGAGTGCCTTTTTGATTTGGCTGTTGGTTCCCTGCAGTTCCAAATCAAACCAGCCATCCGTGGAATCATTGGCAGCGAGTAAGGCGGCTTTGACATTCACGTTCAAGTGATACTCGGAAATCAGGCGAGAGATGACTGGTTCCTCGCGGTATTGTTGAGGGATGCGAATGCCGATGCGAATTTCGGCGCGTCGGTTGTCGGCTGCAATACTTTTAATTTCTTCGGTTTCTCCAGGGGATTGAAAGAGAGAAAATGCGGAGTTTTTTTTCTGAGTCATTTTTTCAGCCTTCTATGTAATGAGTTGGGGAATGGGGCAGAGTTCTCCCTCCTACCCCCTTCCCTAATAGGGAAAGAAGAAATTTATCTCTTTCTCCCCCTTCCCTAGCAGGGAAGGGGGCAGGGGGGTTAGGTTTCGCTAGCTGGATTCCTGCCAAACTTCCAAATCGAGATCGTTGAGGTAAATGCAAGCGCTGTCGAGTTGCGATCGCGTCCCTTTGACATCCAGATCGAACCAGCCGTCATCTCTGGCATTCGCTCCCAGCATGGCAGCAGCAAAGTTCACCGTTAAGCCGTATTGGGAAACCAGCCGCGAGAGGATGGGCTCCGAGTGATATTTTGACGGAATGCAAATTCTGAGGCGCGTTTCTACCAGAGGTTCGCCGTCAGGGCGATCGCCTCGGAGTTCCTTCCTATTTTTGACGCTCACAATCCCTCCTCTTTCACCTCTTTAATGGCGGTTTTGCGTTCTATAATTTCCTTCAAAACGAGCGTCACAAACCCCAGTAACGCCAGCAATAAAGCGGCAGAAAAAGCGGCTTGCGTTTCATAGTTTTTGTAGGCTTCCTCCACAAATAGAGGCAGGGTTTGCGTTTGGCGAGCGATATTGCCGGATACGACAGATACCGCGCCGAACTCCCCCATCACGCGGGCATTGGTCAAAATGATGCCGTACAGCAAACCCCAGCGAATATTCGGGAGGGTGACGCGCCAGAAGATTTGCCAGTCTTTCGCGCCCAGAGTTCGAGCGGCTTCCTCCTGATCGACGCCGGCTTCTTCCAGAACGGGAATCACTTCGCGGGCGACGAAGGGAAGCGTAATAAACGCACTCGCCAGAAGCATTGCCGGCATGGCAAACAGAATTTTAATGTTAGCGGCTTCTAGGAGTGGCCCAAACCAGCCGTGCCGCCCGTAAAGCAGCACGATCGTCAAACCGGCAACCACAGGGGATACTGCAAACGGGACGTCTAAAAGGCTGATCAGGAAAGTTCGACCTTTGAATTGATGGCGGGCAATAACCCAAGCGGCACACAGACCGAAGACTGTATTCACCGGCACGACAATCAGGGCGATCGTGACAGTAAGCTGGATGGCGTGGAGAAAAGCCGGTTGCGTCAGGTTTTTCAAAAATGGCCCCACGCCGTCTTTGAACGCTTGCACGAAGACGTTGAGGGCGGGAATAAACATGATTAAGGACAAATAGGCGATCGCCACGCCGATTAACACAAACTTCACCCATTGCCGCTCGCTAGTCGCTGAGGGTTGCTGGCTTTTCTTCGCGCGATCGCCCGTTTTGGTGCGAGCTGATACCGGATTATTTTGATTTGAGTTCATAGCGCCGCCCCCACACTTGCAAAAGGTTAATTGCCAACAGGATTAACAGAGAAATGCCCAATAAAACCGTGCCGATGACAGTCGCTCCCGAATAGTCGTACTGCTCCAGACGCTGGACGATCAGCACCGAAGCAATTAAGTCTTTAAACGGCATATTGGAAGCCACAATGACCACTGAACCGTATTCGCCAACGGCGCGGGAGAAACCCAGGGAAACACCCGTCAAAAGAGCGGGTACTAACGGCGGCAGGACGACGCGCCAGAAAGTTTGCCATCGAGAGGCTCCCAAAGACCAGGCTGCTTCTTCGATATCTTTTTCCATTTCTTGCAGCACCGGCTGCAAAGTCCGCACCACGAACGGCAAGGAGATAAACAGCATCGCCACGCCCACGCCCAAGCGCGTGAATGCAACTTTAATGCCGAAGGGTGCCAGGAGAGAACCAATCCAGCCATTATCGCTGTAGACGGTTGCCAGAGTCAATCCAGCCACCGAAGTTGGCAAAGCAAAGGGCAGGTCGATCGCCGCATCAATTAACCGCTTGAAAGGAAAATCGTAGCGAACTAATACCCAAGCAATTAACGTACCAAAAACGCCATTAATCGCTGCTGCCACCAAAGCGGTGACGAAGGTAACGTCGTAGGTTGCCAGAGCGACGGGAGCGGTGGCAATCTTCCAAAAGTCAATCGGCTTTTCTGTAAAAGCTTTGAAGATCAGCGCCGAGATGGGCAGGAATAGCATCAGGGTGAGATACCCTAGGGTAATGCGCCACGGCCACGAAAGAGCAGCCAGCGGATTTGTCGAGGTAGAAGGAGGTCGCGATTGCGTTGCTACAGCCATAAGTACAGACAGGTTTGGATTCAATGAAGTTAACAGAACCCGCTAATGACAAATGGCTTGCGATCCGACCATTAGCCATGAGCGCGAACGTGCAGCTAGACGGGAGAGCCAGAAAATGCCCGACCGAGAGGTTCTATTTCAAAGGAAGGCATTTCGCTGCAAGGGAGGAGTTTTTCATTCTGAATAATTCTAAAGGCAAAAGGCACGGGCTCCCGTCAAAATTTTTCAGTGTCGGCCACTGGCGAACCATGCTCCGCAACTCTTGGGAATTACTTCTTGTTCCCCGACTGGATCTGGTCGAAAATAGCTCCGTCTTCAAAAAACTTCTTCTGAACGTCATTCCAACCCCCAAATTCTCGAACGGTGGCCAAGTTTTTGACAGCGGGATATTTTCCAGATATTTCTTTGTTTTGGGCGACGGAAGCCTCTACGGGCCGGAATCCCATTTTAGCAAATTCTTGCTGCGCTTCTGCTGAGAAGAGGTACTGCACAAATGCTTCGGCGACTTCGCGGGTGCCGTGTTTGTCAACGTTTTTATCGACGACGGCAATGGGATTGTCGATGGAGATATTGACGGCGGGGACGATGTAGGGCAGTTTTTCGCCTTTCTGTGCCGCTAGGAGAATCTCGTTTTCGTAGTTGATGAGGGCATCGCCTTGTCCCTGCTTGAAAAAGACGTCGCTGGCTTCGCGGGCATCTCTGGTGAGGATGGGGACATTTTTGTAAATTTTTGTCACCAACTCGAGGGCTTTGGCTTCATCCCCCCCTGATTTGAGTGCTGAATTCCACAGCGCCAGGAAATTCCAGCGCGCCACGCCAGAGGTTTTGGGGTCGGCGGTAATCAAACTCACTCCGTCTCGGGCGAGGTCTGCCCAGGTTTTGATATTTTTGGGATTGCCCGGGCGGGTGACGATCGCGGCGACTGATTGGCTGACGATGGCATTGTTTGGCGCTTCTTTTTCCCAGCCCGGTTGAATCAGTCCAGCCTTTTCTATTTTATTGACGTCTAGGGCGAGGGCTAGGTGGACGACATCTGCTTCTAGCCCGTCAATCACGGCGCGGGTTTGGGAGCCAGAACCGCCGTAGCTTTGGTTGAAGTTGACGGTTTGGTTGCGTTCTTTTTTCCACTTTTCGACGAATTTGGGAATAATCTGCTCGTGCGCCGCTTTTGTCACGGCGAAGGAGACGAGGGTCAGTTCTACGGTGTCTTTTGTGCCGGCGTTTCCCGAGCAGCCGCCGATCGCTGCGGCTACAGTGGCCCCCATCAAAAAGAGGGCCGCAAAACTTTGCAGTGAAGTGCGTCTCGCCCTGCTGGTTTCCTGCTCGTACCAATCGGTCATGCGTTGCCACGGATTCATCAAGCCTTCCCCCTCCAATACTCCGGTTACTCGGTCGGTTTACCGTTCTTTGATTGATGATACAGGGCGATCGGCAAAAACGCAATTTTTTTAAGTGTCTTTTCAAAATTGCGGGAGAATGCGGGTGGGGGGGAATGGAAGAGTGGGAAAAATCCTGACTGGCTGCTGGGAAAAAGCCACCCGGGCTTTCAATTTTCGGTTTGCCGGGTAAAAATAGTGAGGGGTGTTACCACTCTTGACATATACTTAAGTTCGTGGGTGCCTGCAACTTTTTCAAGAACTCCAGCGATCGGGACAACTGAAGGAAGGTAAAAGGTGAAACAGAGAATCCGACTAGCTAGCGGCGTGCTGGCGATCGCGCTGATATCGGGCTGTGGGGCGCAGCCGGCACACTTGAAGCGATTGCATCAAAACAAACAATGTCAGGGTTGCAACCTCAGAGGGATCGACCTCAAGGGTGCCACCCTCGGAGGAGCCAACATGCGACGCTCCGATCTCAGCCACAGCGATCTCAGCGGTGCTAATCTCTTTTCTGCTGACTTGACTCGTGCCAACCTCGCGGGTGCCCAGCTCCAATCCTCCGATCTCCGAGGTGCCGACCTCCGAGGTGCCGACCTCCGAGGTGCTAATTTAATGAGTGCGGACTTGAGCGGTGCCGATTTGCGGGGAGCCGACTTGCGGGGAGCTGACTTGAGTTACAGCGATTTGTCCAACGCCAACCTGTGGAGCGCTCAGGTTAGCGGTGTCAACCTCAAAGGTGCCAACGCGATCGGGGCTCTCTTAGAAGGTGCGATTGGACTGGCGAACGATGGCGCAGCCGAACGTCAGCCAAACCGATAATGCCGCACGAGAAAAGCCCCCGCCGGAGCGATCGAGGCAAAGTTCGCGAACACCGAGCGCCGTTTAGAGGTTTTAGAATTTAGAGATTGGCGGTGGGGGGAAAGGTTTCTTCCTTTTTATTGTTCAACGCTCGCCAATGGCTGCGCGACTGTCCACTGACAAAACAGGGGAGTGAGGGCGGTTTCGGACTGCATGTTTAAATACTGTTCGATAAATTTCTCATTGGGGAGAAATCCCCTCGGATCGGTTGCGAAATCTTCCCGAATGCCCCGGACTAAGTACATTTCTATTTTTCCTTTATTTTTGGCGGCTATCCTGCCGCGATATTCGCAGTTGAAAATTTCTCGAATTAACTCAAAAGTTGATTGAGAAATATTGATTCTGCCGGGGATGCCGGATGATTCCATTCGGGAGGCAGTGTTAACCGTGTCTCCCCAAATGTCGTAAGAAAACTTATTTCGACCGATCACTCCCGCCAGCAAGGGGCCAGAATGAATGCCGATGCGGATGTCCCAGTAGGGGCAATTGTTTTTTGCTTTTTCGGCTTTCCGCAGGTACATGAAGGTTTGAATTTCCAGGGCTGCCAGCACGGCGTCAATGGCATGGGTGCGATTTGGGATGGGGATGCCTCCCGCACACATGTAGCTATCTCCGATTGTTTTTAATTTTTCTAGATTGTATTTGTCGATGACGCGATCGAAGTAAGAAAAACAGTAATCGAGTTCGTCTACTAGCTCTTGGGGTGTCATGCTCTCGGCTATCTGCGTAAAGCCTTGAAAATCGGTGAATAAAACCGAGGCAGACTCGTAAAAAATGGGTTTAACTTTACCGGATTGTTTTAACTCGTCGGCAATTTCCTGGGGCAGAACGTTCAAAAGCAATTTTTCAGATTTGCGTTTTTCTTCGTCGAGTTGAGCGTACAGGTGATTGAGTTCTTCAAAGCGTTCTGCATTGCCGATAGCGGCGGATAGTTGCAAGGCTAGCAAGTAGCCGATGCGGGCGTCATCCTGCGTATAGGCTGCCGGCGCAACCGTGGCAAAATTAATCGTGCCGATGATAGAGCGATCGCTCTGTAGGGGGATGATAATTTGAGAGGCGTAGGCATCGAAGGAACGCGCAGAAGTCATTTCTTGCTGGGAATTAGAGCGATCGCGCAGCAGTTGGAGTTGACCGGTTTTCATCGCCCGCCCGATGGGGCTAGTTTCTGCGATCGCGCGATCGTCAAACTCCACCGCCGCCCCAAAAAGCGTGACAAAGCGGCACGAACCCCTGGTGCAAATGTAAACGCTCAAGTGTTGAAAATCCAGCAACCATTTCGCTTGCTTGCCCACTATTCGCAAAATTTCATCGAGATTCAGGGCGCGGTTGATTGCCATAGCAATTTCATTGACGGCGGCGATGCGGCTGGAGAGCGCTTGCACTTCTGCCAGGAGGTGGCGGGTTGTCTGGAGAAGTTCTTCCCGTTCTAAGTTTTCCAGTCCTCTGCTGCTAGCAGAAAAAAAGTCACGGCTCATCTTGTTAATTTTATATTGTAAATGTTAAATCAAAGTCTGGGAAGGTGTCCAGACGGGAGGAATTTCGTCTGTACGAAAAAGTTAACCATCAGTAGATTCACCCTTTATTTCAATCAAGCGATCGAGGCTGTAGGTTTCTTAAAGCCTGTCAATTTCCAGGGCGATCGCGTCGGTATACTGGTTGACTGCCGAGAACAAGTTTGCCGTAGCAATCAATTCAAATATTTCCGATTCGTCCAGCCCCAAATCTTGCAAGCGCTGGCAATCTTCTGACGTCAGCTCGTGCGGGCGAGTCGCCGCTTTCAACCCAAAATTAATCGCAGCTTTTTCGCGCTGTGGCAGCGGACAGTTGGCAAAGTCCGAAACTAGAGTGCGCAGCACTTCCTCGCTGATACCGAGAGCGGACAAACCGTGCAAGTGAACTTGAAGGGCGTACTCGCTCTTATTGGCTTGAGAAATGGCTACACCGATCATTTCTTTGAGGGTGCGGGGCACGTCTCCTTGCAAAATCGTAGAGCGAAAATTTTTCCAGTTGGCTTCGAGAAAATCGGGGCGGATTGCCATCGATTTGAACAGATTGGGAACCATGCCAAATCCCAGCTCAGCGCGGATTTCATTGTAAACTGTTTTGGCTGTGGGATCGGTGAGTTCCTCGTATTCGAGAATCGGAAAATGAGCCATGATTTCCTCTGGTTTTGGTAACTGCAATGCCGGACAGGCGGATTTTACCCGACTGGTACGCGCCTGTCGCTTTACTCAATGCCCCTGGAGGGTTGCCCCTTGATATAAATTTTATATATAGCATTTTTAAGGAAAATTGTCTAGAATTTTAGTAACAATTTACAAGTTTTTGCGTTTGAAAGCGACTTTTTTCGCTTTTCGGACTCGGAAAGGCTGCTTTGACGGTTGCATATTAATTTAGAATGAGGGGAGGCGATCGCCCGATTTTTGGTTATCGCGTTTTTCAGTCCGATGAGGTCCCCGCCAGAAACCCGGCTTCTTCAAGAAGCCGGGTTTCTCACGTCCCTCACGCTTGTTGAAACCTGGTATATCTTTCGTATTTTAAAAAGTAAAGGCCATGCAATAAAATCAAAAAAAGTTAATTGGTGGAAACCCATGCCAATGCCGAAAAAAAGCAGAAATGCCTGTTTAAACTGCGGAGTAGAAACCAAAAGAGCAGCAGACAAATATTGCAATTCCTTCTGCATGCACGAATATCAGTACCAAGTTTATATATCATCTTGGCTGGCAGGACAAAAAAGCGGCGTGAAAAAATTCGGCACGGTTTCAAATTATGTGAGAAAATTTCTGATTCACTGCTTTGGCGAGCAATGTTTTTTGTGCGGGTGGCGCGAGGTAAACCCGCATACTGGGAAAATTCCTCTGGAAGTGGATCGTATCGATGGAGATTGGAGGAACAACTCGCCCGATAACCTGCGCCTTTTGTGCCCGAATTGCCACTCGCTCACGCCTACCTACAAAGCGCTGAATAAGGGGAGAGGGAGGGATTGGCGCAAGCCCCAGCCCCAGTAAGACGCGATTCCCTACGGGTTGAGCTAGCTTCACGCCAGCGGATGCAGGCTCTGCTGGCGGGTTCTGTCGCCCTTGCGGATTGGGGCAAATACAAAATTGCCAGACAGGGTTGCAAATGTTATCCTGACTTTGCTATAGTGTCTGCAAATGCTGGTGTAGCTCAGTGGCAGAGCTTCCGCCTTGTAAGCGGAGGGCCAAGGGTTCAAATCCCTTCATCAGCTTTGGCGGCAAGTTCTATCGCGCTGCCCCTCTTGTCAGTTTCCGCTCTCGGGGGCGGAAAAAATTCGGTCCAAGTCAAACCCTGCAAGGAATTCAGGCAGTTGGAGGAGCGCTTCAGGGGTATGGGGCGCTTTTTTGGGAAACCCGCTATAACTATATTA
>CAYOOD010000177.1:0-8868 GCA_964405435.1 uncultured bacterium
CGGGATATATAAAAAAATGTAACAATACTAAGTTAGCCAACTTGGTATAAATCGGGCTTTAAACTGAAATCGGGACGCTCCAAAATAACTTGCAAGATTTTTTCTAGCTGAGTTGGGTACTGCTCTGCAAACTGCTGCCAGATGAAAAAATTAATGGTCGAATCTTCCAAGTAGTGGCGAACCAGCTTGTCAGCATCGAGGATACTTTGCCAGTCTTCCGCTTCTAGAATTTCCAGAAACTTTGTATAAGTGGGGAGAAACATTTGCCCCCAGCGCGGATGGGAAAAAGCCGTCACCGCTTCGGCTTTTTTGAGGGTGTCTGGCAGCTCGAATTTGGGGAGCGGCAGCGGGCTTTTGCTACTGGCGTTAAATAGCCCCTCTACTTCTTTCGAGTCGGCACCCAATTCTTCCGCTGCCGCGACAATATCTTCTCGCTCCACCCCGGATTCTTCGGTAATTTCTTCCAGAGATTTAGATTTGTCTATCCCGGCGGCTGCTAAACGCCGTTCGAGCATGGCTTCCCGAAAAGTAGCTAGTTTTCTGTTGAGTTCGTATCCTGGCAGCGTCACGCGATCGCTCCCGAAAAAGTCCACAAATTCTCGGTGATATTCCGCTACAGATTGCCAAGATAATTCTAGCAAATCTGGCGCGTCGCTGTAAAGATAAGGTTTGTAATTTTGCTTGAAATTGCCGATCGCGACGGCTAACTTGGGCTTGCCCAGTTTGCCCATTGCCGTAAAAGCGCCGAAAATCGTCCAATCGTTATCGCTGACTGGGGCGATGCGAGTCAGCAAGATTTCCCCGACTTTCAAGCGCGCCAATTTTTCGACTTGAGCGGGATGGTTGGGTTTGACAGTGTAGCGTTTTGCAGTGAGCCAGTTCGTCAGCTCGAAGCCGTCGGGGAGAATTTGGGCGATTTCAAATAAACCGATGAAGCTGCGCCGCCAGCTCTGCAGCAGAGCGCGATCGCTTTCTGACAAATCTGGCTGACTTGCTAAAAAGAAATCCAGAGGCGTCTCGTCTGAGACTTTGCCCTCGAGGGCAAACGATTCTACCGTCAAATCTCGCTGATTGATGTCAGTGGGCTGATTTTTAGCGTGCGAGGCGGCGTCAATTTCCAGGGCGCGTGCCAAATCTCCCTCTGCCTCCAGCACGAAATCAATTAACGCCTCTTTTAGTTGCCGAGTTCGCTCTAATATCGCATCCACAGTTAAATTGCTGAGTTCGATACTTCCAGATTACAGCGCCGCTTGGAGAAGCGCCTCTTCCTTTAGACTTAAACAGCACTCAGGAGCCCGGTTTCTCTCTGGAAACCGGGTTGGTTAAAAAGCAGGCGATCGCTCGGTTCAATTGCTCATTTCAATTCTGACTCATTCCCGGTTTCAGCGGGAATAGCGGCAATGAATTCATCGAGGGAATTCACTTCCACAAATACTTCTCCCAATTCCTCTAATTGCTCCACGCTCAACCCTTGCAGGCTAACCCGTACATCTTCTGGCACCTCATTAAACCGACGGCGGAGCTGGCGCAGCAGCATTCGCTGCGCTTCTTCCCCCAAAATCTCCTCATACCAGGGAGTTTCTCGTAACATTGCCATATCCCACCTCATTATCTGCCGTACTAGAGAACTTCTCAAGACCAATGTAGCAAAATATCCTAACAGATTTCTAAACTCTATCAACTGCTCGTCTGCTTCCAAGGCTTGAAGCGATCGCTGCAGTACAGCCTCGGAGCCCCCACCTCTGAGTATAGGCGCAAACGGGAGCAGTGTTTTGAGTTCTGGCTGAAATGCCAATTCAACATCTACTTCCCAAAGGTTGATAGTGCGATAGTCTTGACGTGCCTGGATTCCTAGCAATTCCGATTCGTAGCGGGGAGAAATTGCGACGATCGGTGTTGGTTGCCGGATGTTCACCACGACGGGATACACTAACAAATCGTACTTTTCCTCTGCCAGGGCTGCATAAGCTCTGATTCGTTTTGGCATTCGAGGATCGTAGCGCGATTGAATCTCGTTGAGGATGAGAAATTCGCCCTGTTGGGGACTTGATACTTTAATCAGCAAGTCGCTCTCGCGGCTGAGCCATTGAAATTCAGATCCGAGTATTTCTCCGGCTGTAACGTCGGGGTGCTGCGTCACCCATTTTACCCAATAATCCCGCGTCAGTCTGATTACCTGCTTGCTGCCAATATCTGCTATTTTCGCCATTCTAATCATTGTAGATTGCAGATTAATTGTAGCACTTCATCCCACTCAGAAACCCGGCTTCTGAAAGAAGCCGGGTTTCTAAAGAAGCGGGTAATGCTCGCTTCAATTGCTCATTTCAATTCTGACTCATTCCCGGTTTCAGCGGGAATAGCGGCAATAAATTCATCGAGGGAATTCACTTCCACAAATACTTCCCCCAATTCCTCTAATTGCGCCACGCTCAACCCTGCAAGGGTTGATTGAACTTCTGCTGGCACCTCGCCAAACCGACGCCGGAGCTGGCGCAAAAGCTGGCGCAAGGAGCCTTGTTGTTGCCCTTCTTGTATAATCTGCTCGTACAGGGGTGATTGACGTAATACAGTCATGTCGAACCTCACTATTTTTTCGATTACAGACAATTCCAGTACATAAGTTGCAAAAAATCCTAACAGATTTTCAAAATCCCTCAACTGCTCGTCAGCTTGCACGAGTTGAGCGGCTCGCCGCAAAACTGTCTCGTTACCTCCGCCCCTCAGCAGCGGCGCAAAGGGGAGGAGGGTTTTCAGGGCAGGTTGAAAGGCGAAATCAACATCCACTTCCCAGAGATTAATGACGCGATAGTCTTGACGCGCCTGTATCCCCAGAAGGTTAAATTCATAGCGGGTGGGAATTGTTACAGCCGGTTCCGGCGGTAAAATATTCACCACGACGGGATAAACCGGCAGATCGTATTTTTCCTCTGCCAGTGCCGCATAAGCCCGCATCCGCTTGGGCATTCGCGAGTCATAGCGAAATTGTAGCTCGTTTAGCACGAGAAATTCGCCTTGTTGGGGACTGGAGGCTTTCACCAGTACGTCTCCCTCGCGGCTGAGCCATTGGAATTCAGAGCTGAGAATGTCTCCGGCTGTAACGTCGGGGCGATCCGTTACCCATTTTATCCAGGCATCCGGCGCTATACTGATTAACCGTTTGCTGCCAATATCTGCTGCTTTCGCCATATTGCTTCTTGTCGATGCTATATTTATTGTATCATTGAAAAGTATGCAGGTCTTTAGTCGTTGGGATTAAACAGGCGCGATCGCATCGCGATTGAAAAAAAACGCTCGCCTTGAAAAGTTAAAATTTTATCTAAACATTAAAAAAGCAGCCCCAAAAATTGAGGCTGCTGGCAGCAATATCGCTTTTAAACTTTAAACGGTGGAGGCGGGCTGCCCTGGCTCTACAGCAGCTCCATTTGGCGTTTCCACTGCTTCCGAGGCAGCCGCTCCATTTGGCACTGACTCAGCAGCAACAACGGCTGGCGCTACTTCCGCTGTTTCTGCTGTTTGTGCTGTTTCTGCTGTCTCTGACGGCTCGACGGCTACAGCAACAGCGGGTGCCGGCTCTGCAGGCTCAACAGCGTCAGTTGCGGGCACCGCGACGGTAACAGTGCTGACTGCTGGTGCTGCCTCGGCTGGCTCTTCTGAGGATGCGATATGTTGCGAAGACGCCGCTACTGTCACCGTCGTAAGGCTGGCTGCCGCCTCGGTTGGCTCCTCTGTTGTTGCGGCGTGTTGCGTTCCTTGGGCGGGCACCGATACGGTAACTGTGGTGACGTTTTGCGGCGCTTCGCCTTCCTCTGAGGGAGCTGGAGTAGTCACGGATACGGTTACGGCGCTTTCGGCTTGCGCTTCCTCCGGTTCATCTTCCCAGGGTTTGAGCCCGGTGAGTTGTTCGAGCTTGCTGACGGCAAAATCCGGCACTTTCACTTCTATCAGTTCGCTCAGGCAGCAATCCCGCACTGCTAGCAGAAACGTCTTGGCGACACCCGCTCCCTTCTGAAGCAATTTCGCTTTCTTCAAGAATTCGCGCCAAGCTTCCTCCTTGTCGCCGTTTGCCTCGACAATTTGCAGCCCTGCCAGATACTCAGCTAGAGGCTCTAGCGTAAAGCGCGCCCGATCGTGAGAAATGCCGATGGTTGCTGCTAGGCGCAAGCGTTCTTCTAAATACTTGAAGCGATCGTCCGATTTTTCCCCCAGCGCTGCCAGGGCGTCTTTGCGCTTGACGATCGCAACCCGATAGCTACCTTTGACGCATTCCCACGCCAGCGCTTTGGCATCTTGCTGAACCGTGCAGTTGTCGAGCTTTCCCGATATCACCGCGTCGTTGATGCGGTTCAAATATTGCAGCATCATCGCGGGGATATTTGCACTCAGTTCGCCCCGTACTTTCCCCTGCTGGCGCGCGATCGTCAGCTCGGCATACATTCTCACCACCATCGCCGGCACGTCGCGATCGCCCATGCGCAGGGAAAAATCGCGACAGGCATCTATAAACTCCATGTCGCTAAAAAGCGATCGCGTTTTTGTCTCGCTCAGATAGTCTTCCAAAAAAGAAGACGTCAAGCTGCCGTCAATTCGCAAAGGTTGAATCGTATTTTTGACGACGCCTCCTAGTTTTTCCTCAACCCGCGAGGTAACAACTAGCCAATTGACCGGAAAATTGGGAGAATCCGGTCGAATTTCCGCCCTCGCTGTTTCGCTCATTTCACTCAAGCGATCGACAATTACCAGCAAGCGCTGCTGTTGCAGCAAGCGTTCGACCAATTCTTCAGGAATCGGCTTCACCTCGTTGATGATATCTTGCAACTGCCCCCGCAGTGCTTCCATCAAAACGCTTTTCGGTTTTTCGGTCTTTTTCTCCTTCTTATCTGTCTTAGGTGGAGGAGCAATATTTTCCAAATCTTCCTCGATCGGAACCGGCAGCATCAAGTGTTCGCACAGCCGTTCTTCGGGATTTTCCGCCATCGCCCATTTAGCAATCTGACAAGCGATGCTGGACTTGCCGACTCCCGGTTCTCCCCAAATCAGCATGTAGCATTGTTTTTGCCTGAACTTCGCCTGCAAGTCGGAAACGCTCAGGGGGCTGGCAGTTTTGCCGTCTACCATTGCCGGAGCTGGCAGGTAAAAAGCGTGTTTGAGGACGGTTTCTTTCTGTTTGAGTTCGCTTCTCGCCTCGTTGATGTATTCAGCGACCCACGCATCCAGCGCTCTTTTGTGATATACAAAGAACGTCAGCAGCAGCAGCGATCGCAGCGACAATTTCGTCCCCCGCATCCACCCACCCAGAGCAAATTCCGAGAAGGGTTCAACCGCCGCATTAATTCGCAGCAGCATAATCGGGTGTATTAAAAGCAGCGCCCCCCACAGAATCGGCATGAAAATTAGATAGATTATAATAACTATCAGTACCGTTAAGAATACGTTCTTCCCGAGGGTCTGACCGATGATAGCGGTGAAACGCGCGTTCTTTTGGGCTTCCAGTCCTTTCAGATGCCGATTGACTTGTGCGATTTCTTCTTCGGGTGCCTGGGTTTTTGGGTCTTGCAAAACAGCCTTCGCTTTTTCCAAGTCCGCTATTATGGCGGCAATCTGCCCGTCCGACAGTCTATCGGCCTTTTCTACGCAGTCGCCAGCAATCCCTGCAATTCCGTCCACCGCACTCAATCGCTCTTCCTCGGATTCGTTGAACGAGTCGATCAGTCCCGGAATAGCCGATCGCGCTTGACAGCCAATTTTCCCCAAAGCTGCGGCAGACTTGATGCGCACTCTGTCTTTTTCGTCATTGAGGGCTTCGATCAGTACCGGCACAGTCGTTTTCGGGTTCGTACCGATTTTTCCCAAAGCTTCGGCAGCAGCAGAGCGAACGTATTTATTATCTTTTTTAGTTTCAAGCAGCGTCACCAGCCGGGAAATCGCCGGCTTGGCATCCGCACCGATCGCCCCTAGCGCGGTAGCGGCGGCGGAGCGGACGTAGGGACTTCGATCTCGCAGGGCTTCTGTCAGGCTGGGGACTGCATCTTTCGCCTCCCGCCCGATCGCTCCGATGGCTTCGGCTGCTGCCGCCCGGACGTGGCCATCTGAATCCTTGAGGGTGGCGGTTAGGGCAGGAACGGCATCTTTGCTCTTGGAGCCCATCTTCGCCAGCGCCTTGGCGGCAATGTAGCGGACGTTGGCTTCCTCGTCCTGAAGCGCTGCTTTTAGGGCTGGCAAGGCTTCGTAAGCCCGGGAGCCGATCGCTTCTAGCGCCTCTCCGGCACTGGCACGCACATAATTGTCTTTATCTTTGAGCGCTTCTGTCAAGTCGGGAACGGCGTCTTTGGCTTCGTAGCCGATCCCGAGCAGGGCATCGGCTGCATACACGCGCACGCGACTGTCAGGATCTTTGAGGGCTTCTCTCAAGGCGGGAACCGCTGGCGGCCCTATTCTCTGCAAATCCCTGATAGTATCTTGGTAAACTCGCCAGTCGTCGCTATTTCTGAATTTCTCAATATATTGATTCACCTCTGCTTCGGCGGGCGCTTCAGCCCAGCTCTTGCCGAGTGTTAATAAAATGGGCAATGCCAAGCTAAGGCTTACTACTTGCAGCGCCCTGACCAACTTTTTTGGCAACCGTTTGGCCATCTGTCAGCCCTCTGGGAAGGTAGAATTTCACTTTGATTTTAGTTGTACATCCCTCTGCGGTTATGTAAAGAATTTTTGACAATCCCTCTGAGGGTATAAATTGCCTTCCCGCGATCGCAAACACTCTCCCCAGCGCCGGGGCGCTGAGCTTTTGTCAGCAACCCCTGCCAGCGATCGCCCTTTTTGGTGCTAACCGCCGCCAGACTGGTCCCAGATGCCATCTAACTGAAAAAATTTCACAAGCCCAACGCTAAAACACTAAACCATCAGACCTCGCCACACCTTTACAGTCTGGTCGTAACTGCCACTAACCAGCGTCTTGCCGTCGGCAGAAAATGCGACGGAACGAATCGAGCTTGTATGCCCTTCGAGCATATTGACCAGCTCCCCCGTGTCGATCTCCCACAGCTCGATTGTATTGTCGCAACTACTACTGGCCAGCGTGCGGCCATCCGGGCTAAAAGCCACAGAATCAACAGCACTGCAATCTCTTTTTAAAATCTGCTTGCACTGTCCAGTCCGAACGTTCCACAGCCTCAGCGTGCCGTCCTCACTGCCACTGGCTATAGACTCGCCGCACGGAGAAATTGCCACGGAATACACCCAGCCTGAATGCCCTTTCAGCGTATTCCTCAGCGCCCCAGTCCGCAGGTTCCACATTTTAATCGTGCCGTCACAACTGCCGCTAACTAGCGTCTCGCCGTCGGCGGAAATTGCGATCGAATAAACTGGCAGCGAATGCCCTTTGAGAATGTTTGTCAGCTTGCCAGTCCGCAGGTTCCAAATCTTAATCGTGCTGTCATAGCTGCCGCTAACGAGCCTCTCGCCGTCGGGCGAAATTGCAACGCTCAGCACCGCACCTGAATGTCCTTGGAGGGTCGCGATCGCCTCAGAGCTACTGACGTCCCAAAGTTTGACCGTGTTGTCATTGCTGCCAGAAGCGAGGATTTTGCCGTCTGGGCTGAAGGCAACGGAACGAACCCAGGCTGAATGTCCTTTGAGAGTGCTGGTGACTCTTTCGCTTTCAATATCCCAGATTCTAATGGTGTTGTCTTTGCCCACTAAGAAACTGTTGATGGCTCCACTGCCGCTCGCGGCTTTCTGTCCGTCCGGGCTGATGGCGACAGAAAAAATAGAGCCTTTTGACGCCGAGAGGCTTGCAATTAGGCGAACAGTTTTATAGTGAGTGCCTGATGCTCCGATTTCTTGTTCCGCTTGCATTATCATTATTTTTTTTCTCTCAGACTGTCAATTTTTGGCTATTTAGCAGAAAGGCTAATTTGACTTCAATACTGCTTGTAAAAAACCTATAAAAATTTCATCTGACCATTCTTTACTCTTCTAACCGATTTGAAATCGCCCTGCATAATAAAGACTTCCCTGATAGTCCAATATGGTTGGAATCTCTTGAATCTTTACCTTATGTTGTTTTTGACGATCTCTTTTAATCTATCCTAAATATTCTCTTTCGTCTTCAGTAATTTTACTTGATTGCTAGGCGATTCTGGGGTGCATGAATAGGCAATCTTTCAGCCAGTCCGCCAGTCCGTCACTCTTAGCTAGTAACGAGATTTTCCCGTTGGTTTATAATTAATCAACTCGGGGCCATAAGAAATGAATAAAAAATTTATATAAATGTCCGTTACTGAAAAAACATGAATAGGACTGAATAAGACCGCTAGCTTTTTACGACCTCTCAAACATCTTTTCATCCGCTGCATCAGTTGCTCTGTACATGGGTGTCGATATTTTGGCTGCACTTGTTCCCGCGAATTGCTCAACTGCGCCAGCATTTACCTGAAACGCCTGCGTTTGCCAACTGTATATCGTCAGTGAATTCCGTTACCATTCAATCGCGATCGCCTTGCCCGACTGCCCGGAACGCTTTCGCGATCGGGGCTTTGCGGGAAACCTTCACTCAATTAAAAACCCTACCCCCTGTCCCCGACACGCGGAGAGAGCCTTTTGCAGAGCGACGAATGCCCCTGACGCACCTGCGTACCAATTAATCAGCACTCCAGTGCGCAATTTCTTATATTAGAGTACCCATTTTTAAGTTTACACCCTCCATTTCAATTTGTGTAAAGCCACTCGATCGAGGAGCGGTTTTTACGGATAAAACTTTTTTTAATAAAACCCTTATACTCTGGCGGCAATTTTACTTCAATTTAGGGAAAAAATACCTAATACTAAGTTGGCTAAGATAGTATTATACTATTAGAGAAAAACATCAGGAGT
>CAYOOD010000178.1:0-8679 GCA_964405435.1 uncultured bacterium
CGACAAAAGCCTAAAAAAATATTAAATATTGGCAGGAATTCGTTACAATACTTAACAATTTTAACTGGCCGAATAGAAATGCACAGTTGCCTCCAGCTCAGCCTTTCAGGACTGGTGGCGGCACCTGATTTTAGCAAACAATTAATATGCAGAAGGTAAGCGCAATAGAATTCCTGGCTCAGTATGCAGATGGCAAGCGAGATTTTGGTGCAGTAGATTTGAGCGAAACTAATTTATTTGAAGCCGATTTGCGAGAGATTAACCTTAGCGGCAGCAACCTAACAAAAATTTATTTGCCTTACGCCAATCTCAGCAAGGCAACCCTGCAAGGCGTTGAGTTGAGCGGTGCTGAACTCAGCGATGCCAAGCTTTATCAAGTTGACTTATCTAATGCAAACCTCCAGGGCGCGAATCTATCTAGAGTGAATTTGCGCTATGCGAAGTTGCAGGGTGCGGATTTGTCGGGAGCCAATCTTCAGGGCGCAAATTTGTACCATGCGGATTTGAGCGCGGCGAATTTGAGCGGTGCGGATTTGAGCCGTGCTAATTTGGAGCAAGCTGGTTTGGAACAGGCGATTTTGGCAGGCAGCAATTTTTTCAAAGCGCGAATGGTGAATTTTTCGGAAGCTTACCTCGATCGCGGTACAATCCTGCCGGATGGATATCGCGGAGATGGTGCTTGAAAAGTCGCGCTCTCAGATGCGATCGCTCTTTGACGCGCTGCTAGAGCGATCGCTACTGCTGCACGCAACTCGCCTGCTGCTGCCAGATTTGCTCCAGGTAGTTATTCAAACTCGGATATAACTGCATGTAGGCGTCTTGTTCGCGAATCACTTGCCGCACCCACTCCAGTTGTGCCTGCGTGCGGCAGCGCTCTATCATCGAAGCGTATCCACTCGCAAACACTTCCGCCCTCCACGCATTTTCCTCTTGCAGTTGCGCCCGCTGCTCTTCCAACAGTTGCCGCAATTCTTCTGTGACTTCCGGCGAGTAGCAATCCCCGCGCTTGTTAAAATCAGCCTCCAGAGCTTCTCGCAACTGCTCCAAGTTCTCGAATTCGGCAGTATCGAGGATGGCTTGCCTGAGCAAAGGAATCCAGCAAGGCAATTGGCGGTAGCTGACGATCGTCGCCAGTTCGTGCCGCCTCGCCACCCACAATCCCACCGACCACAATCCCATCCCGACGATATTTCTGGGGTTTTCTTCCAGCAATACTGCCACTTCCGACGCTACTGCCCAGATTTTCTCCCGCCCGATTAAGTCTACTAAGTTCGCTGGCATTGGGGTTTACCTCTTTCTCGGTTTGACCCCTAATTCAGTAGCCACCCTGACGGTATTCTGTCGTCTCGTCGGAGTGGCTGGCAACTGTATGCTATCAGTGTTAAGCCTTCCCGACTCTTTCTTAGTCGCGGTGGTTGCCTACTAGAAGTTTTTTGTAAGCTTCTGTAGGACACTACATTTACTAGGGATTTTTGCGTTTAGCCTGTATTTTTAAGGCATGTATATAGCTTAGCCGAGGATTTTTGGCTTGTCAAGGGGTCGCGAGGGATGTTTTGTAAAGTTTTTTGAAAAAAAAGAAGCGATCGCCCGCTCTGTGGGAGCAATTGGGGGATGTTGCCCCGCAACAGGCGATCGCATCGCATCAACCGCCGATGCCATATTTGCGAAAATTAAACACCTTCATAAATTCGCGCCGCACCTTTTCGTAAACGGGGATGGGTTGCGATTCAATCTCAGCGTACACTTTAGAACCGAGAGTCAGGCGTTTTTGCGAATTATCGACAATCGCCCGCACCGCCAAAAGCTTTTTCTGCTGCGAGGGATCGGATTGCATCACCAAATCCACCTTTTCAATGTGAGTCTTGTAGGGAGCAAATCCCGGCTCTACGGGGTAAAAAGTCACAGCCGCCCCGACTTTGACAAGATCGGAATCTTCTTGACTAACCTCGACAATTCCCACCAGTTTGCTCAAATCGGCAATCTGCATCACCTCTTCCCCAGGCTGCATGGTTTTGCCGACAAACTTGTAGAAATCCGAACTAATCACCAAACCGCCCGTTTTAGCTTTCAGAACCGAATGGTTTTGTTGCTTTACCTGCTTCCTAGTTAATTCCTGCTCCAGCGTTTTCAGCAGAGGCACCCGACTTTCTGCCTCAGCTTGCGCCGCTTTTAATTCTCCCTCAGCCGTTTGAACAGCAGCCCTGCGATCGCTCAAAATATCTTCAAGTTCTTTTAATCTTTCCGATTTCGTCTTGCTTGCCGCCCCTATTTCTGATTGTTTGGCAGCAATTTGACTTTCTACCTGCTGAATTTGACTGTCGAGGGAAGCCATTTCCCCCTTCAGGGTAATAGCGCTCTTTTGAACCTCCTCCCACTCATTTTGAGGAATCGCCCCCACTGTCAATAATTCTTCATAGCGAGAGATTTTATCTTCTTCAGTTTTCAGTAGCGCTTTCCGAACCTCGATTTGCCCTTGCAATTCCTGAATACGACTGCGGAGGGAGTCAATTTCTCGGTACAACCTGTCAATCTCCGGCGGAGGAGTGCCCGCAGACAGCAGGTTTAATTCTTGGCGGAGTTCTTCGACTTGGCGACTGACGGCAGCTTCCTGCACTTTCGCTTCACTTACCTTAGAATTATAAGTCGCAACGCGCCCAGCAGACGACTCAATCCCTGACACAACCTCTTCAAATCTCGCCCGTGCATCGGAGATATCTCCAGCCATTTCCTCCGTAGAGATAAGAGCCACAGGCTCATCTTTCTCTACCTGCTTTCCGGGTTTTACCAAAAATTGCGAGAGCGTGCCGGGAATCTCCATATAAACAACTTGATAGGAATCAGGCGCGGGTTCCAGCCGCGCATCCGCTCGCACGGAATTGGGAACCGGCTGCTGAGCAACCCACGCAGCAGCCGTTAGAATTCCACCCACAACCAACCACTGCAGCACTGGAAAAGAAGATTTAGAAGCGGCTTGGGGTTTTGAAGCAGCAACCGGTGGAGGCGGCGGCAAATCAACAGGCGGTTTCTGAGTTGGCGGTGTATTTTGTGGGGGAGGTGTCGGGATGCGACTGGTGGGGGGAACTACTCGTAAAGGAGAAGCAGGAGTAGAAGGATTCGGCTCGTTGTTGGGTTGAGTTTTAGCAGTCATGGCGGCAGATACACCTTTTTTAGAGTTACATTCTCAGGGAGTAGGGGCGAAGCATTCGGGCGAATAATCTCTCAGTCAAAACGGAAAATATTTCACCCGAATGCTTCGCCCTACGAGCTAGTTTGTTTTCTTTGAGGGAAAGTAAAAGTAGATTGCCCAGATGGTGAGTAAAATCAGGGCAGTGGTGGGGATATTGGATAAAGTCCAATCGGCTATGCGCAGCAGCAGAAAACCAAAGACGAAATAGATATAGGCGAGGCTGAATGGAGCATAAATAGCCAGGAAAAGGGCATCGCCGGGGGTTTCGTGAATGGGCTTGCCGCGCAGCAGGTTGGCGTACAAGCCAAAAGCGCGCGATCGCAAATTATTGATACCGCTAATCGCCGAAGCGAGATAATAGCCGTCAAACTTAGCCAGAGGATTGAGATTGAGCGCGACGGTAAACAGAGCCGCCGCCATCAGCAAATAACTGGTATCGTGCAGCCAATTGCCCGGAATGGTAAACATCCACAGCCAAAGGGCAACCGCCCAGATAATCAGTTGCACGAGAATGCCTGCACCGACAACTAAGACGCGCTTGAACCTTGACAAACAATAGGAATCCGTCGTATTTGTATAAGCAGCCGGCACGAACATTATAATCAAAAGACCGATTTCTGGAACGATTCCGTTATAATTTTTTAATGTAAAAGCGTGTCCGAGTTCGTGGAGGGAAACCACCAGCACGGAAAGCAGCGCAAACGGAATGAAAAGATTGCCTCCATAAGCGACGAGGAGTTGCTGCCCAGCATGTAAAATCGTTTCGCGATGATTCAGCCCGAACGCAGCAGAAAAAGCCAAAAATGTCAAGAGTATAAGAGCAGATGGGCGCGTCCAAATCCAGCGCAGATTGTCAATAGTTCGAGTAAGAAAAGGATCGGGATTGAAAAGGCGAACGCGGAAAGAGAGCAACTGCATTGGGGTAAATTTCCGCTTCGGAGGTTTCGGCGGAGTTGTACCTTCCAGCATGGCAGTTGCGGTGAGCATTTGCAGCAGTTGTTTGATGTAGTCGGGAGGGATGGAAAATTGGGAAGCGATCGCACCTATATTTTGACTGCCCAATTCATCGACAATCGCTTTATCAAAATCGCTGACTTGCAAAAATGTCACATCTTCCGGATTGCGAAGAATCCAGTACCCCTCTGGATGTTCAATCCACTGCACGCAGGATTTAAGATTGGGAGAACCGCCTTTATTTTGCAGAGCGGGCGCTGGCGGGGGCGGGCACGGGGGCACCGCCCCTACAGCCGGGGCGGGCAATTCTAAGATATTCAGTTCGACAAGTTTTTGCAGCAATTGGGCGATAAAATCGGGGGAAATATCCGCGCCGAATTGCTGCTGACACAAATTTTGAACTTGGCTGACGGTAAATTTGCCCGTAAAATATCTGAGAGCGCAGCCTTCAGCCGCAGAAAATAAAACTCGCAAATTGCCCTCTATGGCTTTGAGAGCAATGCGATCGGAATCCGGCAATTGACTGAGTTTCCAGTAGGGCGTGATATCCGGGCAAATCCATTCTTCGCAAGGGGGTAGAAAATGTTGAAAATGACCTAACCCCCCAGCCCCCTTCCCTGCGAGGGAAGGGGGAGAAGAAGGGGGAGAAGAGGAGTCAAAGTCTAAGATGCCCAGAGCCATCAGTTTTTGCAGCAGTTCGGCGACAAAGTTAGGAGAAAGGGTATCGGAGAATTGTTTGTGACAGCGCTGCTGAATTTGTCGAACGGTGAGTTTGCCAGTGAAATGCTGGAGGGCAAATCCTTCGGCTGGGGAAAATTGATATTGGACGTTTGCTTCGCGCGATCGCAGGATAATTTTATCTGAGTTTTGGACTTTGGCGAGTTTCCAATAAGCACCCAGATCGGGACATATCCAGTTGTGACAATCCGCTTCAGGCGGGAGTTGTTGTAGGTGCATGGCGGGCGGCTGGGCTGGTGAAAATTCACAAGGTATATAGCGTGTCTAAATAATTTGTACCCGCAGGGTGGGGGCAGCCACGGGGGGACTGCCCCTACAGGACTTGTACATAAAATTTAGGTTCGCGATATTATGTCCGTTAGCATTTTATGTTTGACCCTATTGTATGAATGCTAATCGCGTTTTTACGCCAACGAGGCTCCCAAACATGATATAAATAGCTACCGATTATTAACGTCTATTTGGCGGCAATCATTAGAAATGATATCCTGAATTTCTGCCAGATTTTCGCTCGGAATGGTTCCGGCAAATTTGAGCAAATTGCGACCCGCCAGATGGCTGGCGTCAGGTACTTGCAGCGATCGGGCAAAGTCCAAAACCTGCCGCTGGAGGGGTTCGGGTAAGCGGGATAGTTCCTGCAAGATGGCAGTAGCGATCGGACTGGTCATGGGTGAGGTTCTGGTTGGCTATATTTTAGTATAGCATTAGAGGTGAATCATTTGGCAAGAGATTTTAGCTTTTCTGGGATAAATTATCGCCTCAAGGCTTTACCCGAAACACGCGAACAAAGAGCGATCGCACTTTGGGGGATTGCCTTCAAAGACGGCGAGGATGCACCGTTGTATCTGGAGAAATTGTTAAAACAAGCGATTCGAGAGTTAGAAACAATTGCAAAGGAGGAATCGGAGGAATGAACTACCGCTATAGTGTATTGATTCAATGGTCGGAAGAAGATAGTCTGTATTTGGTAACGCTGCCAGAGTTTGCTAAATTGGCGATGCAGCCTTGCAGTTATGGAAAAACTTATGAAGAAGCGATCGCCAATGCACAAGAAGCTATTGCCGGCTATCTGGAATATTGCCAAGAAGAAGGTTTAGTTCCTCCAAGCCCCAGGCTTGTTGCAGCTTAAGTGAAAGGCGATCGTTCTTTGGGAAGGGGCGATCGCTCTTTTTTGGGGAGGAGCGATCGCTCTTTTTTGGGAAAGGGGCGATCGCTCTTTGGGAAATGGCGATCGCTCTTTGGAAGGGGCGATCGCTCTTTTGGGGAAGGGGCGATCGCTCTTTGGGAAAGGGCGATCGCTCTTTTGGGGAAGGGCGATCGCTCTTTGGGAAAGGCGATCGCTTGTTGGAAAGAGCGATCGCTACCTATACCCTCACCAAAAGGAGACTTAGTAGCGCTACCTTAAGTAGTACAGCGCATCGTTTGAGAGCAAGTAGTCATACTTTGTACCAAACTGTTGACGCCATAATTGAGCAACATTAGAGGCTTGCTCTACCTCTGCGTACACTGGAATGCCAATAAAAATTCCTTGGATGATATCGATTATTCCCGCACCTCCACCAGAATTTCCAAATTTAATTTTATCGTTAGCTATCTTAGCTAGCGAACTGAATTGCTGAGCGATGAAATCACCAAAGCCTAGAATTACTCCCTTGATCGTATCGTAGAATTTTTCTACCAGAAACTCCGCGATAAGAGAGCCAATTATAGCAGCAATTATTCCAAGAACTACATTTCCCACACCAGGAAAAGCACTAGCTACTGGTTGAATAATTACACCTGCAATGGCTCCCCCAATAGCTGAAGCAATTACCTTGGCAAATTCTTTCCCAGGATCTGAAGCTTCATCTCCATCCAATGCAGCAGCAGCAATACCCACAATATCCAATACATCGCCGAAAAACCCTAGAAAATCCGTTCCTCCTTTCAGAAAATTAATGAGCTTGGAGCGAAGTCCTTTTGGTAATGAATTGAAGTAATTCTCTGCTTGGCTCCACTTTTTATTCAACCATTGATTTACATCTTGACCAAAGTTCTGGGCGCTTTTAGCAAGCCCTTGAATAGAGTCAAAAATCTCTCCGATTTTTCCTTGGCTGATTTTTTCAATGGCTGATGCTGGATTGAAAGTTGCCAACCTCAATAAGACACCAAAAACATCTCCTCGTATTTTTTCAGGTAACTCCAGTAATATATTGCCGACTATTGTTCCTGTAATTTGAGAAGCTTTTTTCATGGCGCTAGACATGGCATTATCTAGCCACTTTGGCAAGTTGTCTAGCATCCCATTCGCAAACCGTACAGATTGGTTTTCAATCCATTCCTTCAGATGACCAAATCCAGGAACCTTATTCCATGACGAGGCAGCATCAAGTAAAAAATCTCGCAGTGCCGTGTTAATTGGAGCAGCCGCCTTAGTTACAACTTCTTTGCCAACTTTGAAATAAGGATTATTACCGAGATCGGTAAAAAACTTGGCTATGCCTTGGATGATGTTTTGCTCATTAATCTCAGTAGGCTTTTGAATGGGCTTTATGCTGCCATCAACTACACCTATAGGCTCCCCAGTTCCCGTTTGAGGGCTCCCTGGCAGGATGAGCCGCTGACCAATTTGGAGACGAGTTGCATCCCAATCTGTCAATGGAGTGCCGTCTTCTTTGCGAATTTCTCGCCAGCGGTTGCCATTGCCCAACTCTCGCTGAGCAATCCCAAAGGGAGTATCTCCAGCTTTGACGTAGTAATACCGACCTCCTGTAGATGACTGCTGTGTGGAGGAACCGCCGCCCATTGCCTCGACTTCTGCACGAAGGCTGTTGAGTCGGTTCAGCCAACCTTGCAGAAATACGCCCATACTTGGGTTGTTAGCCACGATCGCGCGATAGCGAGCCTCCCGCAGATCGAGATAGCGCCTGACTACACTCATTTCGTCACCATTGGAAGACTGACGAGCCTGCTGTAGGAGTCCGCTGGCTCCGCCTACCCCCATATTGACAGCGGTGTCGAAGTGAACCATCGCCAACCGGGAAGTCAGTTGGTTACTGCCGGATGGAATCCAGTATCGCGTATAGTAAATATCATCAACTTCCGCATCGGTAATCCACCGCACGTCTTTTGTCGGCAGCCCTTTACTCGCCCGGTAAGCGTCGTAGGTATTTTGCGTGATGCCTTTGTTTGTGGCACCACCTGGATCGCTAGGGTGATTTACATAGCCACCTTCCCAACGACGAACGAAGGCAAGAGCTTTGGCGAAGTCTGCTGGTTGAGTTGATCCGGACGTGCCCGATGTCCCTCCAGTTTGAGAACTTCCGGGCAAGTACACTACTTGACCCACATACAAAGTCCGCGCTTCAGCATCGGTAAATGGTGTGCCGTCAGCTTTCTTAATTTCGCGCCAGCGGTTGCCGTTGCCGAGTTCTCGCTGAGCGATCGCCCAGAGCGTATCCCCAGAACGTACTACATACGAGCGACCGATCGGCGCTGTTTGCTGCGGTTGCGAAGTCGTACCGCCACCCGGCAAGTAGACCAACTGACCCACATACAAACGACGAGCCTCAGCATCGGTAAATGGGGTGCCGTCAGCTTTCTTAATTTCGCGCCAGCGGTTGCCATCTCCGAGTTCTCGCTGAGCGATCGCCCAGAGCGTATCCCCAGAACGTATGCTGTAAGGGCGGCTCCCTGACGCTGGTTGTTGAACAGGTGCGGGATTGCTGACAGGTTGCGACGTAACAGGTAAACCGCCGCCAGTCTGATAATACCAATTCTCTAAAATCCGGCTACAGATAAAGCTGATAAAATATCATGCC
>CAYOOD010000179.1:0-8586 GCA_964405435.1 uncultured bacterium
TCCGGGATATATAAAAAAATGTAACAATACTAAGTTAGCCAACTTGGTATTAGTTGGACAAATGGGAGATTCTTCCCGGTGACAGCATACCGGCCAAACTTGAAGAGGGCCTTTCCAGCGCCAGCGTTTTTGTCCTCGTTCTCTCGCCGGAGAGCGTCAACTCCCAGTGGGTGAGCTATGAAAGGCAGACATGGCTGACGGAACAAATTGAGGAGGAGGTGCGTGCCAAGCAAGAATCGCGCATCCCCAACCGCCGCCTGATACCCGTCCTTTATAAAGACTGCGAAAAGCCACCTTTCCTCAAACCCCTTCTGCACGTCAGCATCAACGACCAAAATTATGCCGACGGCTTTTATATCAATTTTATTTTTGGATGAAACAGATCGTAATTTTCTCATTGTAATAATTTCAAAAAAAATCTTGTAATAATTTTGCCTTTATTTCCGTCAAAGCTTGGCTCGTAGAACGATGATATCCTCTAACAAAACTCCAGTAAGTTTAGATAAGATGGTTGGAGTTTTAGGGAAAAGTCTTTAGGACTTACGCATTGACAAAAATTACAAAATCTGCTTACTCTAGTTGAAAGATACGCAAAAAAAGGTACAAAACCATCCGAAAACTGACTTTCGCCATCTACGGCGGTTTGCAACCTTGACATCTATACTTTGTTTCTACTGGCCGAGCCCAAGTACAGTGGCTGCTGCCGTTTGGCGGAAATCCTTGAAAATGTCTCCCATGACAGCATCAATCGTTTCCTTTTACGGGAACGATACGATCCCTTTGATTTATTTGAAATGGTAAAAACAAAGATTGAACTCGTAGGAGGAATCTTAAGTGGTGACGATACGCTGATAGAAAAACCTGATTCGGCTCCGGATAAAGCTAATTTAATTGGATATTTTTATTCGGGAGTTCACCACCGAACTATAAAAGGGATCGACTTCATTACACTCTACTATACTGATCCGAATATCCTATCATTTCCTGTTAATTATTGCCTCTATGATAAACGGGAGGGAAAAACTAAAAATCAATATTTAAGAGAAATGATAGCTGAGGGGGAATCGTGGGGCTTAACCCCAAAATTTGTAACAGGCGATAGTTGGTACTCAAGTCGAGAAAATATTCAGTTCTTAAAAAACAAGGAGCTGGGCTTTTTGATGGGAGTCGCTAAAAATAGAAAAGTCTGCATCCATTCTGGACAATGGGTTCAAGTCAGTACACTTGATATTCCTCCTGATGGGTTAGTCGTTCATCTCAAGCAATTTGGCCAGGTAAGGTTGTATAAAAAATCCTTCAAAAAACAGGGGGAGAGATATTACATTATATTCCGGCCAAAACTTGACGAATTATCCCAATTGACTCAACAGGACTTTAAGGAACTTCACTCCATTCATTGGGGCATAGAAACGTATCATAGAGCTGTCAAAAAAGTGGGTGGTGTCGGACGGTTTATGGTTAGACAATCCCCAGCGATTTGCACTCATATTTTCTGTGCAATTAGAGCCTTTACCCAGTTGGAACTAATGCGAGCTGAAGACTTAATAGAAAATTGGGATAAACGCCAAAGAAATCTTTACTTAAAAGTAGCCCGTGACTTGATTGTTTCACACTTGTCCGAGAAAGTCAACCGTCATACACTTAGTTCGTTTTCTGTCAATGCGTAAGTCCTAGCTAAACCGGATTACCCGCCTATTGAAGTTGTCGAAGACTTCGGCAATCTCCCCAAAGTCGAGTGCTATGCGGGGCAGCTCAATCAAGTGTTTATGAATGTCCTCGCCAACGCGATCGACGCTCTGGAAAACCAGCCGGCACCGCGCCTTATCACCATTCGCACTTCCATCAGTGCTGAGTTAAAAGTCCCGATCGCTGAGAAGTCTTCTCTTCACTTCAGCCGAAGCATCGAGCACTCAGCACTCAACACTCAATTCGCCGCGATCGCTATTTCTGACAGCGGTCCCGGCATGACGGACGAGGTAAGAGAGCGGCTGTTCGATCCGTTCTTTACGACTAAACCAGTCGGCAAAGGCACCGGGCTGGGGCTGTCGATCGCTGATCAGATCGTGGTGGAAAAACACGGGGGTCGCTTGCACTGCGCTTCCGCACCGGGCAAGGTTACGACTTTCTTTATCGAGATTCCGCTGTGCCAGCGCGCCGAGAAGAATGCCTAGCCCTCGCACCCGATCGCCCAATCTCTCACCTATCTCCCGCACCCGCTGCGATCGCCATCGCCTTTTCGGGCGCTGGCTATCCCCACAGCGGCTTCTTCTCCTATCGAATCTGTTCGTGACGCTTTCCCTCTCCCCTCGGAAATCGCCTTTCTGATGTCTTTGCGATCGCCTCTGAGAAACTTCTCACTAACGTAGATTAGTTTGAGAAACTTTACCCGAGGTTTTTCGGCTTTTCCGCGAGCCGGCGAACTTTTTGAACGTTTTCGCTAGGGGATAGACCCAGCCGCTATAGAAATTAATTATAAACAATTAAACCAACGTGATACCCCGTGACGTCGGGCATTCCAGCAGACATCATACTAAGAGAACTCGTCTAAAATTCTCTCTGCCGCGAACATGGCCACTGAACGCCGCCGGGGTCCGTTCCTCTCGCCCTCCCTCTTTTCCTGCCATGCCCTCTGGCCCAATTTCGGCAGAGGCGGTTCTGCCAGCCGCTCTCTGCGGTTTTATCTTTTAGATTTTATACTCGGAGTTACTCTATGCTTCATTCGGCAAGCATTACAAGATTTAAATATCGTGCAGGTATTTAACCAAAAAAGATTAAGTTTTGAAACGACAGCCGCAAATAAAGCTGTAGGAATGTTTGCAAATTATTAAAATTTAAATTAAGATTATTGAAAATAAGAAAAAAAACTTGAATTTTGAGGCCGTTAACCACAACCGAGCCCAAATCAGGGAAGTGGGTGCATCAGGCACAGATCAGAAAAATACGAACCGATCGGGCTGATAAACCCCGCTACTCGAGCAGAACTCATCCCCGTCGCTGGGAAGAGGAGAAATAATATATGCCCCAATTGCTGAAAAACCTATTGATTGCAGGGACGTTCGTCCCAGATGGCCATTGCTACTGGATAGGAGCGAGCCCCGCCGCGCCGTTACACCTCGCGTCAGATGGAGCGATCGCCCTAGCTGGCTACGCGATCGCGGCGATACTGGCGCGATCGCTCTCAACCGCCCGCCCGCCCGATAGAGGGGAGCCCTGGTTTAGGAGTGCTTGCCGCCGCGCGCCGATGGCGCTGTTGGGGGCGATCGCAGCCGCCTTCCTGGGAACGTCGCACCTGATGGAAATCTGGAGGCTTTTGTCACCGGTGGGGACTTCTTTAAGCAGCCATGCCGCTTTTGAAGAAATCGCCCTCCTACAAAACTCCTCCCTACAGGGAAGCGGGGTTTTATTGAGCGATTGGCTACTCGGCGGCGTAAAAGCCCTAACAGCAGTGTTTGGGCTGTACTCAGTTGCCCAGGCAGCACCGAAGAAGTCCCAACGGCTGGAAGCGCCGCACCGAAACGATCGCCCCCCAGTAATAGCCCACCCGCAAAAAGCCCTTCAGCAATTAAGCTTCCACGTCGAAAATTCGCCCCTAGCCGTTGTGGAGTGGGACAAAAACTTTCGCATCCAGCGGTGGTCCCCGCAGGCGGAGAAACTTTTTGGCTGGAAGGCGCAGGAAGTCATCGGAAAACATCCGAGCGAATGGCAATTCGTCTTTGCCGAGGATGTCGAAACCGTCAACGGGATTATGAGCTGTTTGACAGACGGCAGCTCGCCGCGCAACGTTTGCTGCAACCGCAACTACACCAAAGACGGATCGGTCGTGCATTGCGAGTGGTACAACTCCGTTTTGCTTGACGAGAAAGGGGAATTAGTCTCAGTGCTGTCGCTCATTCAGGACGTCACCGATCGCGAGATCGCCGAAACCGCCCTGCGGGAGAGCGAAGATCGCTTCCGCAATTTAGTGGAAACGACCAGCGATTGGGTGTGGGAAGTGGATGAAAACGCTGCCTACACTTACGTCAGTCCCCAAATTCGCCAGATTTTGGGATACGACCCCGCAGAGGCGATCGGCAAAACTCCCTTCGAGTTGATGCCGCCAGCCAATCGCGATCGGGCGCGCAACACGATCGCAGGGCTTTTTGCCCAGCGAAAACCCCTGGAAGCGCTCGCCTGCCGCCACTGCCACAAAGACGGGCATCTGGTTGTTTTGGAAACCAGCGCCGTCCCCTTCTGCGATGCTGCGGGCAACTTCCGGGGCTATCGCGGCATCGCTCGCGACATCAGCGATCGCGTCGAGGTCGAAAAAGCCCTGAGAACTTCTCAGCAGTTTTTGCGACAAGTCATCGATACGGCACCGAATTTGATTTTTGTCAAGGACAGGCAAGGAAAATTTATTCTCGCCAATCAGGCGATCGCAGAACTTTACGGCACCACCGTCGGCAACCTGCTCGGCAAGACAGAAGCCGATTTCAATCCCAATCCAGCAGAAATCGAAAAATTTCGCGCCGACGATCGGGAAGTATTCCAGAAGTTGCGCGACAAAGTGATTCCAGAGGAAAGCATTACCAGCCTGAATGGGGAAGTGCGCTTGTTTCAAACCATCAAAAGACCGCTGCTCAGCCCGGACGGCAAATCGCGTCAAATCCTGTGCGTGGCAACCGATATCAGCGATCGCAAGCACGCAGCCGTTGCACTCGCCCGCAGCGAAGCCAAATTTCGCTCTCTCATTCAAAACTCGTCCGACTTGATTGCCATCCTCGAACCCGACGGGGGAATTCGCTACGCCAGTCCGTCCGTAGAAAAAATTTTAGGCTACAAGCCCGATGACTTAATCGGGCAACGCGGTTTTGATTTCATTCACCCAGAGGATGCGAACAAAGTAGCCGAGGCTGCCTCAGAACTGCTCTCGGGCAGAGCCCTTCCCGTAGAATATCGATTTCGCCGCCAAGACGGCTCGTGGTGCTGGCTGGAGTCCACCGCCAGCAACCTAGTCGCCGATTCGGCTGTAGGCGGCATCGTCGTCAATTCCCGCGACATCACCGAGCGCAAATTAGCAGAAGTTGCCCTGCGGCAGTCAGAAGCGCAACTGAGAACCCAAACTCAGCAGCTCGAAGCCGCCCTGCACGAATTGCAGCAAACCCAAGCCCAGCTCATTCAAACTGAAAAAATGTCGTCTCTCGGGCAATTGGTTGCCGGGATTGCCCACGAAATCAACAATCCGGTTAATTTTATTTACGGCAACGTCAACTATATCAGTCAGTATATTGACGACCTGCTGCACTTCGTAGCGCTCTACCAGCGGCACTATCCCGAACCCTTACTGGAAATCCGCAGGGCAGCCGAGGATATCGACCTAGATTTCGTCATGCAAGACTTGCCGAAAGTTTTAGAGTCCATGCAGGCAGGAGCCGATCGCATCCGCGAGATCGTGCTGAACTTGCGCAATTTTTCGCGCCTGGATGAAGCGCAGGTGAAATCAGTGGACATTCACGAGGGGCTGGAAAATACGCTGATGATTTTGCAGCACCGCCTCAAAAGCGTTTCAGGAGGCATTGAAATTGTGAAAGACTTCGGCAAATTGCCGAAAGTGGAGTGCTGCGCCGCTCAGTTGAATCAGGTATTTGTGAATGTCCTGGCTAACGCGATCGACGCGATAGAAACGCAAGCAACGCCGGGATTTATTGCGATTCGCACTGAAATCGGACATCGGGGAAGGGGCATGGGGCATGGGGCTTATGAACAAATCATCCAGCCAAGTAGCAATGCCCAATTCCCAATGCCCAATTCCCAAGTCGCCGTGATTCGCATTTCCGACAACGGAGTCGGCATGACGGAAGAGGTGAAAAAACACCTCTTCGATCCGTTTTTTACTACGAAGCCAGTCGGGAAAGGCACCGGTTTGGGGTTGGCAATTTGCTACCAAATTGTCGTGCAAAAACACGGCGGAAAAATTGAGTGTATTTCTTCGCCCGGGCAGGGAACGGAGTTTATTATTGAGATTCCGATTCGGCAGTCAAGACAGAAATCGGGCGATCGCAAGACAATCCTTCGCAAGGAAACGCCGCTTTTCTCAGATAGCGCTAGCGTCAAGGATGCGGTTGAGTCTCGCCCCTTACCCTAGCGACATCACTGATTCTATTCCCATATCTCTAGGGGCGCTAGACAAAAGCGCCCCTATCTGCTAAAGAGCTATTGATTTTATCGCCGGATTCTCTCTCGTTTTCCCGCTGCGGGAAGGGCTGAAGCCCTCGCTAGGATGCGATCGCAAAAGAAGTGGCATCTCCGTTACAGATGAGATTGATTGGTATAAACTTTACATTTCGTTGTTTTTTTTACAAAAACTTTACAGTACCGCTCTTGACGGATATCTTTTTCAAGAGACAAAATAAATACAGGCTCAAACTAATGACAAAAACTTACACTTACAAATTGTGTAAATAGCGCGAGGTGACCGATCGGGGGCAAAACCTATATCTACTATCTACTCAGGCGAAAGAAGCAGCCGGATCGCGCTGAAAAAAAGGTCATGTCGATCGCATCGCGAATCGTTCCGATGAAGGAAGATTGTCAGAGGGAATCAGCCGCCGAGACATCATCGAGAAAGAGTTCGAGAACCCTTTTTCATAAAAAAGACCCGCGTGCGTCGCGGTAGCGTCAAACTCGCCGTGCCCCATTCAAATCGGCAAGCGATCGCTATGAAAAAACGCCAAAACGCCTGAACCTGAAACTAGAGAGCATTTACCGTGAACAAGCAGATTATCTTCGTTGACTCACTCGTAGAAAACTACCAAAGCCTGATTAAAGGAATTGAGGCTGGCGCGGAAATTGTCGCTTTAAATGCCAACCGCAGCGGCATCGAGCAAATTACTGCAGCCCTGGCCGGTCAACAAGACATCGCAGCGGTACATATTGTTTCTCACGGCAGTGCAGGCAGTTTGCAATTAGGAACCGCCACCCTGAACAGAGACACCCTCGATAGATACGCTTCACAGTTGCAGCAGTGGCAACAACATTTGAGTGACGATGCAGATATTCTCCTCTATGGCTGTAATGTAGCGCAAGGAGCGATCGGAACCGCCTTTGTCGAGCAATTGGCAGCGCTGACAGGTGCAGACGTGGCAGCTTCTGAAAACATAACAGGCAGTGCGGCAAAAGGCGGGGATTGGAACTTAGAAGTAGAAACAGGATCGATTGAAGCCGCGATCGCCATTGACAGCCAAACCCTAGCCGCCTACGACGGCGTATTGCCCACCTACACAGCTACCGATTTCAGCTCCTTGGTGAATGCGATTAACAACGCCAACAGCAGCCCCGGAGCAGACACCATCGACATTAGCACTAATATTACCTTGACCGCAGGAGCCGCCGGCGTCACCCCGCTCTTGCTGCCTATTATCAATAGCGATATTACCTTTGTTGGCAACGGCAACACCATCAACGCCAACAGCAACCGCCTGTTTTTTATCAGCGGTTCGGGCATCACCGTCAACTTTGGCAATCTGAATATCACAGGAGCGCGGGGACAAGGAGGAGCAGGCGGCGGCTATGGCGGCGGCGGCGGCGCAGGTATGGGCGGCGCGCTCTTTGTCGATAGCGGCACGGTCAATATCACCAGCGTCACCTTCTCCAATAACCAAGCAGTCGGAGGCGCGGGGAGCGGCTATATCGTCAATGGTGCAGGAGGAGGCGGCGGCTTTGGCGGGAACGGAGGCAACGGCGGCTTCACCCTAGGAGGAGGAGGCGGCGGCGGCTTCGCCGGGAGCGGAGCAAACGGGATTTCCGGAAGTGGCGGCACAGGCGGGTCTGCAGGCAGCTACAGTGGCGGCACAGGAGGCAATGGCGGTTTCAACACCATCGGTGGCGCTGGCGGCGTATTTGCAGGAGGAGGCGGCGGCGACGGCAGTTCCGGCAGTTGGAACGGCGGCCCGGGAGGTTTCGGCGGTGGCGGCGGCGCAGGCAGCAACGCAGGCGCAGGCGGCATCGGCGGCTTTGGCGGCGGCGGCGGTCGCGGTCAAGGAGCAGCCGGCGGTACATTCGGCGGTCAAGGCGGCTTTTCTAGCGTTGCTGGCGGGGGCGGTGCGGGATTGGGCGGCGCGATTTTCGTCCGATCGGGCACCGTTAACCTTCTCAACAGCACCTTCAACAACAACACCGCTACAGGTGGCTTGGGTGGCGGCGGTGATGCTACAGCCGGTCAGGCTAAAGGCGGTGCGATTTTTGTCAATGCAGGAGCCACCGTAACGGCTTCAGGGCTAATCTATTCTGGCAATTCCGCTGCCAATGCGGCTGGCACAACCACCGACAATAACGATATCTATGGAACTCTCGATACCGCTCCCACTGCTACCAGCTTCACCCCCGCCGACAACGCTACGAGTATAGCGGTGGGATCTAATTTAGTTGTTCAGTTCAGCGAAGCCGTTGCCAAAGGCACGGGGAATATTGTCATCAAGAAAGTCGCGGACAACTCAGTAGTAGAAACCATTGACGTCACCTCCGCCAGCGTCACCGTCAGCAGCAGCACCGTCACCATTAATACCAATTCTCTAAAGTTATGCTACAATAGCCAAAAAGAAGTCCATAAGG
>CAYOOD010000180.1:0-8521 GCA_964405435.1 uncultured bacterium
CTCCGGGATATATAAAAAAATGTAACAATACTAAGTTAGCCAACTTGGTATTAGTCTTTTCCATTTCCCGAAAAGCCCCTTCTTTGGAAAGCCCCCATCTCTGCCGCGCGATCGCGCCCGTTGCAGGCGGGTGAGAGAACTCGATATAACGGGGGAAGCTGGCTGTAGTTAGAGCTCGGTTTTCTTCCCAAGTCTCGCCCGACAGGCTAAAATATAAAAGAAGTTCAAAAGTATTGCTCGATCCGGGTGGCGAGGAGAAGCGAATGAACCAGCAAAAAATGGCCAATTTCCGCGCTTTTGCAATTTTCAAAACTTATGGAAATTAACTGACTACACTCAATAACTTTACCCAAACATAATCCGCGTTCACCCCTCAGCATTGAGCCTGAGAAAATTACCAAAAAATCATGGAAGTGATGGCTATTAATCAGGACATCAACGAACTCAGGCAAGTACAGGAAGCGTTGCGCGAGAGCGAACAACGCTATCGATTAATGGCAGAAAACTCGACGGATTTGATTTCTAGGCACGCGCCGTCAGGAGAGTATCTCTACGCCTCGCCAGCCTGTCGCCGCTTGCTGGGCTGGGAGCCGGAGGAGCTGATCGGACATTCAGTATATGAGCTTTTTCACCCAGAAGATGCGGCTGCCCTCCAGCAAACATTGCTGGCGGTGGGGTGCCTGCCGGAAAATTACACGCTTTCCTACCGCCACCGCAAACAAGACGGGAGTTATATTTGGTTTGAAACGACTTACCGGAAACTCCGCGATTCTCAGCAGCAAGAAGTGCAGGAAATTATCGCGGTTTCTCGGGATATCAGCGATCGCAAGCTGGCAGAGGCGGAAATCTGCGCGCTCAATGAAGAACTCGAACAGCGGGTGCTGGCACGGACGGCAGAGCTACAGCGTGCAAATGAAGAATTGAAACGAGAAATCGCCGAGCGCCGCCGCGCCGAAGAACAAATCAAGTTTCAGGTGAACGTTCTCTCGCAGGTGAACGATGCCGTATTCGCCATTGATTCCAACCGCCGCATCATTTATTGGAATGGCGGGGCGGAGCGGTTGTATAACTGTAGCTCGGAGGAAGCGATCGGGCGGCATTTAGAAGAAATTTATCAGTATCGCTGGCTCAACCCGGAAGACGAATCGGCAGCCTGGAGTACGCTGGCAGAAACTGGCGCTTGGCACGGAGAGGTGATTCACGTCAAGAAAAACGGCGAAGAAATCTATGTAGACATGTCGGTGAGCCTGCTGAAAGACGAGAGCGGGAAGCAGTCGGGATTTCTAGCCATCAGCCGCGATATTAGCGAGAAGAAACACTCCAAAGAGGCGATCGCGCGGCTGAGCCATCAAAACGAATTAATCTTAAATTCAGCCGGAGAAGGCATCTGCGGACTCGACTGTCAGGGAAAAATCACTTTCGCCAATCCGGCGGCGGCGAAAATGCTTCACTGCGAAGTCGAACACCTGATCGGAACGTCCCTCTACGATACGATTGCGCGGGATTTCCAAGCTCAGACTTTAATTTGCGGAGCGTTGCAAGACGGTAGCGCCCAGTTTGCCAAGCAGGATGAATTCTGGCGGCGCGACGGTTCTTGTTTCCCGGTCGAGTACGCCTGCACTCCGATTCGCGAGGGCGGCGAAACCGTCGGCGCAGTTATCACTTTCAGGGATATCAGCGATCGCCTCGCTCTCGAACAAATCAAGCAGGAGTTTATCTCGACTGTCAGCCACGAACTGCGCACGCCCCTGACTTCCATGCGCGGGGCCCTGGGCCTTTTGGCCAGCGGTATCCTCGCCAACCAGCCCGAAAAAGCCAAACACATGCTGGAGATTGCCGTCGCCAATACCGATCGCTTGGCGCGCCTGATTAACGACATCCTCGACCTCGATCGCCTCCAGTCCAGAAATTTGGCCCTGAACAAGCACGCCTGCAACGCGGGCGATCTGATGGTGCAGGCGGCGGATACCATGCAGGCTATGGCCCAGAAGGCGGGCCTCACCATCCGCACGGAGCCGGTCAACGTGCCGCTGTGGGCTGACAGCGATCGCCTCCTCCAGACTTTGACCAATTTGCTCAGCAATGCGCTGAAATTTTCCCCCCCTGGAAGCACTGTCTGGCTGAGCGCCGAAGTGTGGGAGAAACAGGCGATCGCCGAATCGGAGCCTGTCTCCCATTCCCCCGATCGCGAGTTGCTCGTGACGGTGCGCGATCGCGGGCGGGGCATTCCGCCAGACAAGCTCGAAACCATCTTCGAGCGCTTTCAGCAAGTCGATGCCTCCGACGCCCGGACTTTCGGGGGATCGGGTCTGGGTTTGGCCATTTGCCGCAGCATCGTCGAGCAGCACGGCGGGCGCATCTGGGTTGAAAGCAAGCTGGGCGAAGGCAGTTGCTTCTACTTCACCTTGCCGCTGAGTTGAGGGGGGGAGGGGGGGAGGGGGAGGGGGAGGATATGAAACTTGTATGTAGAAGTTTTTAAACGGTTTTTTTAGAAAGTTAAGCTTGGCAATTATTTCTATAGCAGGGTTTATCTACATAATTTTATGCTTTATTCGGTTGTTTAGTTTGTTTAATTTTTTTACGGGATTTTGCGAAAAAAGAGAGCGATCGCTCTCTTTCTATAACTCAGGAGTGGCAAATCGGACGTGCCAAAGCCGCCACTTCCTCACTCAAGTTTTCATTAAAAAATATAAACGGCCTGCCTGTTAAATCTGTTGGCACTGCCCCTCGCCCCCGGGAGAGGGACACAACAGAGGCAGTGCGACATACTTTTCCCTTCTGCGTTAATAAATCTTCGCTTCCAAAGACTTGAGAAACTCCGTATTGACGCCCGACTCGCGGGTGAGAGCGATTTTGCCAGTGCGGGCAATTTCGCGAAGGCCAAATTTATTCAAGACCTGGACGATCGCCACCATTTTGCCGGGATCGCCGACGACTTCGATCGTCAGGGAATCTTCCGACACGTCCACCACGCGAGCGCGGAAAATCTGAGCCAGTTCGATAATTTCCGAACGAGTGGTGCTGGTGGCATTCACCTTGATCAGCATCAGCTCCCGCTCGACGCAGGGAGTTTCGGTGATGTCTTGCACCTTGAGAACATTAATCAGCTTGTAGAGCTGCTTGGTGAGCTGCTCGATCACCCGGTCGTCACCGGGCACCACCATCGTGATGCGAGAGATGCCGACTTGTTCGGCGGGGCCAACGGCGAGGCTCTCGATGTTGAAGCCCCGACGGGCAAACAGACCGGCAATGCGGGTCAGGACGCCCGCTTCGTCTTCAACTAGAACGGAAAGGGTGTGTTTCATGGCTTAAACCAAATGCTGCCGCCAGATCGCTACCGCGATCGCGATCGCGAGATATCTATCCAAAGGTTAATTTTATCTTTACGGCTGGCAGTCCAGAATATTTTTAACAATATTATTAGCAAGATTAGCCAGAGATTAAATTCAATCGCTGGTCGATCGAGTGTTAAACCAAATTGGAGAAATAACCGATGGGTTGGTTGCAAAGATTATTTGGCCTGGAAAAACCCCAGCAAGAACCCGCCACCGTTGAGGCTCCTGATACGGCGCAAAGCTACATCGTGCCGGCAGCGCCGCAAGCACCCGACATTCCGCCAGAACGGCTGGGCTTGAACGGGGAATACGACCAGAGCGGGCTAGCCAAGCGAGTGGCCCTGGCCTTCGACCAAGATCCGGAAGTGGCCGACCTCGATCGCGTCTGGGTGGCTCAGACCGGCGGCACCGTCGTCTTGAAAGGAGAAGTGCCCAGTCAGGACAAGCTTAACAAGCTAGTGGCGATCGCCCAAAACACTTACGGAGCCACCGATGTCACCACCGATCAAGTGCAGGTAGGCTAAGCGATCGACAGGGAGTGCTCAGTGCTGAGTGCTGAGTGCTGAGTGGTTGATAGCGTGTGGAGTGTGGAGTAGGACTAGGAGGAGGAGTAGTATTAACCTCTTCACTTTTCTGCCAACTCAGACGGCAACACTTCTCACTTATAAACTTCACTTAGCACTCCTGTAGGGGCGAGAAAACTTTTCGCCCCTACTTCCCACTGAGCACTCAGCACTTTTCACTCAGCACTTTTCGCAGACGCGATCGCCTCCGGCGCGGGTTCGGGCTCTCCAAACACCACCCGCAACAAGGGCGGCGCTAGAAAAGTCGTGAGGATGACCATCATAATAATCGCCGCATTCAAAGAATCCGACAGAACGCCGGAAGCAGTGCCGATGCCGGCAAACACCAGCCCCACCTCACCTCGGGGAATCATGCCGATCCCGATCGCCAAGCGGTTGACATTAGGGATGCCGAACACTGCCCAGCCGGTCACCACCTTTCCCACAATCGCCACAGCAATCAAGAAAACAGCGACGATCAGCCCCTCGCGATTGCTGGGGATGGCGGGGTTGAGTACCCCGAGGTTCGTTCTAGCACCGACAACGACAAAGAAAATCGGCACCAACATGTCAGCGATCGGGCGCACCTGCTTTTCCAATTCCTTGCGCTTGTCTGTCTCGTCAAAAACCAAGCCGGCGGCAAAAGAACCGAGAATCGCTTCGAGGTGGATAGCCGAGCCGATGTAGGCGAGAATAAAGGCAAAGATGAGAGCCGGGATGATAATCTCGCCGCGCGTTTTCAGGGTGTCGGCGATCGCCACAAACGTTTTATTAAAGAAATTCCCCAACAGAATCGCACCGACGAGGAAAACCGTAGAGCTGACGATCAAGTAGATGACATTCGTCACGTCAACCTCGCCAGTTTTCGCCAAACTCGCCACCACCGCCAAAACGATGATGCCCAGAATGTCGTCGATCACCGCAGCGCCGATGATAATCTGACCTTCCTTAGAATTGAGGCGCTGAATTTCCGAGAGTACCTTAGAAGTAATCCCGATACTGGTTGCCGTCAGAGCTGCCCCTGCAAAAATCGCCGGAATTGCCGGCGCGTGAAAGATCGTCATCAGCCCCAGCGTGCCCAGGGCGAAAGGCGTCACCACCCCCACCACCGCCACAACCGTTGCCTGAATGCCGACTTCCATCAGTTGTTTGAGGTTGGATTCCAAACCGATCTCAAACAGCAGGATAATCACGCCCAGTTCGGACAAGACCGAAATTACCTCACTCTGAGCGTTAAAAGTCGCTTCTACTGCGTCAGGAGTCAGACCGGCAGTTGCTTGCAGGAAGGAGACGATCGCAGAATCAGAACTGCTCACCCCCGCTTCTGGAAACACCAGCAGGTGCAGGGCAGAGACGCCCACTATCACGCCGCCCACCAATTCGCCGAGCACTGGCGGCAAGCCCACGGAGTTAGACAATTCGCCGCCAATCTTGCTGGCGAGGTAAATCACAACTAAACTCAGCAGTACCCCGCCCAGAACAATAGAACTGTCGGGTGCTGCCGTTTCGGTTGCCAGTATTGTTGGAGTGAAGGCACTCACCCAGGAAATTGCATCAACCATTCATTCTGCTGAACTCATCGTGTTTAATTTACCAGGCAAAGGCTGTCGGGTAGACTGTCAACTGCTCCTGAGAATGATTGGGATTTCTATGCAAACTATATAAAAACGCGATGTTGCAAGCTGGGCATCTGGCGGCGGACTTGTTCGAGGCGCGAGGGGGCAATTTCCGCGATCGCCACTCCCGGCGCGTCCCCGGCATCTGCCAAAATCGCCCCCCACGGATCGATTATCATCGCGTGCCCGTGCGTCTGGCGCATGGCGTAGTGACGCCCGGTTTGCGCCGGCGCAATCACATAGCAGGTATTTTCGATCGCCCGCGCTTGCAGGAGAATTTGCCAGTGATCTTTGCCCGTGAAAGCGGTAAACGCCGCCGGCACGAACATCACCTCCGCACCCTTATAAGAAAGGTGGCGGTAGAGTTCTGGAAAGCGCACGTCGTAGCACACTGAGAGCCCGATCTTGCCCAGAGTCGGCGAAGCATACACCGGCGGCAGTTGGCTGCCCGCCATGACGGTGCTGGATTCCCGATAGGTGTTGCCGTCGGGCAAGTCCACGTCAAACAGGTGAACTTTTTGATAGCGAGCCAGCTCTGCACCGCTGGGATCTATCAACACGGCGGTGTTGTAGACCTTGTTGCTGTCCACCGGCACCGGGAAGCCGCCGCCCAGGAGCGTCACTTGGAAACGCTGGGCCATCGTTTTGAGGAATTTTTCGCTTTCGAGAGCGATCGCCTCTGCTTGGACGAGCTTGTCTTTTTCTTCTCCCAGGAAAGAGAAATTTTCCGGCAAGCTCACCAACTCGGCTCCCCGACGCACGGCTAGGTCGATGAGTTCTTCTGCCTGAGCCAGATTTTTCTGCAAGTCAGGCGTGCTGGTCATTTGAATCGCGGCAGCGAGATAAGATTTCATGGATCGAATTGAAATAAGGCAAAAATGTAGAGCGGCTGATAGGTCGCTGTGGAGTCCCCAGATCCAGATTATCTCGCTTGTTACCGTTTTATAACTTTTCTTGGCAGGAATATTACATTTCGGCGCGATCGCTACTTGTGTGGCCTCATTTTTCCGATTGTTCTGCTTTTCTCTGCGATCGCCTGATTAAGGTGATTTTTAGCATAAAAATAGCAGTTTGTCAAATAATTGATACAAAAAATTATATTAGAGGAGAGTGCTGCTACACGAGTTTGTAGAGAAGCGATCGCCTCCAGAAGCATCTCAGTTGTGTAGCGGCTTGCGCATCCACGGATAAAAACCTTGTGAAAGCTTAGAAACCCGGCTTCTTTAAGAAGCCGGGTTTCTGGCACCCAGAAATTTCACAAATCATTGAGAACCGCTATAGGTTTACAAAATCGACATGCTCCCTATTTTTCTAACGGCTATCCCCAATCAAGATTAGAGGCGACCAATAAAAAGGCGGCTTCTTAATATAACTCAACTTCGCCTTTTGCAGCGCTTCGGCTTTATTCATTCCCCGCTTCATATTATCATAAAATTGCACCATAATTTCCTTAGTCGTAGCGTCTTCTGCACTCCAGAGACTCGCCATTACCGCCCGCGCCCCTGCCCGTTCAAATAAATAGGCAATCCCGGCGATTTCTTCCCCGTTCGAGTTGGCTTTCATCGCCGTCTGACAAGCGCTGAGAGCGATTAATTCAGTGTTTTCCAATCCCAAAAGCCCCGCATCGGCAATATTGAGCTTTTCGCGATCGGCAAACAGCAAAGTATTCGCCTCCATATCCAAATTAGGACAGCCGCCTACTTGAAAACAGCCGTGAGTCGCCAGATGCAGGATGGGAAATAAAGGCGATCGCATTTTGAACGTTGCCAGCGTCGCCTTGTCGCCGACAAACACCTCACCCGGCAGGATTTGAACGATATTTTTCGCTTCCTCCTCCGCTCCGGGCAGATTTTGCGGCGCAACGGGAACCGGATTTCCCAAAGCCAAAACGCGCGGCTGTGAGGGCGTCTTTTGGGGGAGCGATCGGCTGGAAATGCGGGTGAGGTAGTGAATGGGATATTTTTGGATGAGGTACTCGCCCGTTTCGCGATCGTACAGCGTCTCAAAAGGGATGTAGCGCAGCTTGCCCGTAGCGATAACTGCCAACTGTTGCGGAGCCGCCGCTTTAATCTCCGCTTCCACAGGGCGAATCAGCCAGTCATAAAGTTGCGCTTGATTGTCGTCAAATTCCTTAGAATCCTCTTGAGGATTTTCTAGTTGCTGACGGTATTGGGTGAGGAGTTCGTCAAAAGCCTTGGGTTCTATAGCAACTTTTTTAACCCGCGTCGGTTGATTTGGCGCTATGATAAAAATGGCGATATTATTCGGCACATTTTTCACGCCCGTTAGCAGCACCGGCTGAATCACCACCGTACCGGCGGGAATATTGGCTTTCAGCTTGGCGATATCTTCCCGCTTGGTTTCAAACAGTTCCGCCACTTCGGGAAAGCGACGGGCGATGTCTTCAGCACGTTTGTTATTTTCCTCCCAGAGTTGATTAATCTGTCCGGTTATTTCCTCTGACGGCTTATCTTCCAACTGCCGATACAGGTATTGAATTTGCTGATAAGTTTGATTCCACTGCTCAATCGCTTGGCGGGCTTCCGGGTTGGACACCTTGACATCGGCACCAATCAGGCGCGTATAGTCAGCAAGTTCGGCAGTCGTGGCGACGTTCACCCATTCAAAAGCGCGATCGGCTTGATTTTGGTCGATGAGGAGATCGGTCAGGGCGATCGCAGTGTCTGATTTATTTTCTAAAAAGGTTTTGCGATTTTCTCGCTGTAACCCCTGGCGCACTTCCAGGGTCATGCCGATCGCTTTTTCTAAATACTCAACTGCTTCGTCTAGTCGATTCATATTGCGATAAACAAGACCGATATTACTCAGCGTTGCCTCTTCCCCAGAGCGATTTCCCACTTCCCTACGAATCGGTAAAGCTTGATTGAAGTAATCCAAAGCCTTTTGGGGTTGCCCGATGCCCTTGTAGACAGCACCGATATTATTCAGCGTCGTTGCTTCCACAGAGCGATCGCCCACTTCCCTAAGAATCGGTAAAGCTTGATTG
>CAYOOD010000181.1:0-8238 GCA_964405435.1 uncultured bacterium
GGAGAAATGGTAATGCCTGCGGTGTCGTTGTCGAGATTCGTTACCGCTACGTCATCTGGGTTTAAGCCATTGTAATTACTGTCGGTACTGACAGCGGCTGCTGTGACAAGATTGTAGGGAGTATCTCCATCATTGACTGCATCATCTCCTCCGGTAACGGTGACAGTTTGGGCGATATTCCAGTTGGTGGCATTGAAAGTCAGGCTGGGAATGTTGGCAGTGCCTTCGGCGGGGTTGTCGCTGGCAAGATTGATGGTGACGTCTGCGGTGGGTTGCGAATTGAGAACGACAGTAAATGTTGCCGTGCCGCCGGCTTCGGTGGTGTTTAATCCGCTGGTAGGATTGATAGTAAATCCGGCAGTCTCGTCGTCGGTAATGGTAAAGGTTCCAGAAGTAGCAGTTCCCAAGACGATGCCAGCAGAGGGGTTGCTGATAGTGAGGGTGGCGGTTTCGTCTCCTTCGTCGATAAAGTCGTTGGCGACGGTGAAGGTGGCAGTACCGATATTACTGCCGTTAGGAATAGTAATTTGCGTCGGGATGGTGCCGGTAAAATCAGTCGCGTCGGCGGTTCCGGTTAAGGTTAAATTGAGGGTTTGATCCCCGGTTACAGCCCCTTGTGCCGTGGCGGTGACGGTGATGGCGGTGGTGCCGGCTTCGGTGCCCGCAGCAGTGTTGAGCGAGAGTTCAACGGCGGGCGGGGGTACGGTGATGGTGAAGCTGGCGGGGGCGGATGTGTCTGTGCCGCCGCCGTTGTCTTGGAGTTGTACTTGTACTGTGGCGGTGCCGGGGGTGCCGTTGGGGGTGTAGGTGAGGGTGCCGTCGGCTGCGACAGCCGGGGCGGTTGTGAATAAGGAAGGGTTATCCGTGGTGACGAGGAAGTTATTGACTGCCTGGGTGGCTTCGTCGGGGGGACCAAAATTAATGGGATTTGCCCATCCGGCGACGGTTTGGGGTGCGTTTGTCCAGGTGGGGAGGGTTTGGTTTCCGGCGTTGGTGAAGCTGGGGGCGTCGTTGACGGCGGTAATTGTGAGGTTGACTGTGGCGTCGGCAGGCGCATAGTTGCTGCCGTCGGAGGCATTCCAGGTGAAACTGGTGCTGCCGTTGAAGTCGGGGGCGGGAGTGAAGGCGAGGTTGCCCAAATCGGCGGCAAGGAGTTCTTGATTGGCGATAACGGGGGTGCCGCCCAGGGTAAGGGTGCCGTTGGCGGGGAGGGCGGTTATTTTAATTTTGTTGAGGGCGTTGTTATCCGCGTCGCTGAAGGCGCTGGTGAAGTCGGCGGCGGTGAAGGGGATGGCTGTATCTTCGTTGCCCGGTTTGCTGATGTTGCTGACGGTGGGGATGGTGTTGTAAGTGACACTGTTGTCGGTGCTGGTGCTGGCAGCAGAGGGGTTGTTAACGGCGTCGGTGGCGGCGTTGGCGATGATACTGGCAACGACATTGCCGGAGGTTGTCATGCCGCTAACGGCGACGTTGTAGGTGGTGCCGCTCCCGGTGATGGTGGGGGTGAGGGTGCCGCTTGCTGTGGTGCCGGTGAAGTTGATGTCGCTGGCGTCGAATCCCGTCACGGGTTCGGAGAAGGTGACGGTGTAGTTGATGGGGGAGGTGGGGGCGGGATCGGTTTGCCCTGCGGCTTGTTCGATGGTGACGGTGGGGGCGATGCCGTCTATGACGAGATTTTTGTTGGCACCGAGGGAGTTGGCTGCCGCTGGCGCGGGGAGGGTTAAATCGGCATCAAAATTAAAGCTGTCTTTGATGGTGCCGGAGTTTAGTTCTAGGGCGGTCGCGGTGAGGTATTCTAAGTCGGCGGACGTATCTCCGGCTTGGACTGTGTAGTTAAAGGTAAGAGTCTGAGTGCCATTACCACTGGTGTAGGTGGCATAGCGATCTGTGGTGCCGGTTTCCAGTTGCAGGCGCGGGGTGCTGGTGACGTTGACGATTTGGTCAAAGGTGACGGTAATGGCGATCGCGGCACCAATACCGTAGCTGCCGTTTGCGGTACTCGCGGTGACGGCGGTAATTTTGGGGGGGGTGTTGAGGAGTACGGAGATGTTGTTGCTGTTGCGGTTCGCTACGGCGATATCGGGGATGGTGTCGCCGTTGAAGTTTCCGACGGCGACGGAAATCGGGCTGCTGCCTGCAGCGTAGGTGGTTTGGGTGCCGAAGCCGCCAGAGCCGTTACCGAGGAGTATGGAGATGTTGTTGTTAAGGTAGTTCGCTACGGCGAGGTCGGGGATGGTGTCGCCGTTGAAGTTTCCCACCGCGACGGAAAATGGGCCAGCGCCTGTGGCGTAGGTGGTTTGGCTGCCGAAGCCGCCAGAGCCGTTTCCGAGGAATACGGAGATGTTGTTGCTGTTGAAGTTCGCTACGGCGATATCGGGGATGGTGTCGCTGTTGAAGTTTCCGACTGCGACGAAAAACGGGTTACTGCCTGCTAAGTAGATGGTTTGGGTGCCGAAGCCGCCAGAGCCGTCACCGAGGAATACGGAGATGTTGTTGCTGTTGCGGTTCGCTACGGCGAGGTCGGGGATGGTGTCGCCGTTGAAGTTTCCCACCGCGACGGAAAACGGGGTAGTGCCTGCTAAGTAGGTGCTTTGGGTGCTGAAGCCGAGGGTGTGGGGGTAGGCTTTGAGGGTTTCTGCTCTGAAGGGGGGTTTGGGAATGGAGGCGAGGGGATTGCAGAGCGATAAGCACTTGCACAAAATAACTTGCACATTTTGACAAAATGATGTAGAATGGGTAAAACCCAAAAAACAAAAAAGGACAAATCTGTGAAATTTATTAAAAATTTAAACCCGGAAACCGAAAAACTTTTAGAAAGAATTTACAAGCAGAGCCGACACGATCGGGTCAGAAAAAGAGCTCATACTATACTTTTAAGTTTTCGGGGGTTTACAATAGAACAATTAACGGCGATATTGGCAGTAAGTCGCCGAACCATACACTATTGGTTTGAGAGGTGGTCAGAGAAAAAATTAGTCGGCTTATATGACCGAACAGGAAAAGGAAGAAAGCCTAAATTTTCTTTAGAGCAAAAAGAACAAGTTAAGGAATGGGTTAAAGCCGAGCCAAAAAATTTGAAAAAAGTTATCAATCGAGTTGAAGAAGAATGGAAGATTAAAGCCAGTAAAGAAACAATAAAAAGAGCCATAAAAGAGTTGAATATGACGTGGAGAAGAATGAAACGAGGACTGGCAGGAGCCCCGTTGGATTGGGAATACGAGATAAAGCTTGAAAAATTATTAGAGCTGAAAGCTCTGGCTGAAAAAGAAGAAATCGAATTAAAATTTCTAGATCAAGCCGGATTTGATTTGACTCCTTCAATTCCCTCTGGGTGGCAGGAAAAAGGAGAAACAATAGTTTTAAAAAGCTGTCGCAGTAAAAGATTAAATGTCTTGGGATTGCTCGGTCAAATGAACGATCTATTCTCCAAAATATTCACCGGAAAAATGACGAGTGAACTGTTGATAATGTTTCTCGATGAATTCTGTAAAATCTTAACGAAAAGAACTGTAGTAGTTCTAGACCAAGCGTCTTTCCATACCAGTAAAGCTGTGATAGCAAAATTGGATGAATGGAAGGCAAAGAATCTGGAAATTTTTTGGTTGCCTCCTTATTCACCCAAGCTAAATTTAATTGAAATTTTGTGGAAATTTATTAAGTACGAATGGATGCCAGTCGCAGCTTACAAGGACTGGGAAAGTTTAGTAAACTCTGTCACAAATATCCTAAGCAAAGTCGGAAGTGAGTATGCAATTAATTTTGTTTAACTACTTATGAGCTTCCAGGTGCCGCCTGATGCGGGGTTGCCGACTGGGGTATTGGCGGCGGCGATGTTGGTGCGGGTGAGTTGCTGGAGTTTTTCGAGGAATTCCCTACCAGAAAGTCCTGCTGCCAGCGAGCAGCTATATATCAGGATGTCGGCGGCTTCACTGAGGGCTTGTTTCCACGCGCTCAGGTGGGCGGTGTAGGTGTGGAGGTTGGACGCTGTTACGGTACTGCTGCCGAGGTGCAGGGTGCCGCTCTCGCCGTGGGCGATGATGTGGAGGGTTTGAATTTCCCGGTTTTGGAGCGCTTGGGTTATCTGGGCGATGCCGTCTAAAGCCGGGTGCAGTATCAGCACTTCGATGCCCGGTTCGACGCCGGCGGCGAGGAGGTGATGCTCTGCTACGGCAGCGTCGATAATGACGAGTTGCCGGGATGCGGGCTCTTGAACGCGGCTCACGCGCTTTAGGACGATCGGTTCGGCGGCGGGAGCTGTCCCTTGTGTGAGTGTTTGATAATTTTCTACTTTAGCGTCGATAAAAATAAGTTGCTTTTTCATAACTGCTCCTGACTTTTTCTGCAATGCGATCGCTTGTTTTTTTGGGAAATATCACAGGCCCCTGACTTTTCAGCAGAATCGGCGCGATCTTTACAAAAACCTTACTTAAACTTGGCAAAGATTGCTAATCCTTGTATTTCTTACTATAGAGTATTTCAGTTTTTTTCTAAAGTCAAGTACGAAAATAATAAAGATTTTGCAAAGTTCCGGCTCGATCGCCTCAAAAACTTTACCGTAACTTTACGGAAACTCGTTTTTTTCAAGTTACATAAGCAATTTTACTGGTCTGGCGTGCCGCGTAAAAACGAAAGCGCTTTCGCGGTGAGGGAATGGCTGTCAAGTGGCAAACGGGCAGGAGAATTCTCCTGCCCCCTTCTCACTGCCCGAGCCAGAAACCCGGTTTTTCCAAAAAACCGGGTTTCTCAGTTACCAAGGACTGCCTACTATCATAAAAGCAGACCAATAGTAAGGATTTTTCAAATCGGTGACGCCGGGATTAGCCAATTCTGGCGGGAGCTGAATCTCCGAACCGGTTTGAAAAGCGATCGCTCGCCCCTGTTCGATGCGGATTTGTCCCTGGAGGATGGCAATTTGGGCGCGGCGCAAGGCTTCGGCTTTGGTGGCTGCTGTGGGAAGCTGTCGGTAAAATTCGTTCATCAATACCAAGCTGCCGACGTCGCTGACATACCACAGAGAAGCCAAGGCGGATTTGACGCCGGCTTTGATTGCCAATCCGGCAAAACCCAATTCAGCTTCGCGATCGCCCAGGGCGGTTTTGCAAGCAGAGAGCACCAATAGTTCCACGGGCGGATCTTTCAAGTTCAACTGCGAGATTTGGTCGAGCGTCAGTTTTTTATCCCACAATTGAATGTAAGAATTACTCAACGCCCCTGGCAGAAATTCGGCGTGGGTGGCTAAGTGGAGAATCGGGGAAGGCTTCGCCTGACGCTGCTGTGCCAGATTCTCCAAGGTAAACTTTTCATTGAGGAAGACTTGCCCGCCTCCGAGCTTGTTCGCGATCGTCTGCAGCTCTGTCGGCACCGCTGGTAAAGGAGTGAGCGTGCTAAAAGTAGACGCTCCCATCGCCAAAACTTGACCCTGCTGAATCGGTTGGTAGCCGCTATCCAATAAACTGAAACTGGGAATCTGACTGAAAGCGTACTTTTCCACGAAAAACTGCTTGCCGTCGTGCAAAGCGGCAATGGGAAGACTTCGCAACTCCGAATCCATCGAAAATAGCAGGGTTTGAATTCCCCGCGCTTGCAAATCGGGTTCGATTGGCGCGATTATCCACCGGTAAAGTTGCTGCGCCAGTGGCAGGTACTGGGTGGTTCGCCGGAATCTGGGAGCGGTGATTGTTTCGCGAAACTCGCGAATGGCTTTGAGCAGAGTGACGCGGTTGGCTTCTGGAACGCTGCGGCGAACGGGGGGACCTTCTGCTGAGATGATAACCAGCTCTAGTTGTTCGTTGCGAGCTATTATATAAAAGAGTGCCGATTGGCTGCCGGTTTTAGCCGCGATCGTTCTCAATGTTTCTCGAGTTTTGGCGATCGTCACTTGTTGATTTTCCAGCGCCGCTTTTACCCCCAGGTGCCCCTCAAATTCTCCATTGCGGAATTGCTCGACTTGCCAAACCGTCCCCTCGAGATCGTTGCCTGAAAAAAGACTGTCCTGTTTGGCGTCTATATTGCTGTCAGAGCTGCTGTCACTGCTACTTGATGACGCCCCGGCACCTGATGCCCCGGCACCTGACGACTCGCTGCCGCCGCCAGAGCTGCCCCCTCCAGAGCTAGAGCTGCCGCCGCCAGAGCTAGAGCTGCCGCCGCCAGAGCTAGAGGCGATCGCATTTCCACTGCTGCCTGTGGCTCTGACGCTGACGCCTGACGAGCTGACGCTAACGCCTGATGTGCCAGCAACGAACTCAAAAGAGCCGCCATTAAAGCCGGAAAACTGCCCGTCAAGTGCTGAGAGTTCAGCGACATCTGCTAACGAGCCGTCATTGAACTCAACGGATGCGTCGCTAAACCCCGAAAACTCGCCATTCAAGCCAAAAGAACCTGCAGCAATCGCGTTAGCCGACTCACTGCCAAATGCTGCAAACGGTTCGCCGCGAAAGCTGCTACTCTCAAAATTCTGAATCGAATCGAGGGACAAAATCCCTGTTGTCGATTGAGCGCTGAACTCCGGCAAAGGTTCGCCACGAAAAGCGACTGTATCGCTGTAGAGACTCGAATCAAACGCTAAAACTTGCTGCGTAAACTTAACGCCGAGGCTTGTCAGAGGCGATCCCTCTACCGCTATCCCTTGCACGTCTTTAGCAACGCTGCTCTGTTGCGCGATCGACAAGATTTCAGCGGAGGGGGGTGTTGGCGCTACCGACGGTGTGGGCGCAGCAGAGAGGGGTGCGGGTACGGGCGTTGGCGCTATCGACGGTGTGGGCGTTAGCGACTGTTGGGGTACGGGTGCGGGCGCGGGTGCTGGTGCTGGCGCGGGTGCTGGTGCTGGCGCGGGTGCTGGTGCTGGCGCTGGCGCTGGCGCTGGCGCTGGTGCTGGCGCTGGCGCTGGCGCTGGCGCGGGCGCTGGCGCTGGCGCGGGTGCGGGTGCGGGTGCGGGTGCGGGTGCGGGTGCGGGCGCTGGTGCGGGCGCTGGTACGGGCGTCGGCGTCTCCACTGGCACGCTATTAATCACCGTTATATTCCCCTGAGTGTAAACTTGGGGCGGATAGGGGACATTGAACGGCGGCGAAATCGTTGCGGAACCACTTGTAATCGCGCCTGCCGTGCCGTTTGTGGTGCTGTCGCCGACAATAAAAGGGGCATTCGTGCCGCCCGCGTGGCGAAGAGTAATAGGAGCGCCGCTGCCTGCACTGGAGACGCTAGAAATGCTGGAACTAACGCCGTTGGGAGCGACAAACGTGCCGCTGACTTTCACGAGATTGCCAGCATTTATGTTGATGATGCCGCCTGCAGAGTTTATCGTGCCGGCAGCAGTAATATCTCCAGAGGCGGTGAGGGTAATATTGCCGCCTCCAGAGGCGATCGCATCTGCGACTATTTGCCCCGCCGACTCGACAATCACCGGCCCCCCGGGCGTTGAAACGGCTCCAATTGTGATATTATTCCCCAAAGAAGGCGCAGCCGTCCCCACAAAATTTCCCCCTGCTGAAATCGGAGGCGGAACATTCGCCGGATTTGCCAGCGCCGCCACGCCCGATCGCAGAATTAACGCCGGAGAACTCGACAGAATTGCCGCGTCGGGATCGGCAGAACCGGTCAAAGCAATATCGGGTCCTGTAATAGTAATATCTCCGCCAATAATCGCCCCTCGCGCCTCTACTTTCAGCGCGACGCCCGTGTAATTGCCAAACGTTACGTCACCGTTTGAGCTGATAATCGGATCGTAAAAACTTAGAAAATTCCCGGCTTCGCCAGACAAATTCAGAATCGAGAAATTGCCGCCAGCACTATAGCGAGCATCTCCGGAAATATTGCCGTTACTCGCTAAGGTGATATCGCCGCCTGCCTGGAAAGCGGCGCTGGGATGATTCAGCGCCAGAATGTCAATACTGCGATCGCCTTGAATTTTGAGATTGCCGCCTGCCACGGCTGCAAAGGGAACGCTGCCATCTCGCACCCGCACCGTATCGAGAGCGATCGCATTCAAATCCCCCGTCGCTTGCAACTGACTCTCTACTAAAGTCATATTTTCCGCCGCCAAAAGCGCAATATTGCCGGCGCTTAGCTGCGGGAATTGTGGATTATCGATCGCTCCCTGTCCGATTTCATTGTGCCCACTGGCAATAACCACATCTCCAGAATTCACCTGAATGTTTGAACCGATTAACTGCACCGTGCCGTCGGCATTAATACTAAGTTGGCTAAGATAGTATTATACTATTAGAGAAAAACATCAGGAGT
>CAYOOD010000182.1:0-7884 GCA_964405435.1 uncultured bacterium
CCCCCTCCCCCCCTCTCCCCCTCGCTTCGCCTGCGATCGCCCAACTCAAAGAAAAACAAAGACCTTTCAGCCGTATTATGGAGGAATCCACAGGCGAGATTTGTACTGCATAATATGGGCACGGTTTGGGAACTCGATTTTTATTCTCGTCCACTGGTGAACGAGGACAACAAGAAGCTGTGGGAGGTTGTGGTGTGCGAGAGCCCGGTGGAGACGAGCCGGGATGCTGAGTCGCTGTTTCGCTTCAGCAAGTTCTGCCCGCCTACAGAAGTGAATTCTATCTGGCTGCGGAATGCGATCGAAGAAGCGATCGCAGCCGCTCCGGCACCCCCCTCGAAGATTCGCTTCTTCCGCCGGCAGATGAACAACATGATTAGCAAAGCCTGCAAAGATATCGGCTTGACTGCCCTGCCCAGTCGTCGGACGATCGCCCTCAACTGCTGGCTGGAGGAGCGCATGCGGGATTTCTACCCCCAGCAGCCCGGATTCGATCCCGCCGCTGTGGCGTCGGCATTCGTGCGCTATCAGCCCCAGACGCCCCAACGCCTGCCGGATGCTTTGGTGGGGCAGCAGTGGGCGTTTGTCAGCTTGGAAGCGGCGGCATTTGAGGAAATGTCGGAATGGGATATTTCCTTTGGCGAAGCCTTCCCCTTAAAAATGCTCGGACTCAAACCGGAAACGCGCGTGCCGGGAGTTATCGTTTTCTCCCCCAGAGCAGTGCCCCTCGCCGCTTGGATGTCGGGCCTGGAAATGGCCTTTCTCAAAGTGGACGGCAACCCGCCGGGGAAATTGCTCTTGGAAACCGGAGCCAATGATACCTGGATTCTGGCCAATCTTTCCGACAAGCAAACCCAAGCTGAAGCGAGTGGATTTGAAGAAGCCAAGCAAAAAGCCGAGATGGTGCATTTTATCGCAGTTCAGTCCGACCCGCAATCGGAATCCTTTGCTGGATTTTGGCTGCTGCAGGAACTCAACTTGGCGTAAAGTGAGTTCAGGTTTTAGATGGTGGATTTTCTCTCGAATCTAAAATCTAAAATCTAAAATCTGAACTCTAAAATCGGCTTATGGGGTCTGAAAATTTGCAATTCGAGGCTTCGGCAGAAGAGCTGTTGGACTTGGCAGCCAAGTCTGGGGCTGAGGCAGCGGAAGTCTATCAGTCGCGATCGCTGTCCAAACCCGTGTTTTTCGAGGCAAACCGGCTCAAGCAGCTCGAAAGTGCCCAATCGGAAGGCACGGCGCTGAGGCTGTGGCGAGACGGGCGTCCGGGGCTGGCAGTGGCCTACGGGCCAGTTGACCCCCAAGCGCTGGTCGATCGCGCTTTGGCCCTGAGCGAACTCAACAAACCGGAACCGATAGAACTCAACAGTCCTCACCCGTCTGTTTATCCCGACTTGGGAGAACTCGTGCCGGTAGAGGTGCTGTTAAAGTGGGGCAAACAAGCGATCGCCCTGATTCGAGATGCTTATCCAGAGGTTCTCTGCTCGGCAGAGTGGGACTGCGACATCGAATCGACTCGCCTGCTCAACTCTCTCGGTTTAGATTGCAGCTATAGTGATACCACACTGAGCTGCTACATGTCAACTGAATGGGTGCGCGGCGACGATTTCCTGAGCGTCGGCGACGGACAAACGCAGCGAGGACACCTCGACCCCCACGAACTCGCGCAGCGGATTTTGCAGCGGTTGGAATGGTCGAAAGAAAACGTTTTGCCCCCCACCGGTCGCGTGCCGGTTTTATTTACCTCAAAAGCCGCCGACATGCTCTGGGGAACGGTTTCCGCCGCCCTCAACGGCAAGACGGCGATCGAGAAAGCCTCTCCGTGGAGCGATCGCCTGGGCGAACCAGTCCTCTCCAGCGCCCTCACCATTCGCCAAGAGCCAACTGCTGGCCCGTTTAGCTGTCCCTTTGACGATGAAGGCACCCCCACTCGCTCCCTCACCTTCATTCAAAACGGCATTTTGCAGCTATTCTATACCGACCGCACTGTCGGGCATTCCCTGGGCAGCGGCACCACCGGTAACGGATTTCGCCCCGGTTTGGGCAGCTATCCCACCCCCGGGCTGTTTAATTTCCTCATCGATGAAGGAAACCTTTCGCTTTCAGAATTGATTGGCAAAATCGATGACGGCATTATCGTAGACCAGATGCTAGGCGGCGCTGCAGGCATCTCCGGCGACTTTTCTATCAATGTCGATCTCGGCTACCGCGTCAAAAATGGCCAGATTGTCGGGCGTGTCAAAGACACGATGGTGGCTGGAAATGTCTACACCGCCCTCAAGCAAGTCGCCGAACTGGGAGGTGACGGCGAATGGAACGCCTCTTGCTACACCCCGTCTCTGATTGTGGAGGGATTGTCTGTCACTGGCAAAAATTAGGGCAAAAAATAGAGAACCCTGCAGGGAATGCACGAGTGAAATGGATGATAAAGACGAGACAGTCATGCTTTTTCGACCGGTCGGTCAAAAGGAGATGGAGCTGATTCACCAAAGTCGCGATCGCGCCTTTCCCCCTCGTCTTCCTTTTCAACCGATTTTTTACCCAGTCCTCAATGAAGAGTATGCCGTGCAAATCGCGCGGGATTGGAATACCAAGGATGCGGCGTCGGGATATGTCGGTTACGTCACTCGATTTCGGTTGCGGGCAGAATTTATCAGCCGCTATCCGGTACAGACCGTTGGCAGCTCGATGCATCGGGAATATTGGATTCCTGCTGAGGAGTTAGACCAGTTCAATGAAAATATTGTCGGTCTTGTAGAAGTCATTGCTGAGTTTATATCAGACAGGAGTCAAGTATAATGAAAGTGACCTGCATTAAAATTTTGAGTAGCAATTTTTCTGGCATGCTGCGAAGGTAAGCGCGGACGATTATCCACAAGGTTTGTCTGGCTCCCTCCTTTGGCAGGGGAGGTGAACTTTTTCCCCCTTTGCCTCTCCGAACAGGAGGGTTTGACTGGCGAGGGGGAGATTTTCTATTTAACCGCTGGCGTCGCAGAGGATGGGGGACATAAAGACAACTGAAGGATTTTATAATTTTTTTATAGGGGGTTATAGTGAAGGAAGAGAATTGTAACTGCTGCCACCTGAAAGCTAAACTGGTATGAAGAAATTATGGCTGCGGAATTGTCGGATATTAAGGAATCTTGACAAGTCGGTGCGATTCGCTGGCGCGATAGAAGAGCGCTTCGCGCGCCGATTCCGAGGCAATTGGTACGGACGTAGTAGCCACGATAATTAGGGTGAATTCTGAATTATAATTTATGATTTACCAAATTCTAATTCAAAATTCAAGGCTGAAAAGTCACAGCGCTGTCAGGGCGATCGCCTCAAACTTCCTCGGGCCGAAACGCCTTGCCATTTTGGAAGCCTGCCTGATCGGGTTAGTCTGCGGGCTGGCAGGCGTTGCGCTCAAACTCGGAGTGGGATGGCTGGGGGGGCGGCGAATTTATGCCGCTAGCATCGCGCCTGCTTGGCTGTTGCTCCCCTGCATTGGAATTGTCGGCGGATTTATCAGCGGCTGGCTGGTGGAGCGCTTGGCACCGGAAACCGCCGGCAGCGGCATTCCCAACGTCAAAGCCTCTCTCGCCGGCGTGGGCATTTCTCTCGATTTGCGCGTGGCGGTTGTCAAGCTGACGAGTACCATTCTCGCTGTGGGTTCCGGGCTGACGTTGGGGCGGCAAGGACCAACCGTTCAGATCGGAGCTGCCCTGGCTGCCTGGATTAGTCACTGGATTCCTACCTCTCCCGACTACCGACGCCAGCTAATCGCCTGCGGCGCTGCCGCCGGATTAGCTGCCGGTTTCAATGCCCCAATCGCTGGGGTGCTTTTTGTTGTCGAAGAACTCCTCTACGACGTTTCCGGGCTTACCCTCGGTCCCGCTATTATCGCTTCTTTCACCGGCGCTGTGGTTTCCCAACTGTTGGGCGGCGACAGCCTGAATCTCAATTTAAATACATACAACACCAGTTTTTACGCCCGGGAGATTCCCTTCTACGCGATTTTGGGAGTCTTGGCGGGGTTGCTGGGCACTGTGTTTACGAAAGGGATTGTAGCGCTGGTAACATTCAACCGCCGAGTTCTGCGACTGCCACTGCCGCTTCGCATCGCGCTGGCGGGATCGATTTGCGGGCTGGTGGTGGCGCTGTTGCCGGATACTTTTCGCAACAATACGGGTTTGCGGCAGTTCCTAATTGGGGGAAGTGCCACTGGCGCAACCAGCGCGATCGCCTTTGTCGCTCACTTCGTGCTGACGATTATCGCCTCTGCTTCGGGAGCCCCGGGGGGTTTATTCGCTCCCTCCCTAGTGTTGGGCTCGGCACTCGGTCACTTGGTGGGCATCTGGCAGGCGGATTGGCTCGGCTTGGGAGCGCCCGCCACCTACGCCCTCGCCGGAATGGGGGCGTTTTTTTGTGCGGTATGCAGAGCGCCGATTACGGCGGTTGTGATTGTATTCGAGATTACAACCGATTTCAAGTTAGTGCTGCCTTTGATGATTGCCTCTGTAATTGCTTATTTGGTGGCGGAGAGGGCAGATGAAGCGTCGCTGTACGATCGCCTGTTGCAATTTAACGGCATTCAACTCAAAAAGCAAAAATCGACGAATAACTTTTTGAATGCTTTGCATGCGGTTGACGTGATGCAGCCGAGGGTGGAAACGTTGGGGAGCGAGATGAGTTTAGATGAAGTGCTGCAGGCGTTTTCGCGATCGCACCACCGAGGCTTTCCCGTTGTCGATGATGGAAAATTAGTCGGGATCGTCACGCAAACCGATTTAGCCAATGCTAGTACGAGGCAACTGCCCGGGAATGCAACGCTGAATGAATTTATGACGCCGCGCCCGGTGAGTGTCTCTCCGGGGGATACCCTGAGTGAGGTGCTTTACCGGCTCAACCGCTACAATCTCAGCCGCTTGCCGGTGACGGAGGGGCGGAAATTGGTAGGAATTATCACCCGCAGCGATATTATTCGCGCTGAAAGCGACAAGCTGACGGGCGAAAAAACTCAAATCGGTCCCCACCCGCAGCCGTCTTATGTGGTGTATCAGACGCGATCGCCTGCCACGGGAAAAGGACGATTGCTCGTGCCCTTGGCGAACCCGCAAACTGCTCCGGCGCTGGTGCGACTGGCGGCTGCGATCGCCCGCGATCGCAACTACGAACTGGAATTGTTGCAAGTGCTGTTAGTCTCGCGCCACAGCTCGCCCGCCGAAACCCCCGTGAAAACCACCAAAAGCCGCCGCCTGCTGCGCGAAGCCGAACGCATCGCCCGACATTGGGAAGTCCCGGTACACGCACAAATTCGCGTTGCCCACGACACAGCCCAAGCGATTTTGGAAGCCATTAAAGACCGACATATTGATTTAATTGTCATGGGTTGGAAGGGCAACACTTCTACACCCGGGCGCATTTTTGGCGATGCTGTCGATACGGTGATTCGCCAAGCTGCTTGCGATTTAGTCTTGGTAAAATGGGGCAAAAAGAAATCAAAAGTCGGCAAATCGGAGCATGTCGCAGGGGCTGGCACCGATACACCCTCTCCAAATACTCAACTCCCCACTCAGCACTCAGCACTCAGCACTCAGCACTCAACTCCCCGCTCCACACTTTCTTTAAATCGCTGGTTGGTTCTCGTCGCTGGGGGACCGAATTCTCAGCGAGCCGTGCAACTGCTTCCCGCCTTAGTTGCGATCGCCCCTAGCCCGGAAATTCGCCTGTGTCAGGTTTGCCCGCCCTCAAAAAGCGAACCGGATACGGCGGCACTCGATCGCGCCTCGAAAATGCTCGATCGCCGCGTCAATGTGCCGGTGATTTCTACCCTGATGTGCGCGACTTCTGTTGCGGAAGCGGCGCTCGATTTGGCACAGAAAGATCAGTGCGACGCGATCGTTTTGGGGGCGAGTCGCGAGGGGATGCTGCAGCAGGCGATTAAGGGGAATATCCCAGAAGCGATCGCCAAAGGGTGTAACTGTACGGTGATGCTCGTCAGGAGTGGTAGCGCTTAGAAAAATAAAAGAGCGATCGCCCGGTTTATACCTGTTAAGTAAGTGGGCGTACACAAACCTAACAATAGGGGAGCCAGAAACCCGGCTTCTTGAAGAAGCCGAGTTTCTGAGCTGCACTTCATCCCCCAAATAAACCCCTATAATGTCCGTCTTCACCAAAATCACACAAATAGCACGGATTTATAAAGATTCTGTAAAGAACACCCCGATAGAAAATCAGTAAATACACGGATGCGTCCGGTCAGCCAGAAGGATTATGGTGGCGAATATCGGGGAAGATACAGGGTGCAGACAGAAAAAGTGAGATAAGCACTTGGCATCCCGTTTCTGCCTTGATAAAAGAGTTTGCGGAGAAATAACTCTATGTCATTCAGAATCGGATTTAAGTTTAAAAAGCCTTCCGACAATTCAAAGCAGCCGCAACACCCCAAAGGGTTTGCTAGAGCGCGGGTGAAAACCCAGATACTCGAACAGATTATGACGCCGAGCGGCTTGCTCGACGGCAGCGACGAGACGCCCGATTATGGGATAACCGACTTGGAAGTACCGGGATTGAATTCTGAGCCTGCCGACGATACGGGCGCGGAAGAAATCCTAGGAACGGATAGCGCAATCGAACCTGCGATCGTTGCCGCTGACGAATCGGTTACAGACGCCCCAGACACCACAGATACAGACGACATTTCCGCTGCCGACATCGACGCTGAAGACGCAGACGCGACTGATGAAAGTGGCGATATCGTGGCGCAGGCAAATGTAGAAACCCCCATCCCGGATGAAGAACTCGAAGAAATTCCTTTCTTCAAGAGTGAGGATACGACAGACGAAATAACGGATGCAGCGCCGGATACAGCCGACGAGCCAGTCGAGCAGATTGATGCTGCCGTGGAGAGTACCTCCGAGATAACGAGCCGCGAATCGGTAGATGAGGCAGATGACGCAGGGCTCGACGCAAGCACAGTCGAAACGGCGGATGAACTCGATGACGGCGAAACAGCCAATCCGATTGATGACGCCACATCGGAAATAACAGATGTCGAGTTAGACAATCCTCAGCCTAAATTTGATACAGGCGTATTCGTCATTGACGAAACCGGCAAAGTCGAAATAGACTTCCTGTTCGACGGCGGCGGTTACAAGGGCGAAGTGGTAATATTCAGCCTCGACGGCATGGATGAATTCGAGTTCGGCTCAGAAGAATTCATCAAAGAAGCCGCCAGTCGCGGTTTGAGCAATACCGATTTCGGCTATGTAGTCATTTCCGATGCCAGTGAAGGCGCTCGCTTCAGTGCCGAGCTCGGAGAACCCAGCCAAAACTCCGGCACCTACATGGGCGTGAAACAATTTGCCATGCGCCCGGGGGATAGCTTTGGCGTGATGCTCGTGCCCAATGGCACGGCGCAGCAGGTATTTGACAATCCCGCAATCGGCGGCGACGTGCGCCCGCTGTTTTCAATGGCAACTGCCAACCCCAATGATGCTCACCACGTCGGGCAAATCGCCGATGTCACGGGAGATGGCTCTACCTACGTCATGGAAGATTTGCGGGTAGATGGCTGGACGGATAAAGATTATAACGATATCGTCTTCCAAGTGCGGGGAGCTACGGCAAAAGCACCGTTAATGGATGATGTCGTCGATCCCGCCCGAGATTGGCGCTCTACGGATATGGGGCAGGCGCTCATCGCCTACGCGCAGCCTTACATCACGCCAGAAGAACCGGTTGAGGAAATAGAAGGAGCCCTGGATGATTTAATTTCCGAGCTGGAAAACTTTCTGGAAGATGCCGATACTTCCGATGAGGTGAGCGACACTACCGCTGCAGATGTCAGCACCCCGGCTGAAACCTCGCCTACAGACATTGCCGAACCCGGAGAAACTTCCG
>CAYOOD010000183.1:0-7798 GCA_964405435.1 uncultured bacterium
CCGCTGGGAGGGCGAAGCATAAAGCCAATCAGTCTTAACTGCCAGCGCGATAAGTTTAGGCGCGAATGCTATCGCCCCTACATCTATCTTCGTTTCGCTCCGCTGGGAGGGCGAAGCATAAAGCCAATCAGTCTTAACTGCCAGCGCGATAAGTTTAGGCGCGAATGCTATCGCCCCTACATCTATCTTCGTTTCGCTCCGCTGGGAGGGCGAAGCATAAAGCCAATCAGTCTTAACTGCCAGCGCGAGAAGTTTAGGCGCGAATGCTATCGCCCCTACATCTATCTTCGTTTCGCTCCGCTGGGAGGGCGAAGCATAAAGCCCTTCGGGCATGGCTGTCGCTAACGCCAATAAATCTTAACTGCCAGCGCCAGAAGTTTAGGCGCGAATGCTATCGCCCCTACATCTATCTTCGTTGCCCCCCCGCCCGGTACATTTGCTTTAGCTGCCTCTACCGTCTAATATAGAAGCTGGGAGGGCAGAGATTATTCGCGCGTTAGCTTTCGCCATGCCCGAAGGGCTATATGCTATCGCCCCTACATCCATCCTCGTTGCTCCCCCCGCCCTCGGTACAATTCCTTTACCTGCCTCTACCGCCTAATATGGAAGCTCTTCGCATTATCAAAGGCTTTGCCAAACTACTTGACGAAAAACCAGCTCTCTTTTCGCCCGAGGCTCGAAAAAATTTACCCCAACTCGATGAAACCCTAGCCGCCCTGCCCGACAGCGACGCTTTCCTTGTTACCAAAGAGATTGGAAAGTGGTGCAAAAATTATCCCCAAATCCAACAAGAGCTGCGAAAAGTTCGCATCGATATCGGCGACGGGGAGGAAGAAATAGAGGAAGAGTCTCCCATCGGGCAAGCCCTCATCATCGAGAATATTACCTTACTGCGGCAAAAAATTCAAGAAGCCACTCCGCAGAAACCCGCTAACTCGCCAACCCAGCCTTAAGATGAGCGACAAAATCTATGCCGCCAACATTCACTTATTTGCTTTCCACCCGCGTAAAGCCTTGGTTGTCGGAGATAAGCCCGAAAACATCAGCCGAGACTGGGTGGCAACCAAGTACGGCGAAATTTTAAAAAAATTTGACATTAAGCAGCCCATCTCCTTGCGCTCGGATACGCCCAACTCCTCTCGCTTTTTTTTGCTCCCACAGCCCGACGATAAAACGCTCAAACAGCCAAACAATAAAATCAAAAAATTTCAGCGCATCCCCGATAAAGGTGAGATACGCACGCGCCAAGGCTTGACAGTGACAGGGCTCGCCTATCCCCTGCAAATCGAAGATAGCTACGCCCTGACTCTCAACCTGCGCATCCCCCAAGGCGCTGGCAAAGACGCCCTAGAAATTGCCCAGCTTAAAGATTTCAATCCTGACAACTGCTTCCTGCCCGAATTCGTCAAGAGTGAGTTAGGGCAAACTCTGCTGATTACCGCTTTTTTAGCAGAGGAACAAAAACCGCAGGCGCGGCAAATCGCCGATAAATGTGTCGCCGCCTTCCTGAATCTAGCCGATGCCACAAAGTACCCGCCTTTCTACCAAGCCGGCGAATTATTCGACAGCCCGATTTTCGAGTATGGCAATCCTAAAGAAGGCTCAACCGACTCCGGGCATATTATAGTCTGGTTTTTCGCCAACGAAGCCGCTACGGAAAAATTTAATCAGTGCTATTGGGATTTTCCCGATGTCTTGCTCTACCGCCACAAGATAACAAATTCTTATCAAAACAGCCGCGCTGATAAGAAAGTTTTTGAGGAAAAACTGGGGGAACTGGAAGCATTTATCGGCAACCTTGAGCTAAAATGGAAGCTAGAGCCTAAATTAGGGCTTACAGAAGCAGGGGGTTTAGCCCCCCAATCCGCCGCGACGTCCTCAGCCCACAAAAAAGAAGAGGAATTTTCAGCCCGCGCCGATTTGGAGGATCTGAAAGAAAAACTCCAGAAGCTGCTGAGGATGGCACTACAATACTCAAAACTGCTGCGCAATCTGGAATATGAGCGCAACGGCATTGCCATCAATAAAAGGAATTATAAAACAAAAGTCAAAGAAATACAAGGACTTGCGGAAAGTAATCTGGATTTCTTGAAACTATTTGCCCAGCGGGAAGCGCGAACCATGCACAAACAAATCGAAGCCGATTTAAACTATTTCGTCCACGGTTCGGGCTTGTTAGATAGAGCGATCGACACGATACGCGGGTTAATCGAAATAGAAAAAGCAGAGCGCGATCGCCAGTTGCAAGTCACCGTCTTTGTCGTCGGTACAGTCATCGGCGCTGGCGGTATTTTCGCCAGCAGCTATACCCTGAGATACGCCACAACTCCGATTCAAATTCCCTACATTTCCCTGCAACTTCCTGCACCGATTAAACCCGTTCATCCCGTCACCAAAGCTATTTTTTACAGCATTAGTTTCGGCGCATTAGCAGGGGTAATCGCCTATTTTATCGCAAAAATCATATTCCCGCAACGCCGCAAGAAAAAGTAATCTCTTCTCAATTTACGGAAATTGCAGGGATTTTGTTAGATTCAATATTGAGAAATCTGGCAACTTTGGGGGCGAGTGCTTTTAACAATACTGGAACGACGAAAAGGCTCTTGTAAGGTTGGCATGATGTCGAGTTCAACCCTCAGAGACGACATTTGAGGATATTGCTCTAAGAGAGATTGGACGAGATTTTTATTCAGGATTTCCCAATAGTCTGTTTGATTGGGATAATTACCCAAAAAATTCTCAATATTTTTTTGCAGGGGGATGGAATCCGGGTAATCTTCCGTTGCGATCGCATCTGGCGTCAAGCGGTAGGCAACTTTAATGCCGAGTGTCGCGCCGCCCTGATGCTGAACTTTATAGGTGGGAACTTCAAAAGCAAAGATTTCTTCGTGCTGTTCGCAGAGGGGGGCGGTTTGCGCGATCGCAGGCAAAGTCAATAGATGGATAAAAAAGAGAAAAAAACTGCAAATGAGCAAAAAGTGTCGCATAATGTTTGAGGAGCAACCAGGGTTCAAATTTTAGAATACAGCGGGAAGGCACGCATAGGCAGCCCCCTCTCCCGCTTCAGAGGGCGATTGGCGCTACCTACAGGTATCCGATTCAGCATAGGATAGTAAAAGTCAAGCAACCTCCACGCGGAACCCCTCAATTAATGGACATAAACGAATTTTTCCAGCAGAGCGCTGGCAAATGGTTCTCCCAGCGCACCAGCCACTATCTGAATCCCCCCCAACTGGAAGCGGGGAGAACCGATTTGTGGATAGAAATCCTCTCGCCAGATGAACCCGATGTCATCCAACTTTGCCAGCAACATCGGACAGACCCGTCATTACCATTAATCAGCGCGCGCGTCAAGTGGGACGGCACGGTGGGAACGGAGCAGCGCAAGCAAGTGGGTTCCACCGTTTTAGTGGCGATCGCCGACGCGCAAAACCCGCAAACCGGCAAACTTTTGCAGCGCTCCGCCAACCAGGAAGCAGTTGCAGGGCGCTACACTTTCGGCAGCGATGGAGCGCTGACGCTGACAGTAGAGAGCCCCACAGTACAGGCTCAAGAGCGGATTTGGTTCGAGAGCGCCAACTTGCGACTGCGTACCAGCAGCGTCAAGCGCGCCGATGGCGTCAGCATCGCGTCATTTTGCTCGGAAATCCGCATGGGCGTCACCCAGCCTGCCGCCAAAGCGGCTGCCACCCAGTCGGCGTGAACCCTCTTTCCCCAGCGCAGGGGCACTCAGCCAATCGGGTGCCCTACTCCTCGCTCCACAAGTCTTTCTTTAAATCTTCAATATCCTCTACTCTGGGCTGCTCGGAAGAGTTGCCCGCAGCAGGCTCTTGAGACGGATGGGCAACCGACTTGAGCCTGTCGTAAAAGTCCGAGGGTTGTGTGGGCGGGTTAAAACTGCCGATCGGCTGTTTGATGGTATCCCAGCGGGACCAATCCGCCTCGTACTTGCTGCGAGGGACTTTTTTAGTTTTTTCTCCAGGGGCAGGCATCCCGGGCGGGCACGGGGGGACTGCGGGCTCTCCCGGGGGCACCGCCCCTACTGCTTGTGAGGGGGGCGGAGCGATCGCCCCTTTGGAGCTAGCCAGCGCCGTTTCGACTAACTCCAATATCGCCTTAACTCCCCGCGTCGAGCCGGCAGTCGGCGGGCTGTCGAGATCGAGCGCCACCTGTTCTGCCAACTGAGAGAGCAATTCTCGCGCCGCATCCCGAGCCGTCGATTCCAGCGTCGCCTTCGCTGAACTTTCGGGAACGGCTGGGGCGCTAGGCGGCGGTTCGGGGGGGTTCGGTAGGGACGAGTCGCGACTCGTCCCTACTGGAAGCGGCATCGCGGGCGGGTACTCTTTCACCGCCCCTACCGATTTGGGGGGCGTCTGGATGGGCGGCGGTGGCGGCGGCGCTTCCCGTTCCCCTTCCCACGGCAGGCTGTTCGGAGAGAGCACCGTTTCTGGAACCTGTGGGGCATCCGCGATCGCCGCTTCCGAAGCATTCAGATTGTAGGGGAAGTTGCGACAGACGATGCGTTCAAATTCCGTATTGAAATGGTAGAGGGGCTGATTGCGCCGCTTCCAACAGGCCAGAATTTGCCCCACAGACACGCCCTTGTAACGTCCTTGATAGAGCGCTTCGATAATCGCCCAAAACACCCAGATTGCCTGGTAGTCATTCAGCCACCGAGTCACCATTTGCTCGGCGGTGCTGGCACCCAGGTCAAAACTGTAGTGAGTTAGCAGCGCGATCGCGCTCTGTGTCGCCATGTCCTTGGCTGCTTCTGTCATCGCTGTAGCGATTGGAGATCTTAGTTGTAGATTGTAGTTTCTAGATTTGCGATCGGAGCCAAAAAGCGTTTATCCCCAATCGACTCACCCGATCGAATCTCAATCGCGGCGCACCCCTCCTTCCACAGTTCGCACGTCCGTGCCCGAAAAGGGCTCGCCCGTTCCGTTCCAGTTAAAGTCGCTAATCCGCAGCGTCAGAGAGCCGATTTCGCGCACTGGATTGTAGCGCAAAACGATGCCGTAGGTGCGGCGGCTGTATTCAATAATGTAGTCAGTATTGATTTCCTGCCCGCTGTCCAGGTTGATGGCCGTTTGCAGGCCAACGCGAAACGGGCCGTAAATTTGCTGGGTGATGCCAGCGCCGAGCACCCGCACGTCAGCGACGCGATCGAACAAGAAGGGAGATAGCCCGTCCTGAAACACCTGAGTGTAGGTAACGTTAAAGGCAGTGTAGTCAAACCACTGTCGGGAAAAATGGCCGAATTGTCCGAGCAGCCCGACGGAACCGGTGAGGGAAGATTGGTTGTCGCCGCTGCTGTAGGAAGAAGTGACGCCCCGGAGTCCGAGCAGCAGTTGCAGGTAGGGCACGACAGGATTCGGCGTGTATCTCAAGCCTTCCGTGGGAGTGGCGGGCAGGGGTTCCCCTCTCCACAGGCGAATGCCTCGGCTGAGGGCGGCGCTGGCTTGAAAGCGGCTGAGATCGATGCGGTTGTTGTCGCGAATCGGATCGAGCAAGTCGAGGCGATCGCTGTCGGCTTCGACTTGCTGAAACCCGGCTTGATAGCTGAGGTTGATGCCGGTTTTCCCCAAGGGAATCACCGGGGAAGTCAGAACCGCGCCGATACTCCTCTGCACGGTTTGGTAGCCGAGGGAGCCGTTGAAGAGGCGATCGCGATACGAATATTCCCCCGTGAGGGTGTGAATCCCGATCGGAGTGGGAATCCCCTGATTCACCCGCAAGCTCGCCCGCATCTCGTCTTCTGCCTTGCTCAAATCCAGCGTCTGAAACGAAGCGGAAGCTGCCGCCGTGGTGCGCGGGCCTAAATTCGCATTCAATCGGACTTTCAGACCGAAAAGATCGCCGATATTGCTGAATCCCTTTTCGATCGCCCTTTGAATGTAAAACTGCGGCGTCACCCGCAAGCGCAGCCGCTGGTTGGAAATCGGCTCCAGAGGACTTTCGACGAACAATCCTCCCCGTTCCCGGCGATCGTAGCCGAAGCGAAACAGCCCCGGTTCCCGCTCTCGCCTGTCGATAACAACGCGATTCGGATAAAACGGCAGGGAAAAACCCTGATCGAACACCAAGCGGGGATTCGTGGCGCGGATTTCGTCCTGAAACGGCGACAGGCGCGTCAGCTTGGCTTCTGGGGCTCTGAGTTCCAGCTCTGGCGGCGAAAACGGGTCATTGGTAAAGCGGATATTTCTAGCGATGCCGCCTTCCGGGGTGAAATCCACCTGCTCGGCTTCGTAGCGCACGCGCCGGAGTTCGCCGGTTTGGTTGTAGCCCGTCCCCACCGTCACGGCAACGCCCCCAGGCGGCGAGGCGACATTTTCGAGGGGTTGGTTGGCGGTGACGCGATCGCTGAGCGGTTGCTCTAAGAGGGCGGTAGCGCTCACGTCAGTCGGCAAAGTCGGCGCGAAATCCGTGCCAGACGTAGGCAAATACAGTTCGCCGCTGGCTGACTTCACCGTCCCCACGCCTTGCACGAAGTTATATTCCATGCGCTGCCCGCGCAGCACCTGCTCTCCCCGCGTCCAGGCGACATTCCCCTGAGCGACGACAGCGCGGCTTTGCAGGTTGACTTGCACGCGATCCGCATCGAGTACGGAATTGCGATAGCGCATCAGCACGTTGCCTTCTGCGGTGAGAATTTGACGCTGCTCGTCGTATTCCTGGCGATCGGCAGTTAATTCCACCACGTCCTCCGGTACGAGGGGCGGCATTGGCGCGGGCGCGGCACCAGCAGGCGGAGGGGGCGCTTCGCGAAGCGCCCCTACAGCGGTTCCGGGCGATCGCGCCGGGGAGGTATAAAATAAATTTTTTTTCAAAAGTTGTCTGGCTGCGGCATCGCGCGACTGCACTTGCGCGATCGCGCTCGATTGCAGTAGAGGGAGGCGATAGATGCCGAGAAATTCTGGATTCGGTTCGCGGTTTGGGAGTGTTTCGGAGGGGGGTCTTTCAAAAATGCGAATTTCCACCGAGCCCGGAGACAGTTGCGAGACGTCGGCAGCGACAATCGCCGGCGGCTGGGGAAATAAATTATTGGCAGGGCTGACGGCGAGTTGGGGTTGTGCGGGCGCGGAAAACTCAACCGTTGGTTGCGTCCATCCCGCCGTTGGCTCGCTCAGGAGGGCGTCAGCGCGCGATCGCCGCTGCAGTTCTGGCAATCCGCTCGATCGCAAGCGCGGTACTTCCCTCACCTGTGGCGGAGCGGCAGGGCAATGGGGCGGGCACGGGGGCACCGCCCCTACCCCGTGCGGGACTTCTGGTGTATTCCCCGTCTCCCGATTGAGAGCAGGAGGGGCAACCTGCTGTTGTGGCACTTGATAAACCACTGATGGCGGTTCAGGCGGCGCAACCGGATAAGGCATAAATTAATTTTTTAGGAGCGAACGAACAGCCGAAAATTTGCGTTGATAGCTATAGAGTGCGTGATGCCAGCTACCAACGCTGCACAGCTACCGATCGACTCAACCGCGTTAGGTGCGACAGGGTAGCACTGCTGCGCTACCCTGTCGCTTGAGGTGCGAGTCAAAGGCTGATTATTCCGACAGATCGCGCCGGTTGGGGTTCCGGGACGGATCGTTGGACAAAAAGCCAAACACGAATAAACCGACGAAAAAGCTAACAACGATATAGACAACGATTTTCAGGGTCAACATTCTGGGATCTCCGACAGATAAGAACTGGTGAGAGTATTTGCTATTGCGATCGAATAGCTTCCTTATAATATCGATATATTTGGCAACAAAAGTCAACGCACTCTTTAAACTTGGAGGGGGGGATGGGGAGAGGG
>CAYOOD010000184.1:0-7548 GCA_964405435.1 uncultured bacterium
CCTTATGGACTTCTTTTTGGCTATTGTAGCATAACTTTAGAGAATTGGTATAAATATATCAATACCAGATTACGTTAAATCAATTCTAGAGAATTACGTCGAATAAAAATCAAGAGATCGACTAATATGAGTGCAGGCAACGCTTGTTGATTACCCACACTCGCTATAGGGTTAAATGGGCGGAATTAGCGCTCTCCTCCAAAATTCCCTCGGCTCTCCCGACTCCTTGGTGATAAGAAAAACTAATATTTTTGGTGAAAGCCTTGCAGGAAAAGCATTTTCCATGCCATGAGCCCCATGCCATAAGCCCGGAAAAGCCCGGTTTTCCACCACAAAGTCAGGAGAGCCATTCCCTCGTATTGTTCTATGCCGCTGCAATCGCTAGTCCCGCCACAGCGCAATGCCGCCCAGCAAGCCAGACACATTCGGCACGATTTTGACATTTTCCGGCAATTCGAGCGTTATCTTTTTCGCTTCGCCGCCGCCGATGTAAAGACAATCGAAATTAAATAAGCGTTGCAGGGTAGCGATCGCCTTGAACAAACGGCTATTCCATTTTTTCTCCCCCACCTTCTCCAGCGCCTTGCGTCCGAGCTGCTCTTCGTAGGTTTCCCCTTTGCGGAAGGGATGGTGTCCCATTTCCAGATTCGGCACTAATTTGCCATCGACAAACAGCGCCGAACCAAAACCCGTGCCCAAGGTAATCACCAATTCCACGCCCTTGCCGGAAATTGCCCCCAACCCCTGCACGTCGGCATCGTTGATAACCCTGACTGGCTTGCCCAAACGTTCTTGCAGCGCCGCTGCCAAGTCAAATCCCACCCAATCCGGATCTAAATTCACCGCCGTGTAAGTAACGCCTTGGCGAACCACCCCCGGAAAGCCCACCGATACGCGATCGAACGAGTCAGCAGAAGCAGCTAAAGAAGCGATCGCCCCAAGCACCGCCTCTGGTTTCGGCGGTTGTGGCGTCTCCGTGCGGTTGCGTTCCGTCACCGACTGGCCGGCTTCGTCGAGAACGATCGCCTTGATGCCGCTACCGCCAATATCAACTGCTAGGGTACGCATAAATGTGGGAGTGAAAAGTGCTAAGTGCTGAGTGCTGAGTAGAGAGTAGGAAGCGATCGATGCCTCGGCTCGATGCTTAGGGGGGAGTGAGAGAGTTGCTGAAAGTCCAAACCCCTCTATCCCCCATCTTAGCTTTTCTCAGAGCGTCAGCGATTGCGCGTCTGTTTCAATTAACTTCGCCAAATCTTGCAAGAACGCTGCCGCATCTGCGCCGTAGATAATCCGGTGATCGCAAGTAATATTGACCTGCATTTGACGGCGCACGCCCAACATCCCGTCTTCAGTGGCCACTACTTGCGGGCGAGATGCGCCGATCGCCAGAATTGACCCTTGTCCCGGCGGCAAGATGGCATCAAAGCGATCGACCCCAAACATGCCCAAATTGGAGAGCGTGAAGTTGCCGGTGCTGTATTCTGCCGGCTGCAATTGCTTGGCTCTCGAGCGATCGACCAAATCTTTCCAAGCGCGCGAGAGGGAGTAAATATCAACCCGATCGGCATTTTGGAGGACGGGAGTAATCAATCCGCCCCCATCCATCGCCACTGCCACGGCAATATTAATGGCTGACGAATATTGAATCCCTTGCTCGGTATAGCTGGCATTGAGCAGGGGATGTTTCTGCAGCGTCACGGCCACGGCTTTGGCCAGCAGGGCTGTCATGGTCACGCCCTTGGACTTGATTTGCTTGTAGAGTTTGTCGAGATTGTCGGTTGTGATGGTGTAGCCGACGTGGAAAGTGGGCACTTGCAGGCTGGCAACCATATTCCGCACCACTGCGTTTTGCAGGGTGTTGAAAGGCACAACTTGACCGGGTGCGGCAGGGGCGACAGCGGCGGGAGCGGGTGCTGGTTTGACTGCGGGCGCAGCGGAGAGGGGCGCGGGCGCGACTGGAGGGGCTGCGACGGCGGCGGGCTTGCGTCCGGCTGCAGCTTCCACATCTTCAGCGACAATCCGCCCGTGAGGGCCACTTCCTTTTAGGGTACTCAATTCAACGCCGAGTTCTTTGGCCAACTTTTTGGCGCGGGGCGAAACAACAAGGCGTCCGTTTTGGCGGGCGGTGCTTTCACTGATCGGGACAGCGGCAGCAGCGGGTTGGGCGGCGGGGCTGGCAGCAGGTGGCTTTTCGCTAGCGGCGGGCTTCTGGAGGTCGATCGCTTGCTGTTTGGCGGATTCGATTTCCGCTTCGGTTTCAGCCACCAGGGCGATTGTCGCGCCAACGGGAGCCGCTTCCCCAGCGGGCACCACAATCGTGGCCAGATATCCCGCAAAGAAGGACTCCACATCCATATCTGCTTTGTCAGACTCGACCACCACCACGGTTTCACCTTTTTCGATCTTGTCGCCTGGGGATTTTTCCCAGGAGACGATCTTGCCTTCGGTCATCGTGGAACTGAGGGCCGGCATGAAGACTTCGTGAATCATAAGGTGGCGATCCGAATCGACAGGAGTACAATAGAGCAATTTTCGATTGTATCGCGTCTGACGACCTAAATAAAAGATTGCTTGCTTTCTGAGGCTGGGAGCGGGCGTCCCCCTGCCGGGGGCAAAAAGGCTTGCCCAGTGGCCCGCCGCCGCCCCGACAGTCTGCTGAGTGGCGATCGCCTGCGAAAAGCCGGGGGCTGACCGCCATTAACCGCAGAAACGCCCAGTTTTCCTAGACATCGCCGCGAATTTCCTCTACCGTTCCATCCCGCAGCACGATCTCCACTTGCATTTTTTGAATCAGGTTGTCTCCGCGCTCGACGCTGAAGACACTTTCAATCTGACCCTGATTCACCTCTTGTTCGAGTTCCAGCGTCTGGACGTGCTGCAGTTGTTGCAAAATCTGATTTTTCTGCTCTAGGAGCTCGCTTTTCTTTTGATTCACCTGAGATTGTATGTTTTCAATTTGTTGCATTACCTGCGGGCCAGGAGGCTGCAAACTTTGCCTTTGAATTTCCGAGATCATCCGCTGCCCCTGCATTTCTAGCTGTTGCAACTGACTGTCTATTTGGTTGATTTGGGCTTGCAGTTGTTGCTGCGCTTCCTCTTTCCAGCGAGGTGTGACGATGGCCTTGACAGTAATCGCTCGTTTCAGAAGTAATTGAGAGGTTGTCATATTCATAAACATTGCGTTGGCAACGGCTTAAATGTCAGAGCGAGAAAACATCCCGTCAATCATATCGCGGTAGCGTTCCGTCACGACGGGACGCTTGATTTTCAGGGTTTGGGTCATCATGCCATTTTCGATGGTAAATGGCTCTAGAATCAGGCGAAACGGGCCAATCCGGTCGTCGGGACGGTAACCGGGCCGATTTTGCACCTCCCGATTTAATTCTTGCCGGAACAAATCCACTACAGGCTTGCTCTCTAGCTCCATTTCCTGCAAACCTGCTGGCTGGATGGTTTCCCCTTCCGCGACGACTGGCAGGCGCAGCCGATAGTTTTGAGTAGCTGCCCACTTTTGCAGAGCGTCTGCATTGGGCACGATCAGGGCACCCAGACTCTTTCGATCCTGACCGACGAGCATGATTTGGTCGATGTACGCGCTGCGCAAACAGGCATCTTCAATCGGCTGCGGCTCGATATTTTCCCCGTTTGTCAGCACGATTGTATCTTTGGCGCGACCGGTGAGTACCAAGTCGTTGCCGGGAGTTAGCCAGCCCAAATCCCCCGTATCAAACCAGCCTTCCGGGTCGATCGCTTTTTTGGTGGCTTCGGGATTTTGATAGTATCCCTGCATGAGCTGCGGCCCCCGGGCCATGACCAACCCCCGACGGCCCACAGGCAGTTCTTGGCGGCTGTCGGGATCGACGATTTTGATTTCCGTGCCGGGAATCGGTCGCCCTGCCGAGCCCCGCAGGTTATGCCAGTAGCGCCGCGCCGTCAGTACGGGGGAGGTTTCCGTCAGTCCGTAGCCCACCAGCACGTCGAGTCCGACTATCTCGAAGAAGTTTTCCAAGTGCATCGCCAGGGAGCCGCCGCCGCTGATGACGTATTTTAGCTGTCCGCCCGTTGCTTCCCGTACTTTTTTATAAATCAGTTGTTCCGCTAGGGCATGAACTGGCCAAAATGCGGCGACTTGCAATCCCGCTACCAGTTTTTCAGGAAGGGAGGGGGGTTTGGGTTGCAGGAGCAATTCTTGTACGGTGCGGAGCGCTTCGATATAGCGCTGGCTGATGCCCATGAGGGTTTCTACCAAGCGCTGTTTGTTAGGCGGTTGTTCGCGAAACTGCTTCTGGACGCCTTCGTAGATGGATTCCCACAAGCGGGGGACGCCTACTAAATAGTGGGGTTTGCAGTCTTTGAAGTCTCGCTTGACGTAGCGAATGCTGGTGTAAATTTGGGTGCAGCCTTGGGAGAGGAGGTAGTATTCGCCAGCGCGTCCGAGGCTGTGCCAGGTGGGGAGGATGGTGAGGGCGCGATCGCCTACTTGCGGCTGTAGCACGGCTCCGAGGCTGTTGATTTGATGCAGCAGGTTCGCGTGCGTCAGCATCACGCCTTTGGGTTTGCCCGTGGTGCCGGAGGTGTACAGCAGCGTTGCTAGGGTTTCCCGCTTGTGGGCGGGAGGTTGGGGCGATCGCCCCGCACCAGCAGCCATGACTTGGGAGAAGTTCTGCACCGGAATCGATTCTTCTGCGGGCGGTTGTTCGTCTGACAGCAGCACTATCCACTGTACCGGCATGTCATAGATTCTCGGACGCAGCTTTTTTAACGTCGCCAAGTCTTCGACGACCAGCCCCATACTACCGGAGTTTTCCAGAATGTAGAGCAATTCCTCCCGCTCTGCGGCTGACGATCGCACCGCATCTGCCGCCCCAGCTAGAATAATGCCTTGATCGGCAATGAACCACCGGGAACTGTTGTCGGCAAACAATGCGACGCGCGGGGGCAAGTCGTCTGCTGCCGGCGGTATGCCCAATTCCTGCAGCCCGCTGGCAAATTGTTCGATCTGTTCGACGAGCTGAGTGTAGGTGAGCTGCACCGCTGGTTTGGCGTGCGGGTCCCACAGGGCCATAGTTTGGCCAAATTTCTGCGCCGCCAGGGGCCAAACTTCGGCGATCGACTGGGCACTGCTGTAATTGACTGTGCGTGCGAGACTGGCGCGTTCTTGTTCGCTGAGGTTGTCCGAACTCGATGAGGCAGGGCGATTCATGGGTATGGTTCTCGTTTATCGGTGAAAAACCCGTCTACTTTAGTATCAAATTTACTATCGAAAGTTTTGCATCGAGGGTGTGACAGTATCGGGACAGTCTGGGGGATTGCCGCGATCGCTTCTCTATCGCGTCACAGATCTCTGAAAAATTTTTGCCAAAAGGCTTGACAAAGTGCGATCGTCATGCCATACTTTTATCATGGGAATCCGTGCGCGCATATATAAACCTTTCTGATTTGCCTGTCAGAAACCCTCGTGGCAACAGAAATTAGAGGGAAACGGCAGAATTCAGCAATATCAGCTTAAGCTATCAACTTAAAGATTGAGAAAAATTCACATGCCCAAGTTGCGCGTCGCGATAGGGGGCAGGTTTATTTAATTTGCCTGCAGGCAGCTCCCCATTATTGACGAACCCGCCCCTATAGGATTCTACGGTATTGTCGGAGTGTGAGGGGCGGGCAGAATTTAGCGGGATGTGAGTTGGGTTGAGCGCGAGCCTTACCCAACCCACACAGCCACCTAAATTAGCGCAAAATCCTCTGCAGTAATCAGAGAAGATTGCACGTTATTGAGCATCGCCAACAACTCTCCGCTGCTCGCCACACTGATAACAGCGCTGCTGCCATTCGAGCTAACAGATAACTGCTCAAAAGTCAAGCCGCCAGCGAGTGCAATCTTATCAGAGCCATCCTCAAAGTCAGCAACAATATCGCTGCCGCCGTTACGAATTAAGACAAACATATCGCTGCCCGTGCCGCCAACGAGGGAATCACTTCCCATATCGCTTAAGAGAATATCATTGCCCTGATTGCCGATAAGCGTGTCGTTATCTTTACCGCCGTAAAGCGTATCGTCACCCTCGCAGCCATCCATACTGTCAGCGCCAGTATTGCCGTAGAGAGCATCCTTGCCCTCGCCGCCGCAAACGGAATCACTGCCAATATCGCCGACGGCAATATCATTGTCAGCGCCCCCTTTTACGACGTCATCCTCTTTGCCGCCAAACAGGGTATCTTCACCGATGCCGCCATCGACAAAATCTGCCCCCGTGTTGCCGTAAAGTACATCATTCCCGTTATTACCGAGCACGGTATCATTGCCGATATCCCCGACAACAATATCATTGCCGACATTCCCCTTGAGGAAATCATTATCTTTGCCGCCGAAAATGATATCGTCACCGGATTGCCCGTCAATCGTATCGCTGCCGATATTGCCGAATAGGATATCATTGCCGTCTGCACCTAGGAGCGTATCATTGCCCATATCCCCGACAAGCGTATCGTTATCGGCACCGCCCGTAACAGCATCGTTATCTTTGCCAGCGAAAACGATATCGGCTCCTTCCCCGGCATCGATATAATCATTGCCCGTATTGCCGAAGAGTAAATCAGCGCCAGCACCGCCAAAAATATTATCGCCGCCGCCGAAACCCGCCACAATATCATTACCGCCTTTAACGTTAAAGGCTTCACCATTGGCATTACCGAGAACGAAATCATCGCCTTCAGTGCCTTGTAAAGTTTCGGCAACTGCATTGGGAGCCAGAGCGATTTCTCCGAAAGAGGGAGTTGGAAACTCTTCGCACAAACAACCCGTATCAGATGCACTCGGAGGGATAAAGGGAATAATAGTCGGAGGAGGAGTAGTCGGAGGGGTAGTCGGAGGATTCGCGGGCGTGAGTGCGGCAAGAATTGCCTGCCCCGACAGATTGCCGACATTCTCGATAAAGCCAGTGCCAGCCGTGCCATCAGGATTGAAGAAATTGGCGATGACTAAATCGGCAGGAGTAAACTGCCCGTCGCCATTGATATCGACAATCAAATCGGTATTGTTAGCGCCGCCCTTAACGACGCCATAAGCGCCCGCAGGCACGCTCAGAGTAAGCGTCACTCCCGGCAAGAGTAAAGTATCGTTAGCACCACCGGCGTCATTAATCACCGTGCCGGCATCGGTAGCGGCATCGACGATGTAAACGTCATCGCCATTACCGCCACTGAGGGTATCGGCACCGCCCCCGCCGATGAGGGTATCGTTGCCATCACCGCCGTCTAGAGAGTCGCTGTCAGCGCCGCCGTCTAGAGAGTCGTTACCAGCGCCGCCATTTATCGAGTCATCACCTGCGCCGCCAGTTATCGCATCATCGCCGTCGCCGCCAGAGAGAATGTCGTTGCCTTCCCCGCCGTCGAGGGTGTCGTTATCGGCTCCGCCGTCAATCGTATCGTTACCAGCGCCGCCGTTGATAGAATCATTGCCCGCGCCGCCAGTTATCGCATCATCGCCGTCGCCACCAGAGAGAATGTCGTTGCCTTCCCCGCCGTCGAGGGTGTCGTTATCGGCTCCGC
>CAYOOD010000185.1:0-6612 GCA_964405435.1 uncultured bacterium
CTCCGGGATATATAAAAAAATGTAACAATACTAAGTTAGCCAACTTGGTATCATTACTATTCTAAGGCTTAACCGTTACCGTTACACCGAGATGAACTTGCTCGAATAAAGACAAGATATCCTGATTTTTCATGCGCACGCAGCCGTGAGAAACTGCCTGCCCGACGAGTTCTTCATTGGGGGTGCCGTGAAAGCCAATATAATTGGTGCCGTCCGTCCAGAAACCTATCCAGCGAGTTCCTAGGGGATTTTCTGGCCCTGGGGGAACAATTTCACCTGTCCAAGGATGCTCCCAAGCCGGATCGCGCACTTTGTCAATGACTTTAAATGTGCCAGTTGGCGTTTCCCAACCTTCTTTACCAATTGCGACGGGGTAACTGGCTATCTCGCGATCGTCGCGATACAGGTAAACGCGCCGTTCGCTCAATGACAGCACCAAATGAGTGCCCCGAGGCGTGGTTTCTAAAGGATAAAGTTCCTCTAAGGGAATGTATTTAGCTGTTTCTCCAAGCGGCGGCAATTCTGGGTTTGGCATTTGATAAAGGGGACTCAATTTCGCCCGCACCGCGATCGCGCTTTTGGAGGGGCGAAGCGTTTGCGTCAATAATTTTTCGCTGGGTGACAAAGATTCCTTCGCCAATGCTTCGCCCGCCCTGGCACTGCCACTCAGCCAAATTGCGGCACTCGAACAGGCGATCGCCAATCCTCGATACAGCCATTTGCCTTTTCCCCTACCCGTCATCTCGCATTCCTGCCCGCAATAATATGAATATTTCGACCAACTGCTCTCGTTTAAATGAGCTTTTTTTACGAACAGCCGCCCCTCCTTTTGAGAGACGGCTTGCTCGCGTTATTTTGGCTTGACAACCAAGGTTTTTCTACCCTGGCTTACCACATTCCGCGTATGGCGACGCCAGCGCGATCGCTGCAATATCCGAGCGTATCTATGCCGCTGAGATTGGTTTGAACGTAGCCCATCATGGGTTCATTGATGGGAACGTAGGTATTTCCGTCCGCGCCCCGCATTCCCATATTATTTTGCAGCATCACCGTGTCGCCTGGTACGACATAACCAATCGGTTCGCTTCTTCCAGCCATGTCGATCCCCGAATAAATCGGCAAGCGTCCGTTGAGGGCTTCCGGGCGCACCCGGCGGCAGGCAATTTGCGACGGCTGCACGACTTGTTGGGCGATTTGGGAGCGATTTCCTGCCTCAGAGGAGGTAGGTTCTGCAGTTGCGGGAGCTTTCACGCCCGCTGCGAGAGAGAGCAATAAAGCAGCAGGGGCTGCCCAGTAAAACACTTTTTTCATGGTTTTTTCCTCGATCGGATTTGCGGACGATTTGTAATTCGCCTGCGCGATAAATGCGTCAATCTCTCGCGGTTTTTCCGTTTTTCGTCTTGCAAGCAAGCCTAGTTGATTCGCGCATCGAGCGCGAAAAAACCGCCACAAGGTAGTAGCCTATTCCAGACTTTTGCACCCACAGAAACGGTTTTGGAGCAAACCGCTATTGACGCTACCGATAAATTTGACTTATTTTCGCACCCCTGGAAAGCAGCGGCGCTCTTTCCTCTAATCTTAGTCATTTTTCGGGGGCTGTCAAGGCAAAAATATAAAAAAATAATAAACATTGAATCGGACTTGTCATTGATTTTTGTGCCGCTGCGATACTTTTTCCATGCCAACACGATCTACAGGCGTTGCCTTCAGAGAATTCCAGCGGGCATCGGAAGCCGATTTGCCAGCCAGAGCCTTCCACCGCCCGGGTTGAAGCGGTATTTTCGGGCGATCGCTGGCTTTTTAATGTAATGTTAACCACCTGGCCGCTTAACATTCAGCAACAGACTGCAATCGGAGAAAAAACTGCGATCGCCCTTTCCTTCGTATGGACTCAATCGAGAGCAATGAGACTGCTTGTAAATAAGAGAAAAATTTTTTCTTCACTTCACTGCCAAAAGACAGGCAAAACTTCAGCAAGACAGATTGACAAAAGCGCGAAACTGTGGAGAGGCGAGAGATAAGAGCGCCAGCGAATCGCGGCGCAGTGGGGCGGTAAGATGTGGAAAGCAATCGCAGCGATCGCACCTGCCGCCAATCGGAGAAATATCGTGACACTAGCCACCGCACCGACACTTCTGAGCGAAGACGAAGCCCTATCTCTAGTAGAGTCGGCGATCGAACAATCCGCAGCAGAAGGAATCTTTGTCAGTCTCAGCGCCGGGGAAGAAGCCCTCAGTCGCTTCTCGGAAAATCAAATCAGCCAGAATGTCAGCAAAACGCGCCTCACCCTCACCGTTACCAGCTATTTCGGGAAGCGGCAGGCGTCAGCCTCGACTACAGAACTCGATGCAGAAGCGATCGCCCAAGCCGTGCGGCGATCGGAAGACCTCGCCCGCATCGCGCCCGAAGATCCCGAATGGGTGCCCCTGTTGCAGCCGCAAACCTACGCGCAGCGCCGAGCGGGTTTCGACGCCGCAACGGCAGCGCTCTCGCCCTTGAAACGGGGAGAAATCGTGCAGCGGGTTTGCGCCCGCAGTGCAAAAGCTGGGGTTGACGGTTCCGGCACCCTCAGCACCGAGGTATCCCTGCAAGCGATTGGCAATTCCCTCGGTTTGAGAGCGAGCGATCGCAGCACGAAAGCCGATTTCAGCTTTACTGCCCGCCTCGAAGACGGTTCGAGCTGGAATCGCCGCACCGCTATCTCAGCCGAACAGTTGCCCGTAGAAGAAATGACAGAGCAACTGATCGAAAAAGCGATCGCCTCCCGCCGCCCCAGAGAAATCGCTCCCGGCACCTATCCGGTGATTTTCTCCGGCGCTGCTTTTGCTGAATTGCTCTTTTGGGTAGTGTGGAATCTCGACGCCCGAGCCGCAGATGAAGGGCGCTCCTTCATGTCGCGCGCCGACGCAGCCGGCAAACCCGCAGGCAACCGCCTCGGCGAGCAGATGTTCAGCCAAAGAGTGCAAGTGCAGCGCCATCCGGCTCATCCCCTGCTGCAGTCGAGCCCCTTTTTCAGCGACGGGCTGAGTAACGATTATTTAGAAATTATCAAAGACGGCATTCCCCAAACCCTTTCCTACAGCCGTTACTGGGCGCAGCAGCAAGGCAAAGCCCCAACCGGTGCCCTGTCGCCAATTGTCATGGCGGGTTCGGAGAAGGGCTTGCCAGAACTCATCGCCGAGACAGAGCGGGGAATTTTGATGAGCCGCGCCTGGTACGTTCGCTATGTGAATCCCCGCACCTTGGAGGTAACGGGAATGACGCGCGACGGCACGTTTTGGATTGAAGACGGCGCGATCGCATTTCCGATTAAAAATTTGCGCTTCAATCAAATATTGCCCGACATGCTGCGCGACGTAGATGCGATCGGAACTCCGCAGCGTTTCGGCAGCGCTGTCGTGCCGGAAGCGCGCGTGCGAGCGTTTAATTTCACCAGCGTCACCGACAGCGTTTGACGGGAACTGGGCATGGGGTAGGGGGTATGGGTAATGTCCCTTGTAGAGGCGAGAAAGCTTTCTCGCCTCTACATTGAGGGGTAGATAGAAAGATTTGCGTAATTTCTCAGAGAATGAAACAGCCCTGCCCTCCCTCCCCTCTCCCCCTCGCACCTTTCTAAGCGTCGGCTGGAACCGCACTCACGCTATACTCTACTGTGAAAAGCAATAACTTTGAGATGACAAGCCAATGAAAAAAAGCGATCGCGCCCTGTTACCCCCAAAAATACATTTTATTTCAGGATTGCCCCGCTCCGGCTCCACCCTACTCGCCGCCTTGCTGCGGCAAAATCCCCGCTTTCATGCCGCCATGACTAGCCCAGTGGGAGGATTAGTCGAGCGGATGCTCGAAGCCATGAGCGAAGACAGCGAATATTCCGTATTTATATCAGAAGAACAAAAACGGGCGCTGATTCTCAGCATCTTTTCAGCCTACTACCAGCCTCAAGAAGACAAAGAAGTTATCTTCGATACCAATCGCCTCTGGTGCAGCAAATTACCCTTAATTAGCGAATTATTTCCCGACGCCAAAATCATCTGTTGCGTGCGGAATATCGCCTGGATAATGGACAGTATCGAGCGGTTAGTGCGGCGCAACGCCTTTGACGTATCCCGGTTATTTAATAACCCTGGCGAACGGGCAACCGTATACAGCCGCACCGAAGCCCTTTCACTGGGCGGGCGATTGGTGGGATTTGCCTACAGCGCCCTCAAAGAAGCCTTCTACAGCGAACAAAGTAGCAAATTACTGCTAGTCGATTACGACCTTTTGACAAAAGGTCCAGACAAAACAATGGCTTTAATTTATCAATTTCTCGGAGAAGAAACGTTTGCACACGATTTCGAGAACGTCCAATATGAAGAGCCGGAATTTGACAGGAGGCTGAATGCAAAAGGATTGCATAAAGTGCGAACAAAAGTAGAATTCCAACCCAGGCAAACCGTTTTACCGCCAGATTTATACGAGCGGTTTAATGGTTTGTCGTTTTGGAATGAGCCAACCAATAGCCGCGCCAGCCTAATTGTCGCCAAGCCCAAAGAAACTGGTTGAACTGTAGGGGAGAATTCAGCGAAGACAAAACCTAAGTTGCAACTTAAGTGAGTCCACTTCCGCTCCCCCCTCTCCCGCTCCCCCCTCTTCTCTTCTTCTCTACAAAGCGCGCGCAGATTATCTACCTACAGGAAGATGCCGCTAGAACACTTGTTGTAGTTTCTTGATTGATAGAGAGCTTGTTTCGCTTCACCTGTGGCTTTTCAAAGGTTTTCAAAATAACTGTCTATTCTACCACATTTGTGACTTTTCGTTGGCGATCGCAATCATCTCTCCAAGCGATCGCGATCGCAAGAGCGATCGCTGCCGAGCGCCGAAACCCTCATGGGAACTGGAAAACCAGATAAGTTCAGAGAGAGGCGATCGCGAAAAGATCCGACTTTTCGGCGAAAAGATCCGACTTTTCGGCAAAAAGATCCGACTTTTTCAGCACAAAGATCCGACTTTTTCGACTGACACGAGCTTGCCTGACAGGCGAGAATCAATTGAGGTGCATTGACGGGATGGGAAATGGGTGATTTGGGTAGATGGCTGGGAGCATTCCCATTTATGTACCGCGGGAGAGCGCGCTTGCCTTCTGGGGAGCGGGCTTCGCGAGTAGCCCTGTAATCTATCGCTAAAAACTGAGAATGTCTCATCTGAATGCTTTGCCCTGCGAAAAAAAGTGGCAAAAACGGGATGTTCGCCAAAGGAGCGATCGCAAGCCAGTCGCGAACAACATAGAGGAGGGTGAGTTCTGAAAGCGAAAAGAACAAGGACAAGTAAACGCTTGGAAACTTTTAATGGGAGTAACGGGGGTTCGCCCGCCGATATCCAAAATTTAGGGCGTTCCGCCTTGAGAACTCCGCCATTTTTCTACTGGTGGATGCTCTACCACAGCAAATAATCTATTCAGAAAGACCGTTTTTTGCCGCTCTGAAGCAAAAATATTCCCTTCTTTTGCCTCAAAATTAACCGGATTTCAATCATTAAGTAATCTTTTATGAACCAGTCAATCATCTTCGTAGATTCCTCCGTTGAAAATTATCAAAGCTTGCTCCAAGGCGCAGACGCCAACGCCCAAATAGTCGTCTTAGATAGTTCAAAAAGCGGCATCTCCCAGATAAGCGAAGCTCTGGCGGGGAAAAATGGCATAGAAGCCGTGCATGTATTGGCTCACGGCAGCGCGGGAAGCCTCAAGCTGGGGAATGACGTGCTGAATGGGGAGAGCCTGGAACAGTTCAAAACCCAGATCCAGCAGTGGGGCTCCTCCCTGACTGAAAATGGGGATATCCTGCTGTACGGGTGCGACGTAGCCTCTGGAGAAACCGGCCTCAATTTCGTTGAGAAACTCAGCGCGATCGCGGGCGCAGATGTCGCCGCTTCTACTGACAAAACGGGAAATGCCGCATTAGGGGGAGATTGGGAATTAGAAATCGCCACCGGCTCGATAGAAGCCGAAGTGCCCCTAGCACAAGACGCGATGGATTCCTACGAGTACGCGCTGGCTACTTTTGACGTCAGCGTAGGAACTGATGACGGCACGGGTGGAACGGCAAATACCTTGAGCTGGGCGATATTGCAGGCAAACACCACCGCAGGCGATGACATTATTACCCTGTCAACTGATGTCACGGTTAGCGGAGTTATGCTGACCTTGATTAACAGCAACATTCAGTTTGTTGGCAATAACCGTACAGTCAGCGGCGGAAATAGTTTTCGTCCTTTCTTTGTCAAGTCGGGAACTGTCGATTTCTCCAACATGACCGTCACCAATGGTAAAGCCCAAGGGGGGAACGGCGGCGGCGGCGGCGCTGGTATGGGCGGCGGTTTGTTCATCTACGATGGCACCGTGGCGGTCAATAACGTCACCTTTAGTAACAATAGCGCGATCGGCGGCAACGGCGGCTACAAAGGCGGCGGCGGTGGGATATTTGGCAATAGTGGAGGTAGCGGAGGCGGTGGTCTTTTTGCCTCTTCTACAAGCAACTCCGGCGGCTACGGCGGCAACGGCAACTACGGCGGCGGCGGCGGCGGCGGCTTCGGCGGCGGCGGCAACTCCGGCGGCGGCGGCGGCTTCGGCGGCGG
>CAYOOD010000186.1:0-6331 GCA_964405435.1 uncultured bacterium
CTCAACCGGGATACTTTCAGCAGCCGTTTCTGCGGCAACTGGCGGCATCTCCTCGCCTGCCACGGGGGCGGCAGGCTCTGGCGCGCTGGGTGCCTCCACGGGGATACTTTCAGCAGCCGTTTCTGCGGCAACTGGCGGCATCTCTTCGTCTGGAGAAGGTGCGGCGGGCTCTGGCGCGCTGGGTGCCTCCACGGGGATACTTTCAGCAGCCGTTTCTGCGGCAACTGGCGGCATCTCTTCGTCTGGAGAAGGTGCGGCAGGCTCTGGCGCGCTGGGTGCCTCAACCGGGATACTTTCAGCAGCCGTTTCTGCGGCAACTGGCGGCATCTCTTCGTCTGGAGAAGGTGCGGCAGGCTCTGGCTCTTTCTGTATTGCCGTCGTTTCTTCCGGAATACCCTGTGTTTCGCTTTGGGGGGCAACGGCTTCTAAATCCCCTCTTTCAACTGCTGCAACTGTCTCAGATTCCCCTGGGGCTGCTGGCGTTGATTCTTGCGTTACCAAAGCTTCTACATTGGCTATAGTTTCTTCTGTGTAAGCGTTATAATCGTCTTGTTGTGTAATAGTTGCCTGATAATCTTGGCCTGCGATCGCAGGCGAAGGCTGCGGCTCCGGCTGGGCGAGTGGGGCTTCTTCCACAAGGCTTTGAGGTTCGCTTTGCGGAATCGTTGCCTGAGATTCTCCGTTTTCTCGCGCGGGGAGGGGTTGCGGCTCCGACTGCGGAAGCGGGGTTTCCGGGACAATTGTCTCTAAATCTGCTCCTTCCACAACTGTCACCGACTGGAGGGCGCGGCTGGCTGGCACGGATGCGGCGGATGGGGCATTTCCGATCGCGATCGCCATGTTATTGGCTTCGATCGCTTCTGCCCACCGCCCCAACTTCTGAAACGCCATCCCCTTATTTACCCAGGCATCTTGCAGGGTGGGCTGCTTTTCTAAGGCTTTATCCCAACTGGCGATCGCGTCTTCCCAGCGCTGCAATATCCCCAACGCCACGCCCCGGTTAAACCAAGCTTGGGCGTCGTCGGGATTCAATTGCAAAGCCCGCTCAAAACTGGCGAGGGCGGGTTCCCACTGCTGCAACCCCCTGCCAAAGGCCAAGCCGCGATTATACCACGTTTCGGGATTGTCGGGTTGCAATTCCAAGGCTTTGTCCCAGGAAGCGATCGCCTCCTGAAATTGCCCGACATCAAACAGCACGTCGCCGCGATTCGTCCAAGCTGGGCGACAATCGGCTTTCAGGGCGATGGCGCGATCGTAGGAAGCGATCGCCTGCTGAATGCGCCCCAACGCTGCCAGGGCATTGCCCCGGTTGATCCAGGCGCGGTAATCGCTCGCATCTAGCTCGACAGCGCGGTTAAACGCTGCCAATGCCGTTGAGTTGTCGCCAGCCTGCAAGTGTTCCACCCCGCGCGCGAACCAGGCAAGCGCGTCACCCGGTACAGTTGGCGGGGGGTTCTGGGCGGGCGGGCGCTCTGGCTCGAATTCGTCTGCCTCGCTGACTTCCTGCACGGTTGGCGCGATCGCCTCCTCGCTGCCAACCGCTGCCACAGCAGGAACGGGCACGGTTGGCTCCGCGATCGGCTGTTGTTCGCGACGTTCTGACGGCTCGACTGGCGCAGCCTCCCTTTGCACCGCCTGTTCCGGTGGGGCTGCGGGTTGCTGTTGCAGCAACTTTTCGCCGATCTCGCGGCTCATCCGCCCGAGGGCTCCCGATTCGACCTCGCTCAACTGCAGCATTGCCTGCCCCAATTCCGGGTTTGCGTCAGGCAAGTTCAATACTTTTTCGCCAAAACCGCGCAGCCACATCACCCACTGCTCGTAGGAGGTGCGGTGCTGCAGCCCTTCAAAAAACCGCGACACCCGCACCCGATCCCAGCCTTGATTCACGCCGTAGAGCAACTGCAAGAAAAAATATTCATAGTCTTTCTCAGTTAGGGGCTGGCTCTCTGCAATCCCTGACACGGAGACGCCACTGCCTCCCTCCCCGCTCCCGGAGACGGTTTGGGAAGGGTTGTTCGTAAAAAACCCCAAAATCACCTGATACAGCCTCACCGGCCACTGCCAAATCCGCCTGAGCATTTACCCATTACCTCACGCTTCTGTCACGTCGAACGTTTCGTCATCCCTGCTGCTACAGGCCGCTTGCGAAATGCTCCGCATGACTTTAGGATGCGACGCAGCGCCGCGCCTATCCAATTCTTGCACGCGATCGCCACGCTGAAAACAGTCGGTCTGTGCTATTTTGCTTTTGAATTGCCTGGAATCTGGCGGCGTCCTGCAGGCGATCGTCGCCCCCGAAGCCTCGGCCACTGGCCCGATGGAGAGGTCCCAGCAGGCGCGATCGGCCACCTTAAAAATTGCTAAAATTTCACCCCCATCCGATGAATCTCAACTATGCTGTCCTTACAGCGGTTGAGTTTGAGCGCTTTGCCCCTCGGCGATCGGCTGCATGTAAAAAGCGATCCCCGCCACGCTAGAAATCGACTGGCATTAGGGGCGCGATCGCCCTACAAACCCCTTTAGCATCCACACAAAGGTAGAGAAAATTCAGTTAATCTATAAATAAGTAATTAAATGCGATTTCTCTAATATCACTAGAGATAACCTCGATCCCCGTGCATTTATATAGCATAATTCTCTAGAGTGTTCTTCAGGCTCTTCAAAATGCCAGAACAATATATGCCTACCGATAGATTTAGCTTGGTGGCAGATCAAGTACAAATAAATAGGCGGATTTAATAGAATGTTTTAGGAGTGCAATAGATGAGTATGGAAAGCGAAACCTGTCCTTGTTGCGGTAGTTTTGAGATGCTGCGTCACGTTCGGGCTGGGGGTGTCTACTGGTTTTGCATGTCCTGCCGACAAGAAGTGCCACTCCTGAGATCGGTTTTGGAACACCAGCGCAAAGGTAGGGCGATCGCGCCTCGCCTCCCCCGGTAGGGAAGAGTGCTGAGTGCTGAGTGCTGAGTGCTGAGTGGGGAGTAGAGAAGAGGGATGAGTGGTGAGTAAGTTTGTAGGGGCGGTAAAGAAAGCGATCGCCCGCCGCCAGATGAATTTGCCATGCGCAGTTTGCCTGATAAAATCTAGGGGATCGACGGTTGGGGGCATGAGATTTTGCTGGCAGCGTTACTCTACGGTCAAGAAGACTTGCGGCTCGAATCCGTCGCCGATCCCGTACCCGATGCCGGCGAGGTGGTGATTCGCGTGGGGGCGGCGACGACGTGCGGCACGGATTTAAAAGTTTGGCGGCGCGGCGGGCACGCGCGCATGTTGAAACCTCCGACCCTGTTCGGCCACGAAGGAGCGGGCCGAATTGTGGCCGTAGGAGAAGGGGTGACGGGCTGGCAGGCGGGCGATCGCGTCGTGGCGAACAACTCCGCCCCTTGCCTGAATTGTTTCTTTTGCCAGCGGCGGGAATATTCTCTCTGTCCGAATTTGACGTGGAATAACGGCACCTTTGCCGAGTACCTGAAAGTGCCCGCGCCCATCGTGCAGCACAACATGCTGCTGCTGCCCGATGACTTGCCCGAGGCGCTGGCGTCGATGACGGAACCGCTCGCCTGCGTGCTGCACGGCGCGGCGAGATCGAACGTGAAAGCCGGCGATCGCGTGGCGGTGCTGGGAGATGGCGGGATCGGGCTGATGTTCGTGGGGGTATTGGCCCACTGGGGGGCCGAAGTGTTTCTATTTGGCGGCAGCGACTGGCGCTTGGAAGTCGGGGAAAAATTGGGTGCCGCCAAGACGTTTAATTACCGCCAACTGACGGAAGGAATCCCGGCGGTGGCGCGATCGCTCACGGAAGGATGGGGCGCGGATGTGGTGGTAGAAGCCACGGGCATTCCCTCCGCCTGGGAAGAAGCGATCGCCTGCGCGCGACCGGGCGCGACCGTGAATTTATTCGGCGGCTGTCCCCGCGACACCGCGATACAAGTCAATACCGAGCAACTGCACTACAACGAGCTGACGCTAAAGGGCGTGTTTCACAATACGCCCCATTACGTTCGAGAAGCGCTCTCACTGCTCGCCAGTGGCGCGATCCCGTTCGAGTTGCTGCTGAGCGAGTCCCGCCCCTTGGAGGATTTAGAGCAGGTGCTGCGGGACATGCGCGATCGCCGCGTCATTAAAGTAGCCATCCAGCCCGATTGAGGAGCGATCGCCGCTTCCCCATCAAAACTTTACAATCGAATATCCTGACAGGCAGACAGCGATCGCGAATCAAGCGCACAGCAAGCTTGGGGAGAAATTCAACTCCTTGAAGCCGAAAAGCTTCTCCTGATAGTAATTTCCCGTCTCGCCCCGCGATCGGATCGGGGCGATTGGCCCAATTTTTCCCTTCTTTCAATGGCCGGCGATCGGCAAAACCCGAAAGAAGAGATATCTTGCAATTTTCTAGACTTACCCTGGTACAATTAGTCAAATTTCCCATCCCGTCAATTCTATGTTTTGGAAAAAAGAAACGTATCGCAACCCGTGGAGTTTCATTCCGACCCTTTATTTTGCAGAAGGCGTCCCGTACTTTATCGTCAACATGGTATCGATGTTGGTGTATAAAGACTTGGGAATCAGCAATGCTGAAATCACATTTTGGACGAGCCTGCTTTACCTGCCGTGGGTTATCAAAATGTTGTGGGGGCCTTTTGTAGATATTTACTCAACCAAGAGAAATTGGGTAATTTACACGAACCTGGCGATGATGGGATGCTTGGCAGCGATCGCGCTTTGCTTGCAAATGCCGAATTTCTTTTTCATCTCCCTCATCGGATTTACTGTAGCCGCCTTCATTTCAGCCACCCACGACATAGCGGCAGACGGATTTTACATGCTGGCATTAAACAACGAACAGCAAGCCTTTTTCGTCGGCATTCGCAACACCTTTTACAGAATAGCCAGAGTTTTCACCGAAGGATTTCTACTCGTTTTTGCCGGAAGACTGGCAACATCAACAGGCAATGTCAGTTTGAGTTGGACGCTAGCGATCGGACTGTGCGCTTTAATCTTTGGCGGACTTGGCGTATACCACTTAGTGATGTTACCGTTTCCCAAGGGCGATGCTCTACTCTCTGCCCATGAAGTGAAAGAAACGGCTCCTTTTCTGGAAGTAATCGGCTCTTATTTCCAGCAGAAAAAAATCGTGGCAACTTTAGCATTTATTTTATTATATAGATTTGGAGAAGCCCTGCTGGGAAAAATGGCGACTTTGTTTTTCAAAGATAGCATTGCAGCAGGCGGATTGGGACTGACAACCGAGGATGTGGGTTGGATAAATGGAACTGTCGGCGTCATCTCGCTGCTGCTGGGAGGAATCATAGGCGGCGCGGTAGTTGCGAAATATGGGTTAAAAAAGAGCATTTGGCCGATGGCTTTGGCCTTAAACTTGCCCAATATATTTTACGTTTACATGGCTTTCACGCAGCCAGACAAAGCCTTTGTGTATCCATTAGTTTCTTTAGATCAATTCTGTTCGGGATTGGGCTTCACGGCTTTTACAGTGTATTTAATGTATATTTGTAAGGGAGAATATAAAACCTCTCACTTTGCAATTTCAACCGGGATTATGGCACTCGGCATGATGGTGCCGGGATTGATTAGCGGTTCCATTCAGCAACAACTCGGCTATCAAGGATTTTTCATCCTCGTTTGCTTGCTGGCGATTCCCGGAATGCTAACTATATTGTTCCTGCCTTTGAACGAAGCAGAGAACTCTCAAAGATTTTAAAGTATACCTCTTTCCAAAAACCCGGCTTCTTGGAGAAGCCGGGTTTTTTAGCGCAGATTAAACGCGATCGCCTGCCACGAATTCCAGCGCCTTGAGGCATGATGGGGGATGAGAGTGAACAGAGGAGGCGATTGATGCGTTGCATCATAAAGTGGTCAGTAATAGCCCTAGCGATCGCGCTGAGTTCAGCGCCGCGCGCCGATGCCCTGCCCGGGCAAACAACCGATGAGGTCGCATCGTGGATGCAAGCCCACCCCACCCTGCGCCCGGGGCGCGGCGAGCGGCTGACAGTGCGAAAAGGCGATCGCGCGGCGCAACGATTTGTATTTGAGGCATCGGTGCTTTCACCGGGGAGGATTGCCTCAGAAACCAGCGGCTTAATTCGCTCGGAGCGGCTCGAATTTTACGACGCGATCGAAGGCGTCAGCGCCGAGCGCCTGGTAGAATCCCTGCGAATTATTTACGGAGTCGATATCTATCAAGATTACCAGCGGGCGAGAGTGCTGTACACCTATCCGACTGTCGCCCAAATCGCGCGAGCTCGCAATGAAAAAAGACCGCTATTATACCAAGTTGGCTAACTTAGTATTGTTACATTTTTTTATATATCCCGGA
>CAYOOD010000187.1:0-5984 GCA_964405435.1 uncultured bacterium
GGAGAGGGGGAGAGCGGGGGAGGGGGGGAGTGAAAAGTGCTGTAGGGGCAATGCCGCCGGGAGAAGCGCCTACCAGCCGCGAGAACCCAGAACCTGCTGCACCCACCGCATAAACTCGACAATCAGCTTCTCTAACCAAAGCAAAGCGCTATCTACCCATTCCAGCACCACCTCTAAGGGATGCTTGACATATCCCGCCGAATAGGCTTTCGCTTCTATCCAGTCTGGCGCATGTTGCACGTCGCTGCTCTGGGGCGTGGCTTGCAGATGGGTTGAGGCTGCGGGAGTTGCAGCCGTCGCAGCGGGCTGAGTTGGCTTTTGTGCCGCTACTTTCTGCGGACTCTTGACAGATTTTGCAGGTTGTGAGAGAGCAGTTTTCTCAGTTGGCTGTTCGAGCGAGCGCGCGACGGTGCTGCGAAGGGATTGTCCCACCTGCAAGTCTGGAAGCGAAGAAGAAGGCAGAGACAAAACGGAGGGCGCGGGTTCCGCAGCGGAAATCTGCAGGCGAGTGCTCCCCGTACCGAACAGCGCGCCGGAAGACAGCCAGGGATCGGTTTCGTCATCCACTGGGGCGGTTGGGGGCAACTTTTCCCCGGTTTCCGCAAAAAAGTAATCAACAGCAGCCTTGATGAGGGATTGAATCCCGAAGGTGTCCGCCCGATCGCTCGTCGGTAAAGCCGTTCCGGGCGCGTCGGAAACCAGCGCGACGCCGAAGTTTTGCACTTGTTGCAGCCAGTCTCGCGGGGAGGGGGATGAGAGGGGAGCCGGGATGGGGAGATTGGGGGATGGGGGAGTGGGCGGTGCGGCTGAACGCTCTCTCGCAGTGACATCGATTTGGCTTTCTTGCTCTCGCGGCTGCAAAGCGATCGCCGCTTCTTGGAAGAGATTGACCGCTAGGGCCACTGGCCCGATTTGCATCCACGTCATCACATTGAGAAAGACGCGCACCGGCAGCCAGATGTCGGTACGGGGCTCGGCGGGAGGCAGAGTGGGAGCCTCTGCAGGGCTCGGCGCGATCGCGCTGCGGCGGTGACTCCAGTACGAAGCTTCTTCCGAGAGAATTCGCCGCTGCAGTTGTTGCTGCTGCTGGGGCGTCAAAATGTCCAAAATTTCGCCGCGATCGCCCGTCAGTACCAGCGTTTTCGTCGCGATCGCGCAGGCAACTCCCCGAATTCCCGTCTCGTTCCCCTTGACAGCGTTTTCTGACTGTGATATTCTGCGGGCTATTTCCAATACCTGCTGAATGTGAGTCTCGGGAGGTGGCACGTCTTTTTGGGGTTGACTGGCAGACTCCGACAATTGCGGGCGTTCCTGCTCCACAGGCGGTTGTAACTGTTTTCCCGCCAGTCGGGCTGTCTGAAACAGGGCATAAATCGGATAAAGCAACACCTGGGCGCTCCAGACGGTAGCGACTTTCAGGTGTCGGATGGCGCGATCGTGCCGTTCTCCCCAGCGGTTGAATTGCTGGGCGATAAAACTTAAAACCTTACTCTGATACCGACCTGTGGAATTAGACGACATGGCAGTGGCTGCTGACAAACCCTACTCTATAGTTTAAACCAAACTTTCTAAAATAACGGACAACCTCCCGAAAAAAAATATTTTTTACCTGCCCCGACATCGGAATTCAGGAGTCAGGAGTCAGGAGTCAGAAGTGTAAATTCAGAATTCTGAATTCTGACTCCTGAATTCAGAATTCTGACTTCTCAATGCGTTTCATCACCAAAAAAACAGTGGATTCCTCAAAACTTCTCGACTCCATAGAAAAACTGCGCCAGTTGACTCGAGTCAGCGTCCAAAGCAACTGGCGGTATTGCCAAACACAGGCAGAGATTGCCCACCTCGATACAGCCAAATGGGAAACTTGGCCACTGGCCGAATTGAATGCAAAAGGCCACATCGCGTGGCCGGCGGGGCGGCGAATTTTGTGGGCAATGCAGCGATTGACAGTTCCCCCAGATTTGCAAGGTTATCCTTTAAAAGGATTGACCCTGCGACTGGCGATCGCGTGGTGGGCAGAAGATGCCCAAATTTACGTCAATGGCAACTTAGTGCAGCAGGGAGATTTATTTGATTTTTCAGCGCGAGTGCTGCTGAGTGCCTCGGCAAAAATCGGCGAAGAATTCACCGTTGCCGTGCGGTTGGTGAGTCCCGGGCACGATGCCGGGGCGCTGGTGCGATCGGCGTGCGTGTACGAAAGAACCGAGAGCGATTCCCTACGGGATAGCTATAGCCCTGTCGGGCATGACTGCGCTAACGCTTCACGCCTCGATCCGGGTTTTATTGCCGACGAACTCGCCGTATTGCGCGAATATTTCTCCAACTTTGAACCGGAAAAATTAGAGAGTCTCGCCGCCGCCATTGCAGACATTGACTGGGAAGCGCTGCCCGATGGGGAAAAATTCGAGCGATCGCTCTTTCTTTTGCGCCAAACCCTGATAGAACACGCCACCCCCCTCAAACAACATCGCCTCTTATTGCTCGGTCATTCGCACCTAGACCTCGCCTGGTTGTGGCCGGTGAGCGAAACCTGGGAAGCCGCCCAGCGCACCTTTGAATCAGTTCTCACCCTGCAAAAAGACTTTCCCGCCCTCATTTTCTGCCATTCCACACCCGCCCTGTACGAATGGATCGAACAAAATCGCCCCGATTTATTTGCCGCCATTAAAGAGCAAATAAAGGCGGGTCGGTGGGAAGTCGTCGGCGGCATGTGGATCGAGCCAGAATTGAACTTAATTTCCGGCGAATCTCTCGTGCGTCAAGTCCTCTGCGGACAGCGCTACGCCCTAGAAAAATTCGGTCAATTAATGCCCGTTGCCTGGGTGCCCGATAGCTTTGGGTTCTGCTGGCAACTGCCGCAAATCCTCAAAAAAGGCGGCGTTGACTACTTCGTCACCCAAAAACTGCGCTGGAACGACACGACAAAGTTTCCCTACGGGGTTTTTTGGTGGGAAGCACCCGACGGCAGCAAAATCTTCAGCCTCATGTCTGCCTTAATTGGCGAAAGTATCGACCCGATAAAAATGATAGAATATTCCTGCGAGTGGGAAAAACAAACAGGATTGAAAGATGCCCTTTGGCTGCCGGGAGTCGGCGACCACGGCGGAGGGCCAACTAGGGACATGTTAGAAATTGCCCAGCGCTGGGAAACGTCACCCTTTTTCCCGCGTTTGGAATTTTCCTCAGCGATTGATTACTTGCAGAACGCCGAAAAAATCGCTAAAGATGCTCCCGTTTGGAAGGACGAGTTATATTTAGAATTCCATCGGGGTTGCTACACCACTCACGCAGAGCAAAAGCGCTACAATCGCCGCTGCGAGGATTTGTTGTATCAGGCGGAGCTATTTGCCTCGCTGGCGCGTATAGCGGCTGGCGTTTCTTATCCCAAAGCGGAAATAGAAGCCGCTTGGAAAAAAGTATTATTCAATCAATTTCACGACATTCTGCCCGGTTCCTCGATTCCCGAAGTGTATGTGGATGCAAACCGGGAGTGGGCAGAAGCGGAACGAGTCGGAGCGCAACTATTGACAGGGGCACTGGGAGCGATCGCCTCTGAAATTGCCCTCCCAAAACCTCCCCAAGCCGACGCCCAACCCGTGGTTATTTTTAACGCGCTCAATTGGGCGCGATCGCACGTCGTTTCGGTGCCCTTACCCGACGCTGAGGCATCCTGGCAAATTTTCGACTTATCGGGAAACCCGCTGCCTTCCCAGCTCTCTGACAGCGCGACGCTGCTATTTCTAGCAGCAGATATCCCGGCGGTTGGCTATCGCGTTTTTTGGCTGTGCCCCCGCGCATCTGAAACCGTGGATGCGGGGGAAATTTTGCCAGATTGGATATTGGAAAATGAATTTTTGCGGGTGACAGTTGAGCCGGATGCGGGAAATATAGCCAGCGTTTATGACAAGATAAATAGTCGGGAAGTCCTCCAGCAAGGCGGGGGGAATCAACTGCAAGCGTTTGAAGATAGCGGGCAATATTGGGATGCGTGGAATATCGATCCGAATTATGCCCAGCATCCGCTGCAGTCGCCCATCCTCAAAGAAATGCGCTGGATGGAGAAAGGAGAAGTGAGATCGCGCCTGCGCGTCGTGCGGCAATTGGGGGAATCCGAGTTTTGTCAGGATTATATCCTAGAAGCGTCATCGCCGCTGCTTAAAATTGTTACGATGGTTAACTGGCGATCGCCTCACGTTTTGGTAAAAGCTGCCTTTTCCCTCAACGTAGAGGCAGAATTTGCTACTTGTGAAATCCCCTGCGGCGCGAGCGATCGCCCCACCCAACCGCAAACGCCGCAAGAAAAAGCCAAATGGGAAATCCCCGCCTTGCGCTGGGCGGATTTGAGCGGTGACAAATTTGGCGTTAGTTTAATCAATGATTGCAAATACGGGTACGACATTCAGCCCTCACAATTGCGACTGACGCTGTTAAGAAGTCCCGAATGGCCAGACCCCGAAGCCGATCGCAGTTTCCACGAGTTTACCTATGCGCTGTATCCGCATTCTGGCAACTGGAAAAAAGCGGGTACGGTGCGGCGCGGGTATGAATTAAATCTGCCCTTGCAGGGGATGGTACTGCCGTCAGCCGTTGGAAATCGAGAGGCATCGCTGCCGCCTGCGGGGAGTTTTTTAGATTTATCGGCGGAGAATCTAATTTTAATGGCTCTCAAGCAGTCGGAGGAGAATAGCGATGAGTGGATTTTGCGGTGTTACGAGTGTTGCGGGGAAGCAGCGCAGTTGGAATTAAAGAGCGATTTAGGGTTGGCGATGGCTCGCTCGGTGGATTTGTTGGAGCGATCGAGCGATTCTTCCCTTGACGGAGAAACTGCCAAAATTTCACCGTGGGAAATCGCCAGTTTTGCGGTAGAATTTTCTGCGAAATAATCCAATCACCCGCCGTGGGTTTAAACTCCCGGCGGGTGGGCTCCTCTACTTTCAACCGCTCCAAGCAAGACAATAATGGTCAATATCTTCCTGGGCTAGCACCCATTCGCAAGTTTCCAAAATAATCTCGATCGCCTGCAAATACCAATCCCAACTTTCATCTTTATAAATGACATAGTTGCAAGGGTGCCGAAACAGATCGGAAACGCCGGGAATCACTCCCACGACTTTCAAAGGCTCGTTGAGAAAAAAATGCCCGTTTCCTGAAATAAAATTCCCGAACTTGGAATCTGAATGCTTGTCCGCGATTTCTTGGAATTTCTGAAGCGCGATCGCTTCGCTGGTAATCGCGCCCTTATTCCGCTCGGATAACAGGTGGTGGTCGATCGCGAGGACGCCATAACCGCCCTTGGCAATATAATCCTTTAAATCTCGCAGCGCCTTCTGACTGATTGACTTCGCCAGTTCCCAATCCGGCTGGAAGTGGTAGGCGTCATCCAAGGGCGGCGGATTGAAAATCGAATACAAATCAATCCCGATCGTGTTGCGCAGCTTGCGGTTGAGTCCCGAATCGTTGTAGCTCGATCGAAAATATCCCACCTTGAAAAGATGTTCGGGATAGGTTGAGGAGGGAAACTCGATATAGTTAAAATTATTGCAAAAATCCGTACTATCAGCGTCATCAACTTCCCACCCCTTCGGGCGTTCCCAGCGTTTCATAAAAACATCTAGTCCCATTTTTTCCTCTTGTTGCCTGTAGGTCGGTAAAATTTTTTACAAAATCATCACCAAGGGCGAAAAGTCAGTTTCTTAAAGAAACAGGGTGGCTCGCATTTCAGTATAGCCAAACGCAGGCAATCGCGCCGGAGTAGGAAACTCCCGCGCCAGCCGAAGCGCCCATATTATAGCAAGTCGATTTGAGAAATCAAGGCAGTTGAGGTTAATATTGCCCAAAAACAGACTCTAAAAAGCAGTGCTGCTAAGTTGCGCTGGCGGTTATACCTGTGGGAGTGAAGCATACAGTTATTCGGCTGTGGCTGTCGAAACAAGCGGGAGCATCGCACTTTTGTATAAAAGCCGAGGGGAGGGGGCGAGGGGGCG
>CAYOOD010000188.1:0-5871 GCA_964405435.1 uncultured bacterium
AGGGAGGGGGGGCGGGGGGGAAGGGGGGGTTTCCCGCGCTGCTTTGTTGGCTGCAAACAATCCGCCGGGATCGGCGGCGACTACTTGCTGGTAAAGTGCTCTCGCTTCGTCGGTCCTGCCGTGTTGTTCTAAAGTCTCGGCGAGGCGCATTTTGGCCACCCAATCGGTCGGGTTCGCTTCTACTTGCGCCTGAAGCGTTTCTATCTCTGGGACGATCGCGGAAGTGCGATCGCCTTTCTGGCTGGCTGTCATGTCGATTTTTGATTTGATATTTTAGATTTTTAATTCCGGGCTGGCTCGTAACAGCTATCTTAGGCGATCCCGCACCGCCCCCGACGAACGAAGAGTGCTGAGTAAGGCGTGCTTTCTCGTCGGACGGTTCCCAAACTGTCCCTACTCGGGGCTTTTCGCGAAAAGTCCCTGCACGCTCCTCACTCAGCCGAGGCATCGAGCACTCACGACTCACCACTCCCCCACTCTCACGGTGTGAGGATGCGCAGGGCGGCAAAGACTGCGGGCACGTTGAGCAGCGCTACTTGTAGATTTTCAATGGCAGCCACGCCAGATAAAAATGAGCTGAAAGACGGTGCCAAGTTGGCGGGGATGGGTTTGATGTCGTCTGTATCGAGGGAAACCACGCCTTCGATCGCCGAGACGGCACAGGCGAGTTGCGGGGAGCCTTCGGCAGGCGTCTGCTCGGCGGGGTGAAGGGCGATGGCGAGCAGTTTCAGGCGATCGCGCGATCGATATCGCATCGGCGAGGGTGCCAGCCCCAGCAAGTCGCTGAGCAAATCCCCCAACTCCAACACCCACAGCAGTTGCCCGCGCTGGTTCACGACGCCCAGCAAAGCGGCGGCTACTCCGGGAATCGGACAGATCTCCTCCCAATTGAGCGTTATCACCTCTACGACATTCTCTAGAGGCAGTGCTAATTTTACCGATTGTCGCAATTGGATGCAAAAATAGTCTTTCACCATAAAAAGGGGCCTTTAAAGCCGGGGCTTTCGTCAGGCAGGGGCTTGAGTAAAGTAATCAATTAGAAGCGTGCAATAAAAAATTTGTTTCTGCCTTCTCGCTTCTCCCGCGATCGTCTTTTTGGAAGAGGGAAAAAATTTTTCTCTTCAATTCATTTCTCCCTCTCTCCCGTTCTCCCCCTCTCCCGTTCTCCCCCTCTCCCCCTCCTGCCTTCAGGCATTCGCCGCTAACTTTTGCCCCTGTGCATGTAAATTCTCGCGGACGGCGCTGAGGAGTTGCTGGGGTTTGAAGGGCTTTGTCATGTAGTCGTTTGCTCCCACCATGCGAGCCCGCAATTTGTCAACCATGCCATCTCTTCCCGTGAGCATCACGATCGGAATGTCTTTGAGCAGCGTTGACTGCCGCAGCATCCGGCACAGCTCGTAGCCATTGATTTCTGGCATGTTGATATCCATCAAAATCAAGGCAGGTTTGTATCGCGCCAGGGTGGTTAAAGCTCTCGTGGCGTCTGCGATCGCCAAAACTTTATAGCCGGATGCCTCCAACACCATCTTGACGTTTCGCTGCGTTGTTTTGCTGTCATCAATGCAAGCAATGACTGCCCTGCGATCGCTTTGGGGAACCACATAAGAATTAATTCCAACCGCCCCGGCTCTCACCATCGGCTGCAGCAAAGCTGCCAATCCTAACGTATCGGTTTTCAACTGACACGCTGCCTCGTAAAGATTGAGATTCTGGGTGAGAACGTGACTCAGCGATTTGATGAAGCTGATATCCCGGACTTGCTGCCAAGCCAGCTTCGGCAACTGCTCTAAATCCTTGACAAAAGGGCGCTGAAAGGGAGAACTGATTTCCGGGCGCAGTTGCGTCCACTGATTGATAAAAGCGCGCATCGGAAAAATCAATTGCTTGAGCGGCACCGACAGCAACAGCGGATCGAGCCCCACTGTTTTCTCAAATTGCACCGTTGCTTGCGGCAAAGCTAGCAATTGCACGAGCGCTTCTTGCGACAGCCAAAACAACAGTTTCCGCACCTGCGGCAAAGATATATTGCCCGACTGCCAGCAATCGCAAATCACTTCATAATCCGACTGAAAAGAGGCTGACGTTGCCGATACCAGCTCTGGATAATACCACTGAATAAAATAACGCAGCCGTTCGTGCTGCCCGATCGTACTCGTCGCAAAATGTACTTGTCCGTTGCCGAAATAAACTCGCCAAAAGATCGAACTGTCGCTGGGATCGCCTATCGTCAGACGTCCTGAAAGTTTTTTTGTGACAATATTTTGCAAGGCTTTGGCTGGCGATGCCACAACCTTGACGGATGGCTGGATTGTCGTTTCTGCGGCAGTAGTAGAACTCATCGTTTTTCTCGGCTTATTTTCGTGCGTTTAAGTAGGGCTGTTCAGTCGTTTTGTGAGTTCGTCACCTGCCCCGGGGGGAGTCGGCTGACGTACCGGCAAGTTGAGGTTTTATGTTGATTTGATAATTCATGTTTTTTTTAGAATTGTCTTACATGGGCTTTAAATGTATAGGAAGAAATCGCGCGGCTCCTGGCCAAATGTGACAGCTTAAGATAAACTTTAAAGGTAATATAGCAAAACTTTTCTGCTGGGATGTGTAGTCTAGATAACATAATCTGGAACTTTGGTTTTCAGCCCTCAACTGCTCGTGGGGTGAGATGGCGGAGACTCTCCAGCGATGCAGTCAAAAAATTCGGTTCAGTTGTGTTAGAGAAACATCGACGAGTCACCTCTCCCCTCTTGCGTTCTTATAAGAAGAATGGTAAATTTTTGTCTGAAACCCTACAACCGTAGAAATCAAGAAATTTTTCAGTGAGCGGGCATGGTGTTTGTACTCACGCCCGTTTCCGTGTTTATACGGAGAGGTGAGAGGAGAAAACACGGAATTCGCGATTCACGTTCCGCGATTCGTTGCCCTTCACGCGCCCAAAGAATCAATAGCGGCTAAAAAATAAAAATTTTATAAAGGTTTTAAAACGTTATCGGAGAAGCGAGTATAATAGAGTGACCTAAAAAGCGTCCCGGAATGGCAGTGCAGGGAGTCGCTGGGGCGATCGCTCTGTGGGGCATCGCCGCGAAAGCTTTTGCGCGATCGCGTGGAGATTGTAGAAAAAGCGATCGCACAAAAGTCACGAATATGCCACGCTAGTAGCGATCGGTTTTTAGCAGCAAGGCAAATTCAGCCATGAGTTACGATTACGACTTATTTGTGATAGGTGCGGGTTCGGGAGGAGTGTCAGCCTCCAGAAGAGCAGCGTCTTATGGGGCAAAAGTGGCGATCGCCGAAAACGATTTAGTGGGCGGCACCTGCGTAGTTCGGGGCTGCGTGCCCAAAAAACTGATGGTGTATGCGTCTAGCTTCTCCCACCTCTACGAAGATGCCCTCGGCTACGGCTGGGGAAGAGTAGAGCCGAGCTTCGAGTGGCCAAAACTGGTAGAGGCAGTCGATAAAGAAGTGCGGCGGCTGTCGCAAATCTATATTAATATGTTAGAAAAATCAGGCGTTGAGCTCATTCAAGGGAAGGCTGTATTGTTAGATGCTCACACCGTAGAAGTGGGAGAACGCAAAATCACCGCCGACAAAATCTTGATTGCCGTGGGTGGAGAAGCCGTAAAACTAGACATTCCGGGGATCGAACACAGCATCACCTCGCGGGAGATGTTCCACCTCAAAGAGCAGCCGAAGCGCTTTGCTGTCATTGGCGGCGGTTATATTGCGGTGGAGTTTGCTTGTATCATGCACGGTTTGGGATCGGAAGTCACGGAAATCATCCGCCGAGACTTGATTTTGCGGGGATTTGACGACGACATCCGCAAGGACATTCAGGAAGGAATGAGCAAACACGGCGTGAAATTTATCACCGAAACAACGGTGGAAAAAATAGAACCGGGAGCGGAGGGGTTGCAACTGACATTAGCAGGAAAAGGGGCAGGAACGCTAACCGTTGATGCGGTTTTGTGCGCCACCGGACGGCAGCCGAATTTAGAAAGGCTGGGTTTGGAAAATGCGGGGGTGGAAGTGGTGAACGGGGCGATCGCAGTCAAGCCCGATAGCTGCACCAGCCAACCCAATATTTATGCCGTGGGAGACTGTACGAATCGCATCAATCTCACGCCAGTTGCGATCGCCGAAGGGCGCGCCTTTGCCGATACCCTCTTCGGACACGCTCCGCGCTACATCACTCATCAAAACGTCCCTTCAGCAGTATTTTCCCAGCCGGAAGCGGGAACCGTCGGCATGAGCGAAGCCGAAGCGCGGGAAAAATTGGGCGACAACGTTACCGTATATCGCGCCAAATTCCGCCCCATGTTCCACACCCTCACCGGTGCCGACGAGAAAGTCACCATTAAATTAGTGGTTGACAAAACTACCGATCGCGTGCTGGGGGCGCACATGGTGGGGAAAGATGCGGCGGAGATTATTCAAGGGGTCGCGATCGCCGTAAATATGGGAGCCACCAAGAAAGACTTTGACAATACGATCGCCCTGCATCCTTCCTCTGCCGAAGAATTTGTCCTGTTGCGCTGATAGGAGAGAAACCCGGTTTCTTCGAGCAACCGGGTTTCTGTTCGTCTCGACAGAGCGGTAATCAAATTAAACCCCCTAGTTTTTTCGAGCTAACTCACAGTCAAAACAGAAGTTTTTTCGCTTTCTATTGATTGCTGTTTTTCCTCTCTCTCTCCGCATTCCAAAGTCCTGTAAATTTCACGCCACATTCGGGGCATTGGTCAGTAATCGGGCTGATTGTCCTGCCGCATTGAGGACAGATTATATAGCGGTTCTATTTGACTTGTGGAAACAGATTGGCTATAATAAGGCGAAAGTCAAGTTCAAGCCAAATGTCCCAAAAAACGGACGGTCTGATAGCAGACAGTCAACTCCAAAAACAAGAACAAGAGCTTGAGAATTTTATTAAAAGTCATCCTGACCTTCGAGAATTAAAGATAGCGATGGCGGCAAGCCTAACTTTACAAGGATATGCTTATCGATCGATTGCGGACGTTTTAAAAGTATCCTTCGGTTTTACAAGCAAGTGTAAAATTTGCTTTTTAGGCTCTCCAGACTTTGTGGTGGAAAACCGGGCTTTTCCGGGCAAAAGGGCATTGGGATCGTGGCATTGGAAATGCTCGTATTATCAAGGTTTCAGCCATTCTAGAAATTTTCTTTATCACCCGAAAATCAGGAGAGCCTAATCTTACCACTTCTGCCACATTTTCAACTAAAAACGACTGATAAAAAGTGACTACTTGACGGAGCAGAAAAATTTGTTTAATCTCTCGAAGGTCGGGCAAAAAATTTTATTATACCATGCCTCTGCCAGGTTAAAAAATCGGGATGCTCCCCCTCAGAATTGGCTAAAGTGGCTGCGCAAAATATCTCGCATCCCTATTATTGGGCTGGCTTTACGAGGGAGCATCCCATTTTTGGAGTGCGTTCGCGAAGCGGGTGCGTAAGCGTTGCGGCTCTTTTATGAGCTAGCACCAACGTCTCGTTCGCTCAACGTCTCGTTCGCTCTTGGATTGATAGGGAGCGAGACGCTCCCACTTCTGAAAAAAGGTGTTTTTACAAAAACGGGATGCTCTCGCTTTACGATGATTGTATCTGCGGGGTAAATCGCCGATTTGCTGAGAGCTTTTAAAGGGAGCAGGAGAGCGATCGCTCTCCTGTTTTGTTGTGTTTGTTGTGGATGAAAGAAACTCAGCGAGGGAGAGACTTGATTGATTTTGCCAACGATCGAGCGATCGCTCGAGAAACGCCCTGATCCGTGGGAAAGTCGGTACTGAACGCGCTCTGAGTCGATCGGTTGAATCGGTCGATTGTCATACCAAGTTGGCTAACTTAGTATTGTTACATTTTTTTATATATCCCGGA
>CAYOOD010000189.1:0-5820 GCA_964405435.1 uncultured bacterium
TGACAGGTCAAAAAAAAATTGCTAACTTCAACCTAGCCAAAGGTGCAGGCGGTAAAGTTAGTGTAGGGAAAAGTATGAAATTAAAAGATTTGTTTTTAGGAGCGGGAATCAGCCTGTTCTTGTCCAGTGTAGCGCTTCCGGCTGTTTCTCAAACCACCATCAAAGTCGGCGGTAAAGACGTACAAGTTCTCGACATGCCCATTCTGATAGTGCCCGATCGCTTTGGAATGCCCATGATGAAGCTGACCGAAAAGACGCCCGATCGCAGGTACAAATTGCTGGAAGTTCTGCCGATGCCAATGACGCAAGAGCTGGCGGTTTCTCCACCGCCAAAAGCAAAAAACCTCTACAGGATAGTGCGGGTTCTGGATAGAAAAACCAGAAAGCAAATGCAAGCAGCCGTGGAAGTTCGCTCTCAAATGAGCACGCGGTAAGGCTGAACGCTCTGGAAGCGGGAAAGGCAATTCATCCGATAGAGACTGTCAGGGTTTATCAGCCTTCCTGCTTCTCAGAAACGGGAGGCGATCGGCGGCAGAACGAGCAGCCAGCGGCGAAGGCGGCGCTGCTTGAGAAGTAGCGAGTCCGGGGTTGAGAAAAAATAGATTGGGTTTTTAAATACAATTTAAAAAATAAATTGCCAGCAATTATGCAGAATCAATGGCACAACCCTACGGAAGGAGTGCGGCTAGAAGCCGCTTTCCTCAGCATCTGGCGAGGACGCTCGCACTCCCACAACCCTACTGCAATGATTTAGGCTCATCTGCTTATCCCTTTTTGGTTATTTTAAAAACCAATAGTTTCCAGCCTGCATTCCGAAAAAGGATGCGGGATAAAGGGTGAAGGGGGAAGAAAAAAAATACCGCCGGCTGGCAGTACAGGAGTTTCTGACAGGATTCACGGGTTGCGCCCTGTGAGATTGGCAACAATGGAAACGAGTTCAGAGGCTTCAACTGGTTTTGAGACGTGCATTTGGAAGCCAGCACAGAGCGCTTGGGTGCGTTCCTTGGCACTGGCAAAAGCGGTGAGGGCGACGGCGGGAATGTGCCAACCTTTTTCGGCTTCCAGGTTTCGGACTTTGCGAATCAGGGAATAGCCGTCTTCATCAGGCATACTGATATCGCTGAGCAAGATATCGGGATGTTCCCGGGCGATCGCGGCGAGGGCTTCTGAAGCTGAAGCAGCTTGCGTCACCTGCGCCTTGTACTGTTCGAGAATAAACGCGATCAAGTCGCGCGTATCGTCGTCGTCATCCACCACGAGCACGCGCACGCCAAAGAGGGGGTGAGGCTGGGTTGAGGCGCGGGCGGGTTGGGGCGCGGGCGGGCAAGAATGGGCGGGGGAGAAAGTCCGATCGCCCGGAATCACCCGGGCAATGGGGGCGGGGGAGAGCCTCGTGCCGTTGTTCCACCCCTGCGTCGGTTTGGCTGCAGTTTTTTGTATCAGGGGCAGGTGAACCGTAAAAGACGCTCCTTTCCCTTCTCCCTCGCTGGTGGCAAAAACGCTGCCGTCGTGCATTTCCACCAAATTGCGCGCGATCGCCAGCCCCAGCCCCAGCCCGCCGTGAAATCGAGTTGTGGAAGCATCAGCTTGGCAGAAGCTGTGGAATACATACGGGAGAAACTCGGCGCTGATTCCCTGCCCGGTATCGCTGACGGATATCTCAGCCATTGAATTCACCTGTGCCAGCCGCACCTCGACTCGTCCTCCCAGCGGCGTAAACTTAATCGCATTAGAAACTAGATTCCACACGATTTGCTGCAAGCGCTGCGAGTCGCCATTCACCAAACCCACCGAGGCATCGAATCGAGCTTCGAGGTGAATATTTTTGGCAACTGCCAGCGGGCGCACCTCTTCGATCGCTGCAGCCATCGGGGCGATGAGGTGAACGGGATGGCGGTTCAAGTGCATCTGCCCCTTGAGAATGCACGAGATATCCAGAATGTCGTCGATCAGTTTCGTCTGCTGTTTGGCGGAGCGCTCGATCGTCTCTAGCGCCCTAGCGGTAGTGGCTTCGTTAATTCTGCCCTTGCGCAGCATTTGCGCCCAGCCCAGGATGGAGTTGAGCGGCGTGCGCAATTCGTGGGAGACAATCCCCAGAAACTCGTCCTTGATTTGGTTGGCTTTCTGCGCCTGAGAGTGGGCTATTGCTCCGTCGAGAGCGATCGCCACCTGTTGCGCCAATTCTCGCACCATTGCCAAGTCTGCTTCCCCGTAGCAGCGCGAGGGCTGCGTGGCGGCAAAAGTTATCGTCCCCAACTGGGAACCGCGAATCACCAGCGGTGCGACGAGCAGGGATTTCGGCGCGAACCCTTGGAGCTGGTGGAGCTGTTTTGCATCCCGCGCCAGTGATTGCACCCAGGCTTCGGAAATGTCGTTCACGAGCTGCGGTTCGTCCGAGCGCGCGACTTTTAAGGCTGTTATATTTTCGTTCTTTTCTCTGGGATAGTTTTGCGTCAAAAGCAATAGCAGGGCTGTTTTGTCTGGCTCCGACGCGATCGCGATCGGTTCTCTAAAAACCGTGAGGTTGTTTTTGAAAATGTCAATCACGCACCCATCCGCGAAGGCGGGCACCGCGAGGCGGGCGATTTTTTCTAAATTGGCAAAATAATCTAAAGAAGAGGCTAGCAGGCGATTCGCCTCTGATAAAAAAGCGGCGCGCTGTTGTTCGAGGTGCGAGGAGGCGATCGCGCGCGGATCGACAAGCTGAGTTGGTTTGCTGCTAGTGGCGTCGCGCAGCAGCCAGCCCCAGGAAACCGACTCGCTGGCGCGATCGCCCGATGGAGCTGCCGTGATTGCGGCGACAAATGGCGTCCCGTCTCCCCGCACCAGACGCAGTTGCAGATCGAGGCGATCGCAATGGCTTTCGAGTTGATTGAATTGACAATTAAAATTCTGGATTTCTTCGGGATCGATAAAAATGCTCAGCCGCTTGCCCGCCATAAACTGCGCGGGGACGCCCAGCATCTGCGCTGCTGCCCGGTTGGCTTCCCGTATCGTCCCGATCGCATCAGTCAGCAAATATCCGTAGGGGAGCCATTCCAGCAGTTCCTCATAGCGCCGGCGTTCTACTTGCGCTGTCGCCCGCACCCCTTCCCACTCCTCTGCTTGCTCCACCCATGCTTCGTGCTGCTGTATCAGATCCTCGCGATCCCTCTCCAGTTCTGCTAGGGCGTTGCAAATTTCCTGATAAGGCTCGGGCAGTGCTTCGTGCTGCTGCGCGCGCGGTAATTTCACAGCGCGCTGTTGAAGCTTCGCCACCTGCCAGCCCCATTCCTTTACCTTCTGACCCCATTCATCGGCGCTCATATTGAGGAAGAGTTCTCCCTGGTTCAATTAATTCACGATCGAGCTATCTACTCCTTGGTAAGACGAGCGCGATCGCCAGGTCACTAATCTGTGGCAGAGTTTCCTTATAGAACTCATTCCCGATTATTCCCCTTGCCGGTCAAGCGATCGCCATGCCATTCTCACGATTATAGAAGAGGTTTTGCCTGTCTTTCTTAATTTTCTCTTAAAAATTCGCCCTTTGCAAAAAGGCTGAAATTAATTTTTGCAAACCGAATCAAATCCGATTAAATCCTTATATTATTGACTCGAAGCGATCGCTGCAAGTCAATCTCGGCAACCCGAATAAATACTCACCTGCAAGCACTTTATTTCCCCCTCTAGAACGAAATAACAGGCATTCAGTCTGCGTTGAGATGACAGGCACGATCGATGACCGCATTCTCTATAGTGAAATTATACAAACGGATTTTTCTCAATTTCAAGCGATGCCCGCCCCGATCGCCTCCCTAAGAAGTGGCCGCGAAATCCCTGCTAGGAACCTACTCGGTCTTCCAGGGCTTCTTTGGCGAGGCGCGTTACAAAAAGCGTCACTCCCACGGTGGCAAATAACCCGACGAGGCGCAACACCCACTGCAGGGTATTGGGCTGCGCCTGGGTGCCCATTGTGGCCACATCCCTAGCGAAAGAACCAAAGTAAACATACATCACAGTTCCCGGCATCATGCCAATCCAAGAGGCGAAGAAATAATCGCGCAGGGAGACGCGCGTCACCCCGAAAGCATAATTTAAGAGATTGAACGGGAAAATAGGAGACAATCGAGTCAAGCCGACTATTTTCCATCCCTCGCGGGCAACCGCCTCGTCGATCGCCTTAAATTTGTGATTCGATTCGAGCTGCTTCTCGACCCAACCTCTGGCCAAATATCGCCCCACCAAAAAAGCACAGGTGGCTCCGAGAGTAGAGGCGATCGAGACAAAGGCGGAACCCCACACCACCCCAAACAGAGCCCCGGCACCCAGCGTCAGCACCGATCCGGGCAAAAAAAGCACCGTGGCCAAAATGTAAAAAACGATAAAAACTGCCGCCCCAACAGCACCGAGATGCTCGATCCAGTCCAGCCCCTGCTGCAACAGTGCCCGAACGTTGAAAAATTGAGCGGCAACCAACAAGTCAACAGCCAAAAAAACAGCCGCGATCGCTTTAACTTGCGTTGAATTCAGTTTGTTTTTCACGCTCTTTACCTGCATTCCCTCTGTTGAATCTCGGCATTCCCGACAGCCACGCGATCTGACTTTCTCATTCTTCTTCTACTCAGCACCACTTGCGGAGGCACTACTTGCGGAGGCACTGACGCACTCATAACTTTACTCAGCACTCAGCACTCAGCACTCAGCACTCTTTTCAAACCAGCGCGCCGCCGCAGCTAGAACCGCACCCCGCCGTACAACCGTAGCAATAGGGTGCCGTTGCCACTTCCTCGATTAAGTCTAGCGTGCCCGCTGCTAGCAGCTTTGCCACAGTCAGCCTTTCGCCCGTGCTGGTTGCAGCCGGCAGATTCTCCATCTGGTTGAAATCGCAGTCGTACACCCAGCCCCGATAGTCGATCGAGAGTTGATTGCGGCACATTAAATTTTCCACCGTAGCCGGATTGAAATTTTCTTCTAAAAACTGCAAGTACGGTTTGAGGAGGTGCTGGCGATCGAGCTGAAACTTCGCGCGTCCGATAGGCAAATTTGTCAGAGTCAATAACTGGTTAAATTGAATATTAAAATTTTCTTTTAAGAACCTTTTATAATCTCCTTCTAATTTTCGCTGTTCCGGCGTCAGAGAAAATTTATCGCTAGCGGGAATTTGGGGATTGTAAACCAAATCCAAGATTAAATTCGGATCGGTGCCGTAGCCGAGCTGGTTGAGCCGTTGCAGCGCCCGAATCGAAGTTTCGTAAACGCCGGCACCGCGCATTTTATCAACATTGTCTGGCAAGTAGCAGGGCAGAGAAGCAATAATTCTAAGTTGGTGGCGGGCGCAATACTCCGGGATATCTTCAAAACCTTTCTCGAAATAAATCGTCAAGTTGGAACGGACGATGACTTCTTTGCCGCTAGAGCGAGCGGCTTCGACGAGCGGCTTGAATCCGAAGAGCATTTCTGGAGCGCCGCCGGTGAGATCGACGGTTTTGATTTGGGGAAACTGCTGAATGAGCTGAATCAGTTGGTTGCAGGTATCGGGAGAAAGTTCTTCAGTTCGTTTGGGGGAAGCTTCGACGTGACAGTGGGTGCAGGCTAAGTTGCAGCGCTTGCCCAGATTGATTTGCAAAACGGTGATGGGGGTTTTGGTTAAGGGCGAATTCAGCTTTTTTTTGAAGGGGGTGATGGCTAGCGCTGAAGTTTTCTGCGTGGGGGATTGTATCATGGATTTGGCTTTTTTGGCTAGTGAGGGAGAAGGAATCGCAATTCGCGTGAAGCGCTTCACGCTGCTGTGTTATTTTAGCTTAGCAGGAGGCAGGGGGAGAGGGGGGGAGAGGGAGAGGG
>CAYOOD010000190.1:0-5785 GCA_964405435.1 uncultured bacterium
AAGCTGCTTTTTGCACCGATGTATCCCCTCTGAGTGCGGCTGGAAGTCTTCAGGCTTCTGACCGGGCAGCTTGACTGTCTAATCGGTCTCAAAATGACTCTCAGATAATTGAGAGGCGATCGCCTTCCCTTTCTGGTCGCATCTTGAACCCTGTAAATCGTTCGGTTCCGCAGACAAGCCTTTGGACAAATAATTATCGATTTTTCCGAATTCGCTATCTGCGCCTAGTTTTTATCAGACAAAAGTGAGGAAATGTTCCAACGATTTCCTACCTGATACCGCTGGAATTTAGGCTGACTTCAATTGCCAGTTTCCGTCATTTGATACGTCAACACAAAGCTAACTAGGGAGTAATTCTCTCACTTATTTAATCGAGTTTTTGCTCTGTACGTCAGTCTTTTTTGCGTGCTACGTTTAGTCAATAAATTTTTTTCTCTCCAAATTTTGATAGCACTATTTACCTGTTCGATATAAGCAATGAAGTCCCCCTAGCCAATCGCTAGGAATTGGCATTCATGTGGCTCCACGTTGAACCCTATCTGGAACTTAGATCCGCTTTAGCTACAGATCGGATAACTAAAAATTCTTCACTAAGTTTCATTTTAAATATATAGATTTTTGCTTTTCCTGTCAAGTCAGTTTTTCGATTTTCCTGTGGTTGGGTGGAACTGGTATCAACATCAAGCCTAGCCCCGGTTACTCCGCGTCAATGAAGTCGCGAGCAGAGGCAAGTCGCTATTTGCCCTGTCCAGTGCTTGTTATTTTTCTAGGGGTTTTCCCGTACCAATCTCGTGCAATCTTCTCTACCGAGAAAACGCACGGTTGATGTCCGAAATGGTTGCAGGAATTGAAACCCCTGTTCAGTCCATGCTTTCGGATGATATCTCAGTAAAATTGCGGATATTAGGCATTTTTTTGTTGTAGCATCGTTGAAGTTTATGTATTTTTACTGGCGGTATATTTGATTGCTTTTGTCAGATAATTTGCCATTCAGATGATTACTCAATACCTATGGTATGGAGCGATCGCGCAGACAGCACTATCGCTACATAGGACACGACAATTAAGTTACCCTAGACGACAGACTCATCAGCTACTCGCTGAATGAGCAGCGAACGGGTACGCAGACCTCACCCTATTTCCATCCCTGAAACGCATTCATACGCCCAGCTCGTTTGAATTTTTATAGAATAGCACGCCCGCTACTCTCAGGCAATCTCCCTCAAAGATGGAAACTGCCATAACTCGACGAATAGTTTGGACGACGATTTTGTCGGCAAATATTCTATTTCAATAAGTATTTATCCGTAAAACTTGTTAAAGTTAGCCTTTGAGTAAAAGTAAAATTTATTTTTTTTGTAATTTTTGTGAAAAAAATCTTCTTATTGCAATAATGTTTCCGGTTAAATACTTTTATAAAAGAATCTCGGGAAGCGCTGAAAGATGGGGCAGCATACAGGCGCGGGCGGCGAGACGGAGGGGATTGCAGATAAGGTTATTGGCAAGCGTCCGAGTGCGCAGACGATGTGAAAGATATAGCCATCCCTGTAGGAAAGGCGATCGCGTCGGTGAGGCGGGCAATTCCTGACGAAGAAGCCGTGCTGCCAACGGCGGCAAGCCAATCCAAAAGGACTGCCCGATTGTATGAGAGATTGCTAGAACCGGCAGTTGACTGGTTCTGACAACACGAGGGGCGTCGTCAAACGCGATCGCGATCGCAACTTGTTAGAGATTCAGAGCTAATCGCCCGTCGCGATGGGGAGATTGAGAGGCTCTGCCCCCCATCTCAGAGCAAAAGCCTCAGCAACCTCCCAGCCCGTCAGTACGTTAGTTCTGCAATAAACACCGGGTCGGTCACTCGCGCCAACCCGTCCGCGTCTATAGCAGTTCCTGCAGGCGGTAGGGGAACCGGAGACGTGCCGAGCAACTGTAAAGAAGCGTCATAGCGCGCCACAGTACCCGCAGCCGGGTTGGCAACCAGGATAGTTCCGTCAGGTCCCACACTCAAGCCGTTGCCATTGCCCACACCAATATTCACCGAATTAACGAGTACGGGCGGGTCTAGGATCGGGTGTACGTTGTCAATCGCGTAGACCTTGAGTTGGCTTTCCTTCCCGGGAGCGATCGGCTGCCCGGTGACGGGATCGGTGAGTGCCGAGGGATTGTCGATCGCGTAGAGACGGCCATCAGGGCCGAATTTCAGAGACGAGACGTAATCGAGCCCTGTAATATTGCGCGGCGCTTCTATTTGGCCCGTAAAAGCGTTGTACACCTGTATCTGCGCTTGCCCCGCTGCTGGCGCAACCGGATTGTCCGCAATGTAGGAGCGCCCGTCAGGTCCAAACGCCACAGTCGTCAAGCGATCGGTTGCCGGATCTGCCGTGAAAGCCACCTCGTCGGTTGCGCCATCTGCATCCACGTCGCCGACTAACTGGCCAGTTTGGCCGTCGAACCAGAGGACGCGCGAATTGCCGCGATCGACGACAAATATATCGTTGTTGGTGCCCAGTGCCAGACCCGCCGGCCCATTCAGTCCCGCGTCTGTCTGGTTCGCCTGACCGAACACGCCAATATACTCTCCCGTCAACCCGTCAAACTCAAGCACCTGATTCGTCCCTCGGCTGGAAACGAGGATATTGCCTTCAGAAGACAAAACGATGCCGCTGATGCCTTCGAGAGGAATATTGTCTTGGCCCGGTTGTTCTTGACCGATGTACTTGATGAAGTTGCCATCCTTGTCAAAAGCTGCCAGAACGTCAGCTCCGTCGGCGGCAGTCGGTCCGCCCGCCGTATCCGTATTCACCCCAACGACAAACGATATTCGATCGTAACGAACGTGGGGGACATTCGGCTCTTCAAAGGTGTTTGTGGTGAAGACAAATTCCGGAGTCGTAGGCAGCAGCAGTCGGCTGGCAGAGGTCGAGACCTCCCCAAAAGGACCCAAGTAGGCTCCGGCATTTGGCTTGAGTGGGCCGGCGTAGCGCGTGAACTCGCTGCCACCAACCGGCGCTCCGATTGCCGTTTCAAACGAGCTGCCCACCAAGAGGTCGCCGTCTGGGGTGAAGCCCAAACCAGAGAGTGCCAAACTACCCGATACCGCACCTTGCGGCAGGGGAAGGTTTTGCTTGAGATCGGCATAGACGCCGAGGAATTCTCCGGCATTGGGTTTAGTCGGCCCTGCGAACCGCATCACCTCAGTGGTTTGGGCGCTGGCAACGTAGAGGTCGAGGTCGGGGCCGAAAGCCAGGGCACTTGCTTCATTCAGTCCGCTTTCTGCGTTGTTGGCTTGACCGAAAATCCCCTGAGCGGCATAGGTGCCACTGCCCAATAGGGTGCCGGGGGCTTCGCCGTTGGGGCCGACGCGATCGGGGCCGACAAAGCGAACCACAGCGCCTTCGCCATTGCTTTCATCCCCATCTGGGTCACTCAGGATGCTCGTAACGTAGATATTCCCGTCGGGACCGAAAACCATCACCGTGAAATCCGGCTTAGTATTGTCGCCGCCGGGGACGATGAAATTGCCCGGGGCTCCGTTGGGCCGCAAGCCAAACGTGCCGAGGAACTGTCCGGTTTCTCCGTCATAGCGCAAAATCCGAGACGTGAAGCCGCTGGAAACGTACAAGTCTTTCTGGCCAGGGTTGTCGGGGTCGGGGCCGAATTTCAGGCCGGTGGGAATAAACAATCCCGGAACTGGCGTCACGCCCACATCAACAGCAGGGTTGAACGGCGCTCCCGTAGCCGGGTTGATGAATGAACCGAGACTGCCTGTTGGCCCCGGCAGCGGGGTTGGCGGGTTTTGGGAAAAGTCAAGAAAGACAAAGGCATCGCCGAAAGGATCGGTCTGTCCGCCCGCACCGCTGGCCCCGTTCGTACCGTTGCCGATAAATTCCCCGCTCACCCCGTCAAAGCGCAGCACGGCATTGATAATCTGACCGGTGGCGCGGCTGATGCCGGCAGCCACATAAACGTCGCCGTCAGGCCCGTAAGTCAGCCCGATCGGCCCGATGAATTCGTCGGTATCCCCGTTATTCGCCTGACCCAAAACGCCGATAAAATTGCCCGATTCGTCGTAAGCCAAAAGGGTGTTAGAGATGCCGGAGCCGGTGACGAAGTAGGGAGGGGCGTGCCTGGTTTCTGCGGGCGAGGGCGATAAGGGGGCGAGAGCAAATGGCCGCAGGGCGTTGACGGTGAGAGAAGTATCGACAATGACTTGATTCGACTTGACCTTGCCATTCTCGACGGTAATCCAACTGAACAGGTCGAGGTCGTATGTATTGCCAGTTTCTATGACTCTGGCTCCGGTTTCGCGATAGTGCAGCAAAACCCGGTTGCCATCGGCAAAACTGTTGACCAGATCGAATCGGGTTCCTGGGGCCACGACCGAGCCGAGCGGTCGCAACAGTTCGTCTCCTACATTGGGAAGCCCCGTAGCCGCTCCCACATAAGGCAGGAAACTCGGCCCGCCGACGGCAAAACTCCACGTTGCGTTCGGGTCGCTTAAGTTCTGGAAGGAGTTCGGATCGTTGGGATTGAAATTGTTGCTAATTAGGGCAGTCCACATTCCCTGCGCTATTTGGCGCGCCGCTTCTGAGTCGGCATTGAGATCGGCAGTGGCCGCTTGTCCCGATAAGGGATCGTCTGCTGGGATGGCGGGCGGTGTTTGATCCGCGATCGCCGCTGCTATGGGATAGCTGTTGTAGTAGCCTTCGACGGCGGAGATTTTCCCGCCCGGTTCCACCGTGACGAGGAATGTCCAGTCATTCTGAAAATATTTGCCAGTTTGAGTCCCTACCCCTTCTTGCCTGAGACGGACTGCAACTCGATTGCCCTCTTCGATAAATTCGAGGGGTTCAACACCGTTAATGGCATCAGTGGGGCCGGTTGAGTCAAAGGGGAAAAAGGCAGCAACCAGGCTACCGAAATAACTTTGAATGTTTTGGCCCGCATACTGGCCGCCGAAGATAACCCTGTTCGGATCTCCCGCGACGGTCAACGTAGCGCTGTCTGTGAGCAACCCTACAAAGGTAGTATCCCCCGGGTTATTTTGTGCGGCTTCGTAAGCGGCGAACAGCGCTTCCACAGCGTCGGTGATACCCACTCCCAGGTCTAAGGTGTCGGTGGCGGTAAACCCGTCGGTGTCGGTGGCGGTAATTTTAATCTTGAGGGCGTTGATATCGGCAGCCGTTGGGGTGCCGCTGAAGGTTCCTGTCGCTGGATCGAAGCCCAGCCACGCGGGCAAGGGCGAACCGTCCTCTAGGGTAGCGGAGAAGTTCAGGGGCTTTCCTTCAGGGTCTGAGAAAGTCCCTGCAGGGATGGCGAAGCTGAAGGCAGTATCGACAGAAATTTTTTGGTCGGCGATCGCTTTGTCGAGGGTGGGTGGTTTGCCCCCTGCCACTAGGGTAAAGGTGGCGGTTGCAGTTTGACTCAACAGATCGATCGCGGCGACTCGAATATTAAAACTACCCGCGTCCGCCAGGGTAGCCGTGCCGGTGAAGGTGAGGGTGTCGGGATTGAACGTCAGCCACGCAGGCAGGGGAGTGCCGTCCTCTTTGCTGGCTGTATAGGTGAGTATGTCCCCGTCGGGATCGCTGAAGGTGCCGGCTGGCACGGTGAAGCTGAAGGGGGCATTTAAGGAGATGGTTTGGCTGGCGATCGCCCCGGCGACGGGCGGGTTGTTTACTGGGGGCGTTGGCGGTGGCGGTTGCGTTTCCGTGCCGCTCGGAGGAGTGCTGCCGGTGTCCGTGTCGTTCGCCGGAGGAGTGGTGCCAGTGTCCGTGTCGCTCGT
>CAYOOD010000191.1:0-5663 GCA_964405435.1 uncultured bacterium
CTCCTGATGTTTTTCTCTAATAGTATAATACTATCTTAGCCAACTTAGTATCAGTCGGCTGTGGGGCAGGCAGAAACAGGAAAATCTAGGCCCTAATGTTGGTTTTGGCTTCGTGCAAATGTTTCAAGACCAATACATCGACTCCAAAATTTCTGGCCCGACCATGTGCGGCATTCACAATTCCCAAAAAGTATTAGCCGACCAAAGGTTGACGCCCTCAGAAATTGCGGCTTCTCTATTACCCACCCGCGAAACTTATGCGGATTGGGGTTCTTGGGCAGGAGATACCGATGGTTCTGTTGGGAGAAACCCCGGCGTGGCTTTTGCTCAATACAATACAGCCGCCGGACAGGTGACATCTCGCTATGATTTAGTCGAACCCGGATCGAAAGGTTTTGGGCGAGTGGAGTTCACTGTAGAAGCAGAAGATCAACCCCGGCGCACGATATTGGTAACGGTGCGGTTTTAATAACGGTTTTTCAGAAACCCGGCTTCTTGAAGAAGCCGGGTTTCTTGCCTACACTTCATCGGACTGAAAACCGCTATATTCGCCCCTTCCGGTTTTCTAAGTCTGCTGAAAATACACCCTACCTTTGCAGTTGGCGAATCATATCTTGTGCTTTTTGAGCATCAGCAATCATGCCTTGGGCGCTAAATAAACGCGCCGCTTGCTCTAAATCGCCGATCGCACTTCTTTTATCCCCCATTCTCGCCAAAGTCACGCCCCGATTGGCATAGGCTTTCGCATAATTGGGGCTGAGTTTAATCGCTCGCGTGTAATCCTCGATCGCAGCGCGATCGTTGCCCGTGCGGAAAAGCGCCAATCCCCTGTTAAAATAAGTGCTAGCCCGACTCGGATTAATCTGAAGGGCTTCGTTAAAATCATCGATCGCCTGTTTTTGATCGCCCAAATCCGAAAGCGCTAACCCTCGGTTATTGTAGGCAGCGGCAAAACTTCGATCCAGGCGGATGACTTGCGTGTAATCTGCGATCGCGCCGGGTTTATCTCCCATCTCCGAAAGAACCAGCGCTCGATTGTAGTAAGCATCCACATACCCCGCATTAAGCTCGATCGCTTTGCTGTAATCCGCAATACTTTTTTGCAACTCTTTCTGGTCGAAATATGCCAGAGCGCGATAAAAATAAGCCTCCGGGTAATTGGCTTGCGTTTGCAGCGCTTGGGTAAAATCTGCGATCGCTCCTGTTAAGTCTCCCTTGTCAAATCGACTCAGCCCCCGAACGTAATAATGCTTCGCATTATTGGGACTATTGACTGTTGAGGGGGAATTATTATTAGCTGGAGAAGTATCGATCGAAAGCGCAGCTCGGTTTAAACCGACGTCTGATAGTTTAGTCAAAAAAGTGTTAATCGGAATAGCGGCATTAAAGCCTGTTTTCGTAGCAACTTGCCCTAGTCTGCGTGTTTTCTGGTCATCGATTACATCATCATAATCGCGATCGCCCTCTCCATGAATGCCAACTACGCGCCCTTCTTTATCAAATACTGGCCCTCCACTCATGCCTCCTTTAGTGACGGCATTATAGCGCAAAGTGTATCCGGTTGGATGGCTGGAGAGACGACTGGTAACATAGCCGGGTGAAAATTCAAAATTCCGGTTAGTTCCGTAGTTTTTATTACGCACATTAGCGGGATAGCCAAACACAAAGATTTCCGAGCCAACCACTGCTTGTTCTGAATCTCCTAGACTGACAACAGGATAAGATTCCGTACTGGTAAAGGTAACAACTGCTAAATCTGCATCGCTGTCGCTTTTTTGTAAGAGTACAATACGGGTTATTGGATAGTCTTTTCCTGTAGGCGTGCGAATTGTATAAGTAAAATTGGAATTATTGACGACGTGAGTGCAAGTTAGAACGGTGTAAGTTGTTCCTTGCTTGGCAATAATAAACCCAGAACCGCTGCCGAGCGCGGTTGAAGATTGACCGTTAATTTGAACGGTAACAGAAATAGCTAATTGGGCGATTTCTTGAGGCGTTTTGGCTAAAAGCGGTGCGGGCGCAAGGGTGACGATTCCGGCTGCGGTTATCGTTCCAGCCAGAATGGTAGTGAGGGAATCAAACTGCGAATAACCCCAACTCATAAATGATGGCTTGCAAGGGATAAAACTTGTTTGCATTGAATAGTATAGGCGAGCCTGAAATGCCAGATGCCAGATGCTATCTGTTTGAGAAGAATTCCGATCTTTCGTACATTTCGGACATTTCGTACAATGGTAGGGACGACTGGGCAACGCTCTCTCCCCGGGAAAGAAGCGATCGCCCCGGAAAAAGTTCTCGCTTTATCACTTAAGTAAGAATGATAGTTATGATATAAAACAATCAGTTTAGACCTTACAAAAGTACCCTATAAGTTCCCCTTCCCCCTGAAAGCCCCCTCTCCCGAAACGGTGCAGCGGGTGAAAAAGCTGCCTAGCGTGTCGAAAAACACGCTTTTATTTAACATTTTTTTGTATACTTGCCACAAGCCATCCTCTAATTATCTGAGCCCAAGCTCAGAGCAGCAGCCCCGACGTGCCCTCTATGACTGACAATACCATTCCGACGCGCGGACAACTCGAACGTACTCTCTCGCAGCGCATCCAGGCTCTTTACCGCACTCAACTGGGACACAAGCCTGGTGACATTCAATGTCACATTTGTGAGGAAAAAATTACAATTATCTTAGAAGATTCTATAACCAAACCGGAACTGCTGCTGGCTGAAAATGGCCACGAAGACTTAGCCAAGCAGGTACGTTCGGAGATCGACGAATTGCTACAGACTCAACTGAAAGCGCTGATTGAGGAGATTGTCAAGACTCCCGTAATCGACTTGCTCAGCAACGCCAAATTAGAAACGGGAAGGACTGGAACCATTGCGGTACTTGCCAATCCTCCCCAAATTCGCTCGACCTCTTCTTGAGCGGCGGCGCTCAAAAAAGAGACGGCGAAATGCTCAGATGTCGGCAAAGGGTGGCTTCTAGCTGTTCTAACACAAAAGGCTTTGTGAGAAAGTCAATACAGCCGGCAGCTAGAATGCGATCGCGGTCTTCTGGTTTAGCCAAACCTGTCACGGCAATCACGGGAATGGGTGCAGTTTCGGGATTTTGCTTGAGTTGTCGAACGACTTCTATCCCGTCAACCTCTGGCATACAGATGTCTAGCACGATCAAGTCGGGCAAGGAGTTTTTTGCAAATGCCAAAGCTGTCTGGCCATTTGCTGCACCCTGGAACGAGCAACCTAATAGCTCGACAATTTGGCCGAGCAGCCCTAAATTGTCTTCATTATCGTCTACTCCCAAAACTAAGGGTGGTTCTTTCATAGATGGCAAGGCGACGTTGGCGGAAGATTCCAAAAGCATACTTTTTTGAAGAAAGTCAGAGCGCGCGAGGTCATCTGCACGAATAGGAGACGAGGCATTCCACAAGCGGCTGAGCGGCACTCGCTGGTAAATGGCTCGTTTCCCTCACTCTAGGTTGACGGTGCTTGCTGACGCCATCAGGCACTTCAGGAAGGCACGTCTCAAGCTAGGGCTGCTAATTCTTTTATTTTACCTCAACTTCACATTCTTTAAGAAACTTCTAAAACCCAGAATCACTTGGGCTATATCGCCCGACTCGGCAAAATATGTTAATATTTCGTTAGTACAATATTTTTTCTTAAAAGCTAGCCTGAAAAGGCTTCGTAAAATTAATATAGGTTGGAAATTTTCGCGGGGCAGCCTCTTCCCGCAGGATGAGGCGGTTTCGCTGTTTTTTTCCAGAGACTTCCGCCTGCAGGGGGATTGCCCGCCAAGTTTTTTTCATTTCAATAGGATATAGAACGTGCAGTCAAGTCCGCAGCCTGAAGCGGCAAGATTCAGATCGATTCAGAGCAATTAGGGGGGGTCAATCGCGGTTGGGATCGTTGGCTGGCAAGCTTTTATAAAAACGGCTGAGTATGGTTTTTTAAGAAACTTTTCAAGCGCCCTATAGAAAAATCAACATCCACTAGGAGGTGATTGAAGCCATGAATGTTTGCTTAATGCTAGTAATTGGACTGGCGATCGGCTGGGTAACGGAACAGCGCGTAAAAAACCGCGAAATAGGACTTCCCGGCAACCTGGCAGTAGGCGTGTGGGGAGCGGTTATAGGCACTCTTATATTCGATTTACTCGGGCTGCCGACTTACAGCCTCATCGGTTCTCTAATGATGGCGATCGCGGGTTCTGCGTTCCTGCAGTCTCTAGTGGGCGCGATCGAACCCGGATGAGGGCGTCCGAACTGGGGAGGGAGGGGGCAAGCCAAACGCTGACAGCTTCTCCTTTATCGCCCTTTATCGCTCACCCTCAAACCAATTTAGCCATAAGTGAGCTGTGGAAAAATCACCTTTGCGCGCCGAGCGACCCCAAGCCGCCATCCCCAGCCAGTTGCTCTGAGAGGTTGCACAAGTCCAAAACTTCTCAGCCGCCCCGATCGCAAGCGTCAGCAATCTTTTCTGCAAGGAGGTTAATTTATGCAAGCCAATCTGGATAGGGGGGCGCAAGCCGAACCCGACATTAACATCGGGATTGACCGGGAAAGCCGCCAAAAAATTGCCGATGCTCTGTCCCGAGTCTTGGCAGATACCTACACCCTCTATTTAAAAACTCAAAACTTTCACTGGAACGTAACAGGGCCGCTGTTTCCATCCCTTCACGCGCTGTTTGAAGAACAATACGCGGAACTGGCCAGCGCCGTTGATGCCATTGCCGAGCGGATTCGCGCCTTGGGGTTTCCAGCACCGGGAACTTACCGGGACTTTGCCCGCCTGAGTATGATTCCAGAATCCGATGGCGTTCCCGATGCCGAAGACATGATTTTCCAGTTAGCCAAGAATAACGAAGCGGTTGTTCGTACAGTCCGCTCGGTGCTGCGGGTGGTGAATATCGCCGACGACGAAACGACCTTCAACCTGCTAACAGACAGAATGCAAATCCACGAAAAAAATGCCTGGATTTTGAGAAGTCTTCTGGCAAACTAAGCGGCTGTCGAGCCAATTTCTCTTTTTTAGCCATAAGAATTTTACAGAAAAAACCGTGTTGCGTGAAGCAAGAAAATTGAACCCGAAAGCAAAAAATCTGGCAAATTTTGAGAAGGAGAGAACATGACAACGATAGACAACAATACAACGCCTTACCCGAATATTCCCCCCCTGATTGAAAGCGATGAGAGAGAATATCGCGACCCGGGCGTGATCAGTTCGGTCGCGATCGCGGGGCATCCCCTGCATCCGGCGATCGTCCTGTTTCCGATCGCATTTCTCACCGGCGCAGCAGGAAGCGATGTCGGCTACTGGCTCACCAAAGACCTCTTCTGGTCGCAAGCTTCAATGTGGCTGATTGGCGTTGGCTTGCTAGCGGGAGTTGCCGCAGCGATCACCGGCTTCATGGACTTCATAAAAATTAAAAGAGTTCGCTCTCACAGCACTGGCTGGCTGCACATGATCGGTAACGTGACGGTGATGGTGCTCTCACTCATCAACCTGTTGCTGCGACTCGGCAATCCCAGCGGGGCTATCTTGCCGTGGGGTCTGATCCTCTCCCTAATTGTGGCAACCCTACTCGGCATTAGCGGCTGGCTGGGAGGAGAACTCATACTAAGTTGGCTAAGATAGTATTATACTATTAGAGAAAAACATCAGGA
>CAYOOD010000192.1:0-5654 GCA_964405435.1 uncultured bacterium
CTCCGGGATATATAAAAAAATGTAACAATACTAAGTTAGCCAACTTGGTATAAGTCTTTAAACATCGGCGTGTTCAAATAGCGTTCGCCGAAACTGGGCTGTATCATCACAATCAAGCGACCTTCAGTTTGCGGGCGCTTGCCTATTTTGATGGCGGCAGCTAAAGCCGCGCCGGAGGAAATACCGGAGAGCAAACCTTCTTCGCGCGCCAGCCGACGACCGAATGCGATCGCTTCGTCATCGCTCACCGCAATCACTTCGTCGATTAAATCCAAACGCAAAACTGGAGGGACGAATCCCGCGCCAATGCCTTGAATTTTGTGGGGACCTGCCTCTCCCCCGGAAAGCACGGGACTGTTAGACGGTTCGACGGCAACCACCCGAAAACTCGGTTTTCGCGCTTTGATGACTTCTGCCACGCCGGTAATCGTGCCGCCGGTGCCAACCCCAGCGATTAAAATATCCACCTCGCCATTGGTATCTGCCCAAATTTCTTCCGCCGTCGTTTCGCGGTGAATTTGAGGATTGGCTGGGTTGCTGAACTGTTGCGGCATAAAGGCATTGGGAGTCGCGGCGACAATTTCTTCCGCCCGCGCGATCGCCCCGCGCATTCCTTCTATTCCGGGAGTCAATTCCAATTGAGCGCCGTAAGCTTTGAGCATGGCTCGCCGTTCCTGGCTCATCGTCTCCGGCATCGTCAAAATCAAACGGTAGCCCTTCGCCGCTGCTACCATCGCCAAAGCAATGCCGGTATTTCCTGACGTGGGTTCGACGATCGCCGTTTTTCCCGGCTCAATTAAACCGGCTTCCTCCGCCGCCCGAATCATGCTAACCCCGATGCGGTCTTTCACAGAAGCAGCAGGATTCATCCCCTCCAACTTTACCGCAATCCGAGCCACACATCCTTCTGCCTGGGGAATTCGATTGAGTTGCACCAGAGGAGTGCGGCCAATTAGTTCTGTTATATCGCGAGCAATGGGCATAATAGTTTTAAGTTCTCGAGCAAAGAATTCGCTAATCGCTGCTAGCAGTTAGCCATTGACTAATAGCTATTAGCTAAATGTAGTACATCACGTTTACCCGTTGGCGGTCGTCCCACTTTTGGCACAAATCTTGGAGGGTATAGCGCTGCAAAACCGCTTTCGCAGCCAGAGCTGCTTCCTGCCAGACTTCCTGAATCACAGAAGTTTCTGCCGTCACGATTGGCTCTGGCTGACTCTGGGCTTCTCGGTTTTGAGTCCCTTCCAAGCACGTCAGCACGTCCATCGATGAATTTTAAGGTCAGCCATGATAACTTCTCCTCTTGTACAAACGCGGTCTTTGCCCTACCGGCATAGCTTCGATCGCCGAGCGTTGCTGCCCTTGAGTAGTTCGCGCCTTGACGTGGAACGAAGAAGGCTCGGCAATGTCCCTGGGGTTGTGGGGGCCAGAAGACATGGTTGGCCGAATGCTGTCCAAAGCCGATCCTCTAGAATATAATGCCTGACGCCAGTAGAAGCAACGCTCCTGCCGGCGGCGAACTTGCAAGAAAATACCGACGCACTGCTGCGCCACGTTCAAAGTTTGGCAGAACTTTTAGAAATGCGGCAGTACAAACCCGCCGAAGCCGCACTGCTGCGACTGCTAACTTGGCTGTCTAAACGATTTGGGCGCGAAGACGAGCGAGGAAAAACCTTTCTGGCATTACGAGATATAAACTGCTGGAAATGCGATCGCGTCTTGACGCCAGCAAGAAGGCGATCGCTTGCGGACGAGCCGGCGAACCAGCAAGAACCCGCAAACCAGTCTTTCTCCCCCCTCCCCGCCTCGGGAAGGGGGGCTGGGGGGGAGAGGTGTTTACGCCATCACCATGCCGCCATCGACATTCATCACCTGACCGGTAATGTAAAGAGCAGCCGGATCGGCGGCGAGAAAGCGCACTAAACCAGCGACTTCTTCGGGCTGCCCGTACCGTCCGAGGGGAATATATTTTAAAATTTCGTCAGATTTCAATCCGCTCGTCATATCTGTAGCGATAAATCCGGGGGCAACCGCATTCACGGTAATCGCGCGGCTGGCTAGTTCTTTCGCAACAGTTTTGGTAAAGCCAATCACGCCGGCTTTAGCAGCGCTGTAGTTCGCTTGTCCGGGGTTGCCCATCAAACCGGAAACAGAAGCTATATTAATGATGCGACCGGATTTCTGCTTGAGCATAATTTTGCTGACGGCTCGCGTACACAGGAAAACGCCGGTGAGGTTGAGGTCGATTACGGCTTGCCATTCTTCGGGTTTCATCCGCAGCAATAAAGTGTCGCGGGTGATGCCGGCATTGTTGACTAAGACATCGACGCGCCCCCACTTTGCCATCGTGCCGTCTACTAAGGCGTCTACTTGCTCGGATTTGGAAACGTCTGCTTGCAGGGCGATCGCACTTCCTCCTGCAGACGTAATTTCTGCAACGATTTCCTCCGCCGCCGCACTGGAACTGGCATAGTTAACGGCAACCTTGGCTCCCTCCGCTGCTAGCGCCAAGGCGATCGCGCGCCCGATCCCCCTCGATGCACCCGTGACAATCGCCACGCGATCGCGCAACCTTTGCAAGCTCTCTGGCAATACTTCCATCGCTAATCCCCAACTAAAATATGTAACGCACTACACCATCTTAGGGGGAAATGGGTCATGTGGGGCCAAGGAAAGCCGGATCGCTATGATGGAATAGTTAGGGATTCGATGGCCAAATGGTCATTTTTTATATGGCAGTCAAAAAACAGTTCAACACCTTCCAAGAATTAATAGCCGGCTCGGACGTGCCCGTTTTAGTGGATTTCTACGCGCCTTGGTGCGGCCCCTGCCAGATGATGGCCCCGATTCTGGAACGAGTCAACGAGCAGATGAAGAACCGCCTGCAGGTGGTTAAAATCAATACCGATAACTATCCGGCACTGGCGAGCGAACACCGCATTCAGGCGCTGCCGACTTTAGTGCTGTTCAAAAATGGCAAGCCCGTCGATCGCGTCGAAGGCGTCGTGCAAGCGCAGCAGTTGATACAGCGCTTGCAAGCTTTCATCTAGCTCGATATCCCGATACGTCACTGACTCAGAGGACTGCAGCCCTCACGGCGAACGATAAAGGAATGCGGAGAGAGGGCGAAAAAGCCTTGAGTGCAGCAACGAGAGCATCTCGTTTTTGCAACGCCGACCTTTTTTCGGGAGTGCGAGCTGCGGAGAAAAGCGCGTAGCGCTTTCCGTCCAGCTCGCTCTGGGATTGATAGTGAGCGAGACGCTCACGCTACAAAAACGGGATGCTCCCGCAGCAACCCCTCCCGCCTGGAGGCGGGATGCTCGCTGAAGGAACAAAAATCAACAATCCCGGTCAGTGAGGCATTTAGATACTCAAAAACCCTAGAAATTTTAGATTGCGGCTGAAATTCCAGTGATTTCAGCAATTTATCGATGTTTTTGAGCATCAGCAATCACTGCATGTAAGGGGGCAAGCCAATGAACAGAAAATCGGGAATACTGGCGATCGCGACCTTTTTATCCGCGATCGCCTTCTCCTCTCCAGCGCTAGCTCAAACTAATTTGCTACAGCGGCTCAGAGAGACGGGAGAATGCCGCAGTTGCAACCTCAGAGGGCTCAACCTCAGAGGGCAGCGATTCGACATTCCCCTGATCTTTGAGGGAGCCGATCTCAGAGGAGCCGATCTCAGCGGTGTTGTTTTTACTTTTGCCGACTTGAGCGGTGCCAATCTCAGCGGTGCCAATCTCAGCGGTGCCAATCTCAGCGGTTCTCTCTTAGTCGGTGCCGATTTGAGGGGTGCCAACCTGACGGAAGCCGACCTGTCCAATGCTAACCTCAACAAAGCCAAGCTCGACAATGCCACGCTCAGAAAAGCGAATTTGAGCTTAGCGCACCTCAGCGCTTTTTTCAGAGATGCTGACTTGACTGGCGCTGTACTCCGAGGCGCTCAACTGGGCAATGCCAATTTAGAAAGGGCCAATTTAAACCGTGCCGATCTCAGTCCATTCGTCGGGCGGGATGGAGAAAAGACGCCGACTAATCTGAGAATTGACAAAACGAGCGGTCAAGTGAAACCGGCCAATCTCAAAGGTGCCAGTCTGGTAGATGCCAACTTGAGCGATGTAGATTTGGCGGATGTCAACCTGCAAAATGCTATCAGAAAGTAGAGGAGCTTAACCCGATACAGGCGGGAGCATTCCGCAGGATGGAGGAGCGCAGCATTCGGGCAAATCATCTCTCAGTCAACCCCAAAAAGTTACAGTCCGAATGCTGCGACCTCGTAAAAGTATTTGTAAAAACAGAATTCTCTCATTTGCGATCGCCGCTTCACGCAACAGTCCTTTGCGTTATCCAAGCAAATCCACAAATCCCCGTTGCTTTCTCAATTTTATTCGATCTAATTTTCTGAACTTTTCAAGCTCACTTAAAATTCTTCAATTTTAACACTTCCGAGGATTCCGAATCGGCAAATACGTCGGCCAGCGTCAAGCCGCCCCGCCACCGCCCCGGTGAGGCTGCCAGCTTTTTTGCGGCAACCTTCCCGATGGATCTGGCTTTTCCTGTAAAGACGATTTGAGTTCGCGAGATTTCTTTCTGACCTGCAAATCTTACTGTTCCGATCGGCGAGTCCTTACACTTCCTAGGTTTTTTGTCAAGAAAGCCTGGGATTCAACGGTATTGGGGATAAATTATGACAGGAAATACCGCACATATCAAACGGTTGCTAGAAACCAAAAAATGTCCGGGAGGCGACCTGAGCGAGGCCAATCTGTTTCGCTACAATTTAAGCGGTGCTGACTTGAGCGGCGCTAAGTTGCCATTTGCAAACCTGAATGTTGCCGATCTCAGAGACGCGAATTTGATCGGCGCAAATCTCAGCTTTGCCAATTTAGTTGGCGCTGATTTAGAAAGTGCCGATCTGAGCGGCGCTGATGCCAAAGGCATCAATTTTTTAGATGCAAAAATGAACGGGGCTAATTTCCGAGGAGCCGAGTTAGTATTTGGCAACTTCGTCAATAGCAAGCTGCAAAATAGCAACTTTAGCGGCGCTGATTTAGAGGGGGCAAATTTCATTGGTGCTGAGTTGGAGGGCGCGAATTTGAGCGGAGCCAACATAGAAGGGGGCAATCTGGGAAATGCGGTGCTGGTGGGAGCTAACCTGACAAATGCCAATTTGAGCGAGGCGCGCTTGGTGGGAGCGGATCTGAGGGATGCGAACCTGAGTGACACTAACCTCTCGAGCGCGAACTTGCTCAATGCCGATCTGAGTGGGGCGAATCTGACTGGAGCCAACATCACTGGAGCGAACTTGGGCGGAGCCAAACTAGAAGGTACGATTGGACTGTACGCAGAAAATCCGGTTGGAATGCGATCGCCTGCGCCGCCTTCTTCCCCTGCGCCTGCTGCAGGTCAGTCTTTTCTCTCTCTCCTACAGCCCAATCAGAACGCTTCATCATCGAATCACATTGGCGCGTCCTACACTGGATTCTCGTAGGTTAAAGAGAGAAAAGTGTCGAATGTGGGGTGAAAAGTGCTTTTCGGCTTTGGCTTCGGCTAAGTGCTGAGTAAGGAGTAAGGAGTAAGGAGTAAGGAGTAAGGGGTAAGGAGTAAGGAGTAAGGAGTAAGGGGTAAGGAGTAAGGAGTAAGGAGTAAGG
>CAYOOD010000193.1:0-5494 GCA_964405435.1 uncultured bacterium
TCCTGATGTTTTTCTCTAATAGTATAATACTATCTTAGCCAACTTAGTATTACTTGCCTTTTTTTCCTTTTCGGCACTTCATCTTTGCTGCATCGGGCTGGCGCGCGATCGCCCACAGGCGATCGAACTCATCTAAATATTGCGTCGCTATATCGGCATTCTGAATAATTAACGCATTTTCATTGTTATTTTTATCGGCATTGCTGGAAAAATTATACGAGCCTGCAATCACCGTGCGGTTGTCAATCACAAACACTTTGTGATGCAAATTGGCAGCATTGCCATCTTGCCGCACCGGCACGCCTGCACAAAATAGTATCGGCAGTTCGCTATACTGGGTTTCGCTGCCCCGCCTTTCAAAAATTCCCTTCACATCGACTCCCGCTTTGGCGCGACTGGCAACCGCAGCACCGAGCTTGTCGTCGGTGAAGGAAAACGCCATAAATCTGATGCTGCTTTTGGCATTTTCTACAACGGGGAGCAGGTGGCTGGCTACGTTATCTTCTGGGGAAAACAAGACTTGTACGGGAGTTCCGCTGACTGTTACTGTCTGGGATTCCACAGTTGACGGCGTGGAAGCATCGAACTTTCCACCCCACCTTTCTTGAAATTGTCGCTCGAAAATGCTGGCGAGTTCTGGGGATTTGAGGACAATGACGTTATTGTTGTTTTTCAGGATATCGTTAGTGGTGAGGTTGGTGGAGCCCGTCCAGAGGATCTGACTGTCAAAGATGATATATTTGTCGTGCATCAAAGCCGGTCGGTTGTCGGCTTTGACGGGAATGCCCGATCGCTGCAGTTCGGCAAACTGTCCCCGTCCTTTTTCTTTATCCGCTGACAGCCCGTGTTCGTCATCCGTTATCCACTTCACATCGACTCCCCGTTTTTTCGCGGCAATCAGGGCGTCGGCGACTGGCGAGAGATTGAACTCAAAGGCAGCAATGTGTATGCTGCGCTTGCTGTTGTTAATATAGGAAATCAGAGATTGCACGATGGTGTCTTTGTTTTGCCCGGGTTCGGTAAAGTAGGTCTGCCACCACGGCTTTTCCAAGAAACCACAGCCGCTCAACCCCCAGAGGAGTGCGACAGTCAGCACGGCGATCGCTGCCATTTGATTCCAAACGCGGCGCGGTTGAGTTTCTTCAGCGTTGGTGATTTGGCGTTGTTTCGTCATAAACAGGAATTTATATTATTTTTATAGAAATTGGGCTTTGCCACGAGTTCCTTCAACGAGCGCGCGCAGCTTGAGAATCCACTCGGACGGATCGGCAGGAAAGGGTTCTTGCAAAAAGGCGTGCTGCTGTTCTGGGCTGGGTGGCTGGAAATTCGGGTCAATCAATGCTGCTAGAGCGAGAATCTCCTCTAGGGCAGAGGCTCTGTCTGGAGCGTCGATTTCCCCCTGTAAATCGCCTATCCAGTGATTGACTTGCCGCATCAACAGGCGGATGTTGCGCAGCCTCGGAAGCGTGAAAGTCTCGGCAGCTCGTTCGTCCATGCCGCTAGTTTGCAGGGCAATTGCTTCGGCGATCGCACTGCCCCACTCTATCAAAGTGTCGGCGGCGGCGTCATCGAGTTCTGATGTCAGGGTTTCATCATCTAGGAGGCTTTCAACCGCCTGATTTATCCGTGCTGTCAGGGCGTCTGTCATGGAACTGTGGCCAAAGTTTTTCGGGAAGTCGCCGCCAGCCCGATCGAGCTGTGATATGATTTTAAAATATACATTTGAGATTTTAAACAGGAGGTTAACGCGGACAATCCTTTTTCAGATGCGATCGCAGAAATCGCCAGATGCAAAAGTTTCATGCAAACTTAAAGGAAAAGTTAAAAACCGGGACGGGAAGGAGAACAGCCCCATCCCGGATGGCGGGAAGTCCAGCGCAGATATTGTCAAGTCCCGAAAAACGGGAAAGATTCCACCGCGCGCTAGACTGTTATCTGTTCCATGAAATTTCGCTGCCGTAAAACGCTACCATTATTCAAGTCATATTTGATTCGAGTTTGAAAATCCAAACCTTGCCTCAAGTGCAGACTGTATCAGGGTTTCCAGCGGAAATTACCAAGCTGGAAAACGGACTAACAGTTATCCACCAACACATCGCGGCCACGCCGGTGGCCGTCGTGGACGTGTGGGTGCGGGCTGGCGCGACGCGAGAGCCCGATGTTTGGTCCGGCATGGCGCACTTCTTGGAACACATGATTTTCAAGGGCACGGAACAGCAAGCCCCGGGCATGTTCGACCAAGCCATTGAAAATCTCGGCGGGATGACGAATGCCGCCACCAGCCACGATTACGCTCATTTTTTCATCACGACAGCGGCGCAATACCTGGAAGACAGCTTGCCCCCCTTAGCGGACTTGCTGCTGCGTCCCGCTATCCCAGAAGATGAATTCGAGCGGGAGCGGGACGTGGTGATCGAAGAAATTCGCCAAGCCGCTGACAATCCCGACTGGATAGCCTTCCAAGCCCTGATAGAAATTGTTTACCAGCAACACCCCTACGGACGTCCGGTGCTGGGAACTGAGAAGATACTGATGCAGCGATCGCCGAAAGAAATGCGACGCTTCCACGCCTGCCATTACCAGCCGGAAAACATGACGGTGGTGATAGTCGGAGATATCGATCGCGACAAAGCAATCTCGCTGGTTCGCCAAGCCTTTGACGGCTTCCCCGATCCCGATCTCTGTCCCGGCTTGAACGTCGAAGCCGAACCGCCGATGATCGAGATTCGCCGCCGAGAGCTGTGCTTGCCCAGATTGGAGCTGGCGCGGCTGATGATGGCGTGGACGGGACCGGGAGTCGAGCAGTTGTCCGACGCCTACGGGTTGGATTTGCTCTCGGTGCTGCTGGCAGAAGGGCGTTCTTCTCGCCTGGTGAGGGAATTGCGAGAAGAGCGCAACTGGGTGCAAAACATCAGTTGCAATTTCTCGCTACAGCGGGAATCGAGTTTGTTTACGATTAGTGCCTGGTTGGAACCGCAATACCTGGAAGCGGTTGAGGATCTGATTTGCGATCGCCTTTTGGCGGTGCAAGCGACCCCCGCCAGCGAGGCAGAACTCGATCGCTGCAAGCGCCTGCTTTGCAATGACTACGCCTTTTCTACGGAAACACCGAGCCAGCTTGCAGGTTTGTACGGGTACTATCATACGATTGCCACCGCCGAAATGGCAGTCGCCTACCCCGACAAAATCAAGTCATTTCAGCCCAAAGACTTGCAAAGGCTCGCGTCTCAGTACCTCTCCCCCCACTACTACGCCGTTGCCAGTCTCAAGCCGATGTAGCCGCCACTGCAGGTGAAATGGGAGCTTTTCAGGTTCCATTCGAGGCGCAACTGGGTGGTAATCTAAAAGAAGAGAAAGCTGCCTGGTGGGCTTGTCTACGAGCCAATTCCGGCTTTTTTACCACAAAAAGGGAATGCACGCCCGCAGGGGGAAATTTTCCAAGCCGAGCCGTTCAGGAAAAACAGAAGGAAAAGATGTTGTGGTAAATCGAACGTTGACGCAATCGCTGCAAAATCGGACTGTCCACCGCACCGTACTCGAAAATGGCATGGTGGCGATCGCGGTAGAAAATCCCGCCGCTGACATCATTGCCGCTCGCATCTTCGTGCGAGCTGGGAGCCGCTGGGAACCCCCCCATCAGGCAGGATTGGCTCACCTGCTGGCAGCAGTGATGACGAAGGGAACCGAAACGCTCTCGTCGCTGGAAATCGCCGAGCGGGTGGAGTCGGTGGGAGCCTCTTTGGGAGCAGACGCCGCCGCCGATTATTTCTTGCTGAGCGTAAAAACGGTGTCGGCTGACTTTGCCGACTTGCTCAAGCTCTGCGGCGAACTGCTCAGAAACCCGACATTTCCAGAATCCGAGGTAGAGTTGGAACGCCGCCTCACCCTGCAAGCGATTCGATCGCAGCAGGAACAGCCATTCGCGATCGCCTTCGAGCAACTGCGGCTCGGCATGTACAAAAATCACCCCTACGGCAACTCCAGTTTGGGAACGGAAGAATCCGTCTCTAAACTGTGCGGCGACGACTTGCGACAATACCACCGCACCCACTTCCGCCCCGACAATATCGTCATCAGCCTCGCCGGTCGGATTGCCCCAGACGACGCCTTCGAGCTGGTAAACCAAGTCTTCGGCGACTGGCAAGCTCCGCCGACACCCGTGCCCGCCCTCAAGCTGCCGGCGTGCGCCCCCTCTCCCCGCTCGACGAGCGTGCCCCAAGAGACGCAGCAGTCGATCGTCATGCTCGGCTATCTCGCTCCCTCCGTCATCCGCGACTTTTCCACCACCCAACCGAGCGATTACGCCGTCCTCAAACTGCTCAACACCTACCTCGGCAACGGGCTCTCCAGCCGCTTATTTGTAGAATTGCGGGAAAAACGCGGCTTAGCCTACGAAGTTTCGGCGCTCTATCCAACTCGCCTAGATGCCTCGCAATTTGTCGTGTATATGGGCACCGCTCCCGAAAATACGGCGATCGCCCTTGAAGGGCTCAGAACTGAAGTCGAGCGTCTGTGCAACACCCATCTCAGCGGCGACGAGTTGCAAGCAGCGAAAAACAAACTGCTCGGGCAGTACGCCCTCGGCAAGCAAACCAACGCCCAACTCGCCCAAGTCTATGGCTGGTACGAAATTTTGGGGCTGGGAATTGAATTTGACGGAATTTTCACCGAAGAAATCGCCGCCGTCACCGTCGCGATCGCGCGAGAAGCCGCCAGTCGGTATTTTATCGAACCTTATATTTCTTTAGTCGGACCGGCTGCTGCCGTCAGTCAGTTTGCAGTTGCGGCTGCTTGTTAGTTCGCCCTCGAAAATCCCGTCAATTTGGATGCAGTCAGAAACCGAGTTGCTCTTAGCCCACAGGCAGAATCCACTTGCCTATCCCGTTTCTAAAAACTCGGTTTCTGGTATTGCACTAGCCCAGATATAGCGTTTCTTTGTGAGTCGGGAACCTTCTTCAAACCCGGTTTCTTCAATAAACCGGGTTTCTCGCCGTCACAGCCGTTCGCTTTTCAAATAGAATGCGGTATGGAAGATGGAAGCGGTACTGGGGGCATCCGAAGCGCGCTGCTTTTTTCTTCCTCGGAACAGCAAAATTGCCGTTAATCGAACGGAAATAATATTAATGGTTTTTCTCTCAGCGATCGCGATCGCTCGTTTTCAGCGATCGCGATCGCTGCCATAAATGCAAGAGCCAAAAATTTCCCGCAGGGAAAGGCGATCGAGTTTTACCGCACCGATTCGCACAAATACGGAGGGCGACTGGAGGAACCCACCAAACCCACTTTAATACTTCAGTCAAACCAATTAAACCTGAAGCTTGACACTTTTCAATATTCCTTTTTAAGATAGGGGTGAGTAAAAAAACAACAATCTGTAAACTTTTCTTTACGCCAAAGCTAAAAACCCCTTTTGTATTTCAAGCTGCAAAGCGGCTGGGAGATTAGACATCTCCAAAATTTCAAACCTTTTTCCCCTTAACGCTTCCAGCGTTCG
>CAYOOD010000194.1:0-5281 GCA_964405435.1 uncultured bacterium
CTCCTGATGTTTTTCTCTAATAGTATAATACTATCTTAGCCAACTTAGTATAACACTTCCAAAGGGTTAAAAATTACGCGCGCTGTTTCGAGCCAAATATTGCCTTTTGAAGCATTAGGAATTTTAGCGGGGGGTTCGGTTTGTGATTTTTCTTCGATCGCCACCATATTGACTGCTCCTGTTTTTCGTGTTATTATAATTTCTCTAGCCAAAAAATCAAGCCGACAAGCCGAGTTTATTGTCGCCGTCGCAGCGATCGCAAAAGCCATTCATCGATCGCGCGATCGGGATCTGGAAAAAGCCGAAAAAAACGGCACATTCCCGGCAAGTCGATTTTCTCCGATCGCGCCGACGAACTCGCTGGCATTAGAATACTGGATCGATCGCGATCGCTGTCGTCTCGTAGCAATGTTGGGGCTGGGCGGCATCGGCAAAACTGCTCTCTCGGTACGCCTCGCCCTCCAGTTGCAGGAGCAATCCCGTCGTCATAGAATACATCAGCGATCGCATCATCAAAGAAGTCAGTCAAGAAATCTTCTATTCAAAATCCACGCCCTCCTCAGAGCCAATCTTTCTGTTATTTTATCCGCCGCGCTCCGACTGAAATTCATACTTTTGATAGAGGCGGATCAATGCACAGCCTGAACGCATCAGGCGGATTTTTTCCTTGTCTCTTTGAACTCGCCCTCGCGGGCGGGATGGGCGGGAAAAAGCGAACGCAGCAGCTCCCAAAAAGCCGAGCCAACCAGCCAGAACAGCAAAAAGAGTATCAAAGGTGCCAAGCCGGCAAAGGGAACCGTCACAGCCAACAGTAACGAAACGATCGATACAATTCTCGCGATCGGGTTTTTCATGGCGTTTATTCCCCTGCGCTAGTTGTCTGTATTGATTTTAACGTTTCAATAGAACAAAGACATTGTTAATGCGGTTGCCAAGAGTTAGCGCGATCGCTCGCGACGAGGCAGAGCCTCCCGCCATGCACCCTACCCCGTCCATCCCCTAATCTCCCAATCCCGGCAACTCTCCAAAACCCTCCAAAGTGCACGCCGTCCGACCCGTCAAAGAAGCGATCGCCCTCACCAGCTCGTCTGGCACGACAGGTTTAGCAATGTGGAGCTGAAAACCTGCCGACAGAACGCGCGATCGCTCCGTAGCCCGCGCGTAAGCCGTGAGCGCGATCGATGGAATCTCTCCGCCCTCTTCTTTTGAGAGCAACCGAACTTTGCGGATGAGAGAAAATCCGTCCTCACCGGGCATCCCGATATCGCTGATTAAAATATCCGGTCGTCCCATATTAGAACTGCGCGCGATAATTTTGAACGCCACAGAAGCCGACGCAACCGCCATGACTTCAGCGCCGCTGTCGGTTAGTACAGTCGTCAGCAAGTCCCGCGCATCCGCTTCGTCATCGACAATCAGAACCCGCAACCCTTCGAGGGGGAGATAAGGCGAAGGAGCGAAATGTTTCTTCTCCTCCTCCTGTGCCGCCCGGGTGCGGTTATTGTTTTCGTCGAGCAGGGGCAGCTCCACCGCAAAGGTGGCTCCCCGATCTTCTCCGAGACTTTCAGCACAGATGCTTCCGCCGTGCAATTCCACGAGATGGCGAACAATTGCCAAGCCCAAACCCAACCCGCCGTGAGTGCGCGTCATGGCGGAATCGGCTTGGCGGAAGCGCTCGAAAATGTGGGGTAAAAACTCAGCAGAAATCCCCTGACCCGTATCGGAAACAATTATCCGAGCATTGGAATGATTGCGATCGAGTCCAATAGAAACGTGCCCTCCCTTGGGGGTAAATTTAATCGCATTCGACAGCAGATTCCAGACAATTTGCTGCAGGCGAGTCATGTCTCCAGACACCAAACCGACTTGCAGATCCAAGCAGGTATGAATTTGAATATTTTTCGCTTCGGCTGCGGAACGTACCGCCTCGATCGCCGCCTCAATAATGGCAGGCAATTCCACCGCCACCATTTCCAAGCGAAACTTGCCCGTGACGATGCGCGAGACATCTAACAACTCGTCAATGAGTTGCGACAGAGCCTTTGTATTGCGATCGATGGTGTCGAGGGCTCTGGCGGTGGTTGCCTCGTCAAACTTTTGATGTTTCAGCAGCGTCGTCCAGCCGATCGTCGCCGTCAGCGGCGTGCGCAGCTCGTGGGAGAGCGTCGCGAGAAACTCGTCTTTCAGGCGGTTTGCGGCTTCTGCCTGTTCGCGTGCGGTTCGCTCGCGCCGCAGCAGTTGGATGCGTTCTGCTTCGACTCGCTTGCGTTCGGTGACGTCGAGGGTAATTCCGCGCCACAGTTTCAGCCCTTTCTCATCTCGAACTGCACTGACAATATCGCACACCCACACGACTTGTCCGTCAGCCGCCAGCATTCTGTATTCATATTCGCAGTCTTGCGGGTGAGCTGCCGCATCGGTATAAAAGGCGATCGCCCTGTCTCGGTCTTCTGGGTGGAGGTGGGAAATCCAAAAATTCTCGGCATACCACTCTTCTAGGGGATAGCCGAGGATTTGGACGGCTTGGGGCCCGACATAGAGATATCGCCAAGTTATGGCATCGGCTTCCCAAGGAATGACCCGCACTTTTTCTGCCAGTTTGCGGAAGCGTTCTTCGCTGGTTTTGAGGGCTTGTTCGGCTTTTTTTCGCTCTGTAATATCCAGCAGGAAAAACACGCCTTCGGTTTGGCTCTCGTCAAGCAGCGCCACTCGGAAAACGACGGAGATGCGATCGCCGGTTCGACGGAGGCACTCTTTTTCGCAAATCTCGGAAACGCCCGCTGCCCGCGCTCGGGCGATCGCCTCAAAAACAACGGCTTCGTACTCTGGAGGAGTCAGCGCTTTCCAGCTCAGCCCGCCCGTAGCGGCAAATTCTGCGCGGGTGTAGCCAGCCAGTTCGAGGAAGGCGTCGTTGGCGTCAAAAATACAGCCGTTTCCCCTCCAGAAAGCCACGCCGATCGAGTTGGAGTCAAACAGGCGTCGGAAGCGATCTTCGGCTTGCTTGCGAGCGGTGATGTCTTCGTGTAAAATCACCACTTCGCGAATGTTATCCGCTTCGTCTTTCACCGGATAGATGCGGGACTGAACCCAGCGTCGGGAGGGAGAGCTGCTGCTGCTGTTTGGCTCGGACTCGTACAAAATCGGAGGAATCGCCGCTGCTTCTCCAGCAAAGGCTTTTTTAATGTAGGGCATGACGCCCTTGGCGGCTAGCTGCTCGTCAAAGAGGATATTTCTGTCGCCTAGCTGCTCTTTCGTCATGCCCCAGAGTTCTTCCCAGGCTTTGTTCACCTGTACCGTCCGCCCGTCGGGGGACAAAATCTGGGTGCTCAGAGGCGACTGCTCGATCGAGGTGCGGAAGCGAATTTCCGATCGCTGCAGCGATTCCTTTGCCCGCTTCTGTTCGCTCAAGTCGAGCAGAAACCCGACGCCCAATTTTTCCGCGCCGCCCAGATGCGCCGTTCCCACCAGCACGGGCACCCGCGTGCCGTCCTTGCGAATGTATTCTTTTTCAAAAGGCTTGTGAGAGCCCGATCGCTTCATTTCTTCTCGTGCCTGCTCGTCTAGGGCTCGGTATTCTGGCGGCGTCAGGGAGATGAAATTGAGCTTACCGGCGAGTAAATCCTGGCGATCGTATCCCAGCATATTCAGAAAGGCGTCGTTTGCCTCGACGATCTGCCCTTGCTCCTCAGCGAGGACGACGCCGATGATGTTGGCATCGACCACTTGCTTCAGGCGCGATTCGCTTTCGCGCAGGGCCTTTCGGGACTGGCGCAAGGCGGCTGTCGATCGCCGCGCGGCATGGCGGGCTCTGAGAAAACTGCGCGTCACCCCGAAGCTGGCTGCGGCGGCGGGCAGTGCTATCAGCCAGATGTATGGCAGCAGTCTCAAGTCGGAACCCCGATCGAGTTCCGGTCGGGAAGTAAAGGCGATCCTCCAGGGGCGTCCTGCTACGTCGAGAGTTTTGACGACTCTGAAGCGGGGCCTTTCCGTCGAGGCAGCCGAGGCATTTTGGTGGCGGGACGAGTACACCCTGGCGGACGGGCTCTCGACGGTGCCGTCGTAGATTTCCAAATCGACGGCTGAATTTTTCTGGCTGCTGAGTATGGCCTCCATCAAGTCGCCGGCTCGAAAGGCACCGTAAACGAAACCTTCTAGCGCTGCTTGTCTTTCTGCAACTGTATTTAGCGAAACGCCTTTGCGGTATATCGGCACGCAGATGAGAAATCCCGCCTGCTTGCGCGCGTCGATTTCTTGAACGAGGGTAATTCGACCGGTGGCGGCGGGGGTGCCGGTGGCGGCTGCCCGTTCCATTGCGGCGCGGCGCTCCGGCTCTGTGGACATGTCGTAGCCGATCGCTACTTGGTTGCGTCGGTCGAGCGGTTCGATGTAAGTAATGGCGTGATATTCGGGGCGCTTGTAATCGGGTTTGATGGTAAAATTTTCTATCCCTTGCGATCGCATGTTGGCAATGAGTGCCTGTTTTTCCTCTGGCGTCACCCGCGCGGAGAAACCGATGCCCTGGATTCCCGGATAGCGCTGCCGCAGTTGCAGGGCGTCAACAAACGCTCGGAATTCGTCGGAACTGACGCGATCGCTGGCGGCAAACAATCCGCTGCCCGCCCGCAAGAGGGCGATGTAAGTGTCCAAACGTTTCTCAATTTCATCGTCAACCGTCACGACTGCATTCTCGAATCGCAAGCGGTCTTTGGCGTCAGCCGTGATGGCGACGCAGTAAGTGGCGAGTAGGGCGATCGCCAGTACCAGTCCCAGGGCGTAATAGGGAATCCAACTGGGCCTTCTGATGGCGGTTTTTTTGGACAAATCCAGTTCCATGCGAAACTTTTACCAGGGAGGAGCAGCTTTTTTTAAATAGCTGCGTGCTGAAAGATTTTTAGCGCTAGCGCGCTCCACGCAACTACTGCGATCGCGATTGAGCAGGGTGTGTTTGGATATTTAAGCTATCTGGATATAATCTTACAAAGATTCCTGCCAAGCGTTCACCTTTCTATTATAAGCTTGCTCGGGCTATCGCTTCGGATTTATTTTAGATTTTATCTTTTCTATTTTAGATTTTAAGGACTAGCGATTGCGAGGTGCGGTAACGCTCAGTCCCGTCAGTTTTAGCGATCGCGATCGCGCGCGAAATCTAAAGCAATTCTAAAGCTAAATAGTCTTTTTCGAGGGCTAATTGACGGGCCATTAACCAACCGAATTACCCGAACATATTTCCCCCCCTCTCCCACTCTCCCACTCCCCCCCTCTCCCGCTCCCCCCCCCCTCT
>CAYOOD010000195.1:0-5260 GCA_964405435.1 uncultured bacterium
CCCCATCCCCCTCTCTTCCCCAGCCCCCCGAATGGATGCTTCAACAGAGCGGGTGGTGCGCGTCAGTGCGGAAAACTTAAATCGCCTGATGGGATTAGCCGGGGAATCCCTCGTCGAAGCCAACTGGCTGCAGCCTTTTGCCGATTCCCTGCTCAAACTCAGGAACCGCCAAGCCGAACTGTCTAACCTTTTAGAAAAGCTGCAAGACTCTGCGGGCGATCGCCACCTCAATTCTGGCACGGCCTCTCTCGTCAGCTCGGCGATCGAATATGCCCGCGAGTGCCGCCTGGTTCTCAGCGATCGCCTCAACGAATTAGAACAATTTGTCCGCCGCTCCACCAATCTTTCCGACCGACTTTACCGCGAAGTCATCGCCAGTCACATGCGCCCCTTCGGCGATGCAGGGCAGGGATTCCCCCGCATGGTGCGCGATCTCGCCAGACAGCTCGGCAAGCAAGTCAAATTGGATATCGTCGGCAAATCTACCAAAGTCGATCGCGATATTTTAGAAAAGCTAGAAGCTCCCCTAACCCACATTCTCCGCAACGCCGTCGATCACGGCATCGAGCCCCCCGAGGTGCGTGTCGCTGCTGGCAAACCGCCAGAAGGCACGGTGCGCGTCGAAGCCCTGCACCGCGCCGGGATGCTATTCATTACCGTTTCAGACGACGGTCGGGGCGTAGACTTGCAAGTATTGCGCCAAAAAATAGCAGAGCGAAACCTGGCTACCCCAGAAATGGTCTCTCAGCTAACAGAAAACGAGCTGATGGACTTTCTGTTCTTGCCCGGTTTTTCCACGATTAATGCCGTCACCGAGATTTCCGGTCGCGGCGTCGGCTTGGATGTGGCGCAGAGTATGGCGCAAGAGGTGGGCGGCGTGCTGCGGGCGGTTTCCGTCCCTGGAAAGGGGATGACGGTACACCTGCAACTGCCGCTGACGCTATCGGTGATTCGCACCCTGCTGGTGGAAATATCGGGAGAACCTTTTGCGTTTCCGCTGACGCGCATTGAGCGGCTGGCGACGGTACGCCGGTCGGACATTTATGTGGCTGAAAACCGCGAGTATTTTAAAATAGACGAGCAAAATATCGGACTGGTATCGGCCCATCAAGTGCTGGAATTGCCGGAAACGGCCATCAATTCCGAGGCACTGCCGGTGGTGGTCATCAGCGATCGCAACAGCCGTTACGGCTTGGTGGTGAATCGGTTTTTGGGCGATCGCGATTTAGTCGTCAGACCCCTCGATCCCCGCCTGGGAAAAGTCCGGGATATCAGCGCCGCCGCGCTCCTCGACGACGGTTCCCCCGTGCTGATCGTCGATGTAGAAGACATGCTGCATTCCATCGATCGCCTGCTGGCAACTGGACAGTTGAGCAAAGTCGGTCGCGCCGAAGACAAAACCGCCGTCAAAGCCCACAAGCGCATTTTAGTCGTTGACGATTCGATTACCGTTCGCGAAATGGAGCGCAAGTTACTGCAAAACAACGGCTATGAAGTCGAGGTTGCTGTCAATGGCATTGATGGTTGGAACGCTGTTCGCACCGGGCACTACGATTTGGTTCTGACTGACGTGGACATGCCCCGCATGAACGGGATCGAACTCGTCGCCCAGATTAAAAGCCATCCGAATTTAAAGTCCCTGCCGGTGATTATTGTTTCGTATAAAGACCGGGAAGAAGACCGCATCCGGGGACTGGAAGCCGGGGCCAATTATTACTTGACCAAAAGCAGTTTCCACGACGACACGCTCTTAAATGCCGTGATCGATTCGATCGGGACTTAACAATTTTTTAAATTGTCGGAATTTCTTTTCTGTTGTAAATTGTCAAAAGTCTGTTGTCGTTTTTTCGGGAACCGCCCGACCGATGACCGAGAGCCAAGGACAGGAGACAGGGAAAATACAACTCTGGGGGCGAAAATCTCCGGCTGCGACAACTGAAAACGATGCGGATCGCGATCGTCAATGGCACGCTCACCGCAGTGGAGGCACTGCTGCAGGTTTTGGCTACAGTTCCAGAGTACAAGCTGGCTTGGGTGGCCAGCAATGGAGCTGAAGCCGTCACCAAGTGCGCGATAGATGTTCCTGACTTGATTTTGATGGACTTAGTGATGCCGGTGATGGACGGGGTTGAGGCCACCCGCCGGATTATGGCCAGATATCCCTGCGCGATCGTGGTGGTGACGGCGAGCATTAGCGCTCAAGTCTCGAAAGTTTTTGAAGCGATGGGTTATGGCGCTCTGGATGCCGTGAATGCGCCGGCGCTGAGCGATCGCCCCCAAGCTGAAAGCGGGACCAACCTGCTGGCCAAAATTGCCACGATCGCCAAACTGCTCGGCAAAACCTCTCGCAAAACCTCTCAGCGCCTCTTCCGACAGGAATGGCGTTCCCAACCTAAGCGAATGCCGCAGCTTCTGCTGGTGGCGATCGGGGCTTCTACAGGTGGCCCGCGCGCGCTGGCAGAAATCCTCTCCCGCTTGCCGAAAAATTTCTCGGCGGCGGTTGTCATCATCCAACATATCGATGCCGCATTCGCGCCGGGATTGGCGGATTGGTTGAATTCTTTCTCGGCGCTACCGGTGGCAGTTGCCCGTGAGGGCAGCCGCCTGGAACCCGGGAAAGTCTGGGTGGCAGGAACTAACGACCATCTCGTTTTGTCATCAGATCTGACGCTGCGTTACACGCCTCAACCAATTGACTGTTTTTACCGTCCGTCTGTCGATGCTTTTTTCAGAAGCGCAGCCCAAATCTGGCCGGGAAAGGGGGTAGGAATTTTGCTTACCGGCATGGGCAGGGATGGAGCGGCAGGGCTGTTGCAGTTGCGGCGCTCTGGCTGGCAGACGATCGCCCAGGCTCGCGAGAGTTGCGCGGTTTATGGAATGCCTAAAGCAGCAGCAGAGTTGGGCGCGGCAGAGCGAATTTTGCCTGTGGAGGCGATCGGGTCTGCCCTTGTCAGCTTTTCCATCCCATCTTCAGCTATGCTGTGAAGTGTAGGTTATCGTTTGGAGTGTTTGGTTTTTCGTTTCTAAGTAATCATACTCCCTCCTTTCTCGCCCGGGCAGTTGTCAGGTTGGCTGGAGGTCTGTAGGCGCGATCGCTCAAAAAATACCAGCTTTTCCATTCAGACGAGATTTCTGCTTTTCAGACCTCAAAAACTCGCGCATTTTTCCAGAATTCAAGACTTGAGAGCTTGGCTCCTCTCAAGTGATTTAATCTGCGGTTGATGGCTTTTCACCTTGTAGATTTTACCACAAGCCTGAGTTTTTAGCTCTGGAAAATACCCGCTTAAATTTTCCTGTCTAAAATCTACAATTTCTATTCTGTCTGACGCGCGCGGCTCGGTTCGCTCCATGCCGCAAGAGACTGGCATTGATTGCAAAAATTTTACAGCTCCTCCCGCAAGGCAACGGAGGGCGAGCGCAGCCAGTACAGCCAGTTAATAACCCGCTCCCCTCGCACCATCTGCGTGAAATTACAGTTGACGCTTAAAGATGGAAAAGGCTAATAAATAGAAGAATCCGTATAAATTAGGGTTTCAGTCTTGATAAAATTTTGCTAAAGTAGAGAAAATAAGACTCGGCTTTGCCGGAAATTATGCCTCGTGTAGCCAAGCTTACAAAACCTGAAACTTGCCAAGGTTTTAAATCAGGAAACCATCGCTATTTAAACTTTTTAAAAGCTCTCAGTATGAAAATCATACTTAAGAAAGAGGAACCGTCAGATTTAATAAAGTTATAACGAGAGAGATGCAGGTGTCAATTAGGGAAGTGCAGACGGTTAAGTGCCAGAAAGGGATTTTATATATGAACTCGACCTTCTTAAAAAAAGCTGCCTTAAAAAAACAGGATGAGGGTTCTGCCGCACCGATTACCTCCTTGACAGAACACCCGATTACAGTCTTGCTTGTAGACGATCAAGCGATGATAGGCGAGGCCGTGCGCCGCATGTTGTCTAGTGAAACAGATATCATTTTTCACTACTGCAGCGACCCCGCACAAGCGATTCAAATCGCTACAGAAATTTCCCCAACGGTCATTTTGCAAGATTTGGTCATGCCGGATATCGACGGGTTATTGTTATTGCGCTTTTTTCGGGCCAATGCAGCAACCCGCGAGGTTCCTATCATCATGCTGTCAGTTAAAGAAGAAGCGAAGCTGAAAGCCGATGCCTTTAGTTTCGGTGCCAATGACTACCTGGTAAAACTGCCAGATCAGATCGAGCTAATAGCCCGGATTCGCTACCATTCCAAGGCATATATCAACATTTTGGAACGGAATGAAGCCTATCAAGCCATGCAGAAAACCCAAGCGCAACTGGTGCAGGCAGAAAAAATGTCCAGTTTGGGTCAGCTAGTGGCGGGAGTCGGGCACGAAATCAACAACCCGGTCAACTTCATTTACGGCAACATCTCGCACGTCAGCGACTACGTTAAGGGTTTGCTCAAGCTCCTCAACCTTTACCAGCAGCGCTGTCCCAACCCCGATGCGGAAATTCAGGAGCTAGTAGAAGAAATCGATTTAGAGTTTTTAGTGGAAGACCTGCCCAAAGTGCTGGCGTCGATGAAAATGGGCACCGATCGCATCCGCCAAATCGTGCAGACATTGCGGAATTTCTCCAGGCTCGACGAAGCCGAGGTGAAACCGGTCAACATTCACGAAGGGATTGACAGCACGCTAGTAATTTTACAGCACCGCTTGCGGGCAAAGCCAGAGCGACCTGCAATTGAAATTATTAAAGAATACGGCGATTTACCTGAAGTCGAATGCTACGCCGGACAGCTCAATCAGGTGTTTATGAATATTCTCAGCAATGGCATTGACGCCTTGCACGCGCGAGACAGCGATCGATCGCTTGAAGAGATTAAAAGCAATCCCAGTACGATTACCATCCGCACCCAAACGCGCGACTTTCCAGGGTGCTGCGCTTCACGCTCCTGGGTACGCATCTGCATCCAAGATAACGGCCCGGGCATGTCCGCAGCCGTTAGAGAGCGGCTGTTTGAACCCTTTTTCACGACAAAACCAGTCGGTTCTGGCACCGGGCTAGGACTCTCAATTAGCTATCAAATTGTCGTAGACAAGCATGGAGGGACGATTCAGTGCTTCTCGGAACCGGGGAAAGGAGCAGAGTTTGTGATAGATATTCCCATGCGACAAAAAAAGCGCGAGCTGCCTAGCTCGACGCTTCAATCGCGATCGCATGAATTGATACCAATTCTCTAAAATCCGGCTACAGATAAAGCTGATAAAATATCATGCCGTC
>CAYOOD010000196.1:0-5180 GCA_964405435.1 uncultured bacterium
GGGGAGAGGGGGGGAGGGGGAGAGGGGGGAGAGGGGGGAATTTTGTTCCGATGCGCCATTTTCCACTTCCACAGTGCAGCGCACTTCCACCCGCCCGCCTTCGGGAGTAAACTTAATAGCGTTCGAGAGCAGATTCCAGACAACTTGCTGCAAGCGATTGGAATCGCCGAAGACTTGCACGGCTTTAGCAGCAAAGACAGTCTGAAGCTGAATCGATTTGGCATCGGCTGCCAAGCGCACCGTTTCGATCGCCGCTTCGATGGCGGGAATCAGATTAACCGGATAGAAATTCAAACTCAGCTTGCCGCGCAGAATGCGAGAGACGTCGAGCAAATCGTCGATGAGCTGCGCTTGCAACTTGGCATTGCGCTCGATAATTTCCAGAGCGCGATGGGTGCCCGCTTCGTCAAACTTGCGCGTTCTCAGGAGTTTTGCCCAGCCGAGAATCGGGTTGAGGGGCGATCGCACTTCGTGGGAAACAATCGCGAGAAACTCGTCTTTGAGGCGGTTGGCGGTTTCTGCCTCGGCGCGGGCGCGCTGTTCGGCTTCGTAGAGGCGAGCCCGCGCGATCGCCTGAGCGCACTGCTGCCCCAGGGAAAAGGCAAAAGCGCGGTCTTCTTCGCTGAACGCCCGCGCCTCCTGAAAACTCAAGCTCATCGCTCCGATCGCGCTTCCCTCCACCGTCAGGGGAATAGACGCGAAAGCCCGATTGCCCGTTATGTTTGGCGCGTCAGCCAGGTGCGGGTACGCGACGAGCAAGGCTTCGAGACTCTCGAAAAACAGCGGTTTGCCACTGCGGACGCTTTCTGCCAGCGGCACCGGTGCGGTGGCTGGAAACCGTCCCCAGGTATCTAAGAGCTTTTGCGGATAGCCGACAGCCGCCACCATTTTTAAAACACTTTCCTTTTCATCGAGCAGCGTCACCAAACCAGCGACAGCCCCCATCGCGGCAATCCCCTGATTGACAATGATGTCCGCCACTCGGACGGTGGAGATTGCTTCTGAGAGAGCCGCCGTGATCGCTTGCAGGCGTTCGATGCGGGCTTTCGCTTCCTCAGCGCGCTGGCGCGCTGCCCTTGCCTCCTGATAAACCCCGGCATTGTCGATCGCCAGTGCGGCGCGGTGAGCGATATCTTCGGCTAAATTCAAGTCGTCAATCGTGTAGTGCCGCCCCGAAGAAGCAGTCAAGGCGAAAGTCAGCGCCCCTAGAATGCGATCGCGCGCCAACAGCGGCACCACCATCACGGAGCGCAACTGCTGTTCGCGCAGGAATTGCAAGTGTTCTGCACTCTGGGCAGTCGCCTGCATCCACTCCTCGGAAACTTCCCCAATCAAGATGGCTCTGCCGGATCGCAAAACATCCCCAACCGGGTGATTTTGAAACGGAGCTTCTGGGATCGAGCGCTGCCCGTCAAACCCTCCTGCCCTCACCGCCGCGTGCTTCCACGCCACGCGCTCCACCGTTGTGCCGCCGCGCAGGACGTCAAAAAAACAGCAGTCTGCCAGAGCGGGCACGATCAGATTTGCCAGGTTGGCGAGGGTGGTTTGACAGTCGAGAGACGCCGCCAGTACCGAAGACGCCTCCGCCAAAAAGCGAGAGCGCTCCTCAGAACGCTTGCGATCGGTCACGTCGAGGGTGACGCCCACCACGCGCAGGGGGAGTTTCTCGCTTTTGTAGATGGCGCGAAAGCGCGCCGCCAGCCAGCGGAGGCTGCCATCGGGCCAGATCGTGCGAAATTCGGCATCGCCGTCGGTTTGCAGCTTGACGGCGCGTTCGAGCGATGCTTTCGCCGAAGGGAGGTCGTCGGGGTGTATCATTTCCAAAACGCGATCGCCGGACAAGTCGGCATCGGGCGGCAGTCCGAAATTGGCCTTGCAGGTGTCGGAACACTCCAGCGCTCCCGTCGCCCAATCCAACTGCCAGGAACCGAGTTTGCCCGTTTCCAGGGCGATCGACAGCCGCTGCTCGCTCTCTTGCAGGGCATTTTTCGCCCGCTGGGGTTCGTCGATATCGGTGAGGGTTCCCACCCATTCGCGCACCGATCCGTCTGGGGAAAACAGCGGGATGCCGCGATCGACGAAGTAACGGTACTGCCCGCTGGCGGCGTGCCAAATCCGCCCCTTTGACTCGTATTTGGTTTTGGAAGCGATCGCCTCTTCCCACAGCCGCAAAACCGATTCCCGATCGTCTGGGTGAATGGCTTGCAGCCATCCCCGCTCGGAGTACCGATCCCAGCTCTGACCGGTATACGCTTCCCAGGAAGGCTGGGGAATCACGAATTTTCCGCCGGCGTTCGTCGTCCACACCACCGAAGAAATCGCCGCCACCAGCGCCCGGTAGCGTTCCTCGCTTTTGCGCAGCGCTTCCTCCATTTGCTGGCGCTCGGTGACGTCCCGCACCAGCGACAGCACGGAAACCATTTTCCCCGATTCGTCGAACAGTGCCGAGTTGTACCACTCGCAGTACACGACCTCGCCATTTTTGGTATAGTTGCGGTTGAAGGAAACGTTTCGCTGTTCCCTGCCGTTTGTCAGGGCTTCGATCCGAATTGTGGCAGTTTGCTTGTCGTCTGCAAACACAAATTCCCATTCCGACGGTTGTTTCCCCAAAACTTCTGCGGCTTGCCAGCCGAATATTTTCTCGGCTTGTTTCGACCACTGGGAGACTCGAAATTCCCGATCCCACTCGATCGCCGCTAGGGGTGAATTTTCGACGTGAAAGGTTAGTTTGGTGAGTGCAGAGCGCAATTCTTCTTCCAAGCGCTTTCTCGAACTCATGTCAGCGACGATCGCCATGCAGTTGGCGGCACCTTTGGCGTCGCGCAGGTTGCACGTCCACACGGAGAGATCGAGCTGGGTTCCGTCTGGCTTGCGACGCCGCACCTCTACTCCCGTCAGGGCTTGTCCCTGCTGCACTGCTTGCAGCGATGCGATCGCGTCTTCTGCCTCGTCGTGCTGTGGCGATGGCAGGAAGTTTTCGGTGGCTTCTTGCTGGCTCCAGCCGAAAAGTCTCTCGGCGGCTGGATTCCAGACGCTCACCTTGCCGTCGTCCAAACTGAACGCCGCGATCGCCAGCGGGCAAGCTTGAATCAAACTCTCGAGGGTTTGGTTGGTTTCCCAGAGTTGCTCTTCTGCCTGTTTTCGGGAGGTAATGTCCGCTACTGTTGCGATCGCGCCGGTAAATTCCCGCTTTTCATTCAGGATTTGCGTCACCGCCACAATCGCCCACAAATGCGATCCGTCTCGGCGGCGGTAGCGAAATTCAAACTGCTGTTTTATCGCCCGCCTGCGCCTTCTGAGCCGTTGCTCGGCTTCTTGCCGCCCCTGCGCATCCATAAACTCGAAAATCGAGCGATGGAGAATTTCCTCTGGCGGATAACCCAGCATGTCAGCCATGCGCTGATTGACGTACTCCGTCTGCAACTCGGCGTTGACTAGCCAGATGCCCTCGTGCGCCGTGTCTACTATGCGGCGATACCACTCCTCGCTCAGTTGCAGTTTTGACAGTTTGGCTTCTGCTTGCAACTGCCGCGCGCGCGCGATCGCAATTAATCCATTAATCAGGATTGCGGCAGCAGCGAATGCAACCAATTCTGCAATATCATACCAGCTTTTTCTGGTCAGCCAATAGGCAGGCATGATGAAACAGTAGTGCGCGGTGAATGTGGCAAGGACACTCGCCAGCAGTCCCGGGCCAAATCCTCCGTACCAGCTACTGAACGTCACTGCTGCAAAAAACAGCGGCGGTGCGGGTGTTGCGGGCTGCGGCAGAATCAAGGCGACTGCACCTGCGGCGGCGCTTGACAAAGCCGCCATACCATAGCGCTGCAGTTGGGAGCGGGTGACTTTTAACATTGGACTCCGGGCTGGGCGTTGCACGATGAGAGCGACGTTATGCGGGTGGGGGGGAGATCGGGCATTCTTTTTGTACCGCCATTATAATCCAGACTGGTAAAACTCGCGTTCTTTTTACTATTTGCTAATTTCTTTGCCGATCGCCCTCCGGGTTTGAGTTTTTCATTATACAACTTTCCTCTCTAGCGCCAGCCGAGGAAAGACGGGAAAGCGGAAAGGATAAAAACTCCTTTTTTGTTATTTTCTCTAAAAAGCTCTAGCGATATACAGCGATTGTTGTGGGAGTTAGAAACCCTCAGAAACCCGGGTTTTTCAAAAAACCCGGGCGGGAGCCTCCCATTTTTGGAGTGCGAACGTCTCGTTCGCGATGAGGTTATAGATCTGATAGGAGTGCGAACGTCTCGTTCGCTAAACGTCTCGTTCGCTATGGGATTGATAGGGAGCGAGACGCTCCCACTTCTGAAAAAAGTTCTCTCTTTTGGGAAGAGGCGGCTTTTCAACGGTTGCCCTGCACTGTTTCCAAACGCACCAAAGCATTGTAATCGGGAATGGCAACTTGAGGCGATCGCTTCGTTCTATCTAGCAAAACATTGCCCTCGGGCCAGTGTACCTGCAAATTTCCAGGCAGCACCTGCGCGATTTTTATCGCCCCGCGCAGTTCGCCGAATTCATTCCGCAAAATTACCGCATCTCCCTCCTTCAACCGCAGCTTATCGGCATCGGATTGGCTGATAAAAATTGCCTCCCTTCTTGCCCCAGTAATCGCGTCTTTCTTCTCCTGCACCATACTATTGAACTGCTTGCCGCGCCGAGTTGTCACCCGAAAAGTACCCTCTGGCAAGACATTCTTAAAAGGCAGCGGCACTGACGCAAAATGAGCCTTTCCGTCTGGAGTCGGAAACTGCCAATCCCGGCACAAATCAGCGCCGCCATATTGGAACTGATCCCCCGCTTGCTTTAAATTTTGGATGCCGTCGTAAAAAGACACCACCTTGGCAATTTCTTCTCGAATCGCCGCCGTTCCCTCAACCTGCAACTTTTCGGCAATTTCGGGACGCACCCGCTTGGCGATTTCTACAAAAACTTCCCATTCGGGGCGCGCTTCGCCGATGCGGCGTCCGGGAATTTCCGGGCTGAAAATAATCCGCCGTTCCGTACTGGTTGAAGTCACGCCGCCGGGAATTTCGTAGCGCGTTGTTGCCGGCAGCAAAACCACTGTATCGGCAGTATCGAGCAGCATTTGGCTGGAAAGGACGATATCGAAGTGTACCGGCGTTGCACAGATGCTGTATGATTCAAGAAGGCATGGGCACCGTCTTGTGTTT
>CAYOOD010000197.1:0-5165 GCA_964405435.1 uncultured bacterium
TGGGATTTTTCCTACATCTATTTTAGCTCACAATCTACCACCTTGACAGGGCTAGCGGCATTGATGCGCGTGCCGTCGCTTCTCGAGTGCCTCACCACTCCTTGCCAATTGTCCTGAGACAGAAACTGCTGAGGGAGTTCTTCTCCGATACTGTAGGTCGCTTGCAGTAACTCGTCGGCCACTTGCCCCACCACTTCAGCCTTCGACCAGCCGTACAGATTTTCAGCGCCCGCGTTCCAATCGACGATCCGCCCTTCCCCATCCGTGACAATAATCGCCGGTTCGAGCGGGGGCAATGGGACAGAAAGCCCCAGAGCTTCCGAGCGCTGGGGCTTTTGGCAAGCAGGATCGCTTTTCGACTCCGTGGGGGTCTTCATATTGACTCTCAGCTTTGTTTGTGGTTTGAGTGCGGAATCAAAAGTTTTCTCGGCTGGCGATTCCCTGGGGTGCTGCCCTTGACGCGCCCGAATTTGGCTCGTGCCCAGGTTGACTGCTGCCAAACGACTTAAAGCGTGCAGCACTTCTCGCTGCTGAGGGCTGAGGGAGCGCGGTTGCCAGTCCATTACCGAGAGCACGCCGAGGGGGAGATGGCTCTCGCTCTTGAAGGCGCATCCGGCGTAAAATCTCAGGTTGAGATCTGCGGTGTCAGCCGGAGAAAGGGGGCAATCTGCTCGATCGCTGAGGATTGGCTCGGTCGGGTCGGTCGTGTCGCTGGCGCGGAGATCGCGGTTTGCGGGTTGTTTGTCCCGTCCCCTCGGCTGGCCAACTGGGGGGTCGTCGGCCAGCAGGTCTCGGACCACCAAAATGTCAGATTCTGCGCTAGCTTGACGCACTACTGAACGGTAGCGCTGCGCTCCTCTTTTCGTCAATCCTACTGAAGACTCAACCCGCTGTCGCTTCCCGTCAGTGAGGCTGACGAAGGCTACTGGCGTCTGACAAACGCAGGCGGCTAGGCGGGCTATGTCGTCTAAATTTAGCGAGGGAGCGGTTTCAAAGATGGGATATCTTTTGCGCTCGTCGCGCCTGCGCGATGGTTTATTTGGCCAGGGTGCTGTCATATCTTGCTAACTTCCCCCTTCGGAAGGTGTCAGACTTTCTGGATGATTGGCACTTTACGACGTCTGACTTTCTCATTTGACTTTCTCATTGGTCTGCCATGCCCGATCGCATCGATGCATTTACCGTCGCCGCGAACCTCTATTTTCTTTAAATTGAGGATAGTTTGCTTGCGGGAGCGCCAAGACAGCCACAGAGGGCGATCGCCCTGGTTGTCTGGCATCTCTACTCAGAGGCAACTCGTCGCTCCTCCAGGCTCCATACTAACTGGGGCATACTAGCTATAGGATGCCCCAGACGATTCGATTCCTATCGTTGGGTTTTTAACTGTTTGTTAAAGCGGTTGAAATTTTTCGAGAGCGATCGCTCACCCGTTTTCACGAATGCCAGAATACCCGCACTGCTTTGGGGGTATGCCGTTTTTGGCTGACAATCCGATGCTGCAAGCTGCGAAGGTGATTTTTCCTGCTGGCGCGACTGCCGAAACTTGGCGGCTCTTTAAATGCAGGTATTCTTTCAATCCCTGTCAGGGATTCTTGTCAATCAACAGGAGTGCGGCGCGGAGGATTTTGCCTCCGCGCAACCGTCCTGCTTGAGACAGAGAGCGATCGCCAGCCCTGACGCCATTAGGGCCATTGTGAAACTTGCCGATCGCCCGCTCCCCGATCGATAGAGAGCGGCTATTCTAGCCTATATTTTCGCTCTGACAATGGCCGATCTATTAAGAAATGCTAAGCCAAAATAACCGATCTTCCGAAAGGGGAACATCCCCTTTTTGTAAAAGGGAAAAAAATTCTCTTTTCTCGCTTCCCCTCCCCCCGTCTACTCCTCCCCCGCTCCCGTTGATATTCTGCCTGCGCGAAGGCAGTCGTTTTTTTGATTTGTCGGTGACGAGACAAACATTTTGTAGGAGAATAAAACCAAAGACTAAGCGTTAATTCTTAGTAGGGAGCGCCAGAGTGCTTAACATTTATTAACATTTTGGCACGGAAAGCGAGAGTGGCTCGTGCTATCTTAAAGAGAAGATGGGGCGAGCTACGGCCAAATCTAACACCCAAATCTAACACCCAAATCTAACACCCAAATCTAACACCCAAAGTTAACAGATGTGGAGAGGATGGAGCCGACTTGCCTTGCCGAAGCAGGAGCACAGACAGCATTGTCAGAGAATGTCGGGCCGTGTCTAAGTTCTATGTAGCAGGAAACAATGCCTTCAAATACAAATGCTGTACCGACAATCTTAGCAGTTGACGACAGCGCTGTCATGCTGGAACTGGTCAAGCGAACCCTAGAAGGAGACTATCGGGTTCTCGTCGCAGACAATGCCGTGGATGCCTTGTCGATTATTTACCACGAGAAGATATCGGGCTTGTTGCTGGACGTGTCGATGCCGGGAATTGACGGGCTGGAACTCTGCCGCACCGTGCGCAATTTACCGCAGTTTCAGGCACTTCCCATCATCATGCTCACGGCGAGAGACGGGCTATTTGACAAGGTGCAGGGACGCCTCGCCGGGGCAACTGAGTATTTAACCAAGCCATTCGATGCCGAACAACTGCGTCAGATTGTCGGAAAATTTTTCGAGCGCCCCCAAACGCAGGAAGTAAAAGACGAAGTTTGACGCTCCTGGCAGGGGAGAGCGGGAGCATCCCATTTTTGGAGTGCGTAAGCGTTGCGGGTGCGTAAGCGTTGCGGCTCTTTTATGAGCTAGCACCAACGTCTCGTTCGCTCTTGGATCGATCGGGAGCGAGAGGCTCCCACTTCTGAAAAAAGGTGTTTTGACAAAAACGGGATGCTCCCGGGAGAGCGGGCAAAAGGGGATGGAAAAGAATAACCCGAGCAATTACCCATGACCAATTCCCTTTTGCCCCATTCCATGCCTGCCCAATTCCCATCTCACGCCGGATAAATCCGCAGGCGGCGGTTGGGCTCGTCGCCAAAACTACAGGACTTCAGGCGGTAGTGTTCGACGAGTTCGTGCTGCATCTTGCGCACCTTAGCCGAGCGGGGGAGGAGTTCCACCGGCTGTCCCTTGGGAATGACGATTTGCTCGACAGCCAGACGAGCTTCTTCGAGCGCTTCAATCTCGTCTTCGCTGCCGCTGTGAGCAAACAAGCTCAAATCCGGGATGTCGGTTCCTGCCGTATCGTCCACATCCAACATCCGCTGCAGCGCCCGGGTAATTTGGGGAATGCTGCTGGATTTAATCGTGTGGATGGGCAGGTGCCGGCCTTTAGCAACGTGGCGCAACTTCGATTGGTTCTTGACGTGCGATCGCAGCGCCAGCACTGCATCCGCCTCTTCCATATCCTTCGTCAGCACCACGGGCAAATTCAGCACCCGGATCACTTGTTCGAGTTGGTGGCGGCTGACAGCATAGGGATAAACGTGCAGCGGCCAATCTTCCCCATTAGGGCCCACCAGCCGTTCTACCTTGCCCGACTCCTCCATCAAAGGGCTGCCAAAGCTTGCCGGTTGGCGCAGAGACTCATCCAGCAACTGCTCGAAATAGCGCTCCTGAGAGCGCTCCTGAGACAGAGCCTCTCGCCCGTCTCGATCCGGTAGGGGCCGCATCTGGCCAGTCGCCCGCCATCCCGTCGGGCGCAGCAGGTTGTCTGACGGCGGTGCTGCCACCGAGGAAGCTCCCGGCAGTTCGCGGGTAATCGTCACCTTGCCCGTCTCGCTCACCGTCCTCACTTGAGGATTGGGCTGGCGTCCGCGCAGCAGGGTATCCACCGTTTCCGCTACTTGTTCGTGTACCACCCAGCGCTGCCGCTCGAGCATCTCCACCGCAATCTCAAACGTTGGCGGCGCTTTCCGCTCCAGCACCGTTTTCTGAGAACCCCGGCGGCGGGCTTCTTCATCTCCGAGCGTCACTGCTTGGATGCCGCCGACGAGATCCGAAAGGGTGGGGTTTTTAATCAGGTTTTCAATCTGATTGCCGTGAGCCGTGCCGACGAGCTGCACGCCCCGCTCGGCAATAGTCCGAGCCGCCAGGGCTTCTAATTCCGTGCCGATTTCGTCAATCACGATGACTTCCGGCATGTGATTTTCCACCGCCTCGATCATCACCTGATGCTGGAGTTCCGGACGGGCAACCTGCATTCGGCGCGATCGCCCGATCGCCGGGTGGGGAATGTCGCCGTCACCGGCAATTTCATTCGAGGTATCGATAATCACCACCCGCTTGTGCAGCTCGTCCGCCAGCACTCGGGCGATTTCCCGCAGCGCGGTTGTTTTCCCGACTCCCGGACGCCCCAGCATCAGAATCGACCGACCCGTTTCTACCAAGTCCCGGATCATGCCAATTGTCCCGAAAACTGCCCGCCCGACGCGGCAGGTTAAGCCAATAATCTCCCCCGTGCGATTGCGAATGGCACTGATGCGGTGCAGGGTTTGTTCGATCCCCGCCCGATTGTCGCCGCTAAAGTGGCCGACTCGCTCAATGCAATAGTTCAGGTCAGCTCGCGAAACCGGCGTCTGGGAAAGATACTCTGCACTGCCGGGAAAGCGAGCTTCCGGCAGACGCCCGAGATCCATGACCACTTCTACCAGACTGCCCAGTTGCGGGTGCTGTTCTAATAGCACGCGAATCGCTTCCGGCAAAATGTCTAGCAACTTATTGAGATCGTCTGTAATCTGCATCCGTCCTAAATCGACGTTTTCCATAGCAACCGGCGATTCGGACGTTATCTGCGTGTCAGCGGCTTGAATACCGTTGGGTTTCACCATAGATGGGTTTGTTGCGTTTTTTGGGCGTCGAGAGTTTAGGCGTCAAAACGAAAGGGACTTGCTGCCTAGTCGCACTTGTGGGCGTTTTTGGCGTGTTTTCTCAGGAAAATCGGTTTTTTTTAAATCATTTGCTTTCCTCGCTGGTTGTCTGCTGCAATTCTATGGGCATTTTGAGTTGGGAAACTAGGGAATGCGCTAAACTGACTGCCTCCCAGAGCAGCTCGGGTGACTCCTCCAAACGACCGATCGGGTGTCTGGAGGGTGCGAAAAGTTCGAGCCGGTCTAAAACGGGCGCGAGCAGGACGCGAGCGTAGCTGCCATAAGCAATGCCGGCGATGTAGGCGGGAGGGGAAGAGGGGGAGAAGGGGGGAGGGGGA
>CAYOOD010000198.1:0-5150 GCA_964405435.1 uncultured bacterium
TAATACCAGAAAAGCAGTTGATTTAAAAAATCGGCTTATTGAATGCGTCCGGTATTGGCGGCGGCTGTGTCGGTGAGGGGAAGGAAGCGCGCGGGAGTGACTTTCGGCTGACAATAGCGCTGGAGAAGAGAGAATCATTCGTACTATGGCCAAAAAGTCCAAGTCTAAGTCGGGCGACGAGCCAAGCAAACCTAAAGGCAAAGAGGAACGGGCGCTCCTGCTCTCGGCGGTTTCGCGCCTGGAAGCGCAGTTAGCGGAAGTGCGATCGCTCTTGCAGCAGGCACGGGAAGAGCGAGGGCAGTTGCAGTTGCAGTTGCAGCAGGCGGCACAGGAGAGAATTCACCTGCAGTCTCAACTCGACTGGGTGCTGTATCGGCTCGAGCAGGTGAACCCAGAGCAGGTACAATCCGTTCTGTCTCGACTGGATGAATGGCTCAGCAGCAGTCAATCCCAGACACCTGCTTCTTCAGAAGTCGGGATTGACTACACCCCACTGGCAAACCTGCTGGCAGCCGGCAAGTGGCAAAAAGCTGATGAAATGACGTGGCTGCTAGTGCTCAAGGCAACCGGACGAGAAGAAGAAGGCTGGCTCGGGAGTGAAGATATTGCTAATTTTCCCTGCACCGATTTGCGGACTATTGATTGGTATTGGGAACAGTACAGCAGCGGGAGCTTTGGCTTGAGTGTACAGCAACAAATCTGGCACAATGCCGGCGGCGACTATACCAATTTCTGCGATCGCGTCGGCTGGCGCGTTAAACAAGGCTGGGCGTACTACGACAGCCTCACCTTTTCCCTGGATGCCCCGGAAGGGCACCTCCCCGTTCTCGGCTGGCGGCGGCGCGCGTGTTATGGCGTTGGCAAAAGTACAGCGGGCGAAACGATTTCCTATTTGCTATCGCGCCTGACAAGCTGTAGCAGTGCTAGCGCGAATGACTCAGAATAAGTGTGATGGCAAGTGGGAAATGCTGAGAAAAGGGCGATTCGGGCAGGGGGAGAAATGAATTGAACAGAGGGAGTTTTTCGTTTTTATAAAGATGGGAGGCTCTCTTCTGGGAACTCGCGCGGGAAAGATAGCGTCTGGGTAATTAAGTGAACGGATGTGCGCCTTAGCGCTCAAAATGCCCGGTATTAATACCGGGTATTTTGTTAGGGACGGTGCTGCGGTGATAAAGCAGGCGATCGCAACTTTATTTAACCATTCAATCAGCCGCGTATTTGGTTGAGTTGTTCTTGCAGGAGCGATCGCAGGGTTTCGGCTTTGTGATAAGTAACCGCTCGTGCTGAGCTGACATTCAAGTCAGCGTCCTGATTTTCCCAAGGTTTGTAGAGCGGCTGAATGTGGTAGCTCAGGCGGCTTCGCATCGCCCAGACGCCCATTGAGGGGAAAAAGAGAAAAGCCAGCATCAAAGGAGAAATGGGTAAAAAAGGCAGTTTCGCCCAGCGAGCAAACTTTTTAATATTAAGAGCAAAAGGGTGCAAAGTTTCGCTGCCCGTGCAAAGGACGGGTAAAATAGGGATTTGGTAGCGATCGCTCAATTTGATAAAACTCGGATCGAAAGTCGCGAGTTGATAGCGCTGCCGCCAGCCTTTCGCCGGCCCCCGTCCGCCTTCGGGAGCGTAGAGTAAAAACATTTTGGGGTGGTTGGAAGCGATCGCCGCTTCAAAACTTTCTTTCTGTGCGGGGACTCCTCCCAGCACTTGCGGCCAGCAAGGGGGCAGCCACCATTTTAACCAGGGGTGTTGGAAAAAAATAACGTGAGCCAGAGATTGCACGAACCACTGCTGTTTTTCGCCCAGGAGAAACGCCAATCCCAGGAAATCCCAGGGAAAGTTCATCCCGGCGTGATTCATTACAATCAGTAAAGGGCCGCTGGCGGGTAAGTTTTCAGTTTGTTTTAATTCAGCTTTAAAGTAATGTTTGAGAATTGGCGCGAGGATTTCTTCGCGAAAAGCTTGCTGGTAATTGGGCTCGATGGGGCAAGCTTCGGCGCGGGGCGATCGCCTATTGAGGCGCAACCAGCGCAGCAGCCAAGCCAGGTAAAAACCGCCGGGAATTAAGAATAAGGCATATTCCAGCGCGTTCCACCCTTCGGGATCGGGGTGGTAGTGCTGCCAGTGGCGGTTAAATAAAATCAGCCAGCCGGGGGGATACCACAGGCAAAACCAGTCAAACCAGCTAAATTCATAGGAATGGGGCAACTCGCCGATTCTGGAAGTGGCCATTTTTCACAAGTCCGATAATTATTACTCGCATGGTAGCGAAAATAATTTAGCGGCTGTTGCTAAAATGAGAGAGAGCAGGAGTTTTCTCAGCGCCGAGCGGCAAACCAAGAGGGCGGCTAAAGCGATCGCGCTACGAACCGATCGCCTTCTCGAAAAATTGAAACACTGCCGGCAGTTGCCCGCCCCAAAATTTGTAGTCGTGTGCTGCGCCGGCAACAGGATGATACTCTAGGGGTATTTTATTGTCGAGACTGCGTGCTAGCGCCTCGTAAAATAGGCGGCTTTGTTCTTCGGGAACGATATCGTCAGCGGTGCCGTGGGCGAGATAAAGGGGCATCCTCCACTCAGAAGATCGCGCCATCGGATTGTCGCGCCCTTTCCAGCGATCGGGGAACTGGGAAAAAGAACCGTACACGGCAGTCATCAAGCGATCGTCGGGAGTATTTTCCTGGCTGAAATCCCCGGAAAGACTGGCTCCTGCGACAAATAATCCCGGATTTTCTAAGGCAATGAGAGCAACGCCCCTGCCGCCCGTAGAAAGACCGAGTAACGTGTTATTTTGACCGGGTAAGAGCAGGTTGTGTGTTTTTTGAATTTCTGGAATCCAGCGTTTTTTGATGAATTCCCCTCCCGGAACTGGATTCCATTTCATTTCTGTTTCGGGATAGTAGGAACTCTCGTACAGAGTTGTCAGCATTTCTGGAAGGAGGAGGGCATATCCGTATTTTTCGGCGTATTCCACGAGGGGGGAATTTTCTATCCAACTGGTGCGGGGGAAATTCCAGCCGGGAAGCACGACAAGGACGCGATCGCGATAATTTCGGGGAAGATAAAGGTCATAGGGGACATCATCCACCCTCAGATTTTTATTCCAGCCCGGATTGGCGGCTGTGACTTGCGGCGGTTGAGGAGAAGAGGGAGAAGAAGGTTGAGGAGAGGGAGGAGGAGAATTGTCAGTCATGGCAGGAGGTGTATTTTGAGAGAGAGTCGGTGGTTTTTGGCGGGAGCAGTTTGCGATCGCAATTCCTGCAATAGGCAGAAGCAGCAGCCGAAAGAGTTTGGGCATGGGATTTTCAGGGGAGTTGAAGGTGATTTTATCAGAAAATCTCAGTTCCTTCGAGCAGCGGATAGGCGGAGGCGATCGCGAACTCTGCTAGAATTGATAAATCTTATTGAACGAAACCTGGGGAGTGAGGCGCTGTTATATAGCGGTTCGGTTGTCATCTATCGAAGGGTGAATTATAGTGAAGGATTGGCGGGAACTTGCCGCATCTGAATCTGTAGCGTTTCTTTCACAACCACCTTTCCGGTCAAGTCTATGAGTGATGGATGGACAAAACTCGGGGTAATCATTGGAGCAGTCGGCGTCATTGCGGCGATCGCTCCTCAAGAAGTCAGACAATGCGTGGGCTTAGATAAAGGTGCCTGCCCTTTCGCAAAAATCAACCCGCTTTTCAAAATACAGCCCGCCCGTCAGATTGCACCCTTGCCCAGCAAACCGCCAGTAGCGCCAATTCCCGAACCAGAACCCCCAGATGCGATCGCGCCGCCACCCAATCCAATCCCAGAAACACCAGAAACAACCGTTCCGCCCTTGCTGGAAGCGCCCGCTCCCACCACTCCAGAAACAACCGTCCCGCCCTTGCTGGAAGCGCCCGCTCCCATAACACCAGAAACAACCGTCCCGCCCTTGCTGGAAGCGCCCGCTCCCATAACACCAGAAACAACCGTCCCGCCCTTGCTGGAAGCGCCCGCTCCCACCACTCCAGAGGCAACACCCGCGCCATTGAGCGAACCGCCCGCCACACCAACCCCAGAGGCAACACCGCAGACAGCGCCTCTGTAAAAATTGCTGGCGGCTGCTCGGCAAGCCGCTCTTAAAATTAGAAAAAAATGGGAACTCTGCTAAGAGTTCCCACTCTAATCAGCCATTTTGAGCCAGTGAGATTTTACAGGAGTAATCTATTAAAAACTACATCCAACCCATGAAATGTAGAAATCCTTGTCCTGTCGTTAATTCAACGATCAGGGCAATGAGAAAACCAAGCATTGCCAAGCGACCGTTCCAAATTTCTGCGCTGGGGTTAGAACCGAACTCAAATTTAGTCGCAAATTCGCCGTATTTGCGATCGAGTTGGTTGCGGTAAGGGTTTTCTGTCGTGTTGGGAGTATTAGTCATGGTTTTGACTCCGATTGATATAAGTGAGTTTTGTTGGTTATTAAGTAATGTAAATAAATCTCCCAGAGAGCGCCATCTACCTTGAGAAAGGTAAAACCAAGAGCGACGCGCGGAGAAAACTCTGCCTGGAGGCAGTATGTCCAGCGGAAATACGGATTTTTTAACGCATTTAACTGTATTGCAAACGACATCGAATAGCGCTCATGCGGGTGCGGCGAGGGTGCCATTGCCGAGGCCGGCTTCTTGCAGTCGATCGGCACCAATATTGCGGCTGAGTACCGCCAAACCGGCTAAGTGCGCTTGCAATCCTGCCGTGCTAGCACAGCAATCAGTCAGGACGATCGGTTCGATGCCCATATCAAACAAATCCATCGCGATTTTCAGCACGCACATATCGATATCGATGCCAGCAATAAAGACTTTTTCGATATGGTGTTTTCGCAGATAAATGGCGAGTTCGTCCGGCATTCCGCACAGTCCCGATTTTGAAAAGATAAATTCTGGCTTTGCAAGCGGTTGAAGTTCCGAAACAAGGTGAATTTCTGGTTCGTTCGCGCAGCCGTCCCAGTGCAGAAATCGGCAGTATGGCCCATCAGTTGTATTCACAAACCGAGTGAACAGAACGGGTGCGTACTCGCCCTGTTGAATCAGGCTGGCGATGCGCTGCGGGATGTGATGGGTGAATTGATTGATAATACTAAGTTGGCTAAGATAGTATTATACTATTAGAGAAAAACATCAGGAG
>CAYOOD010000199.1:0-4962 GCA_964405435.1 uncultured bacterium
CTCCGGGATATATAAAAAAATGTAACAATACTAAGTTAGCCAACTTGGTATTAAACGTTCTTCGTGAGGGCTTGAGCCCTCAACTCCCTGGCAACAAACCAGGAAGACATTTTCAGGTTATTGTGCTTCTCCTGCTATCTGGCGGGAATTACTGCCCGAACTCCAGCCTTGCGCGCTCGACAATCTCAGCCGTCACGACATCCAACTCGGCTTCGCGCGCCAGATGCTCGATGCGCTGGCGAGCTTGAGCCCGGACAAAATAGGGAATATTTTTGAATTTCACCTTGGCTTCAGGTGTCCACATCAATTCATCGGAGAAATTAGAATCAGGCATAGCACGCACAGCGATGATGTCAAGCCCTGAAAGGGATTCGCACTGGAAAAAAATATAGTTTGTATCAACTATAACCGATCCGGCAGTATTCTTGCGATCGCACCCCCGATTTATTGAGCGGATACGCGGCGTTTTAAAAGTTAATTTTGTTTGCCTGCCTCGTTTTTTCCTCGCCACACTTGGGGTGCGATCGCTCGTACACCTGCCATCGGTGCGCAACTGATGGAGCCCCAGGGATAGCTTTTCGGGGCTTTTGGGAAAAGCGATCGCGCTGCACCTTGTAAATTGAATATTCAATATCTGGGAAGGAGAGACAGGCGATCGCAAACTCACAGCAATACTTCTACCGTGCGAGGCGGAATTACATACATGAAATTAGCATTATTTGCTCGAATATCTATCCGGCTAGGCATCAGTTCGCGCCATTCTTGGAATGTCATTTTCAATTGAGCAAATACCTGGATTTCTGCTTGGTATGCTTCAAATCGGCGGTTAGTTTCGATCATCGATTCCATTGCCTCTATAGTCAGAGGCAGTCGATTGTCTGCCTCTTTTTTCAAGTCGCCCTGATTTGGTCCAAACCACCCGCCGGCGACCTCTGCGCGGGTTAAGATCGCAGGAGGCAGCGACTCCACCCATTTGTTGGGTTCTTGGATCAGCCTGGGGATGTCGTCGCGGAGGATTTCAAATACCGCGTTTTCGTCCAGAGATGGGTCGAGCCACTGATAAATCCTCGTAAGTCGGCGCAAGTCGATTTTTTCTTTGAATTGAGGCTGCAAGTAAGCAGCAGGATTGCTGGTAAGCAGAATGCCGATGTACTGCCGCATTTGCTCCCGAATAATTGCCGTGCCTTCCTTCAATCGGCGGTACGCCGTAACTTTTTCTTCTAGTTCTAGGTGGCATCGCGCCTCGGCTATGTATGCCAGGGTTAGTGTTAGCAAATATTCATCGGCAACCTGGCTTTTCTGGGAGATTTCAGCTTTCGTATAATCGAGATAGACGTGCTGCGCTGCCAGCAGGCGATCGATCGCTTGCAGGGCGCTCCGTTCGCGATTTTCAACGCGACTCATGGTAAATGCGTTAGCTGCTAAATCGAGTGCAGCTTTGAAATTGGCGTAGTAGCCGATCTCAATTTTTCGGTTAATTTTATTCAGGAGTTCTTGGGCATCTTTGAGGCGCTGTTCCAGTTCGCCCACGCGCTGATTCAGCAAGGCAAATCCCGCCACGGAGATTCCCAAGTTTAAAACGCTGGCAGCCGAGCCGACACACAAAACGCCTTGAGCTAATTGCAATTGCTTCGGCACCTGAGTGATTTGCGTTCCCGCTTCGCGCAGGAGAGCAACAATTCGCCCCGTTGCCGCTTCTCGAATTGTGCCTCCCCATTGAGCGAATTGCCCGCTTTCCAATCCTTTCCTGAGCCAGTCCGCGAGTGCGAACGTCACTGTGACGGCAGCATCCATTATCTTTCCTCTCCCGCAATCTCAAAGTGCTGGCACCATTAACCTCGCAATCCCTGTCAGCGGCAAGGGGGTGAAACCCCTCCTCCTCTCTCGGGTGCTGAGTAATCATATTTAAGTATTTTTAGCTATTGTTCCGATTACCTTCCCCCTACTTTCCGGCATTCTTCGCGTTACCTTCCGTTCGGCAGCAGTTCGGCAGTAAAAATTGAAAGCGTAATAACGTAATAACTTACTATGCTTTCTTGCGAAAAGCCAGGGAGGTCACCCAGCCTGAAATCTTACAGATTCCGAATGACTTCCACAAACTCGTTGACGGCATCGTCCCGATCGGGATGTCCGAGGTACTGAAGCAGCAGGGATTTGTCCAGATCCGGCAAGAAAATGCTGCAAGAAACCTCTTGATATTCGGAATCGTGCAGGTGAAAAATCCGCAGTTGGTTGGACTCCCAGAACCAGATTTCAGGAATTTGCAGGGGCTTGTACAAATCTTTCCGGTTGATGGTGCTGCTCGTGAAGATGACCTCGATAACAATATCTGGAAGGGCTTTGCGACTGCCAATAGAGTAAGACTCGTCAGGGGTTCCAGAGCCGGAGCCGATAGTTTCGAGAGTGAAGCCGCCGAGCTTGTAAAACCTGATGCCTTTTTCTCTCATGTAGGCATCTAGCAGCATTCTGAGAGTGCTTTTGACGTATTCGTGTTCATCCCCAATAGGAGACGTGATTTCCATTACCCCTGATAGATAAGTCAGCCTGACTTCCCGGTTGTCTGGCAACTGGGCTTCTATGGCTTTAAATTGTTCCCAAGAAATGCCGTAAAGGGTGACTAATTTTTCCTCAATGGGCGCGTTTGACGGCAGTTCCAAAAGTGAAACCATAAGCGATCGCCTTGTCTAAGTGGACGCGGGCGCGTTTGATATGTATAGTAGACCGCCGCACTGTCGATTGGGGTGCGGATTCAGAAAGTAGCTCGTTCGTGGAGAGCTGCAAGTATAGCAGTAGGCAGTGAGTTTACGACATGGGCATCATCGCGTCATCGCATCACGCAAAAGCTGTAAGTTTTCTCCATGCGCCCGATCGCCCTGTCCATTAATGTCCTAACCAATAGGACTACTGCTATAATAAGATGATTCATCAGGAAATTGTCTTATGTCGGCTGCTATCTGGCGGGAATTACTGCCCGAACTCCAGCCTTGCGCGCTCGACAATCTCAGCCGTCACGACATCCAACTCGGCTTCGCGCGCCAGATGCTCGATGCGCTGGCGAGCTTGAGCCCGGACAAAATAGGGAATATTTTTGAATTTCACCTTGGCTTCAGGTGTCCACATCAATTCATCGGAGAAATTAGAATCAGGCATAGCACGCACAGCGATGATGTCAAGCCCTGAAAGGGATTCGCACCGGCGAAAGAGCTATCTTGTAGCAATGATAACAGATGCTGGGGGCGATCGCTCGGGCTGCAGCGATCGCCCCTTCAAACAACCCGCAAAGCACAAAAAAGCCCCTGCTTTTAGCAGGAGCCTCTACATAAAGAACTCAGATGGAGGAGCGGGAAAAAGCCCCGCAGTCCTTTAGAATCAAGCGCTTTATTAGTCGAGCGGGTTCATCGACAGCACCGGCTCGTTCTCGCGATCGATACCCTTTTCAAAACCAGCAGCGGCAGCGCGAGCGCGACCGGCGTGCCAGAGGTGGCCGACCAAGAAGAAGAAAGCCAGCACGAAGTGAGACGTCGCCAACCAAGCGCGAGGCGAAACGTAGTTGAAAGAGTTGATGTCGGTGATAACGCCACCCACCGAGTTCAGAGAACCCAGAGGAGCGTGAGTCATGTACTCAGCCGCGCGGCGAGCTTGCCAGGGCTGAATGTCATTCTTGATCTTGTTCAGGTCAAGACCGTTGGGGCCGCGCAGGGGCTCCAACCAAGGGCCGCGAAAATCCCAGAAGCGCATCGTTTCACCGCCGAAGATGATTTCGCCAGTCGGAGAGCGCATCAGGTATTTACCCAGACCGGTCGGACCTTGAGCAGAACCGACGTTAGCACCCAGGCGTTGGTCGCGGATCAGGAAGGTCAGAGCTTGAGCTTGAGAAGCTTCCGAACCAGTCGGCCCGTAGAATTCGCTGGGGTAGACGGTGTTGTTGAACCAGACGAAGCAAGAGGCAATAAAGCCCATCATCGACAGAGCGCCCAAGCTGTAGGAGAGGTAAGCTTCTCCAGACCAGACGAAAGCGCGACGAGCCCAAGCGAAAGGCTTGGTGAGGATGTGCCAGATACCGCCGGCGATGCAGATGATGCCGAGCCAGATGTGACCGCCGATCACGTCTTCCATGTTGTTGACGCTGACGATCCAGCCGTCGCCGCCGAAGGGAGACTTCAGCAGGTAGCCGAAGATGACAGCGGGGTTCAGGGTGGGGTTCGTAATGACGCGCACGTCACCGCCACCGGGAGCCCAGGTGTCGTAGACACCGCCAAAGAACATGGCTTTGAAGACCAGCAGCAGGGCACCGACTCCCAAGAGAATCAGGTGGTAGCCCAGAATATTGGTCATCTGGTTCTTGTCTTTCCAGTCATACCCGAAGAAGCTGGAATATTCTTCGAGAGTTTCTGGACCGCGAACGGCGTGATAGATGCCGCCGAAACCGAGCACTGCCGATGAAATCAGGTGCAGAACGCCTACCACGAAGTAGGGGAAGGTGTTCACGACTTCACCGCCCGGACCGACACCCCAGCCCAGAGTGGCGAGGTGAGGCAGCAAGATCAAGCCTTGCTCGTACATGGGCTTTTCGGGGACGAAGTGAGCGACCTCAAACAAGGTCATCGCTCCAGTCCACATGACGATCAGCCCAGCGTGGGCAACGTGAGCGCCTAGCAGTTTACCGGAGAGGTTGATCAAGCGAGCGTTACCAGACCACCAGGCAAACCCGGTAGATTCTTGGTCGCGACCGCCCACAGCCATTGCAGTGTTATAGGTCGTTTGCACGGGGTAGAACCTCTTTGGCTATCGAGAATTGGTGATTTTCAAAAATATTTGCCATTTGTCCTTTGTCTTTTCAAAGACAAAGGACAAAAAACAACATACTACAGAGCGTTACCGCGAGGCAGAACTTCCTCGGGGAACTTGAACTCTTCGTGGGGTTGGTCAGCCGGAGCCATCCAAGCGCGAATCCCTTCGTTC
>CAYOOD010000200.1:0-4363 GCA_964405435.1 uncultured bacterium
TGGCGGGATCGGGGTTTTCTCCCCATAAAAAATGGCGATATCTACCGATAATTTCTTCGGCATTATAGCCGTAAGTTTCGCAAAAAGCTTTGTTGACAAATATAAATTTATCCTCAGCGTCGGTAATGTAAACGCTGTCGCGGATGTTTGTCATCGCGTGGGAGAGCAGCCTGACTTGCGCCTCGGCTTTGCGGTGTTTGATAGCATTTTCAACCGCTAGCGGCAGGACTTTTAAGTGATTGTGTTCTGAATCTTTAATCAGGTAATCGTAGGCTCCTCCTTTCAGGGCATTGACGGCGACTTTTGCCTGAGCGCCCGCACTCATAATAATCACTGGGGCGTCGGGTTTTAAATTGAGAATTTCAAGAGCCGTGCCGTCTTCTAGAAAAAAATCGGCTAAAATTATATCAAAATTATGGCGGGATAAAATCAGGAGAGCTTCGGCAATAGAACTGGCGATCGTGCAGTCATAAGGCAGGTTTTCTATTTTAACCATTTGCCGAAAGACCAATCGATCGACTTTGCTATCTTCTACAAGCAAGACTTTATATCTGTTTTTCATAGTTTCAGCAGTCGCGTTTTGTCGGGGAGGATGGCAGGCGCGCGATCGCGGCTTTATCCGGGGGTGGGGACGATAGAAGCGATCGCCCCGCCCCCGTCAACCGGTCGTTCTTTCAAGGCGTCAGGCATCCTCGCTCCAGGCAGGGCTTGAGGGTTGGATGCGTGACGCATTTGCCGCCCCGCCAGCAGGTAGGTACTCATTTCTCCCTTGCCTTTAATGGGGATGCGACCTCGTTCTTGAAAGTGATAGGTATGGCGCAGCAGCTCGTAAGTCGCTTTGGAAACCTGAATGCAGTCTGGCAAACCGTGGGATTCCATGCGAGAAGCGATGTTAACGGTATCGCCCCACAAGTCATAAATAAACTTGTTCGCGCCGATGACGCCGGCAACTACCGGCCCGGTGTGGACGCCGATGCGGATGCGGAACGATTCGCGGTGAGTGGCATTAAATCGAGAGATTTCCTCGATCATGTCGAGGGCCATTTCGGCAATGGCCTTGGCGTGGTCGGGTCGGGGTTGGGGGAGCCCGCCGACAACCATGTAGGCGTCGCCAATTGTTTTGATTTTTTCCAGCCCGTGCTGCACCGAGAGCCGGTCAAATGCCGAGAAAATTTCATTGAGTACCTGCACCAGTGCGGGGGCTTCCATGCGGGAAGCGAGCTGGGTAAACCCTACAATGTCGGCAAACAGAACCGTGACTTCGGGGAAGCTGTCGGCAATGATGGCTTGATGCTGTTTGAGGCGAGAGGCGATCGCCTCTGGCAAGATATTCAACAGCAGCCGCTCCGACTTTTCCTGTTCGGCGGAGAGTTGATCGAGGGCAGAGCGCAACTGTTCGGCTTGGCGGGCGCGTTCTTGGGCGAGTTCTTCGATCTGGCGCTGGCGAGAAAGGGAAGTGAGCAAGTAAGTCACCGGAATGTGAGTCCACAGCAACCCGATGATCAGGGTTGCCCAAGAACGCCAGTGTTTGGTCTGGATGTCCCCATACTCCTCGGTGGTGAGCAGGTAGAGGGTCCATTTAGAATCTCCCACTCTCAGGGTTCGCTTGCCTTCGGCTTGATTTTCGCTGGCAGAGCGAGTGAGTTGGTCGGACTTTTCCACCTGCCCGGTGGTGGCGTTGTAAAAGGCGAGGAAGCTTGGCGCTTTCGCGGGTAAGGCGATCGGGCTCTGAGGGCTGCGATCCGGCGAAGCCAAAGACGCCTCATCCTGCTCGGCTAGGTAAAGGTCGAAGTTGGCGCTGCTGCGTCCGCTCAAACCCGCTTGAAAGATATCGGCAATCCGAAATACGCCCACGACAAACCCTTGCAACTGTTTGCCGCCAACAGGAGTAACGCTAGCCGAGACGTCCGCGTTCTCTTGACTGGTAGCGTTTTCGTAAACCGGCTGGATTACCAACAGGCTCAATTGCGGGTCATTTCCCCGCAGCAATCCGCTCTGTTTGGTGACGACCATTTTTCCCGTCGCGCGCGAGAGCTCCAGTGCGTCTCGGAATGCTGGATGAGAGCCGAGATCGAAACCCAATACTGTCTCGTTCCCCTTCGCCGGCTCGACGTAATAGACCGGCCAATATTCCGGGCGATCGCCCGCGCTGAGGATTTTGCCAGAGGCGTCTAATTCGGATATTTGGAAGTCAGGGGAACTGTCGGCGCGCGCCGCTTCCTCATAGGCTGTCCGAGCGGGCGATCGCACCAGCGGCACCCACGCCAGGTATTGAATGTTGGGATGCTTGGATAGGGGACGCTGAACGAACTGCCTGAACGCAGAGCGATCGACTTCATCAGATGCGATAAAGAAGTCGCCAATACTCGGGATGACATCGAGATCGTCGTTAAATCGCTGCTGCAGGGAGTTGGCAACGCCGTCTGCATAGCGATTGAATTCGTAGTCTCTGCGCTGGTTTTCCCACCTCCACACCAGCGCGAACGCCAAAAGGGTGAGTCCAACGCCCAAGCCGAGGGTCAACCCAGCGGGGAGGTAGCGAGACCAGGGTAAAGTTTGTGTATTGGGCATATTTGTCTCAGGCAGGCTGATATAAAAAATGGCACCCCTTTTTTCGCGACTCCAGCGTGTCCGCACGCTCGCACCTTTTCGGACGGCGGAGATACCTTCCCTCCATAGAGAGGGACTTTTTTCTCACCCGCAGGCGGGTCCTATTATTGATATATCATGTAAAATGAAATTTTTGGTGTCAAAGCGCTACCCAATATTCTTTCGGAAAATACTCGATTGTCTGTATTATAGAAGTGCGGCGGCTGCCATTGTCCTTTTTCGGCCCTGTCGGGTCAGTTCCCTACACATAACTTAAAAATCCTCTCCTGTGGCGATCGCGAGAAATCCTCACTTCCCGATTTGCTCCCGTAGCGCTTTCTGCCGCGATCGCGAATGCCTGCTTTTCGACGCCCCTTCCCTGGCAGTCAGGCAGTCGCTTAATAAGCTTGCTTGTTTTTGCGTCTGACTGCACTGCATTTCTTGACTATCACAATCCCCGCCTTTTGGCAACCCCCTCTCCTCTCTCAATTCAACTGTCCGCGCGCGATCGCGACAAGAGCGTTGCCCGCCAATCTAAAGAAAACATTCACTTTGGGCGTTCGTTCGCCCCGGCGTGCGATAATAGTATTAGGGAACTATCAAACAGTGCAGAGGGGCGAGGAAAAATTATGGAAATATTTAATAGAGAAGTTGAAAATTCAGAGAAAAGCCAAACGGCAGAGCCCCGGCTCCTGGAGAAAAAGCCTGGTGGGAGTTTGGGCTTTCAGTCGCTCTCGCCAGCCGAGGCATTTGCCGCGATCGCCATTGCTGCCGTCGCATCAGACGGACACGTCTATCCGGTAGAAACCCGCGCCATCTATTGCGTTTTGTCGCGCATGAAACTCTTCCAAAGCCATGCAGAGCAGGAACTCAAAACGCTTCTAAAGGAACTGTTCAGCCGGACAGAACAGCACAGCCCTCACGAACTCGTCAGCGCTGCCAAAGACTTTCTCGATCGCGAACTTTGGACGACTGCTTTTGCGATCGCAGTAGACTTAGTGCTCTCAGATGGAGTCTTGCACCAAAAAGAAAAAAGATTTTTAGATCACCTGCAAGAAATCTTGGAAGTCCCAGAAGAAATGGCCGCCTTGCTGATTCAAGCCATGTTGATTAAAAATAAGGGATAAAATCGGCTTGTCCGAACCCAAAAGCCGCCAATGTTAGCCCATAAAATTTCTATAATTAACCCAAAAAATCTATGGATTTGAAAGGGTTGAGTTTTTCTCGAAAAAAAGCGCCAGTCAACCAGTTGACGCGGATGGCAGAATCGCGCTAAAATCTAAAAGAAAAAGATTCCCAGTGCGATCGGGCAAGTTCAGGAGATTGGTGGGGGTAGCGCGGCATGTGACAAATATCACTCCGGCGAGTGAAAAATATCACCTCTTCTTGCAGACTGCCATCACTGACGCAGAAGATAGATAATTGCATATTACCAATAAAAGCATCGCGTTCCGCCAGCAGGAGGGCACCAAAATGGCAGATAGAGATGATTTGCTGTATCCGCGCCACCGGTACTACGGTCGATTCACGCCAGAGAATGTGGCTTTTAATGCCAATTTACAGGAATTTGCACAGAAAGTGAGCCTGATCAGTTGTCTGGCAACGGGGGGAAAGCTGCCCCTAGAACAGGCGTTTGGAGATATAGAGAAACTCTGGGAAAAGCTCTCCCTGAGCAAAGAACAACTGGGAATAGACGCTTGAGCCCGCAGCGCCTCTGTGGGGCGTTGCACAGATGCTGTATGATTCAAGAAGGCATGGGCACCGTCTTGTGTTT
>CAYOOD010000201.1:0-3778 GCA_964405435.1 uncultured bacterium
AAACACAAGACGGTGCCCATGCCTTCTTGAATCATACAGCATCTGTGCAACGCCAAGTAGGGAGCTGAGAAAATGTCAGGAAAGCTGACTGTAGAGACAAGCCCCGAAACCGGCGTGGCTGAGGAATGGGAACCCCCCATGCCGCCAACGGATTTAATCTTTGATGATGGTGAACCCTTCGAGAGCAACCGCCACCGCATCGCCATGAACGCCCTGATCCGGTCATTGCAACAAGCCTGGAGCGATCGCAATGATTTCTTTACGGGCGGGAATATGTTTGTTTACTACAGCAGCGCTCAAATTCGCAACCGAGACCTGCGAGGGCCAGATTTTTTCGCTGTGCTGAATATTGATGGCTCTTACCCCCGCCAAGGCTGGGTGGTGTGGGAAGAGGGCGATCGCTACCCGGACGTCATTGTAGAGTTGATGTCGCCGAGCACGGCTGATACAGACACTGGCCTGAAAAAGGACATTTACGAGCGGGTTTTCAGAACGCCGGATTACTTCGTATATAACCCGTTTAACCGGAACTCCTTGCAGGGCTGGCATTTGGATCTGGCTTCTGGGTATCAGCCGCTAGTGCCCAACGAACAGGGGCGGCTGTGGTGCCAGACTCTGGGTTTGTGGCTGGGAAGCTGGGAGGGGACGATCGATCGGGAGACGGCGGTGTGGTTGCGGTTTTACGATACGCAAGGCAATCTGGTGCTGCTACCGGAAGAAGCCGCGCAGCTACAGGCTGAGCGGGAACGCCAGCGGGCTGAACGTCTCGCCGCCCAGTTAAGGGCGATGGGGGTAGATCCGGATAGCGTTTAGGGGGAAGGGCTGTTGTGGGCGTGTCGGTGTCCCACATCTCGCCGCTGGGCTGGTACTTGGGAATTGCCAGCCGAACCAGTAGGGAGATGTGAGCAACGGATACGGGAGAATTCGCCTCCGACTGGGTGTTCCCATGCTCCCGCCTCGGAACGAGTTAAATAGCGGTTTTCATCCTCGTGAGGGACTGAGAAACCCGGCTTCTTAAAGAAGCCGGGTTTCTGGGCGTACTTCATCTGCCTGAAAACCGCTATATCTTGATTAAATATTCTAGTTGAAGTGCTGATTAATTGATTTTTTTCTCGAAATCAATAATCTCAGCAATTTCTTCTAGATTGGCAATTCTACTTTGTAAAAGTTGCAATTTTTCATCATTTTCTATGTCTGAGGATTTTGGTTTTCCAAAATACCAGATAGATGCCGTGCCGATCGCAACAGCAATAAGCACTGCTAAAGCAAGCAAAATGCTATTTTCTGTCAGAGCTAGGATGGGCACACAAGCTACCATTAGGAAGATAGATAAAACCCAAATTGAAATCGTTGCTATTAGACGACCGTCCTTTTTTTGTTCGCCAGAATCTATGCGTTTCATTAGATTTTTACCTTTTTCTGTATTTCCTAACGTGTATTACTCATTTTACTCATAATATCAATTTTCTTTTTGCACGAAACAGATAGAAACCCTGAAAGCCCTTAAACTAGGCACTTTTGGCTTACTATCTGTTTTGCGGTTAAAGAAAACTGGTATAAGAATTAAGCAAATTATTGCGTAATTTCCTTGGGGATTTGCTGAAGGGCGGCATGATTTGGCTAAAATCCAACTGGTAAAAGTTCAACCTAATTTTTAAGGCTTTTAGCCCTTGATTCATACTGAAAATCAGCAACGCCTTCCTTTGATTTGTCAGGATGCAACGATTGCAAAGCTTGATAAGTTATTCCAGCAGCACCTATTCCAACAATGGAACCCGCAACTACTCCTTCTGTAAAGGCTTTAACCTTACCTCCTGAATCGTTATTGTAAATATTGATCGTAGTAAAACGATCAGTCGTATTGATCGTAGTAGAACTATCGCTACAATTGACATTACTCATTACTGCTTTTTCAGGACATTGAGTAGCAGCCCATGCCTGGTTAGAAAATAGAGGAACCTGAAGAGTTACCAAACAGACAGTCAAAGTCATCACAGCAACTAAACGATGCCAAAATTTTTTCAAGTTCATGCTTTTTGCCTCAGATTTGAGAAGAACCTATATGGGTGGCTTATTCAAGACTTCTCGCGTAAATAAATCTTGACAAGGGTATGACTTCAGGAAGAGGTAAATTGCTACCACAGAAAACAGGGTAAGAGCATCGATATCGGGCTTGACACAAGCATTTCATTCATGGCAGCCCGTTTCCTTTTCTGTTGCAAACTACGCCTTCAGGCAGATGAAGTACACCCAGAAGCCCCGCTTCTGTAGGGGCGGTGAAGAAAGTGCCCGCCCTTCTTACGGGTTTCGTAGGGGCGGTGAAGAAAGTGCCCGCCCTCACGAGGATGAAACCCGCTATAATAAGAATTAAGAAAATTATTGCACGATTTCCTTTGATTTGTCAGGATGAAACCATTGCCAAGCTTTATAACTAAGAAGACCAACACCAGCAGCAGCTATTACAGGAACTGAAGCTGAAACCGCTAACCCAGCGACCATTCCACCACCTACCACGCTACCAATTGCTGCTAACCCCGAAGTTACTCCAGCAGCACTTAGTCCAACAACGGAACCCGCACCCGAAACTGCTGCAATTGTAGTGGCACTACCACCAATAGCTCCGACAACTACTCCGGCTGCAAAGGCTTCAGCCTTACCTCCTGAATTGTCAGTGTAAAAAATGACCGTAGTAGAACTATCAGTCGTATGGTGCGTAGTAGAATGATCGCTACAATCGACCTTACCGATTCCTACTTTTTCAGGACATTGAGTAGCAGCCCATGCCTGGTTAGAAAATAGAGGAACCTGAAGAGTTACCAAACAGACAGTCAAAGTCATCACAGCAACTAAACGATGCCAAAATTTTTTCAAGTGCATGCTTTTTGCTTCAGATTTGAGAATAACGTATCTTGGCGTATTCAAGACTTATCGGGTCAATAAATATTGACAAGGGTATGACTTGGCGAATCAAAAATCCCTAAAAAAGCCAGCATTGTCAACTAGCTGAGAAGTATTGAACTGATTCTTAATTTTATTTTAAGAATAAACATCTATGCTGTCAAGGGTTATTTCGTGGTATAAAGTGGGTATTAACCTTGTTATAGATTGTGGAAAAAAGTGGGATCGAGTTGAAAAAGTGGGAAAAAGTGGTGTATAGTGGGATAGTCCAATGATAAGTTTCTTTTAAATTATGGACATTCAAGAAGTATTGCAATGGACTGACGAACAAGTGTTCGCTAAGACAGGCAAATATCTGGATTCTCTCCAAAAAGCGATATTAGAAGGGACTTGGCAACGTCACAAATATGGAGAAATAGCAGAAAATTATCACTGTGGCCACGACCATGTTAAAAAAGAGGCTTGGAAATTATGGAAAATTCTATCAGATGTATTAGAAGTCGAAGATATTAAACAATCTAATATCCGCTCTATTTTAGAAAGCAAAGCAGTCTCTAGTATTTATAATTTTGTTAATTCTTCACGGATTATTAGCCAGGTTAATAGAAGTCATATCAATATATGTGGAGAAACCCGACAATCTGCTGAAGAAGCTAAGCATCGATCGCCCTCTGCCTCCGATCCTCCCCACACTCCAAACCTATCACCCATCATCGCTTTAACAGACGCGCCCGAATTAACGACTTACTACGATCGCACCTCCGAAATATCCACCCTCAAGCAGTGGATTTTAGAAGCCCGCACCCGCGCGATCGCACTCTACGGATTAGACCTCTCCAAAATTTAAAAATTATGCTATAATGGCAAAATCAATGTTTTT
>CAYOOD010000202.1:0-3646 GCA_964405435.1 uncultured bacterium
GCACTCAGCACTCAGCACTCAGCACTCAGCACTCAGCACTCAGCACTCAGCACTGAACAAACTCGCATCTTAGAACTCGCCGCCGCCGCCGAACAGCGCCTCACTCACCCCGTCGCCTCAGCAGTGGTGCGCTGCGCGCGGGAACGGGGCGTTCGCTTGCTGCGGCGCGGCGAGTGGGAGTATCAGGTGGGGCTGGGGGTTCGCGCCGAAATCGACGGCGAAACCGTTTTGGTAGGCAGCGATCGCTTTTTGCGCCAAGAAGGGGTAGAAATCGGAGCGCTCGCCTCCCTCCCGGAAGGCACTGCCGCTCTCTCCGTTGCCAGCAATGGGCAATTTCTGGGCGCGATTCGCTACGCCGATCCCCTGCGCCCGGAAAGCTTGTCAGTCGTTCGCGCTTTGCAGTCGGAGGGTTTGGAAATTCACATTCTCACCGGCGACAGTCTCCCGCGCGCCCGCGCCGTCGCTGCTGAGTTGGGCATCTCAGAAGACAAGATTCACGCCGAAGCCTTTCCCGAACAAAAAGCAGCGGTGGTAGAAGAGTTGCACGGCTTGGGAAAAACCGTGGCATTTGTCGGCGACGGCATCAATGATTCGGCGGCTCTCGCCCGTGCGGACGTTTCGGTTTCCTTTGGCGACGGTTCGGATGTCGCCCGCGAGACGGCAGATGTGGTTTTGATGTCGAATGATTTGAGCAGTTTAGTCGAGGCGATCGCCCTCGCCAAACAAACCCTGCAAATTATCCGTCAAAATAACTATTTGTGCGTCTTTCCCAATTTGGCGGCTCTCGGACTCGCCACGACGATTGGCATCCACCCCCTCGCTGCTACAGCGGTTCACAACGGTTCGGCGATCGCTGCAGGTGTCAACGGTTTGCGCCCCCTGCTGCGCTGAGGGGTAGGGCGATCGCGCTGCAAAAGTTTTATTGAGATTTTGCCTGCGCGATCGCCCCTTCAACTGCCGCCAGCAGCGCCGCAAAATCCACCGGCTTTTGTATAAAATAAGGGATGCCCAGGGAGGAAGCCAATTCCCGCCCGTCACTGTACGCCGTCACCAACACCACCGAAACGCGACTGCCTCTTTTCCGCAGGCACTGGTAAACTTCCGAGCCCGTCAATTCTGGCATCCGATTGTCTAAAATCAAGACGTCCGGGTTTTCCGCAATCACTTTTTCTACAGCTTCTTTGCCATCTCGCGCCTCGGCAATCTCCCAGCCTTCGCTTTCCAGCAGAAAAGCGAGCATCGATCGCCCGTCATCGTCATCATCTGCAATCAGCACTTTCCCTTTTTCTACATTACCCTGGTTCATAGCTTGTTTTTTCTAGCGGTAGTTTTAGAACTAATGGAACTGGCATTACTCCTACACGATTAGGGGCAGGAATCGGAATCCATCGGACTTGTGCCGACGGTACATGCGGGATCTCAAACACTTCCACGCGGACGGTTCCGCCAGAACCAACGATTTCAAAAGCCTGCACGAAATAATGAAAGAGTTGGCGCAAAAGGGTGCGCGAGTCTGCTTGTACTCTGACTGGCTCCTCAAAGAAAATTATAACTTCTATTTGACGGATTGCCGCTTCTGTCGAGAGCAGGTCATTTAAATCGCAAACGCTATCCGTTAAAGATAGAGGTTGGCTGCTTCCAATTTCTGATGAAGCCAAATCCCGCCACAGGGCAGCGCGGCGGCGAAATAGATGAATGGATTCGTCAGCCTGCTGTAGCAATTGCCGCGCGTAATCGAAACGGTTTTTTGCAACCAAGCGAGAAGCCGCTTCCAGGCGCAATCGTCCCGCATTGTGCGCTTGAATAATATCTTGATGCAGTTCTTCTAAGGGTTTGCTGTCGTTGGGATTGGAAATTAGAACGCGGCGCAGGCTTTCTTGCAAGCGCCACTGCAGCAATTCGGCTTCGATGCCGTGCGTCGCGCACAGCAATATCTCTTTGAGCCGCTGCCCTGCCTCCGTGCGGCGGACTGAGATGCTCAGCACTCCGCGTACATAGCGTTTTTCGTCGCGCAGGGGTATGCCCTGACAACTGAAGGGATGAAATCCCTCGATGAAATGTTCTGGCCCGATGATTTCTACATACCCGTCTTCGGCGAGCGGGGTGCCGATGCCATTGGCACCGGCTGCGCCTTCGACGAGGAGCGAACCCGGCCCGGGAACGCTTTCTGGCCCTCGCACGCTGCGCTCGTCTCCCACGACGTCGAGAACAATGCCGTTGCGATCGCCGAGCATGACGGCGTGGCGTTCCGTCCCCGCTGCCTGGGACAATACCCTCAGATACGGACGAGCCGCATCGATTAAAGCAGTTTCTCGCCCCAATAACCGCTCCGTTTCCAAACTGGAGAGTTTTTCAGCTTGCAGCGCGCGAAAATTCGCACCCTGCAGGTGCGATCTTTCCCACGAGCGATAGATGACTTCTCGCAAGTCGGACGCGGCAATTGTGCCAGTCGAGCGGTACTTGCGAGCGGCTTCTCGGGCATCTCCTAATCCAGGTGACATACACTCTCTGCACAGAGGCGATTGATTTTCGAGTCTGTTGACACTATCGTAACAGGCAGCCAGACGACAGTCACCCAAATATTAAATCGCCTCAAAATTTCTAGCAAAAAAATGAGGCGATCGCCTCAGCTAAAATATGGATTTACTATCGGCCTCGTTCGGCTTATTTAATTATTGAATATTTGCTGAGATTCTTATCGACTGATTTAAAAAATTTTTCAATCCTATCAAGGCTCCGCAGCCACCCTCCACCCTCCACCCTCCTTACCCCTCACTCGCCTTAATTTCCGGGGCGGCAAGGGATGCAGCAGCAGACGCGATCGCATTCCCCCTGCGTCCTCGCACTCAGGGGGGCTAGTAAAGGAAACGGCATCCGCGCCCGATCGAGTTTTCCTTCATTCTTGCTTCTCGATCCAGCCTTCTTGCAAAATACTGCCAGAAGAAACCACTTTTTTGACTTAACTCACACTTCTGTAGGGCTCTCGCCTTCCTCCCAGGGGTGCGCCTCCATTTGAGAGCGGGGGCACGACCAATTGCTGGGCAGCAGAGAGGGCCATCCCAGCCGCAGCGCCTCGGGGCAGATCGTGTGAATGGTCAGTTGGCAGTCGATCATCTGCAATCCCGCTTTCTCAGCCTGCTTGAGCCCGCTCTTCAAAATCGAATCATTTTTGAATTCAATCGTTTTGTTGCACTGGATGCACACCAAATGGTGGTGGTGGTGCGGGTAAGGCTGATTGAGTTCGTAATGTTTGTGGCCTTCTGCCAGCTCCAATTCCCGCAGCAGCCCCATCCTGGCCATCAATTTCAGCGTCCGGTAAATCGTAGACAGGCTGATCGCTTCGCCGCGACGCTGCAACAGGTGGTAGAGGTCTTCTGCACTCAAGTGGTTTCCCCTGGGAAGATTTTGAAAGACATGCAAAATGGTCTCCCGTTGGGGCGTCAAGCGCCACCCTCTCGCGTTGAGTTCGGCTTTTAGCGAAGTTGCTGTGTAGAGAGCCATAACTATCTTCCCAAAAAAGACTCTTTATTGAAAATCATACCTATTTTTCGGGCCTGTTTTCAACAAACCTTGCTAATTGAGAATACTTTGCATTATACCAAGTTGGCTAACTTAGTATTGTTACATTTTTTTATATATCCCGGAG
>CAYOOD010000203.1:0-3636 GCA_964405435.1 uncultured bacterium
GGTCCCCTCTGGGGTTGGGGGCGGGGGGGGAGTACGGAAAATTGCGAAGAAAATAACAGCGCGACGAGGATAGCGGCGGCGGGCATTAAGGGCAAGACATAGCTAGGGAGTTTGGTGACGGCAATGGTAAAGAATGTAAAGATAGCGCCAAACCAAAAGAGGGCGAATAAACCCAGGTGATTCGATCGCGGCAGGCTCCGCCAGATGGAGCGCTTCCAGGGACTCAAAGAAGCGATCGCCGAGGGCAAATAAATCGACCACGGAGCGAAACCTATTGGCACGACAATAAAGTAAAAATACCAGGGTGCCCAGTGACGGTTGACGACGCTGGTAAAGCGTTCGATGTTGTGATAGCCGAAAAATGTGTCGATGTAAGCTTCGCCATTGGCTAACGTCACCAAAATGAACCAGGGAAGCGCGATCGCCAGTACAATTGCGCTGCCGGTGAGGGGGCGCATTTCGCGCGCTACTTGCCAAAATTTGCCGATATAAAGCAAAAACGAGCCAATAATCAGCCCTGGAAGAACAATCCCGACGGGGCCTTTTGCCAAAATCGCCAGGGCAACCAGGACGTAAAAGGCGAGATACCAGGGAGGAGGAAGGAAGCGGAGGGAGAAGGCAGGTTTCGCGCCTTCTTCGGCGGTGGCGTAGCCGATGAAAAATGCCAGCAGTGCCGAACCGATGCAGCTCGTCAGCAGCATGTCGGAAACGCCGATGCGCCCCCAAGCAATGGTTTCAGGATTCAAGGCGATGAGGGCTGAGCCGATAAAAGCAGCAAGCCAACGCTGGAAGTTAGCGGCTGGGGCGGGCGCGGATGCAGCAGGGGGGTTCGCGCCGTTGGCAAAGGGACTGGCAGAGCCAAAATGGCGCAGGGTATAGAAGCCCAAACAACAAAGGGCGATCGCTGATAAGGCAGACGGCAGGCGCACTGCCCATTCATTGACGCCGATGAGTTTGTACCCCACAGCCATCAGCCAGTAAATCAAGGGGGGTTTGTCGAAACGGGTTGCTTCATTGAAATAGGGCGTAATCCAGTCGCCGGTTACACTCATCTGGCGGGCTGCCTCGGCAAACAGGGGCTCTGTTTCGTCCACCAAGCCGATACTGCCCAAGTGCCACAAGAACGCGATCGCCCCGACGGCGAACAACCACACGACAGCAAGCGCCCGAGCCATCGCCGGATGCTTCTGCGAATATGCGAACAAGTCAACCAGTGCGCGAGAATCCCTCAGCTTCATGCAGCCTCTAACGTCAGCGAACCTTAGCCAATATATCTTTTACAATACTGGCGGTCAAAAGTTTCTCGGAACTGACTAAAGCTTTGACTCTAAAATCGTAGCAGGGCTCTCGTGCCGATCGCCCGTGGGGCATCAGGCATAGAATAAAATCAATGTTGACAATACGCTAATCCTCTAGAGGCGGACATGCGAAAATAGATAAACTCGTCCCGACGCCAAAGCTCTCCCCTTCACCTTCTCTCTAAGATGCAGAACACTCGTCTGAACACGCTGGTTGATACACTCGGCGATCGCTTCGAGCGATGGTTGCGCAATCCTTGGCGGCGCACGTCGCTGCTGATTATCAGCCTGTTGTTTGGAATTTTTCTGGGCACGGCGATTTCAACCGTAGCGGGACAGCAAGCGAATTTGGATATTAGCGTAGCGGCGATATTGGTGCTGCTGACAGAATCGGTGAGCCGGATTATTTACGGCACGACTGAGCGAATTGCAAAATCTCTGCTGGGGCAAATCGTCAATGCCCTGAAAATCGGGTTGACTTACAGCTTGTTTGTGGAAGCTCTGAAACTGGGCTCGTAATTTTATGCGCCATGCCGTGCGTCGGATTCTGGAGTTGTGGGAATCGGGCCACCTATCGGGGGCCACTGCGCGGTCGCAGTTGGCAGCGCTGGAGCTGGAGGATGAGGAGCGATCGCGCGCGTTTGGCATCGTGCCGGCAACAGTCGCAGAGGCAGTGCGAGAGCGGGGGCGTCTGTTTGAGGCGATCGCTCCCTTACTGGAAAAGCGCTTGAGCCGCGAAACCCTGTGGCAATTTTGGCTGCCGCTGGGTTGGCTGCTGGCAGAGTCTCGCCGAAAGTTGGGACGTCCGCTGATTCAGGGGATATTGGGCGGGCAGGGTACGGGCAAGACGACGCTGGCGGCGGTGCTGACGTTGATTTTGGCGGAGCTGGGATACCGCGCGGTGGGGCTGTCGCTGGATGACTTGTACAAAACCTATCGCGATCGGCTGCGCCTTGCAGAAGAAGACCCCCGATTGATTTGGCGGGGACCTCCCGGCACCCACGATGTCGATTTGGGCATAGAAGTCTTGGAGCAGTTGCGCCATCCCGACGGCAAACCGGTTGCCCTTCCCCGATTTGACAAGTCTGCTTGGAACGGTGCGGGCGACAGAACCGAGCCAGAACTCATCGAAAACGCCGATATTATCTTATTTGAGGGTTGGTTTGTCGGAGCGCGCCCGATCGCGCCTGCTGCTTTCGACACAGCGCCCGCGCCGATTGTCACCCCCGAAGATCGACAATTCGCTCGCGACATGAATGCGAAATTGCCCGATTATTTGCCGCTGTGGGAGCGCTTAGATCGGTTAATGGTGCTGCATCCAGCGGACTATCGCCTGTCGGTGCAGTGGCGCAAGCAGGCAGAGCAGCAAATGCGGGCGGCGGGCAAATCCGGGATGAGCGATGCAGAAATCGAGCAATTTGTCAATTATTTCTGGAAGGCGCTGCACCCAGAGTTATTTATTAAACCGCTCGTGGAGAAGGGGGAAGGAGTAGATTTAGTAGTAGAGATTGAGAGCGATCGCTCGGTGGGTGCCGTATATCAACCGGGCAATTCTAGGCGTTAATTCTTTACAATTAGATTAGAGCGCGGTAAGGCGGGGAGTATGGAAACAACTGAAGATACAATTAAACTCGACCAGTTTTTGAAGTATGTCGGGATAGCGCAGACGGGCGGACAAGCTAAACTGATGGTTCAGGATGGGGAAGTCAAGGTAAATGGAGCGATCGAAACGCGCCGAGGGCGAAAGTTGGTAGCAGGCGATCGCGTGACGGTAGGGCGGCAAACGTTTCGGGTGCAGTTTGACGAGTAATGGGATTTTTTAACCGCAAAGGCGGAGAGAACGCAGAGAAAAGAGAGGGGGAAGAGGAGAGCAGGAAGGGGGAGAAAAAAAGCGAACGTTTGTAATGAGGGCTGAAGCCCTCAAACTCTAGAGTCGGGGGCTGAAGCCCTGACTACGAACGTCAAACTCTAGAGTCGGGGGCTGAAGCCCTGACTACGAACGGCTATTTTGAAAATAATTAACTACAGCCCGAGCGATCGCTTCATTGCCATCTTTTGCTAAGGGTTGCGACTGGCGCGGCGCTTGCAGTTCTCGATGCAGGAAATCCCAATTTCCCTGGAAAAATTCGGCTGACGTGATGATTTGATGGTGGGAGTGATTTTGGATTCCTTCTAGCAAGACGGGCGCTTCGGCGAAGTCTTCTCGCGTCAGGGATACGAGGGGGACGCCCATTCGCGCGGCTTCGGCAAAGGTGCTGTATCCGGGTTTGGAAATGACTCGCCCGCAGGCTGGCATGAAGTCAACGGGGCGGAGGGGAGGGGGAGAAGGGGAGTGGGG
>CAYOOD010000204.1:0-3485 GCA_964405435.1 uncultured bacterium
CTCCGGGATATATAAAAAAATGTAACAATACTAAGTTAGCCAACTTGGTATTATCAAGTGCTATCCACCGACGTAAACGATCATCTTGGCGAATACGCGACTTTTAAGGCAATGGGTTACAAACACCTTTATTTTTTGGGGGTTGTATTTGAGGAAGCTGCAATTTTGGCGCTGATCGGATTTATGCCCGGGGTTGCTGTGTCAGTCGGATTGTATAGTTTGACGCGCAAGGCGACAAATTTGCCCCTGTATATGACGGTTGGCAGGGCTTTATTTGTGCTGGTGTTGACTTTTGCCATGTGCATGATTTCAGGTGCGATCGCGACGCGAAAGCTGCAAGGAGCCGATCCGGCGGATATGTTTTAATTGGGAATTGGTAATTGGGAATTGGGCATGGGGCATTGCAAGAATTATGCAGGAAGAACTAGGGAATATGAAAGAAGCTGTTATTACGATTAAAAATCTGAATCACTACTTCGGGCAAGGGCAACTGAGAAAACAAGCCTTATTTGACATTACTTTGGAGATTAATGCGGGTGAAATTGTCCTATTAACTGGCCCATCTGGTTCGGGAAAAACAACACTTTTAACCTTAATTGGCGGGCTGCGGGCGGCGCATGAGGGCAGCTTGCTCGTGCTGGGCAGAGAAATGTGCGAAGCGTCGCAAAAAATGCTCGTGGAGGCGCGGCGCAGCATCGGCTATATTTTCCAAGCGCACAACCTTCACAAAAGCCTTACGGCTTTGCAAAATGTGAAAATGGGGCTGGAATTGCACGAGGAATATTCCGTACCGGAAATGCTCCAAAAGGCGGCGGAAATGCTGGAATTAGTGGGATTGGGGCATCGCGCCAATTACTATCCCGATGATTTATCCGGAGGGCAAAAACAGCGGGTTGCGATCGCTCGCGCGCTCGTCAGCCATCCCAAAATAGTCCTCGCCGACGAACCTACCGCCGCTCTCGACAGCAAATCGGGGCGAGATGTGGTAAATTTGATGCAAAAATTAGCAAAAAATCAAGGCTGTACAATTTTAATGGTAACGCACGATAACCGCATTTTAGATGTTGCCGATCGCATCATTCACATGGAAGACGGGCAGCTCACCGATCCCCCGAATGTTCCAGCCGAAGCGCATTAAAATAGTAGGTTGGGTTTCGTACACGAATCCGCCCAACCTACCCTATTTTACTGTAGCGATCGCTGGTAATTTTCCAGCAATTGCGGGATGTGATCGTAGCCGTCAACGCCGATAAAAGAAATAATTTCTTGGCGCGACTGCTTCAACGCTACCTGAAAACTTTCTCCCCACTGCCCCTGCAAAATCGTCAGCAATCCTGCCGGCTGACGCCACTCGCTAGCCCCTATTTGCTCTAAAATATACATGCCCAAACTTCCGTAACAAACGGCTTTCTGCAAAATGCTTGCGCTATAATAGGCTTGGGCAATGTAGGCAAAATTGAGCCCCTGCAAGTACAAGTCTCCGGAATACTGGGCGGATTCCAATCCTTTTGCTAAATATTGCAGGGCTTCTTGAGGTCTTTCTAAGAAAATGCAGGCGATTCCGAGGCTAGTATAACACAGGGATTGACTCTGACGTTCGCCTACTCGTTCCGATAGTTGCAGCCCTTGTTCTAAGTAATTAATCGCCATTTCATAAACCTCCGGTTCTACCTGCATTTGCTCCTTGGCTTGCAGCACTTCGCTGTAACCGTAATTTGCCAGGGCGTTTGCTTCGCCCAAGCGATCGCCTGTTTGGCGGGAGAGAATTAACGCCCGCTGGCTGTAATTAATTGCCTCGGCATAATTTTTGCGATCGAGATAAGTGCGGCTGAGGTGGTTGAGGTTGGCAATTTCGCAAGCGCGATCGCCTGCAGTGCGGGCAATCTCCAAAGCTTGCTCGTGGAAAGAAATCGCCTGCTCAAATTGCCCGACAACGCGCTGCGAATAGGCGAGCAGGGTGAGAATGCGAGCCTTTTCCTGAGTGCCCTCGACGCGCCGCAGCGGTTCGTTGAGGTATTCGATCGCGTTGCGCAGGTAGCTGCCCGAAAAAGAAGCAAAAATACCGCCGTACAGGGGAAAATAATCGCGCTGCGAGAACGTGCGGAGAATTTGCAGGGTGATTTGAAAACAGGCATTGACGAGGCGATCGCGCGTGGTAGAATTGAAACTGGCAGCTTGATTAAAGCTCGTTGCCAGCAGCGACCAAATCACGGCAAAAGTTAGAAAAGTAGAAATTGACAGCTTCGCCCCGACATTGGAATCATAAACGAGCTTGTCGAACCACGCAATTAACCCGCGCTGCAAGCACTGCAAAACTACCGCCAGCTCGACTAAATTAGAGACTTCTAGAGTATCGTGACGCGAAACCAAATCGGGGATGGATTGATTCAGAGAAAGGGCGTTAAACAGCGCTTGCGGGAATGCACTGTTGACTTTTTTTGCCCACAGCGCCCAAGGACCACTTTGCCCGGGCACGCCTTCAAATCCCAACTGCCGCCGCTCGTACATCCAACTTACCAAATCGCCTTCAAGCCGCTGCCAAGATTCCAATCCTTTGGCAATGCCGGCGAGCAATTGCTGCAAATCTCGCTCTAATTCGGGATTGGAAGTTTGCAGCATTTGTTGGTGTAAAGTTTTGGCGAGTTGCTGCAATTGTTCGAGGGTGAGGGGTTGGGGTTGGTTGGGATCGATCGCCCGCAAAAAAGCGGAAAGGCGATCGCCATTTGGGGGCGTGACAATTTGACTGACAGCAGATGCGATCGCGCCAGCGACTCGATTTTCCTTTTCCCAGCGCTGCCATTCCCCCTGAATCGTTTGCAGAGCTCTGGAAATGCGATTCGCCTTCGCTTTTTTCATCTCATCCCGTTCTGTCTGAAGCTGCGATTGGGTAGCGCTGACTCGCTCCTCCAAACAGCGATCGAACATTTCCCCCGTGCCCGTGCTGATGCCTTGCACGAGCATCTGATACACTTGCTCCTTAGAGCGGATGTTCCCTTTCAGGGTTGTTTCTACAATTTGGTCGATTAAAGCGAGATAGCGATCGCGCAAAGGGATAGAGTCTGTCATAAGGCGAGTCTATATTTATTTTCAGGTCTTTACCGATCAATACCCTATTTAGGTAAATCCTGCAAGGTTCTATTTGATTTGTGAACGGCTGTGACGGCTAGAAACCCGGTTTCTTGAAGAAACCGGGTTTCTGAACTTCCGGCTTAACGCATCCAATCAACTTCCCCCCTTCCCTCGTAGGGAAGGGGGTAGGGGGGTTAGGTTACTCGCTGAAAACCTTTCGCTGCCTTCTTCTTTCCTTTCGGCTGAGACTTGGATTTATTCACCTCGACGACAGCCTCTTCAAACAGCTCGTGCAAGTGATGGGGAGCGCTGGCAATTTCCGGCAATTCGGGCTCTAACGGCTTTTTAAACTCTGTCATCAGCGCTTCTAATACTAAGTTGGCTAAGATAGTATTATACTATTAGAGAAAAACATC
>CAYOOD010000205.1:0-3465 GCA_964405435.1 uncultured bacterium
GGGATGCTGGGTGCCCAACTGCACTCTTCTAATCTCCTTGGCTTCCAGATACAGGGGTTCGGCTTCCGCAAACCGCCCCATTGCATAGTACAGCATAGCCAAATTATTCAAGCTCGTGGCATAGTCGGGATGCTGGGTGCCCAACTGCACTCTACAAATCTCCTTGGCTTCCAGATACAGGGGTTCGGCTTCCGCAAACCGCCCCATTGCATAGTACAGCATAGCCAAATTATTCAAGCTCGTGGCATAGTCGGGATGCTGGGTGCCCAACTGCACTCTACAAATCTCCTTGTCTTCCAGATACAGGGGTTCGGCTTCCGCAAACCGCCCCATTGACTCGTACAGCATAGCCAAGTTATTCAGGAGAGCGGCATAGTCGCGATGGTTGGCACCAAAGTAAGTTTTTCCTAGCTTGCAGGCTTGTTGGGCGAAGTGAATTCCCTGCTCGTACTGCCCCTGTTCTTGGGCTGCCAGTGCCTTGTTATTTAGCGAAACAATTTGAGCCCTGATTTGCTCTAACATCACGTTCTCCAGTATTTTTTTAGACTATAATGTTCTCGAACAGGAGATTGAAGAATGAATAAGTCATCCGAAGAAAAATTCCTCCAAGCTCTAGAACTTTGTAAATTTCTAGTGACGGTACAGTGCAAAAAATCAACGATTCCCTTTGAAGCCATCCAGCTTTTCTGTGAAATCGCTGGAGAGCCTCTCGATTTACTGCACCTGTGCAAACAGTACAGCGCGGAAATAAAGCCGGCGCTGGCAGCGGTTACTGATTACGCCGCAAGTGTAGACAATTGGAGGGTTGATTGTGAACTCGGTTTCGGGGTTAAAGACCACTGCAATTTTTTGCACTTTTTCCTGAACGTTCATACTAAAAACTTTAAATTTTTCAGAGGTGAGAATTGGACTCCTGAAGTCATCTGCGAACTTTTTAAGGAGTGGAAGGGCATCGATCTCGCGCCTTTAATTGAGGATACACCAAAACTTGCTGCTGTGGAAAGTTGACTTTCACCCGATATCGAGAGACGGCGACGCGACGGGGGTTCAGAAACCCGGCTTCTTGAAGAAGCCGGGTTTCTAAGCCTTCACGAAGGATTTAGGCGCTCTATCACCGCGAAGGTTTTGTAAAATACCTGACAAGTCGGCTGCTGCGCCAATTGCCGGAATACTTCGCGCAGGCGCTCCTCGTTTATCACCCACTCGTCTTCGGGATTGGAATCGGGGCGCACCCACGACAAGTTTACTGGTTGCTCAGTGACAATTGCCAGAAAAAACTCTTTCCCCACTGCATCGAAAGTAATAGGCGTTGTTACGAGCGCTTTCTGTTGCGGTAAATATATCGGTGCCGTTGCCCCCATTTCAGCCAAGGGCGCGTACACTTTTGAGGGGCACCAGAGATATTTGGTGCCGCTCGTACCCTGATTAATCAGCAGCAAATATCCCGCCTGCTTTAAATCTACTTGCAGCAGATATTTTTCTTCTTTCTGGATGGCGTTCTCGCCAACTTTGGGAATATCTATTTTTACATCGCGACGAACGATTCCGCTCGTGCCGCTCGCCATCATCTGCAATTCTTCCTTCGCGCAAATCCCGCTCTTTTTTGACAGATCCCACCCGCGCCGGGGAAACTCCACATTCCACAGCCAATTGTAAACAATTCGCCACGGCGATTTATCGTCTCTCCGCTTGCCGCGATTCTTCAATTCCAGCAAATCCACGGCTACCCCATCCTCTCGCATCCGCGCTTCAAATTTCTCCTTCAGCTTTTTCACCACTTCCGACACCGTAGGCGCGATCGAACCTTCACGAAAGCCGCCATTGAGCCGCTTACTAATCTCCTCGGCGATTGTGCTGGATTTTTTATTCCAGTTTTGAGGATTAAATCGCAACTGAAAGCATAGTTTTTGCGGCTCCGAGGCTTGACTCCCGGAAAAAAGCTCCTCCGTCAACTCTTCTATAAATTTTTGTTGCAGGCTGTTGACTTTGGGTTTTTCTTGTGTATCTATCAGCATCTTCTCATCCCTCCTGCTTTCCTATTGTAGAACGCCGCGCCGCCCAGTCAGTTATTAACGATACAATTTGTAACCCGCTGGCTGCGAACCCAAACCCGCGCCGTTCCGCAAAGCTTCTATATTTAGAGCCTAGCATCCCCGTGAATGTTTGTGCAACAAAAATCACATCTTTTATTTAGCGCTATTTCGGATTATTTCTCGTAATTTGCTTTTATTTTTTGTTATTTAAAGCTATTTGCAGTTATTTTTATTTACTTCTATATCTGCTTGTTTCCCCTTTAATTCGGCTTATATAAAAGTAATTTACAGCAATTTTATCGCTCGATTTAATGGGAAGTAGAAACGCGATCGAGGATAAAACGATGACTGGTTTGCACCAAGCCCCCAAAGAAGTTTCGCCGCAGTCGCCCTCTTTTGAAATCAAACCGCCCAGACTTCCCAAGAAAATCTGGATGCTAGCCGAGTGCTTTATTCCGAACGCCATCGGATTTTGGATTGATTCTTCTCTGGGCTTCTGGTTGAGCGTATGCTGCCTAATTTTAGACTGGATAAGTGACGATCGCGAACAGCAGCGCCACACTCGCGAAACCCGTACAATTCGCCCCAAAGGAGCCTTATTCATACTGTGGGCGATCGCACTTTCTCTCGCCCTCTTCACCGGCTGCACCTTTCCCGCCCGCAAAACCGCTACCCTAGAAACAACAGAATTGGTAAACCGAAAAGGTTAAATCAAACCAACCCAACCACTAGCCCGCGCAGGCGGGCTTTGTTCGTGTAGCCCCAGGTTTCAACCTGGGAGCTGAATTTTTTTCATCCCTGCAAAGTCGGTTGAACTCCCATCGGTACATCCGATCGCGTATAAGTCCAGATTCCCCCCGGTTCAAGCGTCAGCAGCATGTTATGAGGCGTGAACAATTCCCAATAGGATAAATCAAAATCATCCGCCAAATCTGGGAATACCAATAATTTACAGCCATTGCTGAATCCCACTGTCAGCACCAAATCCGGGTAGCTGCTCTCAAACGCTGTTATTGTAGTGCCTTCTACCACCTTAACCTTTTGCTTGAAAACTTCTGGCTCTTCCGCCGAAGTCGTTATAATTCCGCTGGGAGATTCCAGCTTCCATTCCGTGCCGCGCGTCCCCAATATCCACGAGCCTTTATACTTACCTGCCAATTTTTTATGCAAGTAAGGAATTTTATCGCCGATATGAAGGCGCACTTCATCTCCATAGCTCAGCCTAGCTTCCCAACAGGGTTCTCCCAGGATTCCGCGAGTTATCTCTCTCAGTTTGTCCAAGTCTGTCTCTTGGCTGACTTTTTGAACTAGATCCGCTGTCATCATTTTCTTACACCAATAGAGTTTTACTACACAACCAGCACCCTCTGAAATCCTTGTAATACCAAGTTGGCTAACTTAGTATTGTTACATTTTTTTATATATCCCGGAG
>CAYOOD010000206.1:0-3219 GCA_964405435.1 uncultured bacterium
CTCAGCACTCAGCACTCAGCACTCAGCACTCAGCACTCAGCACTCAGCACTCAGAACTCAGCATTGAAATCCGGAGCCAGCCATGACACTACCTATTGTTAAACGCTATTTAATCGCTGTCGGAAAATATAAGTGGTTTGGATTTGCAACGTTTGTAATGGCGTGTGCGGCTGCGGGAGTTTATACCACAATCAAGCCAGAGCCGGCTGACAGATTTGTCGCAGAAGGTTTCTTGTCACCGAATCGGCCTTTGGTGGTATTTTCTACTACCGGCCCTCAGACGCAGGAGCAAGGATCGGCGATTACAGAAGAATTTTTGCGCTCCTCAGATATTATTAAAGCCGTGGCGGCGGAAGTGAAGGAAGATCCGGGAACGATTAACGATAACCTGCGCATCGAGATGCCCGAACAGGGAAAACCGCCGTTAATTAAACTGCAATATAGATCGCCGGACGAGGCAAAAGCAAAAGTCACAGCTACAGCGCTGCTGAAGGCAATGGTGAATTACAGCCAAATGCTCAATAGCTTGCGCGTGCGAGCGATTATTGAAGAAATTAACAAGCGATCGCCCCAAATTGAGGCAGAACTCAAAGCCGCCGAACAAGAATTAGAGCAGTTCGATCGCGTAGAAGGGGCGGCTCTGAGTATGGCGAGAATCGGGGCGCTGCCTGCCGCGATTGCTGACAGCCAAAACTATCAGCGGCAGTTGCGAATGCAGATAGAAGGGTTAGACGCGCAAATCCGCAGTTTGTCGGCACGGCTGGGAATGACGCCAGAACAGGCTTATATCGCCACGTCTCTGAGCGCCGATCCGATTATTGCCGACTTGCGAGGGCAGATTTATCAAAACGAGACGCAAATGCAGGTTTTGAGGCAAGAGCTGCGTCAGGATCACCCGACAATGGTGGAACTGAGCAATAAGCTGCAAGCGCTCGATTTGTTGTTGCAGCAGCGAGCGGCTGAGGTGATTGGCAGGAATCGGGGAGCCGAGCAGGTACTGAGCGGCGCGCAAATCCGCCAAAACAGCAGTTTAGATCTGGCACGCCAGCAACAGGCTGGCAACCTGATGACTTTGCAGACGGATCGAGATAGGCTGCAGCAACAATTGCAGATGTCGGCGCGGGCGGAACAAGAGCTCAGGCGCGAGTACGGGAGTATTCCCAACAAACAGCTCGAACGCAGCCGCCGGGAAAAGCAGGTAGAGCTGAAAAAAGCTCTTTACGATAAGATGCAGACGGCGCTGGGGGATGCGAAAGCAGCAGAGGCAGAAATCGTCAGCAGCGTGAGTATTGCGCCGCAACCAATACAAGTGTGGAATGAGAAGAAGCCTAACCCGAAGGTGGCGCTGGTGTTGGCGGCTGGAGCAGTGGCGGGGTTGGGAGCGGGCGGCGTTCTGATTTTCTTGCTGTCTTTGCTGGAAGGAAAATTTTACACTCTCGAGGAGGTGCGCTCGGCGCTACAGGAACGGGATTTGCCGCTGCTGGGGGTTTTGCCGCTGGCTTCTTTTGAACCGGAGCGATCGGATATGCTGACGATCGCGAGTCGGGATGCGGCTTATTTGGAGGCGTGCGAACGGCTGCGAACGACGCTGCGCCGCGCTGGAGAAAAACCGCTGAAGGTGTTGTTGCTCGCGAGTACGAGTTCTGGTGAAGGCAAGACGTTTGTGGCTTATAATTTGGCGATCGCCTCGGCGCTGGCGGGCAAGCGGACGCTGCTGATCGAGGCAGATTTGCGATCGCCCTCGCAGGTGAAGTGTTTGAAAGTGGCAGTCGATCCGGAAAATGCGATCGAACCCCTGCGCTATTACGGACAGCCCAACAACTGCATCCGCTTAGTTCCGGAAATAGAAAACCTGTATGTGGTAGCGTCGCCGGGACCTCTGCGACAGCCCGGTGCGATTCTGGAATCGAGCGAAATGCAGCGCCTGTTGGATGAGGCGCGGGGGCGCTTTGACTTCGTAATTCTCGACGCGCCGCCGCTCAATGCCGGCAATGACGCGCTCCTGCTCGAAAAGAATACCGACGGGATAGTTATCGTCACGCGCCCGCTGTACTCGCAACCGGGGATGATAGCGGAATATATCGATCCGCTGCTGGAAGAAGAGGTGCCAATTTTGGGAGCGATCGTCAACGGCGCTGACATTTCTCTGGAGGTTTACAGCCCAGTTCCCGTATCAGAGTCGGTTGATTACATGCCGCCTCCGCCACCCGAAAAGGTGCCGGAGTCTGTCAAACCTTTGCAGGCACCCCACCCAGAGGCGCGGGCTGGCAGGCGATTTTAGAAAATGCCGGGATTGGGGGATTGGGAGATGGGCGGGCGCGGTGATTTTATCGCGCAGAGTTGTTGAATAAACCCAGGAGGGGTGCTAGGATAGCGCCGAAAACAAAGCCGCCAGCGTGAGCCCAATAGGCAACACCGCCCGTCATGCCGATGTCGGCGGTGCCGATGCTGGCGACGCCATTAAAGGCTTGCTGCACGAACCAAAAACCGAGAAAGAAGAAAGCGGGGATGCGCGCGAGGGTGGTGAAGAAACCGAGGGGAATCAAGGTGATGATTTCTGCGGTGGGAAAGCGCAAGATGTAGGCTCCCATGACGCCGGCGATCGCGCCCGAAGCGCCTAGAGATGGAACGGGAGAAGCCGGAGCGAAATACCACTGCGTCAGCGCTGCCAGTACGCCGCAGGTGAGGTAAAAAATGATATATTTGACGTGTCCGAGGCACTCTTCGACGTTGTTGCCAAAAATCCAGAGAAACAGCATATTGCCGGCAACGTGCAAAAAACCGCCGTGCAAGAATTGGGAGGTAATCAAGGTCATCCATTCTGGAAATGGGGAGGCGACTTGCCCCTGAAAGCTAGCAGTCAGATCTCTGGGAACGACTGCCCAAATTTGGAAAAACCGCTCGATCTGCCCCGGTTGCTGCAAGCTCAGTTCGTAGAGAAACACTATTATATTGACGGCAATCAGCCCGTAAGTGACATAGGGGGTGATTCGCGTCGGATTGTCATCGCGTAAGGGAACCACAGGCGTTTATCCTCAATATGGCAAAGCTGCCTACACGATAACCCATGCAACTAGGGGCTGTGTGTCTGTCGAGGGGGAGATTATTTTGGGCGCGCGATCGCTCCTCTGAGGGCGTTGCAGGAAAATGGCACCTCGCGTCCCAACTCATACTAAGTTGGCTAAGATAGTATTATACTATTAGAGAAAAACATCAGGA
>CAYOOD010000207.1:0-3174 GCA_964405435.1 uncultured bacterium
GGGGGAGAGGGGGGGCAAGGGGTCCCCTTTGGGGTTGGGGGCGGGGGGAGAAGTTCTTCCTTTCTCCCGTGCTCCCGCGCTGTGTTGAGCAATCCACAGGCTTTTAGCTTGGCTGCGGTGTAGCCGTTGGTGCCGCCAGCGAGCTGCACATATCCGGGCAGTCCAGCCGAGAGCACTTTCTCGCCGAGTTTGACTGCGGCTCTGGTGGTGCCGTCGCCAATATCGCCGCTCATGGGACGTCCGTCCGTTTGCCAAATTAGGGGGCAGGGCAGGGGAGATATCAGCTCGTACAGAGCCCAGAGGTACTCGAGCAAGTCTTTGCCGTCGGGGCAGCTAATGGCCAAGAGTTTTAAATGGCCTACCTGCGGCGCGATCGCGCCCCACAGCCGCTTGAAATCCTCCAGATGCCCGACTTGGGTGTGGATTTCGATCGCGTCTGCACCGTCCGCCAATATCGCCGGAGCGATCGCAGCGGGCGCGCAAACATAGGAGCGCGTCACCACCTGCTGAATCGGACAGACCGGCACGCACCGACCGCAACCGTAGCAGCGTTGGTCTATTACTCCTGAAAACCCGTCTCCCTTCCGTCCGAAAACAATTGCGCTTGCTGGACAAATACTCTCGCAGGGACGGGGGCAGTCCGGCGGGCAAGCAGTGGGATTAAATTCTGCTTTGCGAAAGTGGGGATCTTCCCCATCATTCAAGCTGACCATCAACCACGGACGCCGAGATATTCCGTACCCCTGCTCTTTGGCGGGCTCTGCCAGTTCGCCCGCTGTCTCGATCGCTTCTAAAGCAGCCGCAATTACCGCTGGGTCTGCTGCCACGTCGATGCAGTCGGCCCCGGCTAGTGTGTAGGCCAGTGTCAGGTTCCGAACGGCTGGGAGGTGCTGGTAGCTAGCTCCGCAGATGAGTTTGAACCAGTGGCCTTCTTCTAAGGACTTCAGGGGATAAAACAGATCTCTCACGCCTATATGCTAATCCGCTCTTAGCCAATTTGGCAGGTGCGAGAAAACTTTTCTTCGATCGCGGGGATCGCGGCTGGCAAGCCTTGTCGGACAAGCAGTTGCGGCGATCGCGTCTCGGTGCCCCCCAAACGTTCCTATAGATGTAGGCAACGCTCTGAGTTAAACCTCTATATTTAGCGTCTCCCTTTTCATTAACGCGCCAAAATATTTTCACAGGCACTGTCGGACAGTCGCCCTCTCTTTGGCCATGTATTCAGGGCTCGACCTGACAGAAACCGGGTTTCTTCCAGCCATCCGGTTTCTAGCTTGAGATTGGCCAAGTAAAGCGAACGGTAGTTCCGCGACCCTCTTGCGAGTCTAAAACAACAGTTCCTCCCTCGCTTTCAACAATTTTCTTAACCAAAGACAGCCCGATGCCGGTATTGTCAGAGCGCGCAGATCCTTCGCAGCCCGATCCGGCAGAATTGTGGCTGTCCCGCAGGGAAGAACGCGATTGAAGGGTTTGGAAAATTACAAAGACTTTTTCGTGATATTGCGGGGCAATACCGGGGCCGTTATCCGCTACAGAAAATTCGTAAAATTTATCCCGTTTTTCGGCAGAAATTTTAATCCACACGTCCGAACGAACGCGGTGCTTGATCGCATTGCCAATCAAATTAGAAAACACTTGAAATAATAAAAGACGCGCTCCCGTAAATGTCGGCATGTCCGGAACAATTTCAATCGCGACATCGGGCGAGGGAGCTAGGGAATCGACGACCTCGTGGAGCAAACTCTCGATCTTAATCGTTTCCATTTCTACTTGCACTCGTCCGGCGCGAGAATATTGCAGCAACCCGTCGATGAGCTTCTCCATGCGAAAGACGCGATTTCGCAGCAAGTTCATTTGGTGTTGGGTTTCTGCCGCGAGCCGGTCGCCGAGGTCTTCTTCGAGCCACTGAGACAGGTTGGCGATCGCCCGCAGGGGCGCTTTCAAGTCGTGGGATATCACATAAGCAAACCGATCGAGTTCCTCGTTGCGCTTCTCCAGCACCCAGTTGGTCTTCTGGAGGGCATCGGTTAAAGACGCTAATTCCTCCGCCCGTTCTTTGAGGGCATCGTCAGCTTGTTTGGCTTGGGTGATGTCTGTCATCAAACCGCGCAGCTTCTGTACGGCTCCTCGACTATCCCGAACAATATAGGCTTTATTTCGCAGCCACAGCACTTGTTGGTTTGCGGCGATGCACCGAAATTCAAACTCGCAATCTCTGCCTTGAATCGTTTGTTCGCGAAAAAAATCTACTGTTTTTTGCCGGTCGTCGGGATGGAGAATCTCAATCCAGAAATCAGTTTCGTCCGTCCACTTAGACAGGGGATAGCCCAGGATTGACTCAGCGCTCTGACTGGCAAAAGTAAACTGAAGGGTGGTTGCATCGGCTTCCCAAAAGATAGCATGTCCCAACCCGTTGATTAAATCGCGAAATCGCTGTTCCGCAGCTTCCGCGCGCGCCCGCGCTGCTTGTTCGCGCTGCAGCACTTCATCTTTCTGTTGGTTGGCTGCTTCTAACTGGGCAGTTCGTTCGATGACTCGTTTTTCCAAGTCCGCATTCAGGCTGTAAATTTCTGCCTCAGCTTGCTTGCGGCGGGTAATGTCTTCTACTGTTCCGACTTGCCCGATCGGTTCGCCGCGATCGGAGATTAAAGGAGCCGATCTCAGATGTACCCAGCGCGTGATTTCTGCTGGCAAGGAGGGGTTGCCTTCTCGCAAGAGTCGCGTGTTTCCGGCAGAAGTATCTTTGACTAGCAAGCAAAATTCGTCAGAGTATTTCAGCCCCGAACGAGTGGCGGCGGACCACTCTGCTATGACGCGATCGCGATTTTCTGGGTGCAGCGATCGCCACCAACCGTTGCCCAGACACTGCTCTAGCGTCAAGCTAAATATCTCTTGAAAGCGCGGGTTGGTGTAGGTACACTCTCCTCGAATATCTGTCAAGAAAATCCCCACTGGCGAACAAGCGCTCAGAGAGCGAAAACGATGTTCGCTTTCTCTGAGTTCTGCATTCACTGCGGTTAGTTGTGCCGCTTGTCGCTTGACTTCTGCGGTTTTTTTGAACAGGTCAACAAAAACTGCTACTTTGGATTTCAGGATTTCCGGATCGAAGGGCTCGATCATGTAATACCAAGTTGGCTAACTTAGTATTGTTACATTTTTTTATATATCCCGGAG
>CAYOOD010000208.1:0-3035 GCA_964405435.1 uncultured bacterium
CTCCGGGATATATAAAAAAATGTAACAATACTAAGTTAGCCAACTTGGTATGACATTGCAACGCCCTCCCCCAGAAATGCGAACTTTCTCCAGCGGTTGCCGACCGGCTTCTAATAGAATAACGCGGACATTGGGATGCGTTTCAGCCGTTGCGATCGCCCCAAAGAATCCCGCCGCACCCCCACCAATTACCGCCACTCGCAGGTCTTTTTTTCGGACACTTTCCACTTTTATCTTTTCTCCTTGTTTGCTCCGGGGCGGGCACTTTCCACTACACGCCCCTACCCTCACTCCTCCCTCAGCACTTAGCACTCAGCACTCAGCACTCAGCACTACTCAATACTCCACACTCCACACTTCAAACTAGCCCCCGCAACTGCTCGAATTCTTCCCGCAAAGATAGCGGCTGATATCCCAAAGCAAACGCCTTTGAACTGTCTAGAGAAACATCCGGCGGTCTGGGTGCAGCCATTTTAACATCTTCTTGGCGGCAAGTCGTCAACTTCGCTTCATTCAGCCCCAGAACCTCCACCAACAAACGCATGAACTCGTAGCGCGATACCCGTTCCTTTCCGCCCAAGTGCAGCAGCCCGCTGACTTGTTTCTCCAGTGCCAACAAAAGCCCGCGAGCGGCTGTTTGCCCGCTGGCAGGCGTGCGGAATTCATCCACAAACAACGCCAGCTCTTTTCCCTCGCGCAAAGATTGCAGCATCGGTTGAATAAAACTTTTTGCCGCCGTTCCCCCATAACCGAACATCAACGGCATCCGACAAATCGCCGTCAAAGGATAGCGATCGCGCATCCCTTCCTCAGCCAGAACTTTTTGTTCGCCGTAAACGCTCACCGGACAAACCGCATCGGTTTCGCAATAGGGAGCATTTAACCCGTCAAAAACCAAATCCGTTGAAGTAAACGCGCACGGAATCGAATCATCCGCACAAAGCCCCGCAATATTCACCGAAGCAGTCACATTAATTTCCCGCGACTCCTGCGGATAATTTTGACAGAAATTAGGCTGAGATTGAGCAGCAGCATGAATCACCGCATCGGGTTGAATTTCCCTAAATAAGCGCCTGAGTTCCTCAAAATTTCTCAAATCAGCCGAAACCTGACTGATGCCCTCAATCTGAACCGAATGCTTAAAACATACTCCAAGAACCTGCCATTGCTGCTTTGCTAGCTGGCACAGATTCCATCCCAAAAAACCGCTACTTCCCGTAATTAATAACTTTTTCATTTACTTAAAAAACGCAGACACATACTCACCCTCCTGAACGATATCATCTTCTTTCTCCTCCTTCATCTGCGTCCTTTGCGTCCTCTGCGGTTCGCCGAAAAAATATCCCATTTCTAAATTAGATCGATTCAAACTCCTGTTTGTCAGCCCCGCAAACCGGACATACCCAATCGTCGGGGACATTTTCAAACGGCGTCCCCGGTTCTACGCCAGAATCTGGATCGCCTGCCTCCAGGTCGTAAATATAGCCGCAAACCGTACAGATATATTTGTTGTGCATGTTGGCTGTTTCCTGACAGACTATCTCTATAGTACAAGCCTCCAGAACCAAAGTTCCAGAGGCTAGCGTCTATTTTGACATTAAGAAAAGTTACCGCGATGCCGATTGACTACACCCGCGTTAGGGGCTTAGACAATACGCCATTTTCGTCTTCCGAATATTGCTGGTGAACGGAACGCCACGCCGCTTGTTCGGCTTTGATTTCGTCGTGGGTGTCGTCATAGGTGGCATTGTAGCGATCGATAAATGCCTTTTGGGCGTCCTCAGACAGGTGAGCCCGCACTTCCGGCGACAGATCGCTGGGACTGTTGCACTTGCCGGGGCAGGGATGGGGCAGCGTCAGCTCGTGAGTAGAAATTTCTTCGCCGCCGGCATTTTCGAGCAGCAGTTGAAATTCTCCCGATCGATTGGCGGGGACTTCCACCATCATTAGAAATTCACCGGCTTCCAAGCGAGTTTGATAGACGGTGGCTTTGTCTTCAGGCATTCCCAGGGTTGCCAGTGCCGAGACTAAACCAGCACCCGCAGAGCCGGCGATCGCGCCAGTCGCTGCGCCCAGCAGCAGCGCTCCCAGGGGGCCGGCAGCAACCACTGGCCCGACAAAAGGAATAAACAACACGCCCACCCCCGTCAGCAGGCTCAAGAACGAACCAAATAGGGAACCGAAAATCGCGCCGCTGCGCAAGCCTCCCAATATTAAGTCTTTTTTGGTTATAAAGCCTGCGATTCGAGTTTTGGATTGAAAATTTTTGCCCATCACCGAGATTCGATCTTGGGGCACGCCGCGATCGATCAGACGGCGCACGACGTTATCTAATTGTTCTTCCTTGTTAAAAACGGCTGAAATCGTTCGTTCTGCTTTGTATTCTTCAGGCATCTCGTTACTCTCCGATTTAGGAATAAGTGTTATTACCTGTAGGAGAATAGCAAGATATTCCCCGGCAGCGAATCTGTCGGAGGTTCGATCGCGATCGCCCTGGCGAGTCGGCGGTGCCTGCCCTGAGAAAGAGTCAAGCGCTAAAATAGCGTTTAAAAATGTAGGCGATCGCCCCGCAAAATGGCGCGTATTGTCCGCTAGCATCCGGTTGCTCGTAGCTTCGAGCAAACTTCTGTATTTCTTCGTCAGAAAACCCTTCCACAGCCTGTAAAAATCCGTCAATCGCCGCCCGCCGCATCGCCCTCAGCTTATCTATATCGAGCCCCAGTTTGTCAATTGTTGTTGCCGCTGCTGCTTGCTTTTCGGGCTCGTCTTTCGGCAAAATTTCTCCTGAACCGGAATAGATAAAAAAATCTGCACAGTTTTCCTGTAGAGGCGAAACCATTAGCAGCTCGTCATGCCAATCGTCTTTCTTCTTGCCACAATGGACGGGTTCGGATTTTTTGCTCTCTCTCTGACACGAAGCCAGGATATTCTCGTAGTCCAGAGCGAGTTCAGGATAAAGGTGCTGGGGTTTGAGATGCTCTAGACCTCTCCAAAATTTAAAAATTATGCTATAATGGCAAAATCAATGTTTTTTT
>CAYOOD010000209.1:0-2935 GCA_964405435.1 uncultured bacterium
ATCAGACGGCACCGGAATCGGTGGCGGCGAGCAATCGCTCCAAACCCGCGATCGTCTCGGTGAGTTCGGGGCAGATGGCAGGAGCGGAAATCGGCGTCCATTCTTGGGGAAAGCTTTGTCGTTCAAAGACTTGTTTCGCTTGGTAATAATGGGCATAAGCTCGGCGGGTATTTTCGACGCGATCGCCCATGCAGCGCAGGCTGTAAGCAATCGCCAAGTTATTCTCAGCGCTAGCCCATTCGCGGGGATGTTCGGCGCGGTTGTATATCCGCAGCGCCATCTCACAACAAGCGATCGCGATCTCCAGATTCACGTCGCGATCGCCTTCGGGAAACGCCCAGACGATCCCGCCGAAATCCACCAGCACCCCGGCGATTGTTGCGGATTCCTCCGGCGAAACGACGCAGAAGCTCATCATCGCCCAGTGGCGCAAGACGTACACTAGATGAGGGTCGAGGAGGTCTGCATGTTCCAGCAGAAGCGGATATAGTGTTTGCGGGTCGCCTTTGCTCTCAAAAGTCGCCTGCAAAACATCCACCAGAAACGAAAGTGCGGTTTGCAAATAGCTATCCCGCTCAGCCGCGAAGGTGGCAGCCAGTCGCCGCAACGACAACGCCGCATCTTCTTGGCCAATATCGGCCATGACCTTGGCCAACTCGGGCAGCATCGCCAGCAAACCAGAGTCCGTCAGTTTTCGGTCGGCATTGAGTATGTCGGGTGGTTTCACAGCGGTTTGGGGAATCTGATAGAATCTTTGCACGGTAGATGAACCTCCGGGACGTCAATCTCTGCTAGTGTGGTATGGCCAGCCGGGAGGCTGCGATCGCGTCTGCCCGTGACTGCCCTACTTTTTGCGACTTACACGCGGAGGCTCGATGGCTCAGGATAAAAAAAGTATTATTTTCTCCCTATTCCTTCTGTAGAGAGAGCTGTAGGGCAGAGCCTTGTAAAGGTCGGTTGTTTCGCCGCGCGTGAAGCGCTTTTCACGAGCGACAGCGAATCGCAGCCCTTTCAGGAAGTGTCCGCAACCCCTTTCTTTTCTTCATTCCCTCTCCTTCCCCTCTCTCTTCCGCGATCGCCCGGATATCCCTCGATTGGCGCAGAATCCTTTTTCTGCCTCCCGCCTCGGGCAGAGCAAGGGAAAAATTATTCAAAACTGATTAACCGGATTTTGTCTAAGTTTCAGGGGAAGGCTAGCGTTTGGCGGTGCTGCAACCAAAGTGAGAAGCTCCATTTTAAGTGAGACAAGCCAGTATTTGTCGCCCTTTTGTCGGCTGCTGTTTCTCGTTGTTTTCCTTAGCTCTCTCTCAAAACCGGAAAAGGTTATCTATACAATATATACAAACCATAGAAAAATTTACGAGCGTTGAGAAAATATAGCTCTACGGGCTCGGTATAATACTAAATAATACTATCAGGTGTGCAATCTCCCGCCAGCGTCTGAAAAATATAGACTCTATGCAAGAAAAAAGCATAAATCTCGAAGAAGCCCTCCAAGTAGCAGATGAAGCAGTATATGCCAGGACAGCCCGACACCTGACCGATGTGGAGATGGCTATCCTTCGAGGAGCGTGGCAAAATCAGACTTACGAACAGATGGCAGTATCTACCAAGTATACTGCGAATTACCTGCAGCGAACTGCCGGCCCGAAACTCTGGCGGTTGCTTTACGAAGCCTTGGGGGAAGAAGTCAGCAAAACGAACTTTCGCACGGCACTGGAGAGGCGCTGGCGGGAAGTGAAGCGATTTAGAGGCGAATCGCGCCCGATTAAAGAACTGGCGTCTGCAGAGGCCAAGTTTCCAGATGGCCCAGTCCCGCTGAATTCTTTTTATTATATCGATCGCCCGCCGATCGAGTTGGATTGCTACAAAGCAATCGTGCAGCCGGGAGCGCTCATTCGCATCAAAGCCCCGCAGCAAATGGGCAAAACCTCACTGCTCGATCGCGCGATCGATCGCGCCCGCAAACAAGAGTACCGCACCGCTACCCTCAGTTTCGAGCTAGCAGACAGCACGGTTTTTGCCGACTTGCGAAAATTTTTGCAGTGGTTTTGCGCCAGCGTCGGGCAACTGCTGGGGTTGCCCAATAGACTGGCGGACTATTGGGACGATATATTCGGCTGCAATAACAATGCGACGGTTTATTTCGAGAAATACCTACTTCCCGAAGGCAGCAGCCCCCTCGTACTCGCCCTCGATAAAGTCGATTTGGTATTTGAACACCCGGCGATCGCGGGAGATTTTTGTCGCTTGCTGCGCGCCTGGTACGACATCGCAAGGCGCAGCGGGCGGCGGGGCGAAATTTGGAAGCGACTGCGCTTAGTCGTGGTGCATTCCACCGAAGTTTACAGCTCTCTGGATATCAATCACTCCCCCCTCGCGAACGTGGGCACGATTGTCACCCTGCCCGATTTTACCCCGAAACAAGTGCAGGATTTTGCGCGTCGTCACGGATTGGAATTGGCAAGCAAGCAAGTCGAGCAACTGGGCGCTGCGATCGGGGGACACCCCTATCTCGTGCGCACGGCGCTCGATTACTTGGAACGTCAAAACATCACCCTGGAGGAACTTTTACACATCGCTCCCACAGAAGCCGGCCCTTTTAGCGATCACTTGCGCCAGCACTTGTGGAATCTCCAGCAGCACCCGGAACTCGCGGCGGCATTTCGGCAAGTGGCGATCGCGAACAAACCGGTAAAAATTCCGTCAGATCGCGCGTTCAAATTATACAGCATGGGGTTGGTGCAACTGCATGACAATGAAGTAACGCCTCGATACGATTTGTATCGGCTGTATTTTGCGGCGCGATTGGGGTGAATGTGGGGAGTGAAAAGTGCTGAGTGCTGAGTGCTGAGTGCTGAGTGCTGAGTGCTGAGTGCTGAGTCAGGAGTCAGGAGTCAGGAGTCAGGAGTCAGGAGTCAGGAGTCAGGAGTCA
>CAYOOD010000210.1:0-2668 GCA_964405435.1 uncultured bacterium
GGTGCGGGCTTCTATCCCGCACTCCCACAACCCTACTGCAATGATTTATGCTCATCTGCTTATAATGATCGTATAGCGCGTCTAAATGATTCGTCCATTTCGGATCGGGGCGTGGCGGGACGCGCCCCTACAGGACTTGTAAAAATGATTTAGGTTGGCTATAGCGTTAAAAATTGAGAGAAAAAACTGTGAAATCGAACAGTGCAGGTTACATTTTAGGAGCGATCGCAGGAGTGTTTGCGCTCCTCCTCATCGTCTTTCAGCCCTTCGCGATCGTCAACGCCGGCGAACGGGGCGTGGTGCTGAAATTCGGGCAGGTTCAGGAGCAAGTTCTCGACGAAGGGCTGCACTTTATTGTCCCGATCGTGAACACGGTTGAAAAACTGAGCGTGCGGGTGCAAAAACACCAAATCCCCGCCGAGGCTGCCTCGAAAGATTTGCAAGACGTTTATACGGACGTTGCTTTAAACTGGCACGTCGTGCCGGAAAAAACCAACACGGTTTTTCAACAGGTGGGGAACGAAGGGCAAATCGTGCAGCGAATTATCAACCCAGCCATTGAAGAAGTGCTCAAAGCCGTGATGGCGCAGTACACAGCCGAGCAAATTATCACCCGGCGGGGAGAAGTCAAAGCCGGTATTGACGATCTGTTGACGTCGCGACTGGCGAATTATAATGTCGCGGTGGATGATATTTCTCTCGTCAATATCCACTTCTCGCAGCGGTTCAGCGAGGCGGTGGAAGCGAAACAAATTGCCGAACAAGATGCCAAACGCGCTGAGTTTATCGCGCTCAAGGCGATGAAAGAGGCAGAAGCCGAAGTCAACCGCGCCAAGGGGCAGGCAGAGGCGCAGCGACTTCTCAGGGAAAATCTGACGTCGGAAATCCTGCAAAAGCAGGCGATCGAAAAATGGGATGGCCATTTTCCGACTGTGTTAGGCGGTGGCGGTGCCCTGCCTTTTATCAATGTGGATACGGCTAAATTGCCGGCACAAAAGTAGCAGTCGATACAGTTAGGTAGACAGAAGGGTTAATTTTTGGCCTTTGCAGTCGAATTAGCCGAAAATCTGCGGAAATCCTGACATTGAGCTTAAGAAGTTATTAAGAGAATGGCAGAGGAGGTATTTCTGCGGATAACTTGAAATTGATAAGATACCTCCTAACTGCGTCCTAGCCCCATATTCAGATATGGGGCTTCTATTTTTTTACTCCCTTACCGCCACAAGAATGATAAGCTGAGGGCTGGAATTGAGAATTTCTCTATGGACAGCGATCGCCTGCCTCCGGGTCAAATGGGTTGGCCAGGAATTGGCCAAACTTTGCAGTTTATTTTCGACCCAAATTATGCTGAAAAGCAATATGCTAAGTATGGCCCGATTTTTAAAACGAGCCTGCTGGGCAAACCCACTGTTTTTATGATAGGGCCGGAAGCAGTTGAGTTCGTCCTCTCCAGTCACGCAGATTGTTTTTCTTGGCGGGAAGGCTGGCCAGATACGTTTAAAATTCTGCTGGGAGAGTCTTTATTTGTCCAAGATGGAGAAGAACACCAGCGCAACCGCCGCCTGTTGATGCCAGCGTTTCACGGTGCCGCACTGGCTGGCTATGCAGAGGCAATGGCGGCGATCGCGAACAACTATTTCAAACGCTGGGAAGAGAAACAAGAGTTTATCTGGTTCGAGGAATTCAAGCAATTGACGTTTGATATTGCCAGCGAATTGCTGCTGGGCACGAGCCCGGGAGCGGAATCAGCCCGCCTGAGCCGCTTATTTGCGACGCTCACGAATGGTTTTTTTTCGCTGGGCACGCTGCCAGTGCCCGGGACGCGGTTTAGCCGAGCGATCGCCGCTCGCAACCAATTGCTAGAACACATCTCGTCAGTCGTGCGATCGCGCCAGCAAAACCCCACCCACGACGCCCTCAGCCTCCTGGTTCAAGCTCGCGACGAAGACGGCAACGGCATGAGCCAAAAAGAACTCACCGCCCAGGCGATGCTGATGCTTTTTGCCGGTCACGAAACCACAACTTCTATGCTCACTTGGCTGTGCCTGGAGTTGGGGCGGCACCCAGATATTTTGCAGCGCGCTCGCGAAGAACAATTGAAACTCGCAGAAAGTGGCCCGCTGAATCTGGAACAGCTCGGTCAAATGCCCTATCTCGAACAAATTCTCTTAGAAATCGAACGCCTGCATCCGCCAGTTGGAGGCGGTTTTCGCGGCGTGGTGAAACCGTTCGAGTTCCGCGGGTATCGCATTCCCGCTGGCTGGCAGCTCCTCTATTCTATTTTGATGACTCACCAACTGCCAGAGATATACCCCGAACCGAAAAAATTTGACCCCGATCGCTTCAGCCCCGATCGCCAAGAACACAAACAGCGTCCTTTCAGCTTAATTGGATTTGGCGGCGGTTCGCGCATCTGTTTGGGCATCGCTTTCGCCAAACTAGAGATGAAAATTGTGGCGGCGCACTTGTTGCGGAGCTATCGCTGGGAGCTACTCCCCGATCAAAGTTTGGAGCCTATTCAAATACCGACGCGACATCCGAAAGACGGGCTGCGGGTTCATTTCGCGCGGCTGGCTGAGTGCTGAGTGCTGAGTGCTGAGTGCTGAGTGCTGAGTGGGGGAGAGGGGGGAAGGGGAAAGAGCGGCTAGACGAGGAGTATGGAAGAGAA
>CAYOOD010000211.1:0-2613 GCA_964405435.1 uncultured bacterium
TTGCAGTGGGGGGCGCAAGCAGAACGAATCGTCAATCAATCAGTCGCAGTTGATGCGAGCGGTAAAACGGTAGGGCTGTCAGTGCAGCCGGGGAAAACTTTAGGGTTATTGGGTGGCGACGTGACGGTGAGGGGATATATCGCGGTTCCGGCGGGACAGATTAGTTTGGGAGCGGTGAGAGAGAATGAAATTGTCAGCATTCAGGCAGCATAAAATGGTTTGGCACTGGGATATGAGGGGGTAGGAAATTTTGCCGATGTGGAATTGTCAGCGGGGGCTTTTGTAGAGGCTTCGGGAGCGCCGAGCAGCGCTGTAAGTGTGCAGGCGCGGACGTTGCGAATTCTGCCGGGAGCGCGGATTTACGCGCTCAATTCGGGCGCGCAACCGGGAGGAAATATCAATATTAATGCCTCGGAATCGGTAGAGGCGATCGGTACGGGAGATTTGGCGCGAGATACGCTAGTTATGCAGAAGACTAATTTTAGCAATGTTTTTGAACTGCCAACGGGCTTATTTTCGGTAACGTCTGGAACGGGAGCGAGCGGAAATGTCGAGATAAATGCAGCTCGATTCAGTGCTGTCAATAGTGCAGTCATCGGCACCTACACTAGCGGAGCCGGGAGGGGAGGAGACGTGAGGGTGAATGCTTCGCAATCGGTAGATATCAGCGCCTCTCGGCTGGAGACTTATACAGTTCTCAATTCTCTAGGAGCCGGTGGCAATCTGAATATCAATACGCCTCGCCTGAATGTAAAAGCGGTGGGAATTGTCAGCGCCAGTACGAGTGGAGCAGGGCAGGGGGGAAATCTGACTGTGAATGCTTCGGATTTTGTCGAGCTACTGGGAGCTAACATACTCGTAATTCGGCAAAACGAGGGCGTACCATTACTTTTCAATACTGCCCTGTTCGTCGCGACTGTCGGTGACGGCGATGCCGGAGAGCTGCGGCTGGCAACTAAAGGTTTGAGCGTTCGCGATGGAGGATTTATAGCGGTTAGCAGCGTGGGCACGGGGGAACCGGGAAATGCAATAATTACGGCAACTGAATCGATAGAATTTCAGGGAATAACTGCAGATACCTTGGCTTTTCCGAGTCGTTTGACGGCGGTTGCCAGTCCTTTCGCGATCGAAACGAGGGGAGGAAATATCTCGATCGCAACGGGAAAGTTAATCCTTCGAGATGGAGCCATTATCAGTGTCAGCAATACGTCGCCGGGAAATGGCGGCAGTTTGGCGGTAATCGCGGATTCTATCCTCTTGGACGATCGGGCTAGAATAATCGCAGAAACGGCTTTCGGGGCAGGGGGAAATATTTCCTTGCGATCGCGTTCTGTGCAACTACGCAACAACAGCACTATCAGCGTCACGGCGGGCGGCACGCAAGATCCGCTCGAACTCCCCCCGGAGCTAGCCGCTTTCTATGCCGCCCGGGCGACGGGTGCGGGGGATGGCGGCAACATTCTTATCAATACCGATACCCTCGCGGCTCTGGAAAATAGTACCATCGCTGCCAACGCGCAGGAAGGCAGGGGAGGGCGCGTCAGCATTACGGCACAGGGGATTTTTCTGTCTCCCGACAGCCAAATTACCGCGACTTCTGCCCTCGGTGCCGAGTTCAGCGGCGTGGTGAACCTTCAAACCCCCGATTTTGCCAGCAAATCTGCTTTATTAAATTTGCCCTCCAAACCAGCCGACCCCAACCAGCAGATTCTCTCTGGCTGTGAGGCGAGTTCTGGCAGTACCTTTACCGTGACGGGGCGCGGCGGCTTGCCAGAAGACCCCGTTTCTGTGCTGTCGGTTCCGACGGTTTGGCGGGATACTCGCGATTTTTCTGAAATAGAGAGCTCGCCGAACGATCGCACTTGGCAGCAGCCCGCAGGTTTTGGCGCTTTTATGGCTGCTAATCCGCCCCTGCAAGAAGCAACTGGCTGGATTGTTCGTGCTGACGGGCAGGTAGAATTAATTGCCGACGCTGCAGTGGCGAATTCTTGGCAGGCTCTGACAAGCTGTAGTTGGCGCTAGTCGGTTTAGGAGAGAGAGAAAAATTACCTCTGCAGTGAGCGATCGCTCGTTTTTTGTATCGTTTTGCTCGCTCACCGCCCGTGAAGCTTTCGCTATCCCCCTTTCTAATCGCTCTCCTACTGCCGCACATGCAAAACGTGTCGGAAAATATATTTTTGTTAAACCGTGTTAAGCCGTGTCGCTTTGAGGTCTTGTCGGTGGTATTCTTAATGGGAATTGGGCATTGGGAATTGGGCATTGGGAATTGGGCTCATGGCATTGGGCATTGAGAATTGGGAATTGGGAATTGGGAATTGGGCATTGAGAATTGGGCATTGAGAATTGGGCATTGAGTATTAATTGTTATTATTTTTGATTGATTTTCTTAACTATGCCCGATGCCCGATGCCCGATGCCCGATGCCCGATGCCCGATGCCCGATGCCCCATGCCCCACGCCCTATCGTCATCTCAGCACTATGAAACCCTCTTATTTCATCCGCCTTCCGTTTTTCTGTCTGGTTGTATCGGTGCTGTTCGCTCCCCATCCATCGCGATCGCAAATCGTCCCCGATGCAACCCTGCCGAATAATTCCACAGTCACGTCAGGGGG
>CAYOOD010000212.1:0-2464 GCA_964405435.1 uncultured bacterium
GAACTGCCTACAGTGACAGAATCCTTGGGGAGAGGGCTGAGAATCTAGAAAATGCCATCGCTTGTTACCGGGAAGCTTTGGAAGTTCGCACCCGCACGGCGTACCCCGAAGATTGGGCAATGACTCAGAATAATCTGGGAAATGCCTACAGTGACAGAATCCTTGGGGAGAGGGCTGAGAATCTAGAAAATGCGATCGCTTGTTACCGGGCAGCATTGGAAGTTTACACCCGAGAATCTTTTCCCCAAAACCATGCAGAAACGCTCTTCAACCTCGGTTTAGCGTGCCGAGATGCCCGACGGTTGAGCGACGCCCGCGATGCCTTTGCTGCCGCCATCGATACGGTAGAATTCCTGCGCGGCGAGATAGTCTCCGGCGATGCAGCCAAACAAAAACTCGCAGAAGAATGGAATAAACTCTATCAGAGTATGGTAGAAGTTTGCCTGGAGCTGGGCAGGGATGCGGAAGCGCTAGAATATGTCGAGCGCAGCAAATCCCGCATTTTAGTAGAATTGTTCGCCAATGCCGACATCTTCCCCAAAGGCGCATCGGAGCAACAGAAACAACAATTAAAGGAATTGCGCAACCGCCTGAATGCGGCGCGGCAATTTTTAGAGCAATCGGGGGCGGGGTTTGCTGACACTCCCTCCCCTCCACAAACCCCCTCTCCAGAAAATTCGCCCTCCTCTGACGAGAGCGAATCGAGGAATTTTTCGCGCCCCAGCGCCTCTGCTCCCTTCACCCGCGAATACGTCGAGCAACAGCGCAAAATTTTCACCGAGTCGCAGCAACAGCTCGACGCGCTCCTCAACCAGATTCAACAAATCGATGCCGATTTCACCCTCACCCAGCGAGTCAAACCCATCGGCTTTGGCGAAATCTGCGAATTGATAAACGCCGACACCGCGATTCTGGAGTGGTACATCACCCGCTCGGGTTTTCAAACCTTTATCATCACCCGCGACACCCTCCATGTCGAGCAGTTTACCGTCGAGGAATTGCAACAGCTCGAATCCTGGAAAGACGACTATCTCGACGACTACCGCGAGTCAACCTGGCAAGACGCCCTCGAGGAGCGACTGGCTCGCCTCTCCCAGATATTGCGCCTCGACGCGATGATTGCCCGCCTCCCCGAAACCTGCCGGCAGTTGATACTGATTCCCTATCGCTATTTGCACCTATTGCCGCTTCACGCCCTGCCTTTACAGACAACCTCTGGCGAGAGCAGTGCCGGCGCAGACGTAGAGACAACTTACCTCCTCGATAGATTCCCCGCCGGCATCCGCTACGCTCCGAGCTGTCAGCTCCTGCAACTGGTGCAAAAGCGCCAGCGCCCAGAAGCCCAGGCTCGCCCGCTGTTTGCCATCCAAAACCCCACCAAAGATTTGCGCTACACCGATATCGAGGTAGAAACGATTCAGCGGGCTTTCGCTCCCGACACCCACATCCTCCCCAAAAAAGACGCCACCAAAAGCGCCCTCGAGCAAAAATTAGACATTCTCCGCCTCGCCCACTACATCCACTTTGCTTGCCACGGCACCTTTAATTTCACCGCTCCCCTGCTCTCTGGCTTGGTATTGGCAGACTCTCTGGAGCAACCAGAGAAACCAGAAAATCAGGAAAAACCAGACAAGCCAGATACAGCCAACCTAGATGATTTGCCCAATTCTGGTAGCGGCGGTGCCCCTGGGTTGGCAGACTCCCTCGCCGAGGCAACCCCACCCCAATCAGAGAAACCAGACAATCAGGAAAAACCAAAGAAACGATATATTACGTTGCGCAACGGGCGAAAAGCCATCCCCGAAAGATGCCTCACCCTGCAATACATCTTTGAGAAATTCGACTTGCCCCACTGCCGCCTCGTCACCCTCTCCGCCTGCGAAACCGGTTTGACAGACAGCACGAAATCCACCGACGAATATATCGGATTGGCGAGCGGGTTTTTGTATGCCGGCAGTACCGTGGTGCTCAACACACTCTGGTGCGTGGATGATTTCGCCACCGCCTTTTTAATGATCAAATTTTACCAAACCCTGTGCAGCGATTTCCAACTGCCGGTGTCGCAGGCACTCAAAGACGCGGTATCCTGGCTCAGAAGCGTGTCGCGGGAAAAATTTTTAGACTGGGCGAGCGCGTCGGGCTTCAGCGACAAGCAAGTTAAAGATATCGATGCCCGCCTGGTTTTGTACGATGAAAACCGCCCTTTCGCTTCCCCTCAGTATTGGGGAGCCTTCTGCGCCATCGGGCAATAGGAGGGGGAGAGGGGGAGAGGGGGAGAGGGGGAGAGTGGGAGAAATGAATTTAACTGTAAGGGCGAAGCATAAAGCCAATCAGTCTTAACTGCCGCCGCGAGAAGTTTATGCGCGAATGCTATCGCCCCTACATCTATCCTTGTTTCGCCCCGCTGCCAGGGCGAAGCATAAAGCCAATCAGTCTTAACTGCCAGCGCGAGAAGTTTATGCGC